>NZ_QTUA01000001.1:2116619-2822159 GCF_003386865.1 Calidifontibacter indicus | reverse complement strand
ACGGACAGCTCCGAGTCGGGGGTATGCCGCTCGACCGGCTGGCCGCACGGGTCGGAACGACTCCGTTCTTCGCCTACGACCGAGGGCTCCTCGACGCCCGACTTACGTTGCTCCGGGCCACGCTTCCGCCCACCGTGCAGCTCAGTTACGCGATGAAGGCCAACCCGATGCCTGCGGTCGTGCAGCATGTTGCGCGCCTCGTCGATCGGCTCGATGTTGCGAGTGGGCTTGAGCTTCGAACCGCACTCGATACGGTCGTGAAACCCGGACGCATAAGTTTCGCGGGCCCTGGAAAAACCGAAGCCGAGGTGCGGCAGGCTGTCGCAGCGGGCGTGCTCATCGAGGTCGAATCCCGGACAGAGATGATTCGCGTCATTGCGGCTGGGGACGAACTCGGGTTGATCCCGGCTGTTGCTCTCCGGGTGAACCCAGACTTTGCCGTCAAGGGCTCGGGGATGCGGATGGGAGGAGGACCCCAGCAGTTCGGAGTCGACTCTGAGATCGTCGGCGATTTGCTCTCGGAGTTCTCGACCTCCGGCGTCGATGTGATTGGCTTCCATGTGTTCGCCGGTTCGCAGAACCTGCACGCTGAGGTCATTGCCGCGGCACAACGGAGCACAGTGGAACTGCTCGCGGGATTTGCTGACGCGCTCCCTCAGCCAGTGCGATATCTGAACTTGGGCGGCGGCTTCGGAATTCCGTACGTCGAGCGCGACCGTCCCTTGGATCTCAACGTCGTCGGCGAAGCGCTCACCGCCTTGGTCGACGGGTCCATTGCCGAACGCTTCCCGGAAGCGGTCCCGGTGATCGAACTCGGTCGCTATATCGTTGGCGAGTGCGGCGTCTACGTGACTCGAGTGGTCGACGTGAAGTGGTCACGGGGTCGAAAATATGTGGTCGTCGATGGGGGTATGCATCATCAGCTTGCGGCATCGGGTAACTTCGGTCAGGCGATTCGCCGAAACTACCCACTTGTGGTCGCCGACCGCCTCGACACGGATTCGCTTGCGGGGGCGGAGAAGGCGACCGTCGTCGGCTGCCTGTGCACCCCACTCGACATGCTTGGTAACGATGTGACGATCCCAGAGGCGAGAATTGGCGACATGATCGCAATATTCCAAGCCGGCGCCTATGGGCTCACGGCCAGCCCTACTGCTTTCCTCGGTCATCCGGCGCCCGCCGAGATCCTTGCCTGATTCACGAACGGAGCACCAATGAACCACCCATCAGCCTCGACTCTCGACGCCGTGCGAGACGTCGTCGTGCAAGCCCTTGAGCTGGATGTTCACCCCAGTGAGTTGACCGCCCAAACCATAATGTTCGGCGCCATGCCGGAGCTCGACTCGCTTGGTGTGGTCGCCTTGGTAGCAGCTCTGGAGGACCATTTCGGGATTCTTGTCGAAGACTCGGAGTTCGGCGAGGATATCTTCGAAACAGTTGGCGCCCTCGCTGAGTTCGTGGACCAGCACATTCCGGAATGAGCGGGCGCGGTCTAAGTTCTCGCTTGAACGGACCTGTGCACGGCTCTGCGTTTCGAGGTGGTGCGGATCATGATGTTTTCCGTGACCACGACAGCACACAAGGTCGCGCTGCCGCCGAGGAGCGCGAGCACGGCAAGGGTCCGGTGACGATCGCCTGTGACGGGATATGTGACAGCGTCGTCGGGAGCTTCGATGACAGATATGCGGTTGACGCCGGAGACACCGAAGCTGTCCTCCAGACTCGTCAGTTCGGTGCGAATCCGCGTTACCAGCGCCTCCTGGCGGAGTTTCACGGCATGCGACGTCGGGGCAACCACTTCGAGGATCAGGAGTTGCGATGTGAAGTTCGGCCGCCACTGTCCTCCGGTGTCGGGTAGGCGAAGCCACCATCCGTCACGCGTCCCCAGACCGACGAGCGTCGCGTCCGGTGAGGCCAATTTCGGGGGCGGAGCGGGCCCATTCACGCGGCGTGCGACCACACCGGCCGCCATGATGACCGAACTGGATCTCGTTCGGATCGCGTTCGGGTTGATTGAGCTGCTGGGCGCCAAGAACACAAGCTCGGTCCTGCTGTAGACCACAGAATCGCTGCGGAGTGGCCCTCTCGCGAGCGCTGCTGTCACGGCCACGCCGACGAGGACTACCAGCCAGCGTCGGCGCAGCATGCGCACGATCTCCCAAACGGTCAACAGCATCGCCTCCGAGAGCTACAGTACGAGACGTGGGCAGTGGGGACCCCGCCGAAGGAGAAATCCGTGGTTGTTGACGTAGTTCGTGCACTAGTTCGAAGGTGGTACATCTTCCTTCTAGGCCTCGCCATCACGGTGGGGCTGGTCTTCGGCGCGCAGGCCGCCAGCCCGCCGAAGTACGAAGTTCATGGATCGGTGCTCATGCTGCCATCCAAGGTCGCGGTCGGCAAGGGCGGAAATCCACTGCTCCAACTCGACGGCTTGGAACAACCGGCGAGCATTGTGGTCGCCTATTTTGTCAGCACTCCAGCCCACGAGGCGGTGGCAAAGATCTCGCCGACGGCGCAATTCACCGTTCGCCGAGACGACACGATCATCGGCCCTGTCATTGCTGTATCGGTGGAAGACGCGTCGCCCGAGGCTGCCATCGCGGTACTCAAGCATCTGGTGGCGGAACTCCCGAAGCAACTGAAGCTGTTACAACGACAGGTGCAGGCGCGCAGTGATTCCTACATGTGGTCAACTACGCTCGGAGTTGATGCGGTTGCCAAAAAGAATATTTCAGCCACGCGTCGCCTGATGGTCGTCGCCTTCATTCTCGGCGTGATTGGAACAATCATGGCGACACTTGCTGCGGACACCTTCCTGCAGGGTAGGAAGGAAAGGCGTGCAGGCAAGGGGCCCGCCGATCCGGGTCCAGATGATCATGAACCAATCGATCGACTGCCGGATGCCGATTCGACGCTCGGGAACTCACCGGAGGGTGTCGGCGACAGCTCGGCCGTTCGGTCGACATCGAGCCGGCGGACTCGTCGAGGGGGAGCGCGGCAAGTTGACGATGAGAGGACCGTGGGCGAGCAGGTAGTGGCCGGATCGTCGTGACGATCGGAGTGCGGCGGGCCATCAGGGACGCGGACGCGGTGGCGTGGATCACGCTCTACATTACTATGCTGTTGCTTATACCCGCGAGGCTCACCATCGACTCCCTTGGAAGCGCTGGCGCCCCGTCGATGTTGGTCGGTCTTGTCAGCTTGTTTTTTTGGGTCTTGCTGCACTTCAGGCCGCGACCTGCAGCGCTTAACCGTCGGCGCCCGGTCAGAATTGCAGTCTTCGTGTTCCTTTTCAGTGCGGGCATTTCCTACGTGCACGCAATGTCGAGGCCATTGCTGGGGGATGAGCGCAGTCCCGCAGACGTTGCGATTCTCACGTTGCTCTCGTGGGCGGGTGCGTTCTTGCTGACTCAGGACGCCGTCGACGCCCGCAGCCGATTGGAGTTGCTCGTCTGGCGACTCGCACTGTGTGGTGGAGCCATCGCGGTACTGGGCTTGGTCCAGATCATCACGCGCAGACTATGGGTGGATGAGATCGCGATTCCCGGGCTCAGTGGAGGTCCAACTTTCGGGCTCGGATCGCGAAGTGGTTTTCCACGCCCCGCTGGCACTGCGACCCATCCAATTGAGTACGGTGTGATCCTTGCGATGTTGTTTCCCCTCACTTGGCATGTCGCGTTCTTCCACGTCGAACGGTCAAAGTGGTTGCGCTTCGCTCCGGCGGTGGCACTCAGCGCAGTGATTCCGCTGACGTCGTCCCGATCAGCCTACTTGGGCTGTGCGATCGCGCTTGTCGTCTGCATGATCGGATGGCCACAGCGACGTCGATTTGCGATGCTGGGTTTCATCGCCCTGGGGGTCATGTTCATGATGGTCGCGACGCCACACTTCGTAACCTCGGTCACAGAGCTCTTCACAGGAGCACAGAACGACCCGAGTATCCAGTCCCGTACGGATAGCTATGGGGTGGCGGCGGAATTCATTCGGGTGAATCCCTGGTTTGGGCGAGGCTTGGGTACGTTCCTGCCAAAGTATTGGATATTTGACAATCAATATCTGGTGCTCTTGGTTACGGTCGGCGTGGTCGGCGCGGTCGCTTTTCTCATGCTAGGAGTCACTGCCGTCGTCGTTGCGGCAGGTGTCCGGAGGAGGTGCGATCCGGAAGGTCGAGACCTGGCAATGTCACTGCTGGCGGCCGTGCTGGCCGGATTCGTATGCTTGTTCATGTTTGATGCCTTTGCCTTCCCGATGACGATGGGAACACTGTTTCTGCTTCTCGGAATGGTTGGTTGTCTACATCGTGTCGAGAGTGCGACCCGGGTTATAGGAGGGTGCGACGGCCAAGCGGCGGGTCTGCCGATCCCCGAATTGTCTCCAGTTGTCCCGTCCTCAGGCGGTGGAGCGATGGCGGAGCCGGGATCTGGCCGCGTGTAGTGCGGCCTTCGACGCACCGTAGCGTTCCTTCCCAAGAACGCGGAGCGCTGCGCTGCGAGCAACTGCCCGCCCTCTGTCTCGCCCCACCCGCAGCGGAGACTTCAATGCACGATCGATCAGCAGGGCCTTGCGGTTCGGTGTCGGCACGTCGAGCCGTACGGCGAAAGCAGCGCGATATGCGGCAGGGGAAACCATCACCCCCCGTATCCGATTGCTCACGTTGTTGCCGTGGACGACTTGCAACCAGCCAGGTGCCCCGCCGAGTTCGATCGTCGGCATCACCCTGTGCAACTCGTTGTGGTACTCCGACCAGCTGGTCACCGGAGAGTCCCAGGACTCCCGCACCGAGCAGAAGGCATTGCGGCGATCACGGATCCGGAACAGTGAGTCCCCGGCCAGAACGAGCCCGTTGGTCACATAGACGGCGGCTCGCGGGTGCTCCGTCGTGACGGCAGTCAATCGGCTGCAGAAGTCGACGGCTAGACCATCGTCATTGTCGAGGTTCGTCGTAAGCAGCACTTCTCCGCGGTTGGTCACGACGGAGGCGAGATCCTCCCGCAGCTCGCGAAGGCCGACCTTCTCGCGCAGGATGGGGTGGAGCAAGCCGCTGTCGGCATGTGTCTTCATCCGATCGAGGAGCCATTGCGGGCTTGCCGGATCGAGGTACACGATCCAGGTCACGCGCGCACCCTCCTGGGCCGCAACCGATGGCGCGCAATACCGATCGAACAGCTCCGTCCGCTCGCGCAGCCAACCCTCGCGTGCACGGACCAAGCTTTCGACTCCGGCGGTCGGCAGGTTGAAACGGGTGAGGATCACGTGGTCGACGCTGGACACAGAACCGAGCATGTCAGGAGGCGCGTCCGTGCACATGGCATTCGAAAGAAGTCGGAAAATCGGCGCGAACGGGCTGGAAACCTGCGACGCTGACTCCCGTGGCCGGGACCGAGCTCAGCGGTGGTGTGATGCGGCGCGTCGCGGTTGTCGTGGTCACGTTCAACAGCGCCCCGCTGCTAGAAGAACTGATCGCTTCTCTGCCGGACGGTTTGGCGGGTCTTGAGTGGGAGCTCGTCATCGCTGACAACGGATCCTCCGATGGAACCATCGACTGTGCCCGCGCGCTGTTCCCGGCAGTGACCGTGGTTGAGACAGGCGGAAACCTTGGCTACTCCGCCGGCATCAACGCAGGAGTCGCCGCAGCCGCACGCCACGACGCGGTGCTCGTGCTGAATCCAGATGTGCGACTGGCGGCGGGCTGCGGCGTTGCCCTCATGGATGCCCTCGACGGTCAGGGGGTAGGGGTCGCTGTGCCGCAGCTCACCGACGGAGCCGGTCGGTTGATCTGGTCGATGCGTCGGGAGCCGACACTCTTGCGAGGCCTTGGCGAAGCGCTGGCTGGCGCCACCCGAGCCGGGCGGAGCGCAGTGTTCGGTGAAGTGGTGAGCTCCGCGGTCGACTACGAGTCGGTGCGCGATGTCGACTGGGCAGAAGGTTCGACCCAGCTCATCAGCACGCGCTGCTGGGCTGAAGTCGGAGAGTGGGATCCTTCGTGGTTCCTTTTCTCCGAGGAGACGGATTTTGGACTTCGGGTCCGTGACGCGGGCTTACGGACGAGGTTCGTGCCAACAGCGCGAGCTGTCCACTTGGAAGGTCCGTCCGGAACGCATCCCGGTCTCCGTGCACTTTTGCTCTGCAACCGCGTTCGGCTGGTGGCAATGAGACGTGGACGACCTGCCGGTTGCGCGTTCTGGGTGCTTACTGTCACGCGGGAGACGATCCGGATAGTGACGGGTCGTGCCGGCACGGTACTGGCGCTACGCGCGCTGGTCACCCCCGGGCTCCTTTTCGGAGCTCGTGGGCCCGAATGGGTTGCCGCGGCGGCCCGAGGCGCTCGGGGCGGAAGCAGGACTCGGCGAATATGACACAGCGGAACCCCCGGGCACAGTGGCTCCGGGGGTTCCGCTGTCGACCAATCAACGGCGGTACGGATCGCTCGCTGGGTCGGTCACTGCTCGACTCGGGAGATGACCTGACCGTCGTTGTAGGTGTTGTTGGTCCAGACGTTCCCGTTCGGGACGCCGACCTTGTTGAGGCTGTTCGTCGGGCCGAAGACGCCGCACTTGCCGCTTCCGCCTCGGGCGAACACGTTGTCGGTCACCGTGAGATTGCGAGTGTCCGGATAAGGCTTTCCGGGGTAGTGGCCAGGATTGAGACAGTATCCCGCCTGGCGGTTGATGCCCGCCGACGACACATCGAACGTTGAGGCGAGATAGTTGCGGTTGATCGTGATGTTCTGAATCGGCCCGAAGTCACCGTAGAAGCCGATGACAGCCGAGCATCCCGCGTCACCACCCGGGTTGGACGTCGCCGACCAATCGCCGCAGGTCGCGTAGTTGTGATCAATGCGGAAGTTGTCGGTGCCGTTCCCACCAAATGCGTTGTAGTGGTACTGCCCACCAAGGTTCATCCCGTGAACCCAGTTGTCCTTTGCCTCGCAGTTCGTGTCGCACTTGATGACGCCTTGGCCGCCGTGCGAGTTCACCCGATACGCGAACACGTTGGCGCGGCCGATGTTCTCCCACCACGGAAGTTCCGGGGGCGCAACCTCGGTGTCCTCGATAAGTGTGGGGCCGTAGGTTGACTTCTCGGAGTAGATGACCCCCTTGACAAGCGAGTTACGGATCGTCACGCAGGGCGTCGCCTTCGACTTGGTTCCGTTTCCCGCCTCGATGATGATCGTCTCGTTCACGACCTTGGAGTCGATGACGACCCCGCAGTTGCGAATGGTCGTGGGACCGGTGTAGGCGGTCAGGGTAACCGGCTTGCGGGTGTCGCCGGGCAATCCATGCGGGTAGCCGGTGTTCTGAGGTCCGGGCCAGCAGCCACCCCACGGGTCAGCGCCACCCGGCGTGTTGGCAGCGCCGACGCACTGGGCTGCACCGACTGGCGTCGTCGGGCTCGCCGTGGGCTTCGCAGCGGTCGTGGTCGTCGTCGTGGTGGTCGGCTTCACCGTGGTTGTCGACGACGCGGTGGGCTGCACCGTGGTGGTCGAGGTCGTGGTCGGCTTCGCAGTAGCGGTCGTCGTGGTCGATGGCCTCACCGTGCTCGTGCCCGTCGTCGCGGCCGAGGTCGTCGACGGCGAGTACACCACGTCAACCAGGTAGTTCGTGCCCTTGTAGGTCGATATGGGGAACCCACCGGTCGGGGCGTACCTGTAGACACCGGCACCTGCCGGCAGTTGGAACCCCGCAACCGTCTTCGTGGTCGTGAGGTTGTTCTCGATCGTCGGGTATCCACCCTTCGGTGCGAAGTACGACGCCACATAGGTCTGGCCGGCGGTGAGCTTCACGGGCGTGCTGAGTGGAATGGTTCGCCAGCCGGTCTTGGTTGTGACGGGGAAGGTGACCTGGGCGATCGCCTTTCCGGTGGAGGACCACACGGTGGCGCGGTTCACGCCGGTTGCCTGAGCACTCTGGTAGTACTGCACGGCCGTCAGCGCACCGGACTGCCGCGGGGTGAACTTCACGCCGAGTTCGACGGGGACACGGTCGGTGTCGGCGACGATGCTCGGTGCGAGGTTGTCGGGGAACATGCCGATCGGCGCGACAGCCGTGGCGGCGCCTGCGGACCCGCCCGACAGAGTCTGAACGGCTGCGAATCCGAGAACACCGACAGCCGCTGCCAGGGGAAGCGCGAGCCGTCGACTTGATCGGGATTTGGTCGGGGGAGGGGCGTAGTTCTGGATCATAACACATTTCCGTCGGGAGGGGGCCCTTGAGAGTGTGCCGGTGAACACGCGTTCAACCAAATTCGCGGGTCGAACAAATGGTAAAAACCAGGCAAAACTATCGGAGATCTGCTATGTGATCTAGAACTGTGTCAGGACGCGATCAATTGTGCACCACAACAATTCCAGTACAACGGAAATTGCGTGCCGCAACAATAGGGGAGTTGGTCAGCGCATTCGCTTGACCGAAGATGAGATGACGTTGCGCATCTCGCGCGCGCCGGCGTGATTCGTCAGAATCCGCCGCACCGAGCCGACGTCGTCGCCGGCTCCCACGCTGTAGCGCGCGCTCAGCCACGCCCGGTCGCGAGCCGGGTGTCGGTCGCTGCTGTAGACCGTGCGGTAACCCTCGTGACGTAGACGTTTCAGCGTACGACGGTCGTACTGACCGAGCGGCAAGGCAACCGTGGTGATGGGTGCACCGGCCGCTTCCTCCAGGACGTTGCGTGACTCGACGAACTCCCGGTGAGCGTCTGCCGGGCTCAGCCGGCGCCATGGGACGTGGTCCCACCCGTGATTGCCGATGGTCATCCCCTCGTCACGCAGTAGGCGAAGGTCATCCGACGCAAGGCTCAGCGGGTCGAGGAGACGGCCCGCTAGTGGGAAGAAGGTTGCGGTCAGGCCGCGCTCCTTGAGCGCGGGGAGCGCCACGTCGACGTCCGAGCGATTCCCGTCGTCGAAGCTCAGCGCGACTCCGCCGTGGCTCGCGACGTCGTCCAGGATGCGCAGGAACTCGTCGCGGGCTACCCAATAGCCGGACTCTCCGGGTTCGCGCTCGCGCGCGCACCGGCCGATCCCGTGGAAGCACAGATGGACGTTCACACCCTCGCCCCCGCGCTGCTCCTGGTGCTCCCATCGCGACCCCAGTCGATGGAGTTTCGCCGGGCCAGCACAGCTGCCAACATGGTGATCACGACATAGGGGACTGCGGCCGGGGCAAGTTCTGGGTTCGGGCGCACGACAGACCTCCACCAGGCCCAACGGTCGGTCGCGCGCAGCGAGCTACCGGCGAATTCTGCGTTGGCACGTAACTCGGAGTTTCCTCGGCGCACCCGCACCAGTCTGTTCAGCAGCTCCTTGGTGCTGTGTGGTGCTGCGATGAGCACTTCGACTTCGGGCACCACCACGCGCTCGGACGCTGTGAAGAGGGAGTCGAGAAAGAGGTCGTCCGCGATCACAGTCGGAAAGCGGTCGAACCGGGCCCGTGCGGGGGCAGACAGACAGATCGTCCCGCGCCCGAACAACGCATCTCGAAAGATCGGAAGCCGGGAGTTCACTGCGAAGTACGACCGCACGAGGATTGGCCGCCCGCGGGTGTCGATCCGCCTGGACGGCACTGCAACGATGCCCCCGGGTGAGTCGTTCAATGATCCCACCAGCCGATTGACGGCATCCGGAGCCAGCACGATGTCAGCGTCCAGATAGATCCGAGGGAAGGTGGAGACGGCATCCTCTGCTGCGTTGAGCGCGCCGGTCTTGCCGGGTTCGGGCAGATCAAGGACCTTGACCCCGTAACTGCGAGCCACTGCTGCGGTCCGATCAGCACAGCCGTTCGCACAGACCACGATCTCAAGAGGATGGACATGGCGCTGCTCCAGCAGTGCCCGCAGGCACTGCCCGATGACGGCTTCTTCTTCGTGCGCGGCAATGACGACGCTGACCATTGATCCCCCCAGTGCCTTCAAGGAATTGTCCCTCAACGCATGCTGTTGCGCCCACGTTTCACGGATTCCGCCGACCAATCGTGGTGACCAGGCCGCGGTGATCGGCGCCAGCCAGACTGATGGTTCGCAGCTGCGTCACGGCCAGGTCCTTGGACGTCAGCACGTGGTCGAGTGTGAAGACCGGCGGGACGCGCAGGCCGGCGACGGACCGGTTGTCCGCGGGCCACGTGAACTGCAGCCCTGACCTGACCTGCGTCGCTGCGTCGGCATAGCCGTTGGAGATGAGTCGGCGTAGCGGGGCGTTGTCGGCAGTGGCGTTCAGGTCGCCGGCGATGATCGAGTTCCGCGCAGGCGCGGCCCCGATGACTGCGTTGATCTGGCGGTAGTCCGCGCCCCATTTTGACGCGTTGTACCCAGGCGTGGGGTGAAGTGCGTACACGGTCAGATCTCCGATGGGAGTGTCGCGAACCAGAACGGTCCGGGAACTACCTCCGGCGGAGATGCGAGTGGTTTCAACGATCGGGAAGCGGGAGAAGACGGCCGAGCCGCCATCGGTGACCTGGTAACGCAGGCCGGCTCGATCGGCCAAGCGTGTCGCGGCTGCCCGCTGGGAGGATCCGGTGTCGCATATGACGAGAATGTCGACGACCTGCGCCCGCACAGTGCGCTCCAAAGCTGCAGCGTTGCCCGTCTCGAAATTCTGTGTCATCAGCACGATCCGTCCGGTGCCGACACCCTGAGCACGTTGTCCGATGTAGAGCGGTGCCAGCCAGGCCAGATGCAGAGCAAGCATCGCCCCGGCTGCCAGACAGATTGCCTGCGCCGCGTTCCCGGCGTACCCGGCGCGTCGAACCAGCGGCGCAGTCGCGGCCAGGGTAAGCAGCGCAGTGACTACGCCGAATGGCGCGAGTGCCGCGAGGAACACGCCGTACGCCGTGTCGGTGTCGAGCAGGCGAGGGACGGTGAGCACCAGCGTGGTGAGGGCGAGAACCATCGCCGGAAGCGTGGTCCACCCGGGTGCACTCGCCCGTTCGCGGTTCGAACCCGGCACAGGCGCAGCGGGTTCCTGCAAAACCGTCTCCACCTGTGCCCACCCCCGCTTAGCATCGATGTACGCCTTGGACGAGGAGCTGTGAATGTCCGCAACTGCAGTCGAATCTAGCGAGCCGAACGCACCGCTGATCGCCGAATCGGCAGATGTCGATTCCCGTGCCACCCTCGGATTGAGCACCCGCATCTGGCACTTGGCGCAGGTGCGTGAGGATGCTGTGATCGGCGATCGCTGCATTATCGGTCGCGGTGCCTACATCGGACCGGGTGTCCGAATGGGTGACGACTGCAAGGTGCAGAACCATGCACTCGTCTATGAACCCGCTGTGGTCGAGGACGGTGCGTTCATCGGCCCAGCGGTGGTGTTCACCAACGACCAGTTCCCACGGGCTGTCACCCCGGCAGGGCTGCTGAAAAGCTCCCACGACTGGGATGCAGTCGGCGTGACCGTCCGCTATGGAGCGGCAGTCGGCGCTCGGGCAGTGTGCATCGCCCCCGTGACAATCGGTCGGTGGGCAGTGGTAGCTGCGGGCGCGGTGGTCACCAAGGATGTCCCCGATTTTGCGTTGGTTGCAGGTGTTCCGGCGCGGCGGATCAGATGGGTAGGCCGCGCGGGCGTGCCATTGCACCCCGCGGGTGGTGGAGAATTTCGGTGCCCCCGGACCGGAAGCCTCTACATCGAGCGAGACGGTGTGCTGTCCGAGGCGGACGGCACGGGCTTGCCTGAGGACCGTTGATCGTGCGCCAAGCGACCGACGGCACGCCGAGCGCTGGAAACCCGAGTCTTTCGTTGGTTTGTGTCTACAACGACATCGCGGTCCGTCGCCACTGTCTGGATCGATCACTCGGGGAATACAGCGGAACAGTCGATGTCGAGTACATCCCCATGGACAATCGCGAGCATCGATACGTCTCGGCTGGGGCCGCCCTTAACGCTGGCGCTCGCCGAGCGCACAACGAGGTCGTCGTCCTCGTCCATCAAGACGTGTACCTGCACTCGCTGGACAGGTTGGCCGAAGCAGCGCGTGCGCTCCTCGAAAGCCCTTCGGACGGTGGACCACGTTGGGGTCTGCTCGGGGCGAGTGGGGTGACTCACGCAGACCGAGCAGTCGGTCGTATCCGAGACCGTGTTCGCTTGAACGGTGACGCGGCGGTCGTGCCGATCGAGGTGGATAGCGTCGACGAGGTGCTGTTCATGATCCGTCGCGACACCCTGCTGGAGTACCCCCTCACCGAAGACCCAGACCTGGCGTGGCATGCGTATGCCGTTGAGTTGGGGCTTCGACTACGCCGCAACGGTTATCGGGTAGGTGCTACGGATTCGGCGCTCACGCACAACAGCATGAGCACCAACATGCGGGGTCTTGCGGCGGCACATCAAAAGGTCCGTTCGATGTACCCAGAGTTCGAGGATGTTCGGACGACGTGCGGAATTCTGGGCTCGAGGAGCCGTCGGTGGCGGCGTTTACCTCTGGTCAGCGACCATGGCTGGCGGTTGCGCTGGTTACGCGAGTCACGTCGTGCACGTGCGCTTCGACGATTGGTGGATCGTCAAGTGGTGCTCAGCGAACTCATCGAAGAGGTCGATCATCTCGCATTCAGTCCCACGCAGCCTCTCCACCTGTTCAATCTTGACCGTGCTGGCGACTTTGCCGGGCACACGCCAACACCGACGACCCTCGAGCGCGGTGGCCGTCCAGTGATCATGTCGACATGCGGGTCTGTCGATGACCTTTGTCGACGACTGGCGAGCCTCGACGCTGGGTCGAACATCGTGATCGAGGATCTCGACGACGACGGCCTTCTCCAACTGCGGTCAGCGTTTTCGGTAGAGCACCCGTGGATCGTCGGCGTTCAACCGAGCGACACTTGGGTTGTCGCAGGCCCCAATGCGGTTGAGTTGCCTGACCACTGGAGGCGCCGTCGGGCACGCCCGTTGGGATTCACTCCGATCTAGAGGGCCATGTTGGCTTGGTCGCGAGTAGCGGTCGGCGTGGGACGCAGTACTTGCAGCAACTTTGTGCTGAACGCAGACCGCGTATAAAGGACTTCGGCTCTTTCCGCTGCGGCACGGCCGAGTTCGTCACGTCGCGTCGGATCCTCGACCAAGCTGACGACCGCTCCTACCAAAGCGTCGACGTCGCTCGCCGGCACGACTACACCCGCGTCGCCCAACTGATCGCGTACGCCGCCGACGTCGAAGGCCACGATGGGTCGAGCGAGCAGCATGGCTTCCATCACCACCAGTGGAAACGGGTCATCGCGCGACGGCAGCACCATCACATCGAAGCTTCGCAGGACAGGGTAGGGGTCTGACCGGACGCCCATGAAGTCGATCGGGGAACCCGCCTCCCAGCGGGCGCGATCGGCGCTGTCCACCGAGCCGACCCACGGGAACGACAACCGGCGTTCAGGCAATGCGGCTTGGATTCGCGTTGCCGCATCCACCCAGAGGTCGACACCTTTTCGAAGCTCTGCGGTGCCGCAGCATCCGATCGTCAAGACATCGACGTCATCGGCCGCCCCCGGCGGGAGCGGCTGGCTGCGTCGCACCTCGCGGTCATCCGGCACGGAGAGCAACAGGTGGATTGAGCTTTCCGGGACCTCGAGAAGCACGCCGAGTTCTTTTCGAACGCTGGGCGAACACGCCACCAGCCGAATATCGCCAGACGTCAGGGTCAGGCCAGCTCTTCGGATGAAGAAGTCACTGTTCGTGCCGGACTCGTGCACATGAAGGATATTCGTCGGTCGTTTGGTGAGTCTCGCCGCACGTGAGTAGATCGCGGCTGACGTCGAGTTGACGTACACGATGTCGGGGCGGTGCCTGAGCATGGTCGCGGTGGCGAGGATCAGGTCGACTGTGAGGGCGACCCTGCGCGGTGCATAGCTCCACAGCCGCCTTCGCCAACGGTGGGCGAACTCGAGACGGGTCCTCGATTCAGAGGCGAATTCTTGGAGCATTGGACCATCGGTCCGGCTCACGACATCGACATCGTGCCCCACATCGCGAAGTACCCGGGCGACGAGTAGTGCCACCCTCGGCGCGCCGCTCAGGGTCGCCTCGTGGGTCACGAGCAGAACCCGGCTCATCCGATGGCCCGTTGCGTGCACGCATCGTCGGGCCCCGTTGCACCGTCAAACATCACCCACCCACCCCCTCGGCACCATTCTGGACGACCTACCACGCCCCGTCTGCCATTCGTCGAAAGTAGGGCTTTCGGGCCGGACGATCGAGGCATACCTTCGCCCAAGGCGATCGATCGTCTTGTAGATGAGATCAATCCTTCTGCGGCGGAAGGGTTTCCACAATCCGCTCCACCAGCGCACGCTGGTCGACCGGCCCTTCTGCAGCCGCCGAGAGACCCACTGCGACACCCAACGCGTACGCCGACACCGGCGCCATCGGGCGCACGAATCGGTGCGCCACCTGCTTGGTCAGCTCGAGCACGAGAGAAACGTCGAGCAGCGAGTAGTCGACACCGATGGCCGCGCAGGCCTCCTGGAGCCAGGCTTCCTGTTCCGTACGGGTCGGCTCCGCCATGTTCTTGTCACTCATTCGCGCTGCGCTCCTCGGGTTCGTCGTCCGCGGACGACTCGTCGGCGTCCTCGCCGTCGATGAAGTAGTCGTTCCATTCCGACACCTGGTCCCACGTGTCCACGTCGTCACCGACGCGTCCCGGTGCCGCGAGCGCTCGGGTGGACAGGCGTCCGAGCAGGGCGCGCAGCGGACGGTCGGTGGCGTCGCCCAGCGACTCGGCCGCCGCCACGAGCGCGGATGTCGAGTAGACCCCGGCGACCCACTGGGCGTGGCCCTCGCCATCGGCGAGCACGCACCCTTCGCCGCGGCGTGTGGCCAGCAAGAGCGGCACCGCTTGGCGCGCGAGTGGCAGGTCGCACCCGAGCACGATCGTCCAGGGTGCGGCGCCGTCCGCGCCGGATTCGGTTGGCAATGCGTGCAAGCCGGTGACCACGGCGGCAGCTGGGCCGCCGAACACGGGTTCCTCCCGCACCTGGTGGATGTGGGCGGGCAGGTCACGTGGGGGCCCGACCACCACGACGTGGCGCGCAGCGGCGACCGCCTCGAGCACCCCGGCCAGCAGCGGTCCGTCACCGACGTCGAGCGTCGCCTTGTCGACCAGTCCGAGCCGCGACCCGCGTCCGCCGGCCAGCACGATCGCGTCGTACGGATCGTCGGCGGCTGCCCCTTGCAGCTCGGTGTCACCCTCGACCATCATCGCCTTCCCCTTGGACCACGGAAGTGGACAGTCTTGCAGATGCGGCCCCGCCTCGGCCTAGGGTTGGCCGGGTGACTGAGCGGATCAAAGTGGCAGTGATCGGGGCCTCGGGCCGGATGGGCTCGCAGGCCGTGCAGGCGGTGCAGGAGGCAGACGATCTGGAACTCGTCGGCACCTTCGACGACGGCGACGACCTCGGCGATCTCGCCGGCGCGCAGGTGGCGATCGAGCTCACCGTGCCGTCGGCGTCGCCGCAGAACATCGCCCACTGCGTCGAGCAGGGCGTGCACGCCGTCGTCGGCACCACCGGGTGGGACGACGATCGCCTCGCGACCCTGGAGAAGCAACTCGCGCAGCGTCCGGAGGTGGGCGTGCTCATCGCCCCGAACTTCGCCATCGGGGCCTTGCTGATGATGTCCTTCGCGCAGCAGGCGGCCCGCTTCTACGAGTCGGTCGAGGTCGTCGAGACCCACCACCCCGACAAGGTCGACGCGCCGTCCGGCACGGCCGCGCGCACCGCGCGACTCATCGGCGAGGCCCGGCGCGACGCCGGTCTCGGCGCTGTGCCCGACGCCACCGAGCACGACCCGGACGGCGCCCGCGGGGCGCTCGTCGACGGTGTGCCCGTGCACGCCATGCGGCTGCGCGGACGCGTTGCCCACCAGGAGGTCAACTTCGGGGGAGTCGGCGAGGCACTCACCATCCGGCACGACTCGTTCGACCGCATCAGCTTCATGCCGGGCGTGCTCGCCGGGGTGCGCGGTGTGTCCGACCACCCGGGGCTCACGGTGGGCCTGGAGCGTTACCTGGGGTTGTAACTCCCGTCACAGTTCGTTCAGCGTCAGGTCGCCTGCGCCGGTTACCGTCCGCGCATGGGAGCACGATGTTCGACGGGCTGCTGACGTCCCTCGGCGAGCTCATGGACTCGCCGTGGATCTACCCGCTCATCGCCGTCATCTCCCTGGTCGACGCCGTCGTGCCGGTCTTTCCCAGCGAGGCCCCGCTGATCATGGCGGGCGTCTATGCCGGGTCGACCGGTTCGCCCAACCTGCTGCTGATCCTTCTCGCCGCGGGAGCGGGAGCGATGGCCGGCGACCACCTTGCGTATCTGATCGGGCGCAGCGCGGCCGGTCGCATCGAGGCGATCCCCCCCGACTCCCGGCGGGGACGCGCGATCGCCGGCGCCAAACGGTTACTTGAGACCCGCGGCGGGATGGCGCTGGTCATCGGCCGGTTCATCCCGTGGGGGCGCATCGCGACCACGATCGTCTTCGGCGCCATGCGCTACCCGCGGGCGCGGTTCACGGTGTTCGACGCGATCGGTGTCAGTGCTTGGGCGCTGCACGGCACGTTGATGGGCTACATCGGCGGGCATGCCTTCGAGCAGGACCCGCTGAAGGGCCTGGCGCTCGGGTTGGGGTTGGCGATCCTCGCCTCGGCGCTCATCGAACTCGTCCGGTGGTTGATCGCCCGCAGGCGCGGTTCGGGCCGAGTGGAGGTAGCCGCCGAAGCTGGGGCGGATGAAGAGGCCGACGAAGATGCCGACGACACGACCGACGGCGCCGTGCGCGAAACCGCACACGACGCCGTCGACGAACCCGATCAGGACCGGCTCAACGCACGAGGATGACCTCGAGATTGCGGGGGCCGTGCACCCCCTCCACCCGGTTCAGTTCGATGTCGGAGGTGGCGCTCGGGCCACTGATCCAGGTGAGCGGGCGCCCCTGCTCGACCGACGGCCGCAGCACCGCGGTGGCCTGGGGCACCGACGTCACCACCTGGTCGGCCCTGATGACGCACACGTGCACGTCGGGCACCAGGGACAGGGCACGCCGCGCCTGACCGTCGGTGTGATCGAGCACGATCGTGCCGGTGCGCGCGATACCGACCGCGCTGGTGGTGACCACCGCGTCGAGCTTGTCCAGGTCGTACGCGGACAGCCCGTCGTCGACGGTGGGGTCGAGTTCACCGGGGCGGACGTCGTCAGGCAGGTCAGGCGAAATCACCACGCTGCGGCAGTCGTGGTTGCGCAGGATCTCGTCGACCTTGCCCGCGACCTCGCCGGCACCGACCTGGTGCACGACCGCCCGGTAGTCGACGAGGTTCTCCACGAACAACTCGAGCATCGGCTGCGTGTCGAGGGTTTCGGGAGCCGGCGCCTCGTGCACCGAAACCGTTGCGGCGGAGTCGGTCTGGGCGCGCCGGATGCGGTCGAGGATCTCCTCGCGGGCGGTGCTCATTCGTTGCCTCCGTTCGTGCGGTCCCACCATTGCCGGAAGGTCTCCTTGGGCGGCACCGGCACGTCGCGTGCTCCGCTCCACGCCGCCGCCGGACCGGGGATGGCCCCGAGCGCGGTGCGTTTGCCGAGCAGCTTCGACCCGAGGGTCGCCGCCTTCTGCGCCTTGGTCAGGTGGCTGCTGTCGGAGAACATCCAGGCCGCGGCCTTCATCGCGCGCGCCTCCACCGACGGCCGTCCGTCGCGATGCTCGTCGACCACCTGCGTCCGCAGTTTGACCAGCAACGTCGGGATGTCGATGCGCACCGGGCAGACCTCGTAACACGCACCGCACAGGCTGGACGCGTAGGGCAAGGACTGATCGATCGCGCTGGAGGTGCCGCGCAGTTGCGGGGTGAGCACCGCACCGATCGGGCCCGGGTAGACCGACCCGTACGCGTGCCCACCGGCGCGTTCGTACACCGGGCACACATTGAGGCAGGCCGAGCAGCGGATGCACCGCAGCGCCTGCCGCCCGACCGGGTCGGCGAGCACGTGCGTGCGGCCGTTGTCGACGAGCACGACATGAACGTTCTGCGGCCCGTCGTCGGCGGCAGGACCTGTCCACATCGTCGTGTACGGGTTCATCCGCTCGCCGGTGCTCGACCGGGGGAGCAGTTGCATGAACGTGCCGAGGTCTTCCCACTTCGGCAGCACCTTCTCGATGCCCACGACCGAGATGAGGGTCTCGGGCAGGGTCAGGCACATGCGTCCGTTGCCCTCCGACTCCAGCACCACGAGGGTGCCGGTGTCGGCGACTGCGAAGTTGGCACCGGAGATCGCGACCTTGGCCCGCAGGAATTTCTCCCGCAGGTGCAGACGCGCGGCTTCGGCGAGTTCGCGGGGTTCGTCGGTCATGTTGTCCGGCGCCGGCCGGCCGACTTGCCCCATCCGGGTGCGGAAGATCTCGCGGATCTCCGCGCGTCCGCGGTGGATCGCGGGCACGAGGATATGGGAGGAGCGGTCGTCACCCAGTTGCACGATGAGCTCGGCGAGGTCGGTCTCCCAGGCGTGGATGCCGGCGGCCTCCAATGCCTCGTTGAGCTCGATCTCCTGGGTGGCCATCGATTTGACCTTCACCACCTCGTCGACGCCCTGGGCCTTCACCAGATCGAGCACGATCCGGTTCGCCTCCTCGGCGTCGCGCGCCCAGTGCACCGTCGCGCCCTGCTCGGTGAGCTTCTGCTCGAGTTGCACGAGGTACTGCTCCAGGTTGGCGAGCACCTCGTCCTTGGTGTCGGCACCGTTGCGGCGCAGGTCCTGCCACTCGGGCACCTCGTCGACCACCGCGGCGCGCTTGGCCCGGATGGTGTGTGTGGCGTGCAGCAGGTTGCGTCGCTGGCGGGTGTTGGCCAGGGCATCCTTGGCCATCGTCGGAAACTTCGGCATGCCGACGAAGGTGGCCGTGGTGGTACCCAGCGGGTTCGGGTTGCTCATGTCGTGCTCCCGTCGGTCGAGGCGAGCACCTCGGCGAGGTGCATGGTGCGGACGCCGGACCGTTGCCGGCCGAGCACCCCACCGATCTGTGCGAGGCAGGAGTTGTCGCCGGCGACGACGACCTCTGCCTCGGTCTCGCGGATGTGGCGGGCCTTGTCGCTGCCCATGGCCACCGAGATGTCGGCGTTCTTCATCGCGAAGGTGCCACCGAACCCGCAGCATTCGTCGGCCGCGGGCAGCTCGACGAGGTCGATGCCGCGCACCGCCCGCAACAACTGCAGCGGCCGGTCACCCACCTTGAGCATCCGCAACGAGTGGCAGGTGGGGTGATAGGTGACGCGGTGCGGGAAGTAGGCACCGACGTTCGTCGTGCCGAGCACATCGACGATGAACTCCGACAGCTCGTACGTCTTGGGAGCGACCTTCGTGACCCCGTCGACGAGGGCGCCGTCGCCGGAGCGACGGGCCAACTCGTCGTACTGCTCGCGCACCGAACCGGTGCACGAACCACTAACCGACACCACGGCGTCGTACGGCTCGAACACGTCGACGAACTTGCGCGCCAACGGAATTGCCTCATCGGCGTAGCCCGTGTTGGTGAACATCTGACCGCAGCAGGTCTGCTCCGGCGGGAACTCGACGTCGACACCGAGGCGGCGCAGCAGGCGCACCGTCGCCTTGGGGGTCTCCGGCCACATCGTGTCGTTGAAACAGGTGGCGAACAGCGCGACTCTCATGACGGCAGCATCCACGAGAGCACGGTGGCCTGCAAGCCGACGAGCAGACACATGACGGCCAGCAGTCCGATCGACCACAGCACGACCTTGCGGAAGATGTCCGACTCGCGGCCGAGCAGACCGACCGAGGTGGCGGCGATGGTGAGGTTCTGCGGGCTGACCATCTTGCCGACGACGCCGCCTGAGGAGTTCGAGGCAACGAGCAGGGTCGGGTCGATGCCGGCGTTGTGCGCCGCGGTCTGCTGCAGCGTCGCGAACAGCGCGTTGGCGCTGGTGTCGGAACCGGTGACCGCGGTGCCCAACCAACCGAGGATCGGCGACAGGAACGCGAACGCGGTGCCGGCCCCGGCGATCCAGGTGCCGATGGTGATCGTCTGGCCCGACAGGTTCATCACATAAGCCAGGGCGAGAACCGATGCGACCGTCAGGAAGGCGAACCGCAACTTGACTGCGCTGGAGGTGAACTCGTGCAGCCACTTGCCCGGTGACACCTTGTAGACGAGCGCGACGATCAGTGAGCAGATGAGCAGCAGCGTGCCGGGAGAGGAGAGCCACTGGAAGTTGTAGATCGTGGTCGACGACACCTTGCCGGCGGCGTTGACCACCTCGCCGTGCAGGCCAGGCCATTCGATCTTGCGGTCGGTGTCGGCGAGGGCGTTCTTGATCGGGTCGATGAGCTTCGCGGCAGCGAAGACGACGATGATCAGCAGGTAGGGGAACAACGCCATTCCGATGCGTCCCGGGGAGAGCGAGCGCGCGTGGGCGTCGAGTTCCTCGGCGCTCTGGGCGGTGTCGGCCTCGTCGGTGCCGACATCACCGGCGTCACCGGAGCCACCGACGGTGGCCAGCTCGCGCTTACGGGCGAGGGCGAGGTCGGCGAGGGCTTCGTCGCGTCCGACCGGCTTCCAGAAGCGCAGCATGATGACGGCCACGGCGAGGGCGGCGAGAGAAGCGATGACGTCGGTCAGCTCGACCGAGATCCAGGTGGCCGAAACCCACTGGGCGACGCCGAACGCAAGGCCGACGACGATCGCGATCGGCCAGGTCTGCTTGATGCCGCGCTTGCCGTCGACCAGGGCGACGAGCATCAGCGGCACGAAGATGGCGAGTACGGGGGTCTGGTGACCGACATAGGCGCCGATCTCGTTGTAGTCGATCTTGGTGAGCGTGCCCGCCGTGATGATTGGGGTGCCGACGGCGCCGAAGGCGACCGGCGCGGTGTTGGCGAGCAGCGCGACCGCGGCCGCGCGCAGCGGGGAGAACCCGACTGCCATCAACATCACGCCGGTGATCGCGACGGGCGCGCCGAATCCGGCGAGTGCCTCCAGCATCGCGCCGAAACAGAAGGCGATGATGATGGCCTGGATGCGCGGGTCGTCGGAGACCAGGTGGAAGGTGGCGCGCAGGTCGTCGAAGCGTCCACTCACCACCGTGATCTGGTAGAGCACGATCGCGCAGAACACGATCCACATGATCGGGAAGAGCCCGAAGACGGCGCCCTCGGTGGCGGACAGCACGGCGAGGTTGGCCGGCATGTCGAACGCCATCACGGCGACGACGATCGAGACGGCGAGAGCGGTGAGGCCGGCCCAGTGCGCCTTCCAGCGCAGCGCGCCGAGGGTCACGAACACGGTCAGCAACGGGAGCATCGCGACGATCGCCGACAACCAGAGGCTGTCGGCCACCGGCGCGAGCGGTGGGGTGTAGGTGGTCGTCATCGGGGGGCCTTTCGAGGAGGTGTCGAATGGTCAGACCATAATTGTGATGCACACCATAGTGGTAATCCGCGGGTTACCGGCGAGTTCACCTCTCGGGTCTGCGCGTGTCGGCCGGTGCTGTCGTGCCAGCACGCGGTGGGCCTAGAGTTCGAGGGGTGAGCGAAGACGTCGAACGGGCGGCCGGAACCAAGGCGTGGGAGCTCGTTGTCGCCTGGATCGAACAAGGGATCCTGGACGGCCGACTGGTACGCGGTTCGACCCTGCCCGCCGAGCGTGACCTGGCCGCTCAACTCGGGGTGAGTCGGGCGGTCGTTCGCGAGGCCGTGCGCACCTTGCAGGCGAACGGAGTGCTGCGCTCGAACGTCGGCGCCGGAGCCACCGGGGGCACGATCGTGGAGGGGGAGCCGCACGTCGCGCTCACCCGGATGCTGCGCATGCACGTGGCGCTTGCCAACTTTCCCGGACGCGATGTCACCGAGGTGCGGGTCGTGCTCGAGCGACTCTCGGTGGCGTTGGCCTGCGCCCACGCCGACGACGACGCCCGCGCGGCGATGCGTGCGGCCCTGGAGCTGATGGACGACGACGACCTCACCCGCGAGGAGTTCAGCAGGTTCGACACCGAGTTCCACGTCGCGATCGCCCGGTCGGCGGGCAACCGTCTGGTGACCGATCTGACGGTCGCGATCCGGGAGGCGATGAACCTACCGATCGGCTGGGGCTTCGGCGAGCTTGCCGAGTGGACGCAGGTGCGCACCCAGTTGCGCGCGCATCACCACGCGATCATGGCGGCGATCGAGGCCCGGTCGGCCGACGAGGCGGCCGAGTTGGTCGACCAGCACATCTGGTGGGCCTACGAGGCGATCCCGCGGCTGCAGCGGGCGCAGTAGCGCCCGACGGATCGGTCCCGAATCTTGTTGTCTCTCAGCCGATCCCGAACGCCCGCAGGATTGCGGCGGTTGCTGCAGCCACGATGATGACCACCAGGAAGGGCGCCCGCAGGCAGAGGGCGACGACCGCCGCCGCGAGCCCGGCCGCTCGCGCATCGATTGTCACCGATCCGCCCGAGCCACCGAAGGTCTGCACCGCCACCAAGGCGGCGAGCAGCGCGATCGGCAGATACTTCATGATCCGGCTGACGAGTGGGCCGTCGAGCCATTCCTGCGGCACGACGAATCCGGCCAGCTTGGTCAGCAGGGAGAGCACACCGGCCAGCAGCACTGTCGTCCACATGCTCACGGCGTGGGCCAATCGCTGTGCCTGCCGCGTTCATGATGCGGGAGATCTTCGTCGATGATGTGCGTGCCGTTGTTGCCTTCGCTCTTGTCCGGCAGCGCGCCGGCGACGACCGCCGCCAGCGCGGCGATGAGAATGGGGGTGCCAGCCGGCGCATGGGGTGAGGCGATCAGCGCGATAGCGCCGGCCGCGACGGCGCTCGATCGAGTGCGGATCGTCGTCAATCGCGGCCACAGCAACGCGATGAAGGCGCCGGAAGCAGCGGCGTCCAGACCCCACTGCTTCGGGTCGCCGAGGGCGTTGCCGACGAGTACGCCGAGGACGGTGAACGCGTTCCAGAAGATGAACACCGCGATGCCCGTCCACCAGAAGCCGACCGTTGTGCGCTCGCGATCGGGCTGCGCGACAGCGACGGCGGTCGACTCGTCGATGGTGAGGTGTGCCGCGAGCAGTTTGCGCCATCCCCTCGCCTGCAGCAGCCGGGAGACCTGGAGTCCGTAGAAGCCGTTTCGCAAGCCGAGCAACGTGCTGGTGGTGACCGCGGCGGCACCCGTGCCGCCCGACGCGATCACGCCGACGAGCGCGAACGGCGAGCCGCCGCTGAACAACAGCGCAGACAGCAGCACTGCCTGCCAGAGGTTCAGGCCGGCGGCGGACGCCAGGGCTCCGAAACTGATCGCATAGAGGCCGGTGGCGATGCCGATCCAGAGGCCCTGCAGAGCAACGGGTTTCGCGTTGTCCGCGAGGCCCGGTGCGAGACGGTCGATGAACATGGCAGTGGTCGACCAGGGGTCGTGATCAGTGGTGGTGGTTGTGGTCGTGGTCTTCCTGCTCGGCGGACGCGCTGGAGTCGGTGTGCAACTCGATCTCCCGCACCGTGCCGCCGGTGGAGGTGACGACCCGGTCGGCGTAGCCGCCGGTGGCCGCGAACCCGGCGACGGCCAGGAAGCGCACCAACGGGGTGTCGCTTTCGACGATGCGCACGCGCACGTGGTGGACGTCGTTGGCGGCGAGGGTGTCGATCGCAGCGTTCAGCAGACGCGACCCGTGGCCGCGACCGCGGCGGTCCGGGTGTACTCCACCGGAGAGGATCTCGCCGCCGGTCGGTCGGTCGGTCGGGCCGAGCGCGACGAACCCGACGACCTCGTCGAGTTCGGTGGCCACCAGGAGCCGGTGCACGGGCGACGGCGGTGTCTGCAGCGACTCGCGCCAGGCCGCTTCGAACGCCGCAGGGGTGAACTCCGCGAGAGTCTGCGGCTCGACCAGCTCGCCGAACGCGTCCCGCCAGACCTGCGCCTGCACCGCACCGATCGCGGGGAGGTCTTCGGGTCGGGCGGTCCGCACGCTTGCATCACTCACCCGGCAGATTCTGGCAGCCGGGGCTTGCTGGGCATGCAGCGCCCGTCCGCGCTAGGTTGGGCACCATGGCAGCCTGGAGTCCGCTGGAGTGGCCCGTGGTGCGGCAACTGCGCACCGGGGACACCTTCGGCCGTGGACCCGCAGCCACTTCCGCGAAGACCCGCGCGCTCCAGCCGCGCACTGCCACCTCCGACCGTGTCGTGCAGAGCGTGTGCCCGTACTGCGCCGTGGGGTGCGGTCAGAAGGTCTACGTCAAGGACGAACGCGTCGTCCAGATCGAGGGCGACCCCGACTCGCCGATCTCACGGGGACGCTTGTGCCCCAAGGGTTCTGCGAGCGAGCAGCTGGTCAACTCGCCGGGTCGGGTCACGCAGGTGCTGTATCGCGCGCCGCACGCGACCGACTGGACGACGCTCGACCGCGACGAAGCCGTCGACATGATCGCCCAACGGTTCGTCGAAGCGCGGCGCCGCGGCTGGCAGGACACCGACGAGCACGGCCGTCCGCTGCGCCGCACGATGGGCATCGCCTCGCTCGGTGGCGCCACGCTGGACAACGAGGAGAACTACCTCATCAAGAAGTTGTTCACCGCCGCCGGTGCGATCCAGATCGAGAACCAAGCCCGTATTTGACACTCCGCCACGGTTCCCGGTCTGGGGGCCTCGTTCGGGCGCGGCGGCGCCACCCAATCGCTGCAGGACATGGCCAACGCCGATTGCATCGTGTTGCAGGGCGGCAACATGGCCGAAGCACACCCGGTGGGGTTCCAGTGGGTTGCCGAGGCGAAGGCGCGCGGAGCCCGGGTCATCCATGTCGACCCGCGCTTCACCCGCACCGGCGCGGTGGCCGACCGACACATCCCGATCCGAGCCGGATCCGACGTCGCCCTGCTCGGCGGCCTGATCAACTACGTGCTCAGCAACGACCTCTGGTTCCACGACTACGTCGTCGCCTACACCAACGCCGCGACCGTCGTGAACGAGGACTTCCGCGACACCGAGGACCTCGGCGGACTGTTCTCCGGGTTCGATCCCGACAGCGGCAAGTACGACCCGACGACCTGGGCGTACGAGCAGGGTGAGCCCGACGACCCCGGACGCCGGGTGATGCACGGTGCCCACGCGTCCGACCAGGCGGCCGGAGACCAACTCGGGTCGGGCGGCGCGGCGAGCGGCACCCACGAGCCGGTGCGCGACGACTCCTTGCAGCACCCACGATGCGTGTTCCAGATTCTCAAGCGGCACTTCGCGCGGTACACCCCGGAGATGGTCGCGCAGGTCAGCGGCATCGAGCCCGACGACTTCGCCTACCTGGCCGAGTCGATCACGGCCAACTCCGGGCGCGAGCGCACCACCTGCTTCGCCTACGCCACCGGCTGGACCCAGCACACTCTCGGTGCGCAGTTCATCCGCTGCGCCTCGATCCTGCAACTGCTGCTTGGCAACATCGGTCGGCCCGGGGGCGGCATCATGGCGCTGCGCGGGCACGCCAGCATCCAGGGATCGACCGACATCCCGACCCTGTTCAACCTGTTGCCCGGCTACCTGCCGATGCCGAAGGCGGGCTTCCAGGACACCCTCGGCGACTACCTGCGCACCGTCCACACCAAGCAGGAGAAGGGTTTCTGGGCGAACGCCGACGACTACCTGGTGAGTCTGCTGAAGGCGTGGTGGGGCGATGCGGCGACCGCCGACAACGACTTCGCGTACGGCTACCTGCCCCGGCTCGACGAACCAGCCGGCACCTACCAGACCGTGCAGAACATGCTGGCCGACCGGGTGGATGGCTACTTCCTGCTGGGGCAGAACCCCGCGGTCGGGTCGGCCAACGGCCGCATGCAGCGCACCGCGATGAACCACCTCAAGTGGTTGGTGGTGCGTGACCTGCAACTGATCGAGTCGGCCACCTGGTGGAAGGACGGCCCGGAGGTCGTCTCCGGGGAGATCAGGCCGGACGACATCGGCACCGAGGTCTTCTTCCTGCCGGCGGCCACCCACGTGGAGAAGGCGGGGTCGTTCACCCAGACCCAACGGATGCTGCAGTGGCGTCACCAGGCCGTGCAGCCGCCGGGTCAGGCGCAGAGCGAGTTGGAGTTCTTCCACGAACTTGGGGTGCGCATCCGCGCGCTGCTGGCCGACTCCACCGACGAGCGCGACCGTCCGCTGCTCGACCTCACCTGGGACTACCCGAAGGACGCGCACGGCGAGACCGACCCGGAGTCGGTGCTGGCCGAGATCAACGGTCGCCACCTCACCGGCGACGACGCAGGCAAACCGATCTCGTCCTACACCCAACTGCGCGCCGACGGCTCCACCATCTCGGGCTGCTGGATCTACGCCGGGGTCTACGCCGACGGCGTCAACCACGCCGCCGACCGGGTGCCGCACGGCGGCGACGGCCCGGCTCAGAACCAGTGGGGCTGGGCCTGGCCGGCCAACCGGCGCGTGCTCTACAACCGCGCCTCGGCCGACCCCGACGGCAAACCGTGGAGCGAGCGCAAGAAGTACGTTTGGTGGGATGCCGAGCAGGGCAAGTGGGTCGGCGACGACATCCCCGACTTCCCCGAAGACCTCCCGCCCGACGCGCGCCCGGAACCGGGAACCGGTGGGCCACAGGGACTTTCCGGTGACGACCCGTTCGTCATGCAGACCGACGGCAAGGGCTGGTTGTTCGCGCCGAGTGGTCTGGTCGACGGCCCGCTGCCCACCCACTACGAGCCGCCGGAGTCGCCGGTGCCCAACGCGCTCTACCCGCAACAGCAGAGCCCGTCGCGGGTGGTGCTCGACGACGTCGACAACCTCGCCGCCGTCGGTGCGAACGCCGCCGAGGTGTATCCGTACGTGTTCACCACCTACCGGCTCACCGAGCACCACACCGCAGGCGGCATGAGCCGCTTCCTGCCGTTCCTCTCCGAGCTCCAACCGGAGATGTTCTGCGAGGTGTCGCCGCTGCTGGCCGCCGAGCGCGGGCTCGAGCCCTACGGCTGGGCCACGATCGTGTCGGCGCGCGCCGTGATCGAGGCGAAGGTGCTCGTCACCGACCGGATCACGCCGCTGCAGGTCGGTGGGCGCACCGTCCACCAGATCGGACTGCCCTATCACTGGGGCGTCGGGTCGAACGCGCTGGTCACCGGCGACGCCGCGAACGACCTGGTCGGCATCTCACTCGACCCGAATGTGCTCATCCAGGGGTCGAAGGCCGGGCTCGCCGACATCCGCCCGGGACGCCGTCCGCGCGGGGAGGAGGCGGCGGCGTTGGTGCGCAGCTACCAGGAGCGCGCCGGCAGCGCGCCGGAGGACGCTCGGCACCGGATCAGCGACCCGTCCCGTGAGACCGTGTATCCGCCTGCTGACCAAGACGATTCGCGCAAGGAGGGGTGATGGGGCAGTTCTCCGGACCGACCGACCCGGCGGTCGACGCCCGCTGGGACAAGCACGAAGCGCGCAAGGGTTTCTTCACCGACACCTCGATCTGCATCGGGTGCAAGGCCTGCGAGGTGGCCTGCAAGGAGTGGAACCACAACCCGGCCGACGGCGACCTCACGCTGCTCGGGTCGTCCTACGACAACTCGGGCCAGTTGGGCGCCGACACCTGGCGGCACGTCGCGTTCGTCGAGCAGGGGGCGACCGAGATCGCGCAGGCCCGTGCATCGGGGCGCAAATTGGTGTCGCTCGGGATGCCGACGGTGCGCGCGGTCGAGCAGGCGCCCGATCTCTCTGTGCCCGATCCCTCGCCGATTCCCGGCGACACCCCCGACTTCCGGTGGCTCATGGCGTCGGACGTCTGCAAGCACTGCACCCACGCCGGCTGCCTCGACGTCTGTCCGACCGGCGCGTTGTTCCGCACCGAGTTCTCCACCGTCGTGGTGCAGGCCGACGTCTGCAACGGATGCGGCACATGCGTGGCCGGCTGCCCGTTCGGAGTGATCGAGCGACGCTCCGACGGCATCGTGTCGGCGCCCGCCGACCGTGCCGAACGCAACCCCAATCACGGTGTCGCACAGAAGTGCACCCTGTGTTACGACCGGTTGCTCGACGACCAGACCCCGGCCTGCGCGAAGACCTGCCCGACCACGTCGATCAAGTTCGGCGACCACGACGAGATGGTGCGCATCGCGCGGGAGCGGGTGGCCGAACTGCACGCGCAAGGACGCACCGAGGCGCGGTTGTACGGCGCGAATGAGCACGACGGTGTCGGTGGCACCGGCTCGGTGTTCCTGTTGCTCGACGAACCCGAGGTCTACGGCCTGCCGCCCGACCCGCGGGTGCCGACGGCCGACCTCAACGCGATGTACCGCCGCGCCACCGCGGCGGCCATCGGCATGGTCGCGGCGTCGGCGCTGGTGTTCGTGAAGGGAATCGGTCTGCGTTGAGCGACTTCGACGAACTGCGTCCGCCCCAACCGACTCGACGTCGGCGCCGGCGGGACGGCAAACGGGAACGCCGCGGCTGGCGGGACGGCGGCGACGGCGCCCGCGAGATGTCGATGGTGCCCGACGTCGAATTCACCTCCTACTACGGGCGTGCCGTCGTCAAGGCACCGCCGTGGAAGCACGAGGTGCCGGCCTACCTGTTCCTCGGTGGGGTGGCCGGCGGGTCGGGCCTGATCGCACTCGGTGCGCAACTGACCGGGCTCGACGCGCTGCGCCGCAACGCCCGCCTCGGCGGACTCGTCGCGATCGGTCTCGGCGGCGCGGCGCTGGTGCGCGATCTGGGCCGCCCGGAGCGTTTCTACAACATGCTGCGCACCTTCAAGGTGAGCTCGCCGATGAGCATGGGCTCGTGGATCCTCACCGGCTACAGCGTCGGTGCGGGTGTCGCCGGGGCCGCCGAGGTCGACCGGCTCAGCGGCGACCGCCTGCCGCTCGGACCGCTGCGTCCGGTGCTGCGCGCCGTCGAACCCTGGGCCGGGCTCGAGGCCGCCGTCTTCTCCCCGCCGCTCGCGTCGTACACGGCAGTTCTGTTGTCCGACACCGCGAATCCGACCTGGAACGACGCCCATCGACACCTGCCGTTCGTGTTCGTCAGCTCCGCGACCCTGGCGGCCTGCGGCCTGGCGATGATCACCACCCCGACCCGGGAGACCGGCCCGGTGCGTGCCCTCGCCGCGATCGCCGTCGTCGGCGACATCGTGGCGACGAAGGTCATGGAGCACGGCATGGACCCGACCGTCGTCGAGACCTTGCACAACGGCACGGCCGGTCGCCTGCTTCGCACTGCCGAGCGGCTCGCGGCCGTCGGGGGAGCAGCCGCGCTCTTCGGCGGACGCCTGCGCCCGGTGGCCGCCGCGTCCGGCGTCGCGCTGCTGGCGGCGTCGGCCTGCACCAGGTTCGGGGTGTTCGACGCCGGCATCGAATCGGTGAAGGACCCGCGGTACGTCATCGAGCCGCAGAAGCGCCGACTCGCCGCCCGCAGGGCCGCGGGGGAGACCGGCGACTCGATCACCACCGCCTGACCGGACTCCGTCAGCGGACGGTGATGCCCGCGCCGACCACCGTGTGACCGATCACCGGATACCCGGGCACCTCGCCCACCACCAGGAGGCCGCCCGAGGTCTGGGCGTCGGCGAGAAACAGCAGGTCGTCCTGCGTGACACCGGTCTCGGCGGTGAGGTGCGGTCGCACCCAGTCGAGATTGCGACGTGTGCCGCCGGAGACGAAACCGTCACGCAGGGCCTCGAGCGCGCCGTCGACCGCGGGCACCGCCGATCGCTCGATCATCGCGCCGACACCCGAGGCGCGCAGCATCTTGTGCAGATGCCCCAGCAGGCCGAAGCCGGTGACATCGGTGGCGGCCCGAGCGCCTGCTTCGAGGGCGGCGACCGACGCGTCGCGGTTCAGCATCGTCATCACCTCGACCGCATGAGCGAAGACCTCACCGGTGCGCTTGTGCCGGTTGTTGAGCAGACCGACACCGAGCGGTTTGGTCAGCGTGATCGGCAGGTCTGCCGTCGCGGAATCATTGCGCAACAGCCGTTTCGGGTCGGCAACGCCGGTGACGGCCATGCCGTACTTCGGCTCCGGGTCGTCGACGCTGTGACCACCGAGCACCGGGCAACCGGCCTCGCCGGCGACCGCAAGACCACCACGCAACACCTCGGTCATGAGCTCCATCGGCAGTACATCGCGGGGCCAGCCGACCAGGTTGATCGCCACGACCGGGCGACCGCCCATCGCGTAGACGTCGGAGAGGGCGTTGGCGGCCGCGATGCGTCCCCAGTCGTAGGCGTCGTCGACCACAGGGGTGAAGAAGTCGGCGGTCGAGAGCACCGCGAGGTCGTCGGCGATCCGCACCGCCGCTGCATCGTCGCCGGCGTCGAGCCCGACGAGGATGTCGGGGCCGCTCTGGCCGGTGAGCCCGCGGACGGCGTCCTCCAGCTCGCCCGGCGGGATCTTGCAGGCGCAACCCCCGCCGTGGGTGTAGTCGGTCAGCCGGACGGTCGGTGTAGTCGTCACTCTGCGAGCGTACGCAGACGATGCGAGGACCGGCGATGGAGGTCGGGCGGCTAGGGTCTGCCACGGAGGCGTCAGGGTTCCTGGTGGGCCCCCCGGTCTTCAAAACCGGTGAGGCCGAGTAGCTCGGCCTGGCGGGTTCGATTCCCGTCCGCCTCCGCCAAGTCGTTCGTTCGCTTCGCCAAGCAGATCGTCACTCGAGGGCCGGAGGTCGCAGGATGGATCCGAGACGTCGCATCCCGCGCACCGACGTGCTGCTCGCGTCGGCGCCGGTGGTCGAGGCCCGCACGCGCCTCGGTGAGCGTCGGGTGCGCGCCATCGTCGACGGTGTGCTCGACGACGCCCGCTCGGGTGCGCTCGAGCCCGAGGAGGTCGTCGACGTAGTAGCTGATCGTCTGGCCCGACAACGCAGTTCGCAACTTCGGCCGGTGCTCAACGCGACCGGTGTCGTGGTGCACACCAACCTCGGTCGGGCGCCGCTGTCGACTGCGGCGATGGCTGCGGTGCACGACGCGGCCGGCTATGTCGATGTCGAACTCGATCTCGCCACCGGCACCAGGTCGAAGCGTGGCGTGGCCGCTCGACAAGCGCTCCTGGCGGCCTGCCCGGCGGCCGAATCGGCGCTGGTCGTCAACAACGGGGCGGCCGCGCTCGTGCTCGCCACCACCGCGTTGGCGACCGGGCGCGAGGTGGTGGTGAGCCGCGGAGAGCTGATCGAGATCGGTGCCGGCTTCCGATTGCCCGACCTCATCGCGTCGACCGGGGCGCGTCTGCGCGAGGTCGGCACCACCAACCGCACCCACCCGCGCGACTACGCCGACGTGATCGGTCCGCTCACCGGGTGCCTGTTGAAGATCCACCCGAGCAACTTCCGGGTCGAGGGATTCACCAGTGGTGTCGACCTGACGCAGTTGCGGGAGCTGGCGGGCGGACTCCCCGTCGTCTACGACCTCGGGAGCGGGTTGCTGCACCCCGACCCGTTGCTGCCCGATGAGCCCGACGCCACCACGGCGCTGACCGAGGGCGCCGACCTCGTGATCGCCAGCGGTGACAAGCTGCTCGGTGGTCCGCAGGCGGGCATCCTGCTCGGCCGCGCCGACCTGATCGACCGACTGTCCCGTCACCCGTTGGCCCGCGCGGTGCGCGTCGACAAGCTGACGTTGGCTGCGCTCGAGGCGACCCTCACCGGTCCGCTCGCGCCGGTCACGGCGGCACTGCACGCCGACGCCGACGAGCTGAGAACCCGTTGCGAGCGGATCGCCGTGGAGTTCGGGCTCGACGTCGTGCCGCACGACGGACGCGTCGGCGGTGGGGGAGCGCCCGGAGTTCCGTTGCCCGGGTGGGCGATTCGTCTGCCGGAGCGGCTGGCGCCGGTGCTGCGTGCAGGGGATCCGGCAGTGCTCACCCGGGTGCACGACGGCGCCGGCCTGCTCGACCTGCGATGCGTCCCGATCGGTGACGACGAACGCGTGGCAGCGGCCCTGCGGACGGCGCTGGCGGAAGTCTGATGCACGTCGTCGCGACCGCCGGTCACGTCGACCACGGCAAGAGCACCCTCGTCCGCGCACTCACCGGCACCGACCCCGACCGGCTGGCCGAGGAGAAGCGGCGTGGTCTGACGATCGACCTCGGGTTCGCCTGGACGACAACGACATCGGGGGAGCAGGTGGCGTTCGTCGATGTGCCCGGGCACGAGCGATTCATCGCCAACATGCTCGCCGGCCTCGGACCGGCACCCAGCGTGATGTTCGTGCTGGCCGCCGACCAGGGGTGGCAACGGCAGTCGTCCGACCATCGTGACGCGATCGCGGCGCTCGGCATCGAGCACGGTCTGCTCGTGGTGACCCGCTCGGATCTCGCGCCCGAGCGGGTGGACGAGGTGATCGCGCGGGCGCGTGAGGAACTCGCCGGCACCGGGTTGGCTGATGCGCCGTCCGTGGTCGTCAGCGGCACTCGGGGCACCGGGCTCGAGGAGTTGCGAGCCGCGCTGGACCTGTTGGTGCGCACCGCCCCGCCGCCGGATCCTGCGGCGCGATTGCGGATGTGGATCGATCGGTCGTTCACGGTGAAGGGGTCGGGCACGGTGGTGACGGGCACGCTCGGCGCCGGCACCATCGCGGTGGGCGACCATCTCCGGGTCGGCGGCCGACCGGTGGTCGTGCGCGGCCTCGAAAGCCTTGGGCAACAGCGGGATCGGGTGGTGCCGACGAGCCGGGTGGCGGTCAACCTGCGGGGCGTCAAGGCGGACGAGGTCGGACGCGGCGTGGCGCTCGTGCGTGACGATTGGCCGGCGACCGGCGTGGTCGACGTCCGGCTGGTCAGCGGCGAGTCGCCCGCGGATATGCCGGCTCACCTCGTCGCACATGTGGGCACGGCATCGGTGCCGGTGCGGGTGCGTCCGCTCGGCGATGAGCACGCGCGACTCACCTTCGACCAAGCGCTGCCGCTGGTCGCCGGTGACCGGGTCGTGCTGCGCGACCCGGGGCAGCGGATCGTCGGCGGGGTGCAGGTGCTCGACCCGGATCCGCCGCCGTTCCACCGGCGCGGTGCCGCCACCCGCCGGGCCGACGACCTCGCGCAGGTGCGTGACCTACGCGACCCGGCGGTTCAGGTGGAGCGGCGCGGCGCCGTCCGGCCCGCACATCTCGCCGCGCTCGGGTTCGCCGTCGACGCGGTTCCGCCCAGTGTGCGCGCCGTCAGTGAGTGGTGGGTGACAGACGCGACCTGGGCGCGGTGGGTCGACGCGCTGCGTTCGCAAGTCGCGGCGTCAGAAGCAGCCGATCCGCTCGGCGGCGGGCTTTCGGTCGGTGCCGCGGTCGATCTGCTCGACCTGCCCGATGATGCGCTGCTGGCACCGGTCGCGCAGGCGGCGGGAGTGCGGTCGGACGGCGGGCGAGTCACCGGCGAGCAGGACCCGCTGGCGCCGATCGCTGGGGCGCTCCAGGCGCTCACCGATCGGCTGCAGGAAGCGCCGTTCGATGCGCCGACTGCCGCAGACCTCGACGAACTCGGTTTGGGTGCAAGAGAACTCGCGGCTGCCGAGCGGGCAAGTCGCATCGTCCGATTGCCCGGCGGGGTCGTGCTCCTGCCGAATGCGCCGGCCCTTGCGATGCGCGCCTTGGCCCGACTCGAGCAGCCGTTCACCGCGAGCCAGGCTCGCCAGGCGCTCGACTCCTCGCGCCGTGTGGTGATTCCGCTGCTGGAGTTGCTCGACGCGAAGGGTTGGACCCGACAGGTTGAGAAGGGGCTGCGCGAGGTGCGCCGATAGCGGAGGGCGTTGGCGACGGGCGACCAACTCGCGTCTGGCGCGACTTACTGCCAGGTATTCGACGGAACCAGGGAGTAACCCACGTCTGGCGCGACTTCGTGCGCGGGGTGCGTGCCACCGGGCGGGACTGCGAGGCTTATGACACTTTGTGTGCAAGATTGCAATTGGGTGTAATGCCCGTCACACTGAAGCCATGTACGGCAACGACTTCGGCGACCCTGACGAGCCCCTCAACGCTGCCGAGGGTGATGCGCTCGACGAGCTGCTCGCATCGGCCACCCAGCGCGGTGACGGCGGAAACTTCGACGAGCTCATCGAGGCAGACCTGCGCATCGAGCCGCGCGACCAGATGCCGGACGATTACCGGCAGACCCTGATCCGGCAGATCGCGCAGCACGCGCACTCCGAGATCATCGGCATGCAGCCCGAGGGCAACTGGATCACCCGCGCTCCCTCGTTGCGCCGCAAGGCGATTCTCATTGCGAAGGTGCAGGACGAAGCCGGTCACGGCCTCTACCTCTACTCCGCGGCCGAGACCCTCGGGGTCGATCGAAGCGAGTTGCTCGACAAGCTGCACTCGGGCAGGCAGAAGTACTCCTCGATCTTCAACTACCCGACGCTCACCTGGGCCGACGTGGGCGCGATCGGCTGGCTGGTCGACGGCGCGGCGATCATGAACCAGGTGCCGTTGTGCCGTTGCTCCTTCGGTCCGTACGCGCGGGCGATGATCCGCGTGTGCAAGGAGGAGTCGTTCCACCAGCGGCAGGGGTTCGAGTCGCTGTACACGATGTCGCGGGGCAGCCAGCGGCAGAAGGCGATGGTGCAGGACGCCGCGAACCGGTGGTGGTGGCCGGCGCTGATGATGTTCGGCCCGCCCGACACCGGTGAACACGCCGGCGATGGTCGCACGGCACAGTCGATGGCATGGGGCATCAAGCGTTTCGCCAATGACGAACTGCGTCAGAAGTTCGTCGACATGACCGTGCCGCAGGCTCAGAAGCTCGGCATCGAGTTGCCCGACCCCGACCTGAAGTGGAACGAGGAGCGCGGCCACTGGGACTTCGGCGCGATCGACTGGGACGAGTTCTGGCGGGTGCTCAAGGGTGACGGCCCGTGCAACGAGGAGCGCATCAACCACCGGGTGCAGGCGCATGAGGACGGCGCATGGGTGCGCGAGGCGGCCGTCGCCTACCACGAGAAGCAGCAGGAACGGCAGCAGGGAGCAGTGGCATGAGCGGGGTCGACAAGCGGGAGTGGCCGCTGTTCGAGGTGTTCGTTCGCAGCAAGCGCGGGTTGTCGCACGTGCACGCCGGTTCGCTGCACGCGCCCGATGCACAGATGGCGCTGCGCAACGCGCGCGACCTCTACACCCGCCGCCAGGAAGGCGTCTCGGTGTGGGTGGTTCAGGCGTCCGACATCACGGCGTCGAGCCCCGACGAACGCGAGAGCTTCTTCGACCCCGCCGGTGACAAGGTCTACCGGCACCCGACGTCCTACGACGTGCCGAAGGATGTCGAGTACCTGTGACATCTGCAGCTGAGACTCCGACCGATCTCGTTGAAGCACAGGGGAGCCCGGCTGTTGCCGACTATCTGCTCGGGCTCGCCGACGACGCCCTGATCTACACCCAGCGCCTCGGCGAATGGGTGTCGCGTGCCCCGCAGATCGAGGAGGACATGGCGCTGGGCAATATCGCCCTCGACCAGCTCGGTCAGGCACGTGCACTGCTCACCTATGTGGGCAGCGTCGACGGCACCGGCCGTGACGAGGACGCGCTGGCCTACCTGCGCGACGAACGCGAGTTCCGCAACGTCCACCTCGTCGAGCAGGAGCGCGGCGACTTCGGCTTCGAAATGGCTCGGCTGCTGTGGTTCTCCAGCTACCAGTACGAGCTCTACGCGCGCCTGGTCGACAGTGCCGACGACCAGGTGGCCGCGATCGCCCGCAAGGCGATCAAGGAGGTCGCTTACCATCGCGACCACGCCACCCAGTGGGTGTTGCGACTCGGTGACGGCACCCAGCAGTCGCACGAGCGGATGCAGGCCGGCCTCGACGCGGTCGCGACCTACGTCGCCGAACTCTTCGACGACAGTGAATCTGCCCGTGCCGCAGCAGAATCCGGCGTCGGCGTGCTGCCGTCGTCGCTCGCCGACGGCGCGAAGGCCTACGTGCGTTCGGTCACCGACGAAGCGACGCTCGATTACGTCGACTCCGCTCGTGCCACGGCCCGCGGCGGGCGCATCGGCGTTCACTCCCAGGTGATGGGTTACCTGCTCGCCGAGATGCAGCACATCCACCGCTCCCACCCCGACGCGACGACCTGGTGAGGAGGTGGTGACGCCCATGGTGACCACCGTCGACCGGATCACCGAGCTCGAAGCCGCCGTCCGGGCGGTGCCCGACCCCGAGATCCCGGTGATCACGCTCGACGACCTCGGCGTGATCCGTTCGTTCGAGGCCGATCTCGACACCGGAGTCGTCCGCGTCGTCATGACACCGACCTACTCCGGCTGCCCCGCGATGGAAGCGATGACGACGGCCGTCGCGTCGGCCATCGAGCGCCGCGGCTGCACGCCGCAGGTCGAGATCGCTCTTCACCCGGCCTGGACCACCGACTGGATGTCGCAGGCTGGACGGGATCGGCTGCGCGAGTTCGGAATTGCGCCTCCTGGCCAGGCCGCGCACGGCTCGGATGGATCTCGCGGATCGCATGGATCGGCGGGGCCGATCGGGGTCAGCCTGGGACGCCGCGTCGTCACCTGCCCGCTGTGCGGCGGCACCGATTCCGAGGTCGTGTCCGAGTTCGGTGCGACCGCGTGCAAGGCTCTGCGTCGCTGCCTGAACTGCAAGGAACCGTACGAGGAGTTCAAACCGCTGTGACCGCACTCATCTCCACGCCGACCCGACGTCGCGCGCAGTTCCACGAACTCGAGGTCGTCGAGGTGCAGCGACTCACCCCGACCGCCGTCGCACTCACGTTTGCGGTGCCGGACGAACTCGGCGACGAGTTCGCCTTCCGGCCCGGACAACATCTCACGCTGCGCCACACGATCGACGGCCAGGACGTGCGCCGGTCGTACTCGATCTGCATGTCGCGGCCGGAAGCGCTGCGCCGCAAGGTGATCCGGGTCGGTTCTGCCGAGGTGGACGGTGGGCTGATGTCCACCTGGATCAACCGTGAGGTGAAGGTCGGCGATCGCATCGACGTGATGACGCCGCTCGGCTCGTTCGTCACTCCGCCGTCCGAGGTGGGTGCCCGGCACCACGTCGCGCTCGCTGCCGGCTCGGGCATCACCCCGGTGCTGTCGCTGCTCACCTCCGCTTTGGAGGAAGAGGAGGGCTCGCGCGTCACCCTCGTCTACGGCAACCGGCGCACCGAGTCGATCATGTGCCTCGAGGAACTCGAAGACCTCAAGAACGCCTATCCCGGCCGCGTGCACCTCATGCACGTGCTGTCCCGGGAGCCGCACGACGTCGAATGGCTCAACGGGCGCATCGACGCCGAGAAGCTCGAACTGCTCTTCGGCAGTGTGTTGCCGATCGAGACCGTCGACGAGTGGTACCTCTGCGGACCGTTCGAAATGGTCGAAGGCGCCCGAAAGTTGTTGGCGGACAAGGGAGTCAGCGAAGACCACGTGCACCACGAAGTGTTCCACGTGACCGAGGACGGCAGTGCGCCGCCGCGTCGGGTCGAGGTCGACACCTCAGCCCCGGCCGAGGCGATCGTCACCGTCAACCTCGACGGCCGCACCACCCGCGTCGAGATGCCGTCGAAAGCGGAGACCATCCTCGACGCGACGTTGCGGGCCCGCCCGGACGCGCCGTTCGCCTGCACCGGCGGGGTCTGCGGCACCTGCCGCGCCCGTGTCGTCTCAGGTGAAGTCACGATGGAGCGCAACTACGCGCTCGAACCCGACGAGGTTGCCGCCGGCCTCGTGCTTGCCTGCCAGTCCCACCCGGTCACGGACGAAGTCACCCTGGACTACGACAGCTGAGTTGCCGGCGGCTGGCCGTCTGCTGGTCATCCTCTGCTTGTCGACGGTGTGCGTCTGCTTGGCGGTGGTGGGTGTCTGACCGATCGGCACCTCAACTCGACCAGTCACCTGACTCGGCGGAGTCGGACGGCTCGGCCAGCGTGGTCAGGCGGGCTCCGTGGTCAGTCGGGCTCCGTGATCAGTCGCGCGCGGGCGGTTCAGCGTGGCTCGGGTGGATTCTTCTCGGTGCGGCCGCTGTCGCTGTCGGGGTACGTGGTGTAGCGGCGGCCGGTGCGGCTGATCCAGGTACAGATGCCGTCGTCGGTCATTTCGACGTCCCAGTGGCCTTTGGTCTTGGCGTCGTGGTGGTGCCGGCACATCGCGGCGAGGTTGGCGCCCTTGGTGTCGCCGGTGGGCCATTCCTGCACGTGGTCTTCGTCGCAACGGATCGCGGGACGGCTGCATCCGGGGAACCGGCACGACCGGTCCCTCAACTGCACGAACTCCCGGACCTTCGGTGGCGGCTCGTAGCGTGCCGACGCTGTCTCTGCGGTGATGCCGGTGTCGGTGTCGAACAGCACCCGGGTCAGCCGGCACCCGAACCGTTCGACCAGCGCATCGACGGTGTCCGGAGCGACCAACCCGATGCCGGGGATCTCGGCCCAGTCGGCAGCTGAGCCGCGGCCGACACCATCCGATGGCGCGTTCCCGTCGTCGTGCTGGTCGTGCTGGTCGTGCTGGTCGTCTGGTGCGCCTCCAAGTGGCCTGGGCGGCGCTGGTGATCCTGGCGGTCCGGTCGAGGGTTCCGACCCGGGCCATCCGTCCGACCCAGGCGATCCGTCTGTGGTCCAGTTGTTTTCGGGAGGGCCTGCAGTGTCGGTGGGTGGGCGATCGTCGTCGCATCCATCGGTTGCCGGCGCCTGCGTGCTCCTTGCGCCGTCGCTGGTGCCACCAGTGCCACCAGTGCTGCCGTCGGCGCGACCGGACTGAGCCGCGGGCCGGGCGCTGTCGCTGTCGTGAGCGTCGCTGTTGTTCTGGCGTTGGAAGGGGACGTGGATGACGAGGTGGACCCCGATGTCGCAGCCTTGGGTGACGAGGTCGCACAGTGCGTCGAGGCGTAGCTGGCCGAGCGTCGGTTTGACCGTCGGTTTGAACGCTGACCCTGGCTCCGAACCCTGCTCCGAACCTTGCTGCGGATCCTGCGGGTAGTGCTCGGGGTGCGCTTCCGCATGTTGTTCGGGGTGTTTACGCCAGGTGTCGGCCAACTGGTCGAGCGCGGCGTGGATCTTCGCGATCTGATCCGCCGGACCCACCGCACGCAGTTCGGACAACCCGGGGATGTCGGAGCCTTCCGCCCAGACCCCGGTCGCTTCCCGCGCGGTCCGCTGCTTCGATTGTTTCGCGGCGTCGGCCTCCCACCGGGTCACCAAGGCCCGCACGGTCGACTTCAGTTTCTGGAACCCCCACGAGGCGAACCCGCGCGAACCCAACAACTCGGCCTCGACCATCGCCGCCGTCGTGGAGGTGGCGTCGGCCAGTTCGGCCGCAACGAGGCTCACTTTCCAGAACGGCACCCCACCCGCGACCGCGGCCTCGACCAGCCGCGGCGCTTTCGTACACGCGGTGACCGCGGCACCCAGACGCGTCGACGCCGTGCGTGGCGCAAACTGGCAGGCGGCGGCCAAATCGGTGTCGGCGAAGTCGGCCTGATGCCCGATGGGCCGCTCGACCGGCACCGCGAACCCGGTGTCGGTATCGATCACTTCGCGGTCGATCGCGGCGTACCTCGCCATCGCGATCGCCGCAGCACCTTGCACCACCGAACCGGTGACCGCGGCCGCACGGATCGTCTCCTCCAACGACCGCAACTCCTCCACCGAGGAGAGCCGGCTCAACGGGTGCCCGTCGCTGAGGCGCGCACCGTCGCCGGCCGCACTGTCGCCGGCCGCACTGTCGCCGGCCGCACTGTCGCCGGCGGGACTGTCGGTGGCGCGGATGGTGTCGGTGTCGATCTTGGCGAACGCGTCCCGACACAGCTGCGCCGCCGCAGCCAGCATGTCGGTGGGCGTTGAGTGTTCGGTGATGACCGGCCGCACCCGGTAGGTTTTGCGGCTCAGCACGGATTCGAGCAGCTCGAGTTCGACCTCGCTCAGAGGCTCGTCGATCTCGTAGCTGGTGGTCATGAATCAAACATATGTGCGACCACCGACACCCACCATCAGTCGCAGAAGAACTGTGGAGAAACGACACCGACCCGAGGGGCTGTGGATCAAATCCCGTTGAGAATCAACTGGTTTCGACTCGGTGACCAACGAATGCTTGTCAATGCCGGTGGTGGCACCCGCCGGACCACAGACCGAGGCTCACGCAGCCGGGACGGCTGAGCCCCGTAGCAGGAACGAAGTGACTGCTACGGGGCTCAACGCCGAAGGAGGCTGCAGAAGAGGCAGCGCAAGGCTCACGCAGGCGGGACGACTTGTGCGGGCAGCGACGAAGGAGCGCCCGGCAGAACGCCGACGGAGCCTGCAAAGGTCATCGATCGTCCTGCTTGAGGGCGGTGTCGATGGTGAGCGCTCCCGCGATGCACAGGCTGCGCAGCGGCTCGGGCAGGTCGTAGTGGATGTTCACCGCGTAGTTGTCGGCGGTCGTGAACATCGTGGTGAGCAGGCCCTCCCAGGTCTTGGTCACCCGCGCCACCTCGGTGCCCTGGCCGTCGAGCACGGCGAAGTTCCAGGCGCGCCAGTTCTCGGCATTGAGCGAGCCGATCTCCTGACCGTTGGCCTCCAGCCCGAAGCGGATCTTGCCGAACACATTGCGCTGGATGAGCCGGCCGATCTCGCGCCCCTGCGGGTCTTGCACGATCACCGACGACTTCATCACCTTGGCCGGACGGGTGAGCTGCAACAGCACCTGTCCGTGGTTGTCGCGCACCTCGAGCCGGTGGGTGAGGAACTGGTCGTAGTTGGTCATGACGCGCAGCACCTTGCGCATCGAGCTCTGACCGACCTCGACGACGGCGCCCAGGGTGGAGCCGTCGGCCGCGTAGATGGAGTACTCGTTCGTGACCTCGATGATCTTGCGCTTCTGACTCACGATGAGCGTCTTCTCGGTGAAGACGCTCCGGCCCGACTCGGCCTGCCGATGTCCGGCGGGCCCGGTCATCTGGCCGCCGAACGACTGATCGCCGTAACCCTGCGCGATGCGGTCGTTGAATCCGTGCACCTGTCCGGCGAAACCGTCCGGACGCGGTGCCTGCTGCTGCACATAGGACGGCTGCGGGCCCTGCTGCTGGCCGCCCTGCTGCTGGCCCTGCTGCTGGCCGGGCTGGGCGTACGGGTCGTGCGGCGCGTTGCCGTACTGCTGACCCTGCTGACCCTGCTCACCGGTCTGCGGGCTCTGCTGCTGAGGCGGTGCCGGCGTGCCCCAGTTCTGCGACGGCGCCGCCTGCGCGGGCTGCTGGCTGTAGGGATCCTGCGCGCTCGGAGCCGCCGCGGCGTACGGGTCGGGCTGCTGCGCCTGGGCGTACGGGTCGCGGGGCGCGTTCGGCTGACCGGGCTGCTGACCGGGCTGCTGACCCTGTGCACCCTGGTTGGAACGGCCGGGCAGGCGCACCTGCCCCGGGGGCTGCGACTGACCGAAGCCCGATGGCTGCGAACTCTGGGGCTGTGACGACGATGGCGGTGGCGCGGCAGCCGCGGACGCGTCCGGGTTCGGCTTGGTGAAATCGGTCCAGCCGTTGCCATCGCGGAAACGCAACTTGCGGGGGTCGTTCGGGTCAGGCTGCCAGCCCTGCTCAGTCATTGCGCCATCGTGCCACGCCGTTGAAGTGGCGGGCGGCAGCCTCGCCTCAGACGAACAGCGTGGGCGCGTCGGCCGGATCGAACGCGGCCCGCACCAACTTGCGGTGCAACGGGATGAACGGCAGCCGGGACGCCTCGTCGGCGTCGACCCACGCCACCTCGGTCACCTCGTCCGACAACCCCGGTGTGCCCGAGATCAGCCGGGCCCGAAAGCACACGCCGTACGTCTGCGTGAGTTTCGCGCCGTCGCGCGAGCGCACCACCACGTCGGGATCGGTGTAGACGGCGAGCACCGACTCGACCTCCACCTGAATTCCCGTCTCTTCCAATGCTTCCCGTGCCGCGGCTTCGGCGAAGGTCTCGCCGGGGTCGATTCCGCCACCGGGCAGACACCACAGCGAGTTGTCCTCGCGGCGGGTGACCAACAGCCGTCCGTCGTGCAGTACCGCCACCGAAGACCCGATCTTCTGGCCGGCTTGGCGCCCGACCCGGTCGCCGAGCACGAGCGTTGCCCGAGGCACGGCTCGTTCGTAGGTCACCCACGCGAAGCCGCTCTGCTGGTCCCGTGAGCTCTCGAGCCACCGGTCTGCGGCGAGCTCGAGAAAGAAGGTGTCGCCCTCGACCTCGCGGTCGATCTCGGTCAACAGGATCTCGTCGGCGAAGGGGAGAGCCTGGGCGTAGATCTGTGCGCCGCCGACCACGAAGACGTCGTCGTCGCCCACCAGCGCCAGTGCGTGATCGAGGCTGCTCGCGACTTCGACACCGTCGGCGTGCCAGTCTGGCTGCCGCGTGATGACGATCGAGCGGCGACCCGGCAGGGCACCCATCGAGTCGAAGGTGCGCCGTCCCATGATCATCGGGTGGCCCATCGTGGTGCGCTTGAAGTACTTGAGGTCTTCGGGCAGGTGCCACGGCATGTCGCCGTCGCGACCGATGACGCCATTGCGCGATCGCGCGGCGATGAGGCGGATCGTCATACCGCGATCGGCGCCTTGATGGACGGGTCTGCCTGGTAACCCTCCAACGAGATGTCGTCGAGCTCGAACGCATCGATCTCGCGCACCTCGGGGTTGAGGCGCAGCGTCGGAAGCTGCTTGGGGGAGCGGGTCAACTGTTCGCGCGCCTGGTCGAGGTGGTTGGAGTAGAGGTGGGCGTCGCCGAGGGTGTGTACGAAATCGCCGACGCCGAGACCGGTCACCTGGGCCACCATGTGGGTCAACAACGCGTAGGACGCGATGTTGAACGGGACACCGAGAAAAACGTCGGCCGACCGCTGGTACAGCTGGCACGACAGCCGCCGCTCACCCGATTCGTCGGCGGGCGACACGTAGAACTGGAACATCGTGTGGCACGGCGGCAACGCCATCTGGTCGACCTCGGCGACGTTCCAGGCGGAGACGATGTGGCGCCGCGAATCGGGGTTGGCGCGGATCGACTCGATCACGTTCGCGAGCTGGTCGACATGCTCACCGGACGGCGTGGGCCACGACCGCCACTGGTGCCCGTAGACGGGCCCGAGGTCGCCGTCGGCGTCTGCCCACTCGTCCCAGATCGTGATGCCGCGATCGTTGAGCCACTTCACGTTGGTGTCGCCGCGCAGGAACCACAGCAGCTCCCCGAAGATCGATCGCAGGTGCAGCTTCTTGGTGGTGAGGACCGGAAAACCCGCGCTGAGATCGAAGCGCATCTGGTGACCGAAGACCGACAGGGTGCCGGTGCCGGTGCGGTCGTCCTTGCGGGCGCCCTCAGTCAGGATCCGGTCGAGCAGATCGAGGTATTGCTGCATGGCCGGGACGCTATCAGCGGCTTCCGATAGCCGCGGGGTCGACCATGACGGCAATGTGCCCCAGATCACATTGAACGCTTGTAACAGATCCGAGGCGGCGCCGATGTATCCCGTGATCGCGTTGCCACCCGGACCCCCGAGCGGGTGGCAACGCGATCACCATTTCCGGCACCGATAGCCTGGGAGCCATGACGGACAACCCCTTCGGCCGCATGATCACCGCCATGGTGACGCCGATGAAATCCGACGGCAGCATCGACTACGACGCAGTGCAAGCGCTCGCCGCACATCTGGTCGACAACGGACACGACGGACTCGTGGTCAACGGCACCACCGGTGAGTCGGCCACGACCACTGACGAGGAGAACGTCGCCACCATCAAGGCCGTCGTTGAAGCGGTGGGCGACCGCGTGCCGGTCACCGCAGGTGTCGGCACGAACGACACCGCCCACTCCGTCGCCGCAGCAAAGGCGCTGGTGGGAGCCGGCGCCGACAACGTGCTGGTCGTGACGCCCTACTACAACAAGCCGCCGCAGGACGGCATCGTCGAACACGTGCGCGCGATCGCGCAGGCTGCCGACGTGCCGGTCATGCTCTACGACATCCCGGGGCGCAGCGCGATCCCGATGGAGAGCGCCACCATCGCCAAGATGGCGCAGATCCCGCAGGTGCGGGCGATGAAGGACGCCAAGGCCGACCTCTACGCCTCCAGCAAGCTGATCGCCGAGACCGATCTACTGTGGTTCTCCGGCGACGACGTGCTCGCCTTCTCCTGGTTGGCGCTCGGGGCCGTCGGCCACGTCGCCGTCACCGGCCACGTCGCGGGCAACGAGTTCGCCGCGATGATCGCCGCGATCGACAAGGGCGATCTCGCCGAGGGGCGTCGCATCCACCAGAAGTTGATCCCGGTGATGGACGCGATCATGGGAGTCACCCAAGGCGCGATCATGGCCAAGGCCGCGCTCGCGATCCAAGGCGTCATCCCGTCCGACTTCTGCCGGCTGCCGCTGCTGCCCGCGACCGACGAGCAGCGCACCATCGTCCGCGACGCACTGACGAAGGCCGGTCTGCTGTGAGCCACCCGCACCCCGAACTCGGCGCGCCGCCGGCACTGCCGAAGAACGGCGTCCGCATCGTCGCCCTCGGTGGGCTCGGCGAAGTCGGCCGCAACATGACCGTGCTGGATTACGACGGCAAGCTGCTCGTCGTCGACTGCGGCGTGCTCTTCCCCGAGGACCACCCCGGCGTCGACCTGATCCTGCCCGACTTCGACTACCTGCGTGACCGGCTCGACGACATCCAGGCGATCGTGCTCACGCACGGCCACGAGGACCACATCGGCGCGGTGCCTTACCTGCTCCGGTTGAAGCCCGACATCCCGCTCATCGGGTCGACCCTGACCCTCGCGCTGATCGAGGCGAAGCTCAAGGAGCACAAGATCACCCCCTTCACCATGTCGGTGAAGGAAGGCGACCGGGAGCCGATCGGCGGCTTCGACTGCGAGTTCGTCGCGGTCAACCACTCGATCCCCGACGCGCTCGCCGTCTTCGTGCGCACCCCCGGTGGCACGCTGCTGATCACCGGCGACTTCAAGATGGACCAGCTGCCGCTCGACGGCCGCATCACCGACCTGCGTTCCTTCGCCCGGTTCGGTGAAGAGGGCGTCGACCTCTTCCTCACCGACTCCACCAACGCCGAGGTGCCCGGCTTCACCACCCCCGAACGCAACATCACGCCCGCGATCGAGCGGGTTTTCGCCGGGGCGGAGCGACGCGTCATCGTCGCCTGCTTCTCCTCGCACGTGCACCGCGTGCAGCAGGTGCTCGACGCCGCGCGCGTGCACAACCGCAAGGTCGCGATGGTCGGACGCTCGATGGTGCGCAACATGGGCATCGCCGCCGACCTCGGCTACCTGAAGGTGCCCGACGGCATCCTCGTCGACGCCAAGAAGCTGGGCGACCTGCGCGACGAGCAGATCGTGCTGATCTGCACCGGATCGCAGGGCGAGCCGATGGCGGCGCTGTCGCGCATGGCCAACGGCGACCACCAGATCGACATCGGTCCCGGCGACACCGTGCTCATGGCCAGCTCGCTCATCCCGGGCAACGAGAACGCCGTGTACCGGGTGATCAACGGCCTGATGCGGCGCGGGGCCAACGTCGTCCACAAGGGCAACGCGCTGGTGCACGTCTCCGGCCACGCCAGCGCCGGCGAACTCCTCTACTGCTACAACATCGTGCGGCCGAAGAACGTCATGCCGATCCACGGCGAGTGGCGTCACCTCGTGGCCAACGGCGACCTCGCCGTCGCAACCGGCGTGCCCGAGCGCAACGTCATGTTGGCGGAGGACGGCGTCGTCGTCGACCTCGTCGACGGACAAGCGTCGATCACCGGCGTCGTGCCGTGTGGCTACGTCTACGTCGACGGCTCGCTGGTCGGCGCCACCGACGAGACGATGCTGAAGGACCGCCGCATTCTGCGCGACGAAGGCTTCGTCACGATCATCGTGGTCATCGACTCCGCCACCGGACGCATCGCCGCCGGCCCGGACATCCGCACCCGCGGATTCGCCGAGGACGAAGCGGTGTTCGACAAGGTCGTGCCCAAGATCGAGGACGCCCTCGAGCAGGCACGCGCCAAGGGCGTGAACGACACCCACCAGCTGCAGCAGGTCATCCGACGCACCGTCGGCGGGTTCGTCGGCGGCAAGCTGCGCCGTCGTCCGATGATCATCCCGATCGTCATAGAGGCATGAGTTAATCCGTCACCAGGGGAGAGGCTCGGCCAGGTCGCGCGGGTCGGACGGCGCGCTCCAGCCCTCGCCGGGCGTGTGCACGTACTCGAGGGTCGGGCCCTGCTCCACCAGTCGTCGGACGGCGTCGATCAGGCGCTCGACGTGGTGCGGCTGGGTGGCCAGGCCGATCGATGCACGGACGGCGCACCCGCCGACGACCTGGTCGCACAGGCGGTGGGCGCAGAACTTCCCGTCGCGCACCGCGATGCCGTGCTCGTCCGACAACACCTGCGACACCAGCGAGCAGTCGAACCCGTCGACGGTGAAGGTCACGACACCGACGTTCGGGCGCTCCGGGCCGAGCACACTGACCAGGCGGACGCCGGGGATCGCGGCCAAGCCGCTGCGCAGGCGCTCGTGCAGCACCGCCTCGTGTGCGGCGATCGCGTCGTGGTGCTTGCGCAGGGTCGAGCAGGCCGACGCCAGGGCAATGGCGCCGACAGCGTTCGGGGTGCCGCCCTCGTGGCGGGCCGGTCCGACATTCCACTCCACGGCGCGGGTGCCGACCGCGCGGGTCGCGCCGCCGGCCGGCAGGTACGGGTTGGCCTCGTCGAGCCAGTCGCCGCGGCCGACGAGCGCACCGGCGCCGTACGGCGCGTAGGTCTTGTGGCCCGACAGGGCGACGTAGTCGACGCCGAGCTCGTCGATGTCGACCGGGTGGTGCGGCGCGAGCTGGGCCGCGTCGAGCACCGTGCGGGCGCCGAATTCGGTTGCGATAGATGCGAGTTCGGCAACCGGCCAGACTTCGCCGGTGACGTTGCACGCGCCCGTGATCACGACGAGCTTCGACTCGGCGGTGCTCGACTCGAGGGCCTGGGTCAACAGGTCGAGGGCGTCCTGGGTGCTCGCCGGAATCGGCAGCCGGTGGATCGAGCGACCCGCCCAGGCGAACTGGGCGGCGTGGTGCGCGGAGTCCCAGGTGAACACCTGGGTGCGGCGCGGAAGAGCGTTGGCCAGCAGGCGCAACGCGTCGGTGGTGTTGCGCGTGAAGACCACGTAGTCGTCCTCGCGTGCACCGACGAACGCGCCGACCTCCTTGCGCGCGGCCTCGAACCACTGGGTGGTCTGCCGGCTGGTGTGTCCGGCACCGCGGTGCACCGAACCCGAGACGCGCTGCACGGCAGCCACCGTCTGCTCGACCGTACGCAGTGCGGGGCTGGTGGCGCCGTGGTCGAAGTTGGCGAAGTCGACGACCGTGCGGTGCACCGTCGGCACGCCGAGTTCGTGGTGGGCGGTGAGCGGAATGCCCTGGTGCTGGAGCGCGGGCGGGGGAGTGAAGTCGTCCGGCACCAGGTGGAGGCGGCGGGCGGCGGTCTCGACGACCGGGTCGAGACCGGTCTCGGTCGATCGGGTGACTTCGCTGACGTCGGTGACTTCGGTGACTTCGGTGGCTACGGACATCGGGCCTGCTCCTGTCGGTCGTTGGACCGACACAGACCCACCCCGAAAAACCCGGGGCGAACGCTGCAGCGATCCGCGCTTGCCGCCGCCCGGTCGGGCAACGGCCCGGTCGTCACCCGGAGCACCCCACCGCGGTGGAGGGTTGCCGCTCAGCAAGCCGGGGCTTGACGCTGAGACTCATGACCTGGTCGCGACCATATCCACCTCGGCGCGCCGCGCGCCAGCTACCTCGGCCGTCATCTCACGATGCGAAAGTGCCCAATCCGCGCCCGCCCCACAACCCGGCCCGCAACCGGCCCCTCCCCACCCCGCACACGCTGCAGTACCCGGCAGTCGCTGCGGTTGCAACAGCGGCGGCTGCAGGTAAGCGCAGCGTTTGCGGTCTCCAGCGTGTGGCGCGTGTGACTGGAGTGGTTGTCGCGTAGTCTGCGACGGTGGCCCCCCGTCAGTCCGCACCGAAAACCGCGTCGAAGTCCAGCTCACGCGGCCGCTCGTCGACCTCCCGTCCAGCAGCGAAGTCCACCTCCTCGCGTCCCGCCGCCCGCAAGACCTCTGCGTCGGCCAAGGGACGCCAGCCCGCCCGTGGCGGGGGAGGACCGTCGCTGCCGGTGCGCGCGCTGCGCGGCACCTGGATGGGCGTAGCGCACGTCGCCGGTGGCACCGCCCGCCGCGTCGGCACCAGCGCGCGTGACCTCGAGCCGGAACTGCGCCGCGACGGAGTGGGCTTCACCCTGATCGCGGTCGCGATCGTCATCGCCGCCGTCGAGTGGTGGGGCATCGCCGGCGTGTTCGGCGACGTCGTGCACACCATCAGCGCCGGCACCTTCGGACTCATCTCGCTGGCGCTCCCGGTGGTGCTGCTCGGCCTCGGCCTGCACATCCTGCGCACCCCGCGCGGTCACCACGCCACCAACCGAATCAGCATCGGCCTCGGCCTGCTCGCCTTCGGCGTCTGCGGACTCACCAGCATTGCCAAGGGTCTGCCCGACGCCCAGCCGCGCGAGGGCCTGGAGGCGGCCGGCGGCATGATCGGCTTCCTTGCTTCCAGCCCGACCGTCGCCGCGGTCACGACGTGGGGCGCGGTCGCCCTGTTGTTACTGCTCTGCTTCTTCGCGCTCCTGGTGATCACCGCGACGCCGGTGCACGAGATCGGCGATCGGGCGCGCCACGTCCTCGACCGCCTGTTCTACGGACGGATGCTCGACGAGCACGACGAGGACGGTCCGGTCGACGCGGTCGCGCTCGACCTGCACGGCGAGCACATCGACGGCGGACGCCGCAAGCCCCGCGGCCGTAGGGCGCGCCAGGACGATGGCCTCGACGCGCTCGACGGCGACGACCCGTTCGAGCAGGCCGCCGAGGTGGTGCCGCGCAAGGGCCGCGGTTCGCGACCGAAGCCGTCCGCGCCCGCACCGTCCACCACCTCGACCACCTCGGGCGAGCCGGACGAGGTCCACGACGGCGCCGCGGAACCGGCACCGGCGCCCGCCGCCGACAAGCGCCCCGAGCCGAGCCGCAAGCCCGTTCAGTTGCCGGGCGCGCCGGTCGCCAAGATCGAGGCGCCGCCGACGACTCCGTTGCCGCAGCGCACCGAGCAGTTGCTCCTCGCGGGCGACGTCACGTACACCCTCCCGGCGAACGACCTGTTGAAGGCCGGCCCGCCGCACAAGACCCGTTCGGCCGCCAACGACCGCGTCGTCGACGCGCTCGGCGGCGTGTTCGAGCAGTTCGACATCGACGCACAGGTCACCGGCTTCACCCGTGGCCCGACGGTCACCCGCTACGAGGTCGAACTCGGCTCGGGCACGAAGGTCGAGAAGGTCACCGCGCTGAGCAAGAACATCGCCTACGCGGTGGCATCGGCCGACGTGCGCATCCTCAGCCCCATCCCGGGCAAGTCGGCGATCGGTATCGAGATCCCGAACACCGACCGTGAGACGGTCAGCCTCGGCGACGTGCTGCGCAGCCAGGCGGCCCGCGGCAACGACCACCCGATGGTGATGGGTGTCGGCAAGGACGTCGAGGGCGGTTACGTCATCGCCAACCTGGCGAAGATGCCCCACCTGCTCGTCGCCGGTGCGACCGGTGCCGGTAAGTCGAGTTTCGTGAACTCGATGATCACCTCGATCATGATGCGCGCCACGCCCGACGAGGTGCGCATGGTGCTGGTCGACCCCAAGCGGGTCGAGCTCACTGCCTACGAGGGCATCCCGCACCTGATCACGCCGATCATCACCAACCCGAAGAAGGCCGCCGAGGCGCTGCAGTGGGTCGTGCGCGAGATGGACACCCGCTACGACGACCTCGCCGCGTTCGGGTTCAAGCACGTCGACGACTTCAACAAGGCGGTGCGTGCCGGCAAGGTGCAGCCGCCGCCCGGGTCGGAGCGCGTCGTACAGCCCTACCCGTACCTGTTGGTCGTGGTCGACGAGCTCGCCGACCTGATGATGGTCGCCCCGCGTGACGTCGAGGAGTCGATCGTCCGCATCACCCAGCTGGCGCGTGCCGCCGGTATCCACCTGGTGCTCGCGACCCAGCGTCCGTCGGTCGACGTCGTGACCGGTCTGATCAAGGCGAACGTTCCGTCGCGCCTGGCGTTCGCGACGTCGTCGCTCGCCGACTCGCGCGTCGTGCTCGACCAGCCCGGTGCAGAGAAGCTCATCGGTCAGGGTGACGCGCTGTTCCTGCCGATGGGTGCCAGCAAGACGATGCGCGTGCAGGGCGCCTGGGTGGCGGAGTCCGAGGTCAAGGACGTCGTGGCCCACATCAAGGGGCAGCTGCAACCGAACTACCGCGACGACGTCGCGGTGTCGGCTCCCAAGAAGGAGATCGACGAGGACATCGGCGACGACCTCGACCTGCTGCTCCAGGCGGCCGAACTGGTCGTCAACTCGCAGTTCGGCTCGACCTCGATGCTGCAGCGCAAGCTGCGTGTCGGGTTCGCCAAGGCCGGCCGGTTGATGGACCTCATGGAGTCGCGCGGCATCGTCGGCCCGTCGGAGGGTTCGAAGGCTCGCGACGTGCTGGTCAAGCCGGACGACCTGCCCGACACCCTCGCCCGCCTGCGTGGCGACGAGGTGCCCGGCGACGCGGCGTACGACCAGGACGACCTGCCGGTCGAGGAGAGCTCGGGCGAGGACGCCTGGGAGCTCACCCAGCACGGCCGCGCCTGAGCCTCGCCGGGCCGCCAGGCCCAGCGGGCCCGAGGCGCTCCCGACGGGGTGGCCGGACGCCGGTGGGTCAGCTCGCCGGCGCTTCCTGGTGCAGACAGAGCATGTTGCCGTCGGCGGTCCTTGAACCACGCCGCCCGCTCCGCACCGAGCGCGCAGACGTGGTCGACGGTCTGCAACACCGATCTACCCCGCACCGCTGCGTACCCTGCCAGCAGAGAACCATCGCCCGACCGGCGCAAACCAGGAGTGACGATGACCGACCACGACCGTTCCGCCGGAGTGCCGCGTTGGGGCGCCGGCGCCGACGACACCAGCGAGCTCCCCACCGCGAACACCCCGCGGGTCGACGGCAGCGACCGGACGCAGGACTTCGGTGCGCGTCCCACTGGTCCCGACCTGTCGAAGCAGGCAGCGCAGCCCTCGCCGGGCGAGCGTCAGAGCGGGTATCAGAGCGGGTATGCGGGCGGCGCCGCATCGGGTGGTTACGCCTCTCCGACGCCCGGCTACGCGCAACGTCCGGCGGGTCGGATCGGCACCGAACCTGTCCCGGGGCCGTACGCGGCGAACACGATGCGCAGGTACGGCGCGTTCCTGCCCGCGCTCGCCGCGGCGGTGGTTGCTGTCGTCATCGCCGCGATCCCGGGGATCATGTCGCGCAACGGCGCTCGGCCGCCGCGCAGCCGGTTCGCCTGGGACCTCTGGTATCACGCGAGTTTCTACGACTACTACGGCCTCATGCGCACCTTCCGGGCCGACGGCACCAGCCAACTGGTGGGCGGTCTGCTCACGCTCGGTGTCGTCGTGTTCGTGCTGACGCTCATCGCGCTGACGACGCAGCGGCGGCACGCGGCGCGCGGCTTGACCTTCTTTGCGGTGTGGGGCATCACGACGGTGGCCGGCGCTGTCGCCTCCGCGGTCGCCGTCTACGCCACCGACTCCGGCCTGATGACCAGCAGTGCGCGGGGCATCCAGGTGGTGTCCCAGTACGCCGACATCGGAGCCGGTTTCGGCCTGCGGTTCGGCTGGTTGGTGGCGCTGGCCGCGGTGCTGCTGCGCATCGGACGACGCGTGCCGGGTCAGCCGATCGGCTCCTGAGCCGCGTACGCCGCCGCGGCTTCGTCCATCTCGGCGGCGATGTCGTCGAGGAACTGGTCGATCTCGTCGCCGTGCACCGGTCCGCCGGCGAGCATGCCGTTCATGCCGAACAGCACGGCTGAGGGGTACCCGAGGCCGAGCGTCCGCACGACCGCGCTGTCGGGGTCGGTCATCCACTCGACGTCGGGCCCGAGATCGGGCGCATTGTCGGCCGACGCGCCGTACGGCACGAGCACGACCCGGATGAGCTGTTGCCGCGCCGCCCACTGCGGCATCCGCGCCATCACCCGCTCGCAACTGCCGCAGCCAAGGCTGACCGAGATTAGCAGCACCGGACGCGGGTGGGGCAGTTCGCGCAACGGGATCGTGCCACCGCGGGAGTCGACGAGTGCGCCGTAGGGGATGGGCTGCTGCACGTACTCCAGCTCGTCATCCGCGTCGGAGGGTACGACTGCCGGGGCGGCACTGGACGCCGCAGCGGAATCGGAGGGCCGGCCCCCGCCGTACACGACCATCCCCGTCAGCGCGATCGCGGCGAGAACGCCTGCGGTCCACCCCCATTCGGTGCCGCCGAAGTCGGTGAACCGTTCGATCATCGAGCCGCCGCGCACACCGTCGACCAGTGCGAGCACGGCGGCGACGAGCAGCAGCACATTGCGCACCACCGTGCGGCGGTCGATCTCACCGAGGCCCAGCTTGCCGAAACAGTTGCAGTGCACGGGCTCTGCGAAGCCGAGCGCCCGGGCGACGACGATCAGGTAGGCCGCGAACAGCACCACCGCCAGCGCCGCGGCCACGACGTACCACCCGCCGGGCAGCACCAGCAAGGCCGCCGCCAGCACGAGTTCGCCGTAGGGCAGCAGGATCGGCGCGCCGGAGAAGCGCAGGAACGACGGCAACCGCAGGCTGACGAACGCGTCTTGGGTGGTCTGTGGCGAACGCACCTTGAACAGCGCGCTCACCACCAGCGCCAGCACGATCAGCAGCGCGGGGACGATCCACGGGGCAGCGGGGACGGAGGCGGGCATGGGATGAGGATAGGTGGCCGTCAGCCGTCGAGTTCGGCGATCGTCGCCAGCGACGGCCCACGGGTCTGCTGCTCGTCGCGGGCCACGGCCTCGACGTCACGCATGACCCGCAGCACGTTGCGGCCAGCGACCTTCGCGAGGTCGTCGTCCGACCAGCCGAGGTCGGCGAGTGCACCGAGCAGTGCCGGGTAGGTCGAGACGTCCGCCAGGCCCTCGGGCAGCTTGTCGACGCCGTCGTAGTCGCCGCCGACGCCGATGTGGTCGATGCCGGCCACCTCGCGCAGGTGCACGAAGTGGGCGACCACGTCGGCGAGGGTGGCGACCGGCTTGGGCTGCTGCTCGGCGCGCTGCTTGTTGTACGCGGTGAACGCGACGTGGTCCTTCGGGTCGACACCGTCGGCGATGGCGGCCTCGCGTGACTCGGCGCGCCAGTCGGCACATGCCTGCGAGACGAAGTCGGGCACGAAGGTGCCCATGATCACGCCGTTGTTGTCGCGCAGGGTCTCCAGCACGTCGTCCGGGGCGTTGCGCGGACTCGAGCAGACGGCATAGGCGCTGGAGTGGGAGAAGATCACCGGCGCGGTGGATGCGGCCAGCGCGGCGCGCATGGTGTCGGCCGAGACGTGCGAGAGGTCGACCATCATGCCGATGCGGTTCATCTCGCGCACGACCTCGACGCCGAACCGGGTGAGGCCGCCGTGCGCGGGTTCGTCGGTGGCGGAGTCGGCCCACGGGTTGTTGTCGTTGTGGGTGAGGGTCATGTAGCGCACGCCGAGCACGTACAACATCCGCAGGGTCGCCAACGAGCTGTCGATCGACTGACCGCCCTCGGCGCCGAGCAGCGAGGCGATGCGGCCCGAGGCGAAGACCCGCTCCACCTCGTCGGCGGTGCGGGCGAGACCGAGGTCGGTGGAGTAGCGCGCGACCATCTGGTGCACCGCGTCGATCTGCTCGAGGGTTGCGGTCACGGCTTTGCCCGCGGGCAGGTTCGACGGCACGAACACCGACCAGAATTGCGCGCCCACCCCACCGGTGCGCAGTCGGGCGAGGTCGGTGTGGCCGCGTCCGGTGAGGTCGGTGGCGATGTCGAGCTTGTCGAAGTCGTAGCCGGCCTCCGCCCGGGCGTGCCAGGGCAGGTCGTTGTGTCCGTCGATCAGTGGGTGCTCCCGCAACAGGGCGCTGATGCGGTCGGACGTGGTGGGGCTGGAAGTCGACATGTCGTCATGCAATCACGTCGCTCGCCCCGGCGGGTCGGTGGCCGACGGCGCGGGGCCAACTAGAGTGAGCGCATGTCTTCTCGCAGCGTGGCCGTGGTGACTCTCGGGTGCGCCCGTAACGAGGTCGACTCCGAAGAACTCGCCGGACGTCTGTCCGCCCAGGGCTGGACCCTCGTCGACGACGCGGCCGCCGCCGACGTGGCCGTCGTCAACACCTGTGGCTTCGTCGAGCAGGCGAAGAAGGACTCCATCGACGCCCTGCTCGAAGCCAACGACCTCAAGCAGACCGGCCGCACCCAGGCGGTCGTGGCCGTCGGGTGTCTCGCCGAGCGGTACGGCGAACAACTCGCCTCCCAGCTGCCCGAGGCCGACGCTGTGCTCGGCTTCGACAGCTACCAGGACATGTCGTCCCACCTCACCGCGATCCTCGCCGGTGAGCGGCCCGCGTCGCACACCCCGGGCGACCGTCGCAAGCTGCTGCCGTTGTCTCCGGTCGACCGGCAGGGCGTGGCAGTCGCGACCCCGGGCCACGGCCAGGCGCAGGAGATCCGTCCGCCCGGTGATGTCACCGTCGAGTCGCCGGTGGCGGCCCAGCGGGTCATCCGGGCGCGCCTCGACGGACGGCCGTGGGCGCCGCTGAAGATCGCGAGTGGGTGCGACCGTCGCTGCGCGTTCTGCGCGATCCCGATGTTCCGTGGCGCGTTCGTGTCGCGCCGTCCGTCGGATGTGCTCGCCGAGGCGCGCTGGCTCGGCCAGCACGACGTGCGCGAGATCTTCCTGGTCAGCGAGAACTCCACGTCCTACGGGAAAGACCTCGGCGATCTGCGGCTGCTCGACACGATGCTGCCCGAGCTCGTCGCGGTCGAAGGCATCGAGCGGGTGCGGGTGTCGTACCTGCAGCCGGCCGAGATCAGGCCCGACCTGCTCGACGTGATGACGTCGACTCCCGGAGTCGTGCCCTACTTCGACATCTCCTTCCAGCACGCGTCCGGCCCGTTGCTGCGCCGGATGCGCCGCTTCGGCGACTCGGAGTCGTTCCTCGACCTGGTCGACCGGGTGCGCGAGCGCGCGCCGGAGGCCGGCATCCGTTCCAACGTGATCGTCGGGTTCCCCGGCGAGACCGACGACGACGTGCAGGTGCTCGCCGACTTCCTGTCGGCGGCGCGGCTCGATGTGACCGGCGTGTTCGGTTATTCCGACGAGGACGGCACCGAGGCCGAGACCTACGGCGAGAAGCTGCCGCAGGACGAGATCGACGACCGGGTGGAGCAGATCCGCGCGCTCGTCGAGGAGCTCAACCACCAGCGGGCTGCGGAGCGCATCGGCCAGACCGTCGAGGTGCTTGTCGAGCAGCTCGAGGACGAAGACACTGGTGAGGTGCAGGTGCGCGGTCGCGCCGGCCAACAGGGCCCGGACGTCGACGGCGAGACCCTGCTGAGCATCGACGGCGAGTTGCCGGCGATCGGCGACATCGTGCGCGCCCGGGTGGTCGACACCATCGGCATCGACCTGGTGGCGGAGCCGATCCGATGACCCACGAGCACCTGCCCGGCCCGCCCGACGGTGAGCCGGACCCGGGCCGGCGACGTCCGCGGGCGGCACGCGAGCAGCGTGAGACCCGCCCGCGTGAGCCACGGGAGCCCCGTGAGCCGCGCGTGTTGCGGCACGCCGACGGCACCCCGATCCGCATCCACGCGCCCGAACTGCGTCCCGACCCGGCCGACATCCCGAGCCAGGACGTCAGCAACTGGAACATCGCGAACGTGTTGACGATGCTGCGCATCGCGCTCGTGCCGTTGTTCGGTTGGCTGCTGCTCGCCAATGGCGGTGACGACGACGCCTACCGGTACGGCGCATTCGCGGTGTTCTTCATCGCGTCGATCACCGACCGCATCGACGGCGACATCGCCCGCGCGCGCGGGTTGGTCACCGACTTCGGGAAGATGATGGACCCGATCGCCGACAAGGCGCTCATGGGCATGGCGCTCATCGGGCTGTCGCTGATCGACCGGGTGCCCTGGTGGGTCACCGTCGTCATCCTGGTGCGCGAGATCGGGGTGACGCTGCTGCGCCTGTGGGTGATCAAGTACGGCGTGCTGCCGGCCAGCCGCGGCGGCAAGTTGAAGACCTTCCTGCAGGCGATCGCGATCGGGCTGTTCGTGCTGCCGTTCGGTGGTGTGTTCGTCGTCGTGGCCTGGATCGTGATGGCGGTCGCCCTCGTGATCACGGTCGCCACCGGTGTCGACTACGTCTTCCGGGCGCTGTCGCTGCGGCGCCGTCCGGCGAAGGCCTGATGTTCCCCGCGGAGGCCCAACTCGTCGCCCGCCTCACCGGGCTGGGGCGCACCGTCGCCACGGCCGAGTCGCTGACCGCCGGCCTCGTCGCCGCGACCATCGCCGACGTGCCCGGTGCCAGCGCCGTGCTGCGCGGGGGAGCGGTCACCTACGCGACCGACACGAAGGCGTCCGTGCTCGGGGTCGACCCCGACCTACTGGCGGCCGGTGGCCCGGTGCAGGCCGAGGTGGCCGAGCAGATGGCCGCCGGTGCCCGCCGCGTGTTCGGCGCCGACTACGGGGTGGCCACGACCGGTGTCGCCGGCCCCGATCGGCAAGGTGACGCGCCCGTCGGGCTGGTGTTCGTCGCGGTGGCCGGGCCCGCCGGCGTGCGCAGTGTGCGCCTCGAACTCAGCGGTGACCGCGACCGCATCCGACGACGCAGCGCGCTCGAGGCGATGCGGTTGGTGCTCGTGAGCCTGTCGACGGAGCCCACTGTCGACCACGCCGGAGACCACACCGAAGACCACGCCGAAGGCTCGCGCGAAGGCGGGCAGCACGGCACTGCGGCAGCGGCGGAATGACCCGCTCGGCCGCCGCGTTGTCCTACTCGTGTACCGATCCGAACGGTTCCGAACGTTGCGGCCCCCGGCACACACGAACATGTTCCGAACACAACTCGGGACGCACTCCGTGGATATGGCGGGCACGCCGTCGGTGGTGGCCGTTATCGTGGAGCAATCGTCGGACCGTCCGGCGCATCGACAGACCAGGAGGCGTCATGATCTTGCTGCGTGAAGAGCTCGGCGACGTCCTGCGGGAGTTGCGTCAGGAACAGGGCCGCACCCTGCGCGAGGTGTCCTCGGAGGCGAAGGTCTCCCTCGGCTACCTCAGCGAGATCGAGCGGGGCGAGAAGGAAGCGTCGTCGGAGCTGCTCGCATCGATCTGCGACGCGCTCGGCATGCCGCTGTCGACGACGCTCACGCTGGTCTCCCAGCGCGTCGCCGGTGCCGAGGCGCTGACCGCTCCTGTGCCGCTGCCGGTCGCTGCCGACCGTGCGGTCGTCTCCGCCGCCTGACCTCGGAGCCGTCCTCAATCGCCGGCCCGCAAGTGGCCTTCAATTGCGTTGGCACCCGGGGCAATAGGTGACCAGTCGGTCGTTCGGCGCTGTGCCGATCTCCTTGCGCACCAGCGGCGTGCCGCAGCGCGGGCACGGCCGACCGTGTCGCCCGTACACCTGCATGCGGTGCAGACGATGGACCACCGAGTCGCCGAGCATCCGATGCGCCACCTCGAGCAGGCCGCGCAGGGTCGGCTCGTCGATTTCCTCGACCGGCCGCCAGGGGTCGATGCCGCACTCGTGCAGGGGCTCGGAGGTCCAGATGGTGCCGAGCCCGGCGAGGTTGCGTTGGTCGAGCAGCGCCGCGCCGATCGGTGTCGGGCCGGTCGAGCGCAGCCGGCGTGCCGCTTCGCTGGTGTCCCAGTCGTCACCGAGCAGGTCAGGGCCGAGGTGCCCGACCAGGCTCGGCTCGTCGCGGGTGCGGACGACGTCGAGCATGCCGAGCCTCCACCCGATCGCGGCCTGCTCGGCGGTGGCGACGATGGCCCGGATGTCGGGGTGCCGCGCGGTGCGTGGCGTCACCTTCGCCGTCGGCATCGTGCGCCACGAACCGTCCATTCGCAGGTGTGAGTGGATCGTCCACCCCGATTCCACCCGGTGCAGGATGTGCTTGCCGCGCGGGCGCACCTCCAGCGTCCGCAGGCCGTGCAGTTCGACCGCCGGCAACCGACTCCAGCGCAGGTCGACGCCGACCAACGGCTGCCCGGCGAGGGCGTCGTGCAAGCGGCGGGCCGTGCGCCACACGGCGTCGCCCTCAGGCATCCGCCCGCCACCTCATCGCCGCAACCTCAAACCCTTGGGCGTGGTGTGGAAACCGTTGTCCTTCAAGGCTGCTGCCAGCGGATGAGGTGAGGTGAGGGCGGGCACGCCGTCGATCGAGTGCACGCTCAGATCGGCCAGACGACCGGCGCGGACGGTGGCGGCCAACGCCCGCGCGACCGCGTCGGCACGCTCGGGGCTGTCGTCCCAGGTGAGCACGGAGCGGCCGCCGCGCTCGATGTAGGCGACCAGTTCACCGTCGACGAGCGCGACCAACGAGCCCGACTTGCGGCCGGGTCGGTGACCGCCCTCGTCGGGTCGGCTTGGCCAGGGCAGCGCGGCGCCGTAGGCGTTCGCCGGGTCGGTGGCGGCGAGCACCAGCGCCTCGACGGCGCCCTGGGGCACGACATCCCAGGGGTTGCGCGGCGCGGCCTCGACCGGACGTGCCCGCAGCCGGTCGATGGCGCCGGCGCCCGCGAACTGTGCCGCACCCAGGCCCTCGACGAAGTAGCCGCGGCGCACCTTGCCGCGTTCCTCTGCGGCGGCCAGCACCCGGTAGGTCTCGGCGAAACCTCCCGGAATGCCTTCTGCCACCACGCTGCCGCGGGTGACGACGCCGTAGCGGTCGAGCAGCACCTCGGCCGTGGCCAGCGACCGGAGTGTGGGGTCGGGGCGCAGTTCGCCGAACAGCCACCAGCGGCCCACCACGGTGGGGGTCGCCGGTGCACGGATCGCCGAGGCCGGGCGGGCGAGGCCACTGCGCAGGCCACCCTGCAGTCCGACCGCGCGTCCGTACCGGGAGCGACGCGGACCGGTGGCCCGCGTGCGGTGGGTGCTGCGTCCGCCGGACAACAGGGCACGCAGCGGTGCGAGCGTGTCGCCGGTGACGCGTCCGGCCCACGCCAGCCGCCACAGCGCATCGGCCACCTGGGTCTCGCCGGCCTCGTGCTCGGCGCGCACCGCGGCGCTGATCGCACCGAAGAAGTGGGCGCCGCCGCCCGCCATCGCCGCGAGCACGGCCTGCTCGAGCTCGTCGGATGTGTCGGCGTCGTCGGGTGGCTGAAGGGTGGCTTCGAGTTGGTCGCCGAGGTGCAGGCTGATCCAACCGTCGTCACCGGGCAACGAGCCGTGCCCCTGCCAGACCACGTCGCCGGCGGTCATCAGCTCGTCGAGCATCGCCGGGTTGTAGCGCTCGACGCGGGCGGGCAGGATCAGCGGTTCGAGGGCGGAGGCGGGGAACCGAGCCCCGGCCAGTTGCTCGACCGCGCGCAACACACCGTCGGTGCCGCGTTGGCCGGTGCCGACCCCCTGCCAGGCCGGCAGGAAACGGGCGAACGCCGTGGCCGCCACGGGTTCGACCTCGGAGCGCAGCGCCGCCAGCGACCGCCGCTTGACCACCCGCAGCACCTCGGCGTCGCAGTAGTCGCTGCCGCCGTCGCCCTGCCCCAGCGGACGCAACTCTCCCTCGACGATGCGGCCCCGGTGCACCAGGCGCTGCAGTCCGTCGTGCACCACCGCTCGGCCGAGCGCAAAGGTGTGGGCGAGTTGCGACGCGGTGAACGGACCGCGAGTGCGGGCGAAGCGGGCGATGAGGTCGACCAGCGGTTCGTCGACCGGCTCGGTGAAGGTGGCCGGGATGCCGGTGGGCAGCGCCACCCCGAGCGCGTCACGCAGGTGGCCGGCATCTTCGATCGCGGCGAAGCGGTCGACGTCGCCCCACCGCACCTCGATGAGGCGCCGGGCCGCGACCAACTCGGCCAGGACGGCGTCGAGCGCGGGGTCGTCGATGTCGTCGCGGGTGCGCTTCCTGATCTCGTCGCGCGACAGCGGGCCGAGCACGCGGACGAGGTCGGCGATGTCGTCGGCATGCCGGGCCTGGCGGCTGGGTGCGAGGCGTTGCAACTCGGCCTCGGTGTCGGCCACCACCTGCGCATCGAGCAGGTCGCGCAGCGCGGCGCCCTCGCCGTGGCCGAGCAGGTCGGCCAGCAGCGACGGGTCGAGCGACAGGGCCGCCGCGCGTCGTTCGGCCAGCGGCGAGTCGCCCTCGTAGAGGAACTGCGCAACATAGCCGAACAACAGACTGGTGGCGAACGGCGACGCGGACGCGGTCTCGACGGTGACCGTGCGCACCGTGCGTGCGGCGATGTCACGCATCAACGTGGTGAGGCCCGGCACGTCGAAGACGTCCTGGACACATTCGCGCACCGCCTCGAGCACGATCGGGAACGACGGATACTGCGAGGCGACCTCGAGCAGTTGGGCCGAGCGTTGCCGCTGCTGCCAGAGCGCCTGCCGACGGCCGGGCCGCTGCCGCGGCAGCAGCAGCGCGCGGGCCGCGCATTCACGGAACCTCGACGCGAAAAGCGCTGAGCCACCGATCTGTTCGGTGACCATCGCGGCAACCTCCTCGGGGTCGAGCACGATGAGGTCGGTGATGTCGAAGGCGCCAGCGGGCCGACCGTTAGCCTCTTCGCCGAGCCCGCCGTCGAACTCGCTGCCCATGTCGAGCAGACGCAACACGATGCCGTCGTCGGCGTGCATGGCCTGCACCTCGACGCCGTAGCGCTCGCGCATCCGAGCCGCGATGCACAGTGCCCACGGTGCGTGCACGGGTGCGCCGAAGGGGGAGTGGATGACCACCCGCCAGTCGCCGAGCTCGTCGCGGAACCGTTCGACGACGATCGTGCGGTCGGTCGGCAGGTGGCCGGTGGCCTCCTGCTGCTCGCGCACGTAGCCGAGCAGGTTGTCGGTGGCCCATTCGTCGAGCCCGGCCGCGCCGACCCGGTCGCGGGCGGCCTCGTCGGGCAGGGTGCCCACCTCACGCACGAAGCGTCCGACGGCCTGCCCGAGCTCGGCCGGTCGGCCGAGTGTGTCGCCGCGCCAGAACGGCAGCCGTCCCGGTTGCCCCGGAGCCGGCGTGACCAGCACCTGGTCGTGGGTGATGTCCTCGATGCGCCAACTGGTGGTGCCGAGGGTGAACACGTCGCCGACGCGCGACTCGTAGACCATCTCCTCGTCGAGCTCACCGACGCGGCGCCCGGGGCCGTCACCCCCGGCGAGGAAGACGCCGTACAGGCCGCGGTCGGGAATCGTGCCACCGCTGATCACCGCGAGTTGTTGCGCGCCGCGACGGGCGCTCAGGGTGTCGGTGACGCGGTCCCAGACGATGCGCGGACGCAACTCGTTGAAGTCGGTACTCGGGTAACGACCGGCGAGCATGTCGAGCACCGCCTCGAGCGCGGTGCGGGGCAGCGCCGCGAACGACGCCGACCGGCGGACGAGTTGTTCGAGGTCGTCGACGCTCCAGTCGTCCATCGCGCACATCGCGACGATCTGCTGGGCGAGCACGTCGAGCGGGTTGGCCGGAATCTTCAGCTGCTCGATGGTGCCGGCCCGCATGCCCTCGACGACCACGGCGGTCTGCACGAGGTCGCCGCGGTACTTCGGGAAGAGCACGCCGTGCGACGTCGCACCCACCTGGTGGCCGGCACGTCCGACCCGCTGCAGACCGCTGGCGACGCTCGGCGGCGACTCCACCTGGATCACGAGGTCGACGGCACCCATGTCGATACCGAGCTCGAGCGAGGACGTGGCTACCACCGCGGGCAGTCGGCCCGCCTTGAGGGCATCCTCGATCTCGGCGCGCTGTTCCTTGCTCACCGAGCCGTGGTGGGCGCGGGCCAGCACCGCGGCCGCGCCGTGGCTGCTGCCCGCCTGCCCCATGAGCTGTGCGGGAGCCGATGAACTCGACACGGGCACAAGCTCGTTCGCCCGCTCGGGGTCTTGGCGGTCAGCCCAGATCTCGTTGAGGCGTGCGGTGAGCCGCTCGGCCAGTCGCCGCGAGTTGGCGAAGACGAGGGTCGAGCGGTGCTGCGCGATGAGGTCGACCATGCGCTCCTCGACGTGTGGCCAGACCGACGCCGATCGGGTGGGGTCGTCGTCGGGCTCACCGGGCTGGTTGGCCAGATCGGCGAGGTCGGGCACGGGCACCACCACCTGGAGGTCCCACTGCTTGGTCGACGGCGGCTGGACGATGCTCACCGGGCGCCCACCGGTGAGGTAACGACCCACCTCCTCGACCGGCCGGACGGTGGCCGACAACCCGATGCGCTGGGCCGGCCGGTCGAGGAGCGCATCGAGGCGGTCGAGCGAGACCGCGAGGTGGGTGCCCCGCTTGGTGCCGGCGACGGCGTGCACCTCGTCGACGATGACGGTCTCGATGCCGCGCAGCGCTTCGCGCGCCGCGGAGGTGAGCAACAGGAACAGCGACTCGGGTGTGGTGATCAGGATGTCGCTCGGGCGCCGCGCGAAGGCGCGCCGGTCGGCCGCGGCGGTGTCGCCGGAGCGGACGGCGACCGACACCTCGGGTTCGGTGAGCCCGAGCCTCGTGGCGGCGTGCTTGATACCGACGAGCGGGGCCCGCAGGTTGCGTTCGACATCGACGGCGAGCGCCTTCATCGGCGAGATGTAGAGCACCCGGCAACGCATCAAGGGGTTGTCGGGCACCGGTGTCGACGCCATCTTGTCGATCGCCCACAGGAACGCCGAGAGCGTCTTGCCCGAACCGGTCGGGGCAACCACGACCGTGTGCTTGCCGGAACTGATCGCGTCCCATGCTCCGGCCTGGGCGGCCGTCGGCTCGCTGAAGGATCCCTCGAACCACGCGCGGGTGGCGGGGGAGAAGCGCTCGGTGATGCGAGCCGGCGTCGGTGCGTTCATCGGCGTTCAGCCTGCCACGTCGCACCGACAAGCCCACCGACAAGCCGTCAGCGTGCCGGATCGGGAGTGACGCGCAGCGTGTGCAGTGTGGTGGCGAGCATGTCGTAGTGGCCGACCAGGAGCAGGAACTCCACCGACTCACGCTCGTCGAGGTGGGCCCGCAGCCGTGCCCACTCCCCGCAGAATTGCCAACTCGCTCTCCCGGCGGGGCAGCGACCCGAAGGGCATGAGCCGTCCGGCGAAGTGCAGCCAGCCCCAGTAGAGCCCCTTCGCGCGACCGAGTGTGGTGAAGATCGCCGGCGGACGCGTGCCGGTGACCTTGCCGGCCACCCGGCTCATCGCGTACGCCGGGAGGCCGAGTTGGCGCAGTGACCCGGGTGCGATGCGCGCGGACGCTCGCTTGGTGACCTCGGTAGTCACTTCGAGATCCGTTGCGGCTGAACGGTGGTCAGGTCGGCGCCCTCCTCGCGGGCGATCTGCAGTGCGAGCGTCAACTGCGGGAATCCGCGCAACTCCATCACCCGCTGCGCGACCATGCGGGCGGGCAGGATCGGGGCGATCCAGCGCGGTGCGCAGATGCGGCGCGACCGCTTGCGGATGCCGCGGTCGAGCGCGTCGATCGCGCTCTCCAGCGGCGCCACGCCGAGGATCGTGCCGCCGCCGGTGAGCATCGTCGCGGCGCGGGTGCCGAAGCCGCGTGAGGTCATGTCGGTGTCGATCTCGGCGAAGTAGGCGACCCCCACCTTCGCCCCGGTCGGCGCGAGTTCGATGCGGAAAGTGTTGCCGAGGGCCTCGACGGCCGCCTTCGAGGCGTTGTACGCGCCCATGAGCGGTGCATGCGCGGCCGCGGCGAGGGAGGCGGTGGCCACGGCGTAACCGTCCGGATGACTGATGTGCGGCGCGGCGGCGCGCAACGTGCGGTAGCACCCCATCACGTTGACCTCGAGGTGCGCCCGCATCACCTCCGGGTCGCCGCCGTCGAGCGCGAGCTGTCCGGCCACGCCGGCGTTCGCCACCACGACGTCGAGACCGCCCCAGAGGGTCGCGATCTCGTTGACGACCTCGTCGACCCGGTCGCCGTCCGTCACGTCGACCTCGCGCCACAGCGAGCCGGGACACCGCTGCGACACCTGCTTCAACAGCTCGGGCTCGAGCCCGAGCAGCGCGACCTGGGCTCCCTGACCGGCGAGCCGTCCGGCCAGCGCGGCGCCGATGCCCCGGGCCGCGCCGGTGATGAGCACCTTCTTGCCGTCGTGAGAAGTCATGCGCGCCACGCTAGTTGACCTCCGAACGCTGCACTTGTTCGCAGAAGCTGCTGTTGCAACAGCAGCGTGTGTCGGGAAGCGAAGCGTTTGCGGGCGTCAGCCGGCGACGGACGGTTGCTGCTGGGTGATGCAGTGGATCCCACCGCCGCGGGCGAACAGCTCGCGGGCGTCGACGCCCACGACCTCGCGGCCGGGGTAGACCCTGCGCAAGACCTCGAGCGCGCGTTGGTCGTGCTCGTCGGCGAACGTGCAGGCGATCACGCCGCCGTTGACGACGAGGTGGTTGACGTAGCTGTAGTCGACCGGTCCGTCGTCGTCGAAGAGGGTCGCGGGCGCCGGGATGCGCTCGACGCGCAGTCGGCGCCCGGCGGCGTCCGTGGCCTGTTCCAGCAGCGCGATCACCTCCGCGCTCACGGCCTGGTCGGGGTGGTCGGGGTGCTCCTGGTCGTGCACCAGCACCACGCCCGGCTCGGTGAACGTGGCCACGATGTCGATGTGGCCGCGGGTGCCGAACTCGTCGTAGTCGCGGGTGAGACCGCGGGGCAGCCAGAGGCACTTCGTCGCGCCGAGGCAGCGGGCCATCTCCGCCTCGATGTCGGCCTTGGTGGCGTCGGGATTGCGACCCGGGTCGAGTTGCACGGTCTCGGTGAGCAGCACGGTGCCCTCGCCGTCGACGTGGATGCCGCCGCCCTCGTTGACGATGGGTGAGGGCACGATCACGGCCCCGGTCAGAGCGCCGATCCGGGCGGCGACCAACGCGTCCTTGTCCCAGCTCGCCCACGACTGAGCACCCCAGCCGTTGAACACCCAGTCGACCGCGCCGAGTTCGCCGTCCGCACCGAGCACGAAGGTGGGGCCGATGTCGCGCATCCACGCGTCGTCCAGTTCGGCCTCGTGCAGTTCGACGGCGGCATCGACGAGTTCGCGCGCGATCGGGAGATCGTCGGCGGTGACCAGCATGTGCACCGGCTCGAACCGCGCGACCGCGTTCGCGACCGCGGCCCACGTGCGACGGGCCGCGTCGGCCTCCTCCTCGGTGTCGCCGAGGGTGTAGCCCTGGCTCGGGAACGCCATCCAGACGCGGTCCTGCGGGGCCCACTCGGCGGGCATCCGCCACGACATGGTGTCAGGCATTCGGGTCGACCCGGACGTGCTCCGGACGCACCGGCTCGGCGAGCGCGGCATAGGTGTCCGGACGGCGGGTCGACAGGAACGGGAACAGGTCGATCCAGTCCTTGCCCTGGGCGAGGTCGAGGTCGGTGACCAGCACCGCCTCCTCGTCGCGCGGGGCCTGCACCAGCACGCGACCGTAGGGGTCGGCGACGAAGGAGGAGCCGTAGAAGGTGATGAGGCCCTCGCTGCCGATGCGGTTGGGCACGACCACGAACAGGCCGTTGGCGATGGCGTGCCCGACGATGGTGTGCTGCCACAGCGGCTGGGTGTCGAAGTCGGGGTGGTCGGGCTCGGAGCCGATCGCGGTCGGGTAGACCAGCACCTGCGCTCCGCCCAGCGCGTAGGAGCGGGCGACCTCCGGGAACCACTCGTCCCAGCAGGTCGGCAGCCCGAGCTTCACCGCGGGCTCCTGCAGGTCGACGACCGGGTAGGCGCCTTCGGCCGGGCCCGGACGGAAGTACTTGTCCTCGTAGTAACCGGCGGTGACCGGGATGTGCGTCTTGCGGGTGCGTGCCACGAGTTCACCGGCGGGGGAGACGAGGATCGCGGTGTTCAGCCCGCGTCCGTCGGCCTCGGGTGCCTTCTCGAACAGCGAGGCGTGCACATGCACGCCGAAGTCCTTGGCGGCCTGCGCGGCGAAGGTGAAGGTGGGGCCGTCGGTCAGCGACTCCGCGGTCGCGTCGGGCTCGCCCGCCGGCAGGGTGTCGGCGGGGTACCGTGACAACGTCAGCTCCGGCAGGAACACGATGGTGGCGCCGGCCTCGGCCGCTTGCCGGATGCCGTCGCGCAGTGCGGCGACCAACTCCTCGGCGTTCTCGCGCCAGTGGTGCTGCACCAGCCCGACACGCACCGGCCCGGACGTGGGTTCCTCGACCCGGGCGTACGACGTGGGGACCTGGGTGGATGTAATCAACCGCATAGTCGCCAAGTATGGCCGAGTCGCCCCGAGTTGCACATCGAAGGTTTGCGACACTGGCGCGGTGCGGATGAGCGAGTTCTGGCGGCTGGTCGAGGAGGAGTTCGGCAGCGGCTACGGTCGCGTGCTGATCGACTCGCATGTGCTGGCCGAAGTCGGCTACCGCACGGGCGGCGAGGCGCTCGCGGCCGGCGTCGCCCCGCGCGAGGTGTGGCGGGCGTTGTGCGTCGAGATGGAAGTGCCCAAGGAGCGCTGGCTCGGCAAGGACCGTCCGATCCGTGACGGCGGCCGGGCCGACTGAACGACGGCGCGCGACACGCGACACGCCTGCGCCGATGCTCGTACGAATGTTCGATCTGGTGGCGTAGGCTCATCCCCAGGTGCCACACCAGGGCCATTTCGTCCCCAGGCGTGGAGACGGCAGCGGTGGTTGTCGGTGGTGGCCCCTAGCGTCTGACCTCAGTCGAACCCACACGCAGGTTCGCACCGGTCGCCGGTAGGCGCGTTCACCACGAGACCCATAGGAGCATCGCTCATGGCAGCTGCAACAGGCACCCGGAACGTCCCGGCAGCCGACAACGCCAACAAGATCAAGTCCCTCGACGCCGTGATGGCGCAGATCGAGAAGGCCCACGGCAAGGGTTCGGTCATGCGGCTCGGCGACGACGTCCGTCCGCCGATCGACGTCATCCCCACCGGTTCGATCGCGCTCGATGTCGCGCTCGGCATCGGCGGTCTCCCGCGTGGCCGCGTGGTGGAGATCTACGGTCCGGAGTCGTCCGGTAAGACCACCGTCGCGCTGCACGCGGTCGCCAACGCCCAGAAGAACGGCGGCATCGCCGCGTTCATCGACGCCGAGCACGCGCTCGACCCCGAATACGCGAAGAAGCTGGGCGTCGACATCGACTCGCTGCTGGTCAGCCAGCCCGACACCGGTGAGCAGGCGCTCGAGATCGCCGACATGCTGATCCGCTCCGGGTCGCTCGACATCATCGTCATCGACTCGGTGGCCGCGCTCGTGCCGCGCGCCGAGATCGAGGGCGAGATGGGTGACAGCCACGTCGGTCTTCAGGCCCGCCTGATGAGCCAGGCGCTGCGCAAGATCACCGGTGCCCTCAACTCCACCGGCACCACCGCGATCTTCATCAACCAGCTGCGCGAGAAGATCGGTGTGATGTTCGGTTCGCCCGAGACCACGACCGGTGGAAAGGCGCTGAAGTTCTACGCCTCGGTGCGTCTCGACGTGCGTCGCATCGAGACGTTGAAGGACGGCACCGACGCGGTCGGTAACCGCACCCGCGTCAAGGTCGTCAAGAACAAGGTGTCCCCGCCGTTCAAGCAGGCCGAGTTCGACATCCTCTACGGCCAGGGCATCTCCCGCGAGGGCGGCCTGATCGACATGGGTGTCGAGCACGGCTTCGTGCGCAAGGCCGGAGCCTGGTACACCTACGACGGCGACCAGCTGGGGCAGGGCAAGGAGAACGCCCGTAACTTCCTCAAGGACAACCCCGACGCCGCCGACGAGCTCGAGCGCAAGATCAAGGAGAAGCTCGGGGTCGGCCCGAAGGCGGCCGACGCCGAGACCGGCGAGCCCGACGGTGACGTGGCCGGTGGCGCTCCGCTCGCCGCCGTCAAGGAAGTCGCCGTCGACTTCTGATCGGGATGACTCCCAGTGACCAATCCCTTTGATCGGCAGTCGAGTCCGCCGGATTTCGTTGATCCGGCGGACTCGACGCCCCTCGAGACACGCGAGGCTGCGACGTCCGCGAAGCCGGTGAAACCGGCCCGCGAACGCAAGAAGAAGCGTGCTGCGCCCGCGCCGGAGCAAGACCGCGACGCCGACCCCTACGAGGTGGCGCGCACGATCGTGCTGCGCCAGCTGACGATGGCGCCGCGCAGCCGAAAGCAGTTGTCCGACAAGCTCGCTCAACGCGGATGTGACCCCGACATCGCCGACGCCGTGCTCGACCGGATGACCGAGGTCGGCCTCATCGACGACGAGGCCTACGCGCGGATGCTCGTGCGTTCCCAGCAGGCCGGCCGCGGTCTCGCCAAACGGGCACTCGCTCAAGAGTTGCGCAAGAAGGGCGTCGACGACGACATCACCCGAGCGACCCTCGACGAGGTCGACCCGGAGGACGAGAAGGAGCGTGCTCGCGCGCTCGTCGCCAAGAAGATGCGCTCGATGCACGGACTCGACGCGACCGTGCAGACCCGTCGCCTCGCCGGCATGCTCGCCCGCAAGGGCTACTCGTCGTCGGTCTCGTGGTTGGTGATCCGCGAGGCGATCGCCGACGCGCCCGAGCACCAGCGCGACTGAGCACTTTCGACCTGGCGCCGGCTCACACCCGGTAGTACGCCCCGGCGCGCAGCGAGTCCTCGTCGACGATCTGCTTGCCGAGCGGGAAGAGCGCGGCCGGGATCATCTTGAGGTTCGCCCAGGCGAAGGGGATGCCGATGATCGTGATCGCGAGGCCGACGGCGGTGACGACATGCGCGATCGCCAGCCAGATACCGGCCAGGATGAACCACAGCACGTTGCCGATCGCCGACCCGACGCCCGCGGTCGGCTTGTCGATCACCGTCCGCCCGAAGGGCCACACCGCGAAGTTGCCGAGTCGGAACGAGGCGATCCCGAACGGGATCGTCACGATCAGGAGGCACATGATCACTCCGGCCAGCGCGTAGGCGAGCCAGAGCCAGAAGCCGGCGAACACGAACCAGACGATGTTGAGCAGTGTCTTCACGTCGCCCATTCTCACCTGTGGCCGCTTGCTCGCACCTATGGTGCGGTCATGGCAGTTCGAAATCCAGCGGCAAGAGCGGGGTTCGCCCTTGCCGGCGTGCACGTCTGCGTCGGAGCATTGCTGGTCATCGGCTGGTTGGGCATGTTGGGGCTTGCCTTCTTAGCGGGGCAACCCGGGCAATTCGGCGCCTCCGCGCTGACGCCGTACCCTTGATCGGTCATGACGAAGGCGGCCGGTGAAGCGATGAAGACGTACGAAGTGCGCACCCACGGATGTCAGATGAACGTCCACGACTCCGAACGGATCAGCGGGCTCTTGGAGTCGGCGGGCTACGTCGACTCCGCGTCGTTGTCCCCGGGCGATCGCCCGCAGGTGCCCGACGTCGTCGTGTTCAACACCTGCGCCGTCCGCGAGAACGCCGACAACAAGTTGTACGGCTCGCTGGGCCACCTGCGTCCGTGGAAGGACATCAACCCCGACCTGCAGATCGCCGTCGGTGGTTGCCTCGCGCAGAAGGACCGCGCATCGATCGTCGAGCGGGCGCCGTGGGTCGACGTCGTCTTCGGCACGCACAACGTCGGCGCGCTGCCGGTGTTGCTGGAGCGCGCCCGGCACAACGCCGACGCGCAGGTCGAGATCGTCGAGTCACTGGAGACCTTCCCCTCGACGCTGCCGACCCGACGTGACTCCGCATACAGCGGCTGGGTGTCGATCTCGGTCGGCTGCAACAACACCTGCACGTTCTGCATCGTGCCGGCGCTGCGCGGCAAGGAGAAGGACCGCCGTCCGGGCGACATCCTCGCCGAGGTGCAGGCACTGGTCGACCAAGGCGTCGTCGAGATCACGCTGCTCGGTCAGAACGTCAACAGCTACGGCGTGGAGTTCGGCGACCGGCAGGCGTTCAGCAAACTGCTGCGGTCGTGCGGCGAGATCGACGGCCTCGAGCGGGTGCGCTTCACCTCGCCGCACCCGGCCGCGTTCACCGACGACGTGATCGAGGCGATGGCCGAGACCCCGAACGTGATGCCCTCGCTGCACATGCCGCTGCAGTCGGGCTCGGACAAGGTGCTGCGCGAGATGAAGCGCTCGTACCGTTCGGCGAAGTTCCTCGGCATCCTCGATCGGGTGCGTGACCGCATCCCGCACGCCGCGATCACCACCGACATCATCGTCGGGTTCCCGGGCGAGACCGAGGCCGACTTCGAGGAGACCATGCGGGTCGTTCGCGAGGCGCGGTTCTCCTCGGCGTTCACCTTCCAGTACTCCATCCGTCCGGGCACCCCGGCCGCGACGATGCCCGACCAGTTGCCGAAGGCCGTCGTGCAGGATCGCTTCGACCGGCTGCTCGAACTGCAGGAGGGCATCTCCTGGGCCGAGAACCGCACGATCGAGGGCCGCACCATCGAGGTGCTCGTCGCACCCACCGAGGGCAAGCGCGACAACGAGACCGGCCGCATGTCGGGTCGTGCGCAGGACAACCGCCTCGTGCACTTCGCGGTGCCGACCGGTGACGGTGTCGAGCTTCCGCGGCCCGGTGACTTCGTCAAGGTCGACGTCACGTACGGCGCCGCGCACCACCTGATCGCGGACGGCGTGCTCGATGGCGGCACCTTCGAGGTGCGCCGCTCGCGTGGCGGCGACGCCTGGGAGGCCTTGCAGCCGGGTCGCGCCGAGGGAGCGACCGCGAAGCCGAAGGTGTCGCTCGGCATGCCCTCGATCGGCAAGCCGGCTCCGGTCGAAGCTCCCGCCTGCGGGATCTGAGCGGGCATCTCGCCCGACGCCTCGACCAGCACACAGGCTAGGTGCGCGCGAGGTCGCGCACCGCGGCGATGTGGTCGGCCAACACCGCACCGCGTCGCCACACGATGCCGATGTCGCGGTGAGCATCGTTGTCGCGCAACGGGATCAGTCGGATGCCTTCGGTATTGTTGGTCTGATCGTCGTCGGGCAACAGGCCGACGCCGATGCCCGCCGACACGAGCCCGGCGACCGTCGCGAGTTCCTGGCACTCCAGCGCGATCGTCGGGGTGAAACCCGCCGCCGAGCACACCTCGTCGAGCACGTGCCGGATGCCGAAACCGTGGGCCATGCTGACGAACGTCTCGTCACGCAGTCGCTCGGCCCAGATGGTGCGCTCACCGGCCAGCGGGTGATCCAGTGGCACGGCCAACTGCACGCGCTGGCGCTGCAGCAACCGCCAGGCGAGTTGGTCGTCGTCCGGGCGGGGTGCCACCACGCCCAGGTCGAGTTCGCCGCGCCGCACCCGCGAGGTGACATCGAGCGAGGCGCCCTGGAAGAGTTCGAATCCGATGCCGGGGTCGGCGTCGCGGGCACGGCGGATGAGGCGCGGCACCAGCCACGTGCCGAAGGAGTGCAGGAAGCCGAGCCGCACGATGCGTAGTTCGTCCGCGTCGTGCAGGCCGAGCTCCGCGCGGGCGAGTGCGGCGTCGGCGACGCGAACCTGCTCCACGAACGCGCGCCCCTTGTCGTGCAACGAGATACGACGTCCGTGCCGGTCGAACAAGGTTGCGCCGAGGTCTGATTCGAGCCGAGAGAGACGACGGGACAGCGTCGGTTGGGGGATGCCGAGCAGGTCGGCGGCGGCGCTGACGTTCTCCTCGTCGGCGAGCACGACGAGCCATCGGACGAGATCGCGCATGGTCTCGACCCTAATGTCAGAACTGCATGAGCGGGAGTTGTGTTACGCATTTCCATCATGTGCGCCCGTCGGCCAGGCTGGTTCTCATGAGTCTTGCTGAGCGCGCGGAGGCGAAACCGTCCGTCGGCGCAACGCCGGGGGAGCGGGGGTATCGGCGCGGGGAGCCGGGCTATCGCGACATCACCCTGGCGCTCTTCGCTGCCGGCATGGCCACCTTCGTCGCGATGTACGCCGCGCAGGCCGTGTTGCCCGACCTCACCAGCGACTTCTCGGTCGGTCCGGCCACCGCGGCGCTCGCCGTGTCGGCGACCACCGGATTTGTCGCCTTTGCGATCATCCCCGGCAGCGCGCTGTCCGAGCGATTCGGACGCGTCCGCGTCATGGCGATCGCGGCGTTGGCGTCGGCGCTGCTGGGCTGCCTGGTGCCGCTCGCGCCGTCGATGGAGGTGCTCATCGTGCTGCGCGCGCTGCAGGGCATCGCCCTCGCCGGCGTGCCCGCGACCGCGATGGCCTACCTCGCCGAGGAGGTCGACTCCGAACATCTCGGTGGTGCGATGGGGAAGTACATCGCCGGCAACACCATCGGTGGCTTGTCCGGACGTCTGCTCGCCTCGCTCGTGCTCGACCACGCCAGCTGGCGCATCGCCCTCGAGGTCGTCGCCTTCGCTGCGCTCGCCTTCACCGGGCTGTTCCTGTGGCGTGCCCCGAAGTCGCGGTTCTTCCGGCCCTCGCCCGTCGGTTTCCGGTCGACCACAGGCAACCTGCTGGGCCACCTCGGCAACGCACGGTTGGTCGCGCTCTACCTGACCGCGTTCCTGCTCATGGGCGGGTTCGTCGCCGTCTACAACATGCTCGGATTCCGTTTGCTCGCAGAGCCGTTCGGGCTGCCGAAGTCGATCGCGGGTCTGGTTTTCATGCTCTACCTCGCCGGCACCGTGTCGTCGGCGTGGGCCGGACAACTGGCCGACCGGTTGGGTCGCAAGCAGGTGATGGTCGCGGGGGAGGTGCTCACGTTGGGCGGGTTGCTGCTCACCCTGCCGGGCAGCCTGCCGTTCGTGATCGTCGGTGTCGCGTTGTTCACGGCAGGCTTCTTCGCGGCCCACTCGGTGGCCAGCGGCTGGGTCGGCGCGATCGCCACCGAGCACCGCGCCGAGGCGAGCGCGCTCTACCTGTTCTCCTACTACGCCGGCAGCTCCGTGCTCGGCGCCTGCTCCGGTCTGTTCTTCACCTCGGCCGGTTGGAACGGCGTCGTCACTTACGTCGGCGTCTTGTGCGCGGCGGCCATCGCGCTCGCTGCCCTCATGCCGTTGCTGCGCCGGCGGCGGGCAACCCCCTGAGTCACCCGCCGCCGACGCACCTCACCCGGCATCACTCCCTGCGCACGAGGTCGGCGCTGAGCGGGCGTCCCAGCCCGGGCAGGGTGAGCGCCGCGACGGCGACCGCGCCGAGGCACGCGCCGCCCCACAGCAGGAGAAGCTGGGTGCCGGGGAACGATCCGAGCGCATCGCCGAAGGCGAGGTAGGTGCGGCCGGTGACCCAGCCGGCGACCACCGCAACTGTGACGCCTGCGAGCAGTGGCAGCACCACGCCGAGGAACTGCGCGTGTCGCAGCACCCGCACGTCGGTACCGAGCACGCGGGTGGCTGCCACCGACCGGCGCCGTTCTGCGGCCCGGTCGATGACGTTGATGACGACGGTGAGCAGTCCGACCGCGATGACCGCGGCGATGAGGGTGTAGGTCATCGTGCGGTAGACGGCGACGTTGTCGTAATTGTCCCAGTCCTCGCTGCTGGCGACAGGAAGATCTGAGGTCCACGGCAGGCGCGCCCCTGGGGCGATGCCGAAGACGATCGCGTCGGGTCGCACGCCGGCCCGCTGCATGACGCCGGGCGGCACGACGACGGTGTTGCTCCACGTGTCGAACCAATAGGGGCCGTTGCCGCCGGCAGCCACGGCGTCGAAGTGCACCGACCCGGTGGACACCGCTCGCAACCGGACGCCGTGAGTGGAAACCGTCGGCAGCGCCTTCGGCCGGCTCGAGTTGCTCGGAACGAGCCACGCCGAGTCGTCCCGGCATCCGGAAACTGTTGCCACTGAACGTAACCGGGCACACGAGATCACTGTGGTCGAGACACCGTCGACATCGGTCGACTGCGTCGTCGTCCAGCCGGCATCGGCCCACGTCACCCCCGGGGTGCGGCGAACGCGTTCCAGCATCGCCGCGTCGGGTGGCGCCTGCAGCTGTGTCATGTCCACGGTCTCGTGCTGCATCGCCCACTGTGCGCTGCGGTACTGCGGGGTGGTCGTGAAGATGGTGAACACGGACAGTCCGAACGCGGCGGCGAAGGTGGCGATGACGAGTCCGGCGAGCGCTCGGGAGGTGGCGGAACGGTCGGCCTCCATCCGCCGTCCGGCGAGCAGCGCGGTGGCACCAGGAATGCGGCGCAGGGCGCGACCGAGGAGCGTGGTGAGCGATGAGCCGGCGAGCACCAGGCCCGAGATGCTGGCGAAGAAGCAGAACGCGAGGGGGAGCACCGACGGCGGCTGGTCGTTCTGCCCGCGGTAGGCACTCGTTGCCAGGAGTCCGACGACGAGAGCGACGACGAGCAGCGCCAGTGGCCACCACACGTGCCGCGCGCGGCCGACGGTGCGAGCCTGCGACAGCGCCGAGCGCGCCGATCGCAGCGCCGGGGCCACCGATGACAACCCCGCCGCCAGCAGCACCCCGACCGTCGCGGCCACGGCCCAGGTGACGTGAGCCGGCGGAACGGTCTTGGCGCAGCCGTGCTCGACGAGCAGGTGCAGCAGCGTCCATCGCATCGTCAGCCACGCGGCGAAGCCGAGGGCCGCACCCACGGTTACGAGGGCGAGTGTCTCCACGAGTGCCACGACCGCCGCATTGCCCCGCGACAGCCCCATGAGGCGCAGTCGGGACAGTCGCCGGTCACGGCCCGCCGAACTCAGTCGGCTGGTGGTCAGCATCAGCACGACGACCGGCGCAGCGACGACGGCGGACAGGATCAGGTAGGCGATCTTGTCGTCGCGTTGCAGGAAGGTCTCCGGGTTCCGCAGCGCGTACGGCAGGTCGAGACTGAGCAGCAGCACCAGGAGCCCGCCGGCGGCCGACGCGACCACGGTGACGGCCCGCGCACGTCCGGCGCGCAGTGCGAGGCGTAGCCCCAACGCGGCCCCGGTGGAGACGGCCGTCATCGCATCGAGGTCAGGTCGGCGGCGCGCACTCGTCCGTCGCGCATGGTCACGTTGCGGTGCGCATACGACGCCACCCGAGCATCGTGCGTCACCAGCACGACGGCCGCACCACGGCTCTGTGCGGCGGTGACGAGCGAGTCCATGACGAGTTCACCGGCCGCCGAGTCGAGTGCGCCGGTCGGCTCGTCGGCGAAGATCACGGCCGGCTCGTGCACCAGTGCGCGGGCCACCGCCGTCCGCTGCGCCTGACCGCCGGAGACGACGCCGACTGTGCCGTCGGCGACATCGCCCACCTCGAGTTCGTCGAGCATCGTGCGCGCCCGGTCTCGGGCTTCGGAGCGCTTGGTGCCGAGGAGTTGCAGTGGCAGCATGACGTTCTCGACCATCGTCAGTTCGGGAATGAGGTCGCCGAACTGGAAGACGAAGCCCATGCGCTGCAGCCGGATTCGGCTGCGTTCGGCGTCGCTGCTGCGGGTGAGATCGGTCGATTCGAAGAGCACCGATCCGGAGTCGGGCACGAGCACTCCGGCCAGGCAGTGCAGCAGCGTCGACTTCCCCGAACCGCTGGGGCCCATGATCGAGACGACGTCCCCGGGGGAGAGGTCGACCGAGACGTCCTGCAGCGCCTGGGTCGTGCCCAGCCGGAGGGAGAGGTCGCGGGCCTGGAGCAGTGTCATGACAATTCCTTCGTGAGGTCGCCGAGTCGACGTCCGGCGGTCTCGATCCAGTCGAGGTCGGCGCTGAGGTGAGCTATCTCGTAGTCACCGGCGAGTCGGTCGACAACGTCACCGGCCCGCCGCGCGGCCGTGATCTCGCGCATCCGTGCGAGGTAGAGGTCGCGGTGGCTGTCGAGCACGTCGCGTGGATCGAGCCCTGCGACGAGTGCGAGCACGACCTTGGTGAACAGTTCCGTCGGGCGTCCGACCGGAAGGGACGGGGTGCGGATCCAGTGGTGCACGGTCGTCACCCCGGAGTCGGTGATCGCGTACAGCCGCTTGTCGGCCGCGCTGCCCTTCTCGAACCCGAGATCGCTGAGGTAGCCGTCGCGTTCGAGGCGGGTGAGTGTCGAATACACCTGTGCCGGACGCAGATCGCGCTCCTGGCCGAACAATTCGTCGTATCTCTGTTTGAGCGCGAAGCCGTGGTTCGGCTGGTGCTGCAGCAACGCGAGCATCGTCATCGGGACCGTCATGTCCGCCAATATAAACCCAGTGTATGCACCGAGTGCATATTGGGTGGTCGGAGTGTCGTCTACCGTGGAGGCGTGATTTCGCGACAGCAGCAGTGGTGGTGGCCGACCTCGTAGGCGGCCACCGATATCGAGACACCCATCCCAAGAATCGCCGCCTCGTCACAGGCGGCGTTCGTCGTTCCCGGGCTCGGGAGACGGGCCGGGACACGCAGGTGACGGGGCTCCCACCAAGGAGCAGACCGATGAACATCACCACTTCCACCGTCGAGAACCCTGTTGACAACACAGTCGACACCACAGTCGAGACCACCGACGACGTCTCGTTCGACGGTTCGTTCGAAACCGCCCGCGTGCGCAGCGACACCTTGCGCGCCGTGATCGACGGACCCGACTCACCCAGCCGTCGCCGCCTGCGGGTGTTGACCGGAGACCGTCCGACGGGTGCCTTGCACATCGGCCACTATCTGGCCTCGCTGCGGCAGCGGGTCGAGTTGCAGGACAAGGGAATCGACAGCTTCGTGGTGATCGCCGACTACCAGGTGATCACCGACCGTGACGCCGTCGGGGCCATCGACGACAGCGTGATGGGGTGCGTGCTCGATTACCTAGCGGCCGGCATCGACCCCGCTCGATCGACGATCTTCACCCACTCCGCGGTGCCTGCGCTCAACCAGCTGATGCTGCCCTTCCTGTCGCTGGTGACCGACTCGGAGTTGCGCCGCAACCCGACGGTCAAGGACGAACTCGCCGCCACCGACGGACGACCGATGTCGGGGCTGTTGCTCACCTATCCGGTGCATCAAGCCGCCGACATCCTGTTCTGTCGCGGCAACGTCGTGCCGATCGGCAAGGACAACCTGCCGCACGTCGAGCAGACGCGGGTCATCGCGCGGCGCTTCAACCGGAGGTACGCCGGTGGCGAGACGGTCTTTGCCGAGCCCGACGCGTTGCTCACCAACACGCCGCTGCTGCTCGGGCTCGACGGCCACAAGATGAGCAAGTCGCGCGGCAACACGATCACGCTCGGCATGAGCGCCGACCAGACCGCGCGCGCGATTCGCAAGGCACGCACCGACGGCGAGCGCGCCATCACCTACGACCCCGTCGGCCGCCCGGAGGTGGCGAGTCTCCTCAAGGTCGCTTCGGGTTTCACCGGGCAGTCACCGGCACTGATCGCGCAGGCGATCGGCGCCGGTGGGGCGGCCGAGCTCAAGCGGGTCGTCACCGACGCGGTCAACGAGGGGCTGGCCGAGCATCGCCGCCGACGCGCCGAACTCGCGGGCGATCCCTCGTATCTGCGCCGGGTGCTCGCCGAGGGCAACGCCCGCGCGAACGACGTCGCGGACGCGACGCTGGCCACCGTCCGCAGCGTGATGGGCATGTCGTACTGAGCCGGCTTGTCGGCGGACGGTGGCAGGCTGGGGCCATGGCAGCGATCGGCACGCCCGGGGGATCGACCGAACGTCCCGCGCTCTTCTTCGACGACGCGGCGCAGTTCCGGCACTGGCTCGAGGTCAACCACGAGACCGCCACCGAGCTGTGGATGGGCCTCTACAAGCGACACGTGCCCACGCGCGGCCTCACCTGGCACGACGCCGTCCCCGAGGCGTTGTGCTTCGGCTGGATCGACAGCGTGGTGCAACGCATCGACGACGACGCCGTGCGGCAGCGGTGGACCCCACGCAAGTCCACGAGTGTCTGGAGCGCGATCAACATCGCCCATGTCGAGCGGGTCACCGCGGCCGGTCTGATGCACCCGGCGGGCATCGCCGCCTTCGAGCGCCGCAAGCCCGAGCGCAGCGGCATCTACGCCTACGAATCGGGGCAGACGCTGAGCGGCGAGCAGTCGGCGCGGTTGCTCGCCGACCCCGCGGCGGCAGCGTTCTGGGCCGAGACGACGGCTTCCTACCGGCAGAGCGCCGAGAACTGGGTGGCCTCGGCCAAACGCGAGGAGACCCGCGAAAAGCGGTTGCTGCAGCTCATCGACGACAGTGCCAACGGGCGGCTGATCCCCACCCAGCGCTACGGCAAGATGCCGAAATGGGTGGAGCGGGCGGCGGCCGCTGCGCATGCAGCAGCCACCGCCCGCCCCTCCTGAGTACCCGTCGTCAGTTGCCCTTCACGTTGACGATCTGCCGCAGCGTGTGCCGCACCTCCACCAGGTCGGCGGCGTCCGCCATCACCTGGTCGATGTCCTTGTACGCCTGCGGGATCTCGTCGATGAACGCGTCGGTGTCGCGGTACTCGATACCGACCATCGCGGCCTGCAGTTGCTCCCGGCTGAAGGTCTTGCGCGCCTTCGACCGCGAGTACTCCCGACCGGCACCGTGCGGAGAACTGTTGAGCGACAGCGGGTTTCCCTTGCCGACCACGACGTACGACGCGGTGCCCATCGAACCGGGGATCAGGCCGTCACGACCCGCCTCGGCGTTGATGGCGCCCTTACGGGACAGCCACACCTGCTTGCCGAAGTGGGTCTCCTGCTCGGTGTAGTTGTGGTGGCAGTTGATCCGCTCCTGCTGCTGCACCGGCGCGCCGATCCAGTACTCCAGCTGGGTGATCACCCGGTCCATCATCTCCTCCCGGTTGAGCAGCGCGTAGTGCTGCGCCCACCGCAGCTCCCGGATGTACTTCCAGAACTCGTCGGTGCCCTCCACCAGGTACGCAAGATCGTTGTCGGGCAGCGGAATCCACCACTGCTCGGCCAGCTTCTGCGCGACCTTGATGTGATGTGCGGCGATCTTGTTGCCGACACCGCGAGAGCCGGAGTGCAGGAACAGCCACACCCGGTCGAGCTCGTCGAGGCTCACCTCGATGAAGTGGTTGCCGGAGCCGAGCGTGCCCAGCTGCAGCTGCCAGCGTCCGGCGTACTGCGACGGGTCGAATCCCGCTTCGGCCGCCATCGCCGACAGCTCGTCGAGCCGGGTCTGGGTGTGCTCGCGGGAGATCCGCCGGTTCGCAGCACCCGCCGACAGCGGGATCGACCGCTCGATCTGCTGCCGCAGCTGCGCCAGATCACCACTCATGTCGGTCTTGGTGAACTGCGTCCGCACCGCGATCATGCCGCAGCCGATGTCGACTCCGACGGCGGCCGGAATGATCGCACCGAGCGTCGGGATCACGGACCCGACCGTGGCGCCCCGTCCGAGGTGGGCGTCGGGCATCAGCGCCAGGTGCGGGAAGACGAAGGGCATCGACGCCGTCTTCTCCGCCTGCTCACGGGTGTTGTCCTCGAGGATGCTGGCCCAGTTCCAGAGCCGGTCGTTGATCTTCTGCATGGTCGAACCTCCCTTGGTCCGTCTTCGATGGTGCGTGAATGGTGTTGTCGGGCAACAAGAAACGCCCGGTGAACAGACCACCGGGCGTTCGACGTCGCGTCGATCTCAGTCGATCCGTGACGGTTGAGCAGCGGTGGTGAGCGTCGGGTGGCGACGCTCGTCCAGGCAGCGCAAGCTGCCTTCCGGCTTGGCGCCGGAAGGGCAGAGAGTCCCCTCGTGGGACACCGCGTGGATCGACATGACTTGGAGTCTGCCGACCGGCGCACCTGCGCCGCAACCGGATTACCGCCGGGCTCTACGCTGTCTGCCATGTTGCGCGCGGTCGAGATCCGGATCACCGGGAAGGTGCAGGGCGTCTTCTTCCGTGCGTCGTGCGCCGAATACGCCCGCCAGCTCGGCGTGCGCGGGTGGGTGCGCAACGAGCCGGACGGTTCGGTGCGTGCACACATCGAAGGCGGCTGGACGTCGGTCGAGGAGATGCTCGCCTGGTGCCGCCGGGGGCCGCGGCGGGCGGAGGTCACCGACGTCGAGGTGACCAAGGTGCCGGCGATCGACGCCGAGGGGTTCGTGGTCGACCGGTCCACCGATCACTGACGCGCGAAGTCGGGGTGCTCGCGCGGGCTCGAGTTGGCCGTGCCGCCGGTGAGGCGCGCGTACGTCTCGTGGCAGCGCTCGCAATCGCAAGACGTCGTCGTGTGCATCGTCCCGGAGTTCCGTGCCGAGCCGGGTGGGTAGAGCGGCTCGAGCCGATGCCCCGGCAACGCGAAGGTCTCGATGAGCGTGGGTGCCGCGTCCGGACGTCCGGCCGAAGTGTTGCAGCACGCGCAATCGGTGTAGCCGCGGCTGCGGGCGTCGTGGATCGAGATGCGGTGCGCGCACTCGAGACACAGGTGGTCCAGCACGCTCACTGAGCTGCCGCCTTCGGTTGCTCGGCACGGTCGGTGTCGGCAGCGCTGTCGGGGCGGATCGGCATGATGAGGTTCAGGTAGCCGTCGTTGCCCAGCACCACGACCGGGGCGAGGGGGCCGTCGAGGTGCAGTACGGCCTCCGAGCCGGCCGAGCCGAGCGCGTCGAGCAGGAACTCGTTTCGCACCCGAACTGCGCCGAGGTCCGGGTAGGTGTCCGGCGCGGGGGTGAGGCGCACCATCCGATCGAGTCGTTCGGAGCCCGGAAGGATCAGGTCGACGTCCGGGTACTCACCCGCGAGCGCGCTGGTCACCGTGTCGAATCCGTTGCCGCGCAACGTGATCCGTTGGTCCGCGACGCTGATCTGCACGTTCGGCGAGGAGTCGGCGAGGAGGTCGTCGACCAGCGGGCACGACAGCACCACGCTGCCGGCGCCGGTGTGGTCGAGCATCGTCAGCGGGGCGCGGGCGAGGCGGTGCCGGTCGGTCGCGAGCACGTTCGCACCATCGCCGGTCAGCTGCAGGCGCACCCCGTGCAACATGGGGAATGCGTCGTCGTCGCAGACGGCGAACCGCACCCGGCGCAGCGCGCTGCGCAACTCGTCGCCGGCCACCGACACGCTGAAGCTCAGCGTGCTGCGGCGCTCGCGGATGCGGTCGACCTCGCTGCGTGCGGCCTCGACCGCCACCTCCAGCCGGCGAAGATGTTCGTCCAGCAGTTCGTCGACGGCCTCGTCGTCGGTGCGTAGGTCGAGGGCCACACGAAGATCGTTGACCGGCATGCCGATTCGGCGCAGCGAGGCGAGGAGCACTGCGTCGGCGACCTGAACGCCCGAGTACCGGCGATAGCCGGTCGACGGGTCCACGGCGGCGGGGACGAGCACGCCTTCACGGTCGTAGAAGCGAAGGGCGCTCACCGTGAGGCCGCAGCGGCCGGCCAGGGTTCCGATGGTCATGAGGTCTTCCACGCCGATCACCCTGCACCCTCAAGCAGGTCGAGGGTCAACACGGCGGTCGTGCACCCGTCGCTGCCGACGCGATCACTCACCGGTTCTCGACACGAACCCGGTCTCGTAGGCGGTGACCACGGCCTGCAACCGGTCGCGTACCCCGAGCTTGGCGAGGATCCGCGCCACATGGGTCTTCACCGTGGTCTCGGCGACGACCAGCGCGGCCGCGATCTCTGCGTTCGACAGGCCGCGGGCCATGAGCCGCAGGGTTTCCTGTTCGCGGTCGGTGAGCGAGCGGAGGTTCTCCGGCAGTTGCGTGGCAGGTTCGGGGCCGGCGAACCGTTCGACCATCCGGCGGGTGATCGCGGGTTCGATGAGCGAATCGCCGCTGGCCGCGGCCCGAACGGCCGCGAGCAGCCTCGTCGACGGCGCGTCCTTGAGCAGGAAGCCGGCCGCGCCTGCGCGCAGCGCCCGGTAGACGTACTCGTCGTGACCGAAGGTCGTGAGCACGACCACCGTCGGCGGCTCGGGCCGGCGCAGGATCTGCTCGGTGGCCGCCAGCCCGTCGGTGCCGGGCATGCGGATGTCCATGAGGATGACGTCCGGCCGAACCAGTGCCGCCTGCCGGACGGCGTCGTCACCGTCCACCGCCTCTGCCACCACCCGCAGGTCGGGCTCGGCCTCGAGGATCACTCGGAAACCGGTGCGCACCAGTTCCTGGTCGTCGGCGATGAGCACCGTGATGAGCGGCGTGACCTGCGACGTGATGAGGGCAGTGGGATCGTCCACCCCTCCATTGTGCTGGCGCACCACCGTCCGGGCAGTCGTTCTCGAGGATGACTCGCTCGGCCGAAGATCCTTCCTGCAGACGATGCCGGGCGGTGCCGAGCGGCGGCAGGCTTCGAACACGGTCCTGTGGGGGGACCTCATCACGGAGGAGAGATCGATGGAACTGCTCAAGAGGGTGCGTCCGATGGACTACCTGCTCACCGGCGCACTGGTGGTCGTCGCGATGCTGATCGGACTCGAGAACGTCAACGCCAAGAGCGCGGACGACGTGGCGCACGTGATCGAGTCGCACTCGACCTGGATCATCCCGGTCTTCGTGCTCGCTGTGCTGCCGGTGTTGCTTCGGCGCAGCGCGATCGTCGCGGCGATCTGGGCGTCGGCCGCGGTGGTTGGTGCGAGCGTGCTGATGTTCGGCTGGATCGTGCGGTGCGGGTTCGGTCTGCCGCTGTCGTTCGTGCTGGCCTACTCGCTCGGGCGGTTCGCGAAGAACCGGTCCGAGTTGGGTGCCGGGTTGCTCGGTCTCGTGGCCCTGCAGGTGGCCGTTCTGATCCGCGACTCCGCCACCGACGGCGCCGGGATCATGGTGGCGACCGTGCCGATCGCCATTGTGCTGACGGCGGTCGGGCTGTTCGTCCACAATCGGACGAGGACGGTCGCGGCGCCGGTTCAGCCGCAGGCCGAGCGCGTTCACGCATAGGGGGCAGGTCATGGGTGAGAGCCGCCGCGACAGGTCAGCTGGGTCCTTCGGTGGGGTCTTCCGGGGGATCCGTCGGTTGGACTGGGGGATCGCTGCGGCTCTCACCCTGCTTGGCACGGCGCAGATGTACATGAACGTTTCGGTGACGGACGCCGAGGTCTCTGCCGAGATCGCGCACGACTCGATGGCGCACGTGATGACCAGTCATTCGGTCTGGATGATTCCGGTGTGGTGGTTCGCGACGGTTCCGGTGCTGTGGTGGCGCCGGAATGTGGTTGCGGTGCTTGCGATTTCGCTGGGTGCGATGGTGGCGCACGACCTCATCTTCGGGTGGGTCGGACGCTGCGGCGCGGGCCTTCCGCTTGCCTTCGTGCTCGCCTTCCTCGGAGCGCTCGACAGTGATCGGGCCCGGCGCTGGTGGGCCCTCGGACTGTCCGTGGTGCTGGCGGTGGCGGTCGTCGCCGTCGATGCCATCACCGGGTCGGGGCTCATTGCTCCTGCCGCTTTGGTGACCCTCCTGATCTTCGCCGTCGGCCGGGCGGTGCGCCAGCGCAGTCGACTGGCGGGTGACCTGCGCGAGCGCACTCACGAACTGCACCGCCTGCGCGACGAGCGTGCCGGCCTCGAGGTGGCCGCCGACCGCGCCCGAATCGCGCGCGAACTCGACGAACTGCTGCAGGTGCGGCTCGACCGGCTCGCGCTCGCAGCCGAGACGGCCGACGTCGCGGATCGTGCCGGCGCCACCGCCACGCTGGAACGCATCGAGACCGACGCCCGCGAGACGCTCGACCGGATGCGCACCCTCGTCGGGGAACTGCGCGACGGCGAGGTCGCCCTCGCACCCACCCCGACGATCGCCCATCTCGACGCAATGCTGGTGCGGCACACCGGAGCACCGCCCCGACTCACCGTCACGGGCGATCCGCGCGGCCTGACGGCGGCCGTCGAACTGTCGGCCTACCGCATCGTCGAACACCTGGTGCAGGTGCTCGCCGGACGGTCGCAGGAACCGGTCGAGGTCGACGTCCGTTTCGCCGACGACGCGTTGGAGATCCGGGTCGCCGGCACCGTCCCGAAGGGCGTGAACGTGCGTGCCGCGGCCGCTCGGGCACGCGAACGCGCCCAGGTCGTCGGCGGATCCGTCGACCTTCGGGTCGCTCGTGGACGGGCGCAGGCGACCGCATCGCTGCCGATGGCCGGCTGATCGTCGTGTCCCGCCTGCGGCGTGTGGAGGCGGTCGCGATCGTGGTCGCGGTGCTGCTGCTCGTCGTCGCGCCGCCGGCCGTTTCGCGTGCGCGGATCGGGCCGGCGGATTTCGCCGTGCTCGCCCTCGTGGTGCTCAGTGGTGTGACGCTCGTCGGCTGGCGGAGGCATCCGCGCGCGGTTGCGGTCGTCGGGCTCGGCCTCTCGTTCGGCGCGACGGTCGTCGACGGATGGGCGGCGCACACGAGCGTGGTGCCCGACTCGGCGATGCTGATCGTCACCGCGCTGTGCACCGTGGCCGGAACCGCATGGCACGGGCGCGAGCTGTGGTGGGTGGTCGGCGCCGGGATCGTGCTGCTGGAACTGTCCCTCGTCGTGCAACCGGAGAGCCCGGTGGGGCTTTTGATGTTCACGGTGCCCGGCTTCGTCGTCGGCGCCGTCTATCGGGCCCGCAACGAAACCGCCCGCGAACTCGCTGTGAGGGCAAAGGAACTCGAGGACGAGCAGGAACTGTTTGCGCAGATTGTCCGGCGTCACGAACGCGCGCGCATCGCCGCCGAGTTGCACGACATCATCGGCCACGCGATGAGCGTCATGGTGATCCAGGCCGCGGCCGGGCAACGGCTGAGCACGGTCGACGCCGATCGCACCGAGCAGGTGTTCGCCGCGATCGCCGAGTCGGCCCGGCAGGGACGGCGCGAGCTGCGGCGGCTGGTCGAACTGCTCGGCGGCGACAACGTGCCCGGCCCCGACCTCGCCCTGATCGACGAACTCGTGGACCGGGCCTGCGACAGCGGGCTGAAGGTGTCGTGCGTCGTCGCCGCCGAGCGCGACGCCGTCGACACCGCGACCGCTCACGTCGCCTTCCGGGTGGTGCAGGAAAGTCTCACGAACGCGCTGCGTCACGCTCCGGGCGCCGAGGTCAACGCGTACGTCGGTCTCGACGGCGACGCGCTCGCCGTGCGGGTGGAGAACGATGCGTCGTCGAGCCCGACACTGTCCCTGGTGGGCACGCGCACCGGGCTGGACGGGCTGCGGCAACGGGTCGAGCAGTCGGGTGGCCGCCTGCGCAGTGGTCCGACGGCGCGCGGCGGGTGGCTGGTGGAGGCCACCATCCCGGTGTCGCGCGCGGGTTGAGTGCTCGGAGCAGCGTCGTGTGGTCGACAATGGAGCCGTGCACCCCATCGTCGCCGTCGTCGGACCGACCGCCACCGGAAAGTCCGACCTCGCAGTGGCGCTCGCCGAACGGCTCGGGGGAGAGGTCGTCAACACCGATGCGTCGCAGCTGTATCGGGGCATGGACATCGGCACGGCGAAGCTCACGGTCGCCGAACGCCGCGGTGTGCCGCACCATCAGCTCGATGTTCTCGAAGTCACCGAGGAAGCGAGCGTCGCTGCGTACCAACAGCTTTCGCGCGCAGACATCGAGGCGATCCGCTCGCGCGGAAACGTGCCGGTGCTCGTGGGAGGGTCGGGTCTCTACGTGCGCGCCGCGACCGATGTGCTCGAGATCCCACCGACCGACGCCGCCGTCCGGGGCCGGCTCGAAGCCGAGTTGGCTGCTGCCGGAACGACTCCCATGTACGACCGGCTGCGCCTCGCCGACCCGGAAGCTGCCGCGAACATCCTGCCGAGCAACGGACGCCGCATCGTGCGTGCGCTGGAGGTCATCGAGCTGACGGGACGCCCGTTCAGCGCCACCATGCCGCGCCGGGAGTTCCTCGAGCCCACCGTCCTGATCGGTCTCGACGCCGACCGCGACGTGGTCGACGAACGGATCGCCCACCGCACCCGGGCGATGTGGCAGCTGGGTCTGCTCGACGAGGTGCGCGGGCTCGAACCGCTCGGCCTGCGTGACGGTCGCACCGCGACCCGCGCCATCGGATACGCGCAGGCCCTCGGCCAACTCGAAGGCGAACTCACGCAGGACGAGGCGATCGAGAGCACCGCGCAGGCCACTCGCCGCCTGGTACGCCGGCAGCTCTCGTGGTTCCGCGCCGACCCGCGGGTGATCTGGCTGCCGCACGACGCTCCTGATCTGCTCGACCGCGCGCTCGAGGTAGTGCAAACCGCGGTTCGGTGACCTCCGGTAGTGCAAACCGCGGCGTATGCCCCGCGGTCTGCACCACAAGGGCCGCCCGAACCGCGGTTTGCGCTACACCGCGCCGCCCAATCCGCGGTTTGCGCTACACCGCGAGCGGCGGTTGCACCCGTAGGTCGGCACAATGGAGCGGTGACCACCATCGACTTCGTCAAGGGCCACGGCACGCAGAACGACTTCGTCCTCGTGCCCGACCCCGAAGGCCGCCTCGCCCTGACCCCGCGCGACGTCACCTATCTCGCCGACCGCCGCGCCGGCATCGGTGGCGACGGCGTGATTCGGGTCGCCCCGCTGAGCGCCGCCCCCGACGAAGTGCGCGAGCAGTGCCCCGACGCGAAGTGGTTCATGGACTACCGCAACAGCGACGGATCGGTTGCCGAGATGTGCGGCAACGGCACCCGCGTGTTCGCCCGCTACCTCGTCGAGCAGGGCCTGGAGACGTCCGACACCTTCGCGATCGCCACCCGGGCCGGTCGCAAGGAGATCACAGTGGTGGCCGACGGGTTCGCCACCGACCTCGGCCCGTGGCGCCTGGCTCGCGAAACCGAGGCGAACGAGCGCGGCATGGACTCCGTGGTGCAGGTGCACGGTGCGCCCGACCCGTTGCCGGCCCTCAGCCTCGACCTCGGCAACCCGCACACCGTCGTCGCGCTGCCGCCGCAGATCGACCTCAGCGCCCTCGACCTGCACACCGCACCGAAGGTCGACCCGACGCCCGAGCACGGCACCAATGTCGAGTTCGTGCGCGCCATCGAGCACGCACACATCTCGATGCGGGTGCACGAGCGCGGCGTGGGGGAGACGCGCAGCTGCGGCACCGGAGCGGCCGCGGCGGCGCTCGCCACCTGGTGGTGGGGCGGACGGCCCGAGGATCAGCTCGACTGGATCGTCGACGTGCCCGGCGGACGCCTCGGGGTGCACATCGCTGCCGACAAGGTCGCTCTCTCCGGGCCGGCCGAGCTCGTGGCCCGCGGCACGGTCAGCCTGCCCGGCTGACCCGCAGGATTCGGAATCCGCGCACGCTGGTGAACCGCTCGGTCACCAGATCGGGCAGCTGCTCGCCCAGCCACTTCTGCAGCGAGTCGGATCCGAGGTTCTTCTGCACCACCAGGTAGGCCTCGCCGGTGGCGCTCAACCGCGGCAACCAGGTCGTCATCAGGTCGTGCAGCACCTTCTTGCCCACCCGGATCGGCGGGTTCGACCAGATGAGGTCGAACCGCAGCTCGGCCGGCACCTGCTCGGCGGTGCCCACGTGCACCCGGTCGAGCCCGAGGGAGGCGGCATTGCGGCGGGCGAGGTCCATCGCCCGCTCGTTGACGTCGACCGCCCACACCTCGGCGTCCGGTGACTCCAGGCCCAAGGTCAGCGCGATCGGCCCCCAGCCGCAGCCGAGATCGAGGAAGGTGCCCGACGCCGGTGGCGCCGGGGCGTGCCGCAACAACACGGTCGTGCCCTGGTCGATGCGGTCGGGGGAGAAGATGCCCGGCGCCACCTGCACCGTCCGCGTCGCCCCGGCCAACGGCACGTTGATGGTGCGGCGTTCGTCGGCGCTGGCGGGCTCGGCGGTGAAGTAGTGGTCGTGCTCGGTCACGGCGGTGACGCTACCCGAGAGCACCAGCTCGCGTCGGACGCGACTTACTCGCCGGTTCGGGCCGATACGCCCGAGTAACTCGCGCCTGACGCGACTTGGTGCCCCGCCGCGGCATCTGACCTCGCAGGCGCACGTCGAAACTGCCTCACTGCGCATGCACCGCCGCGATCGGCCAGACCGTGCCGTCGAGCAGGGGGCGCGATCCGAGCGGCGCGGACAGCGTGACCGTGACCACCTGCAGTCTGGCCGCGCCGACGCAACCCTCGCTCGTCCGGCGTTCGGTCGGGTAGACGGTCACCGCAGTGGTGGTCTCCACGAGCGTGGTCAGTGGTGGTTCATCGGTGCAGAACGACCCGATCACATTGAGCTTGATCGTCTTGCTGCTGCGGGACAGCAAACCCGCTGTGCCGCCGGTCGACACATCCACCCAGGACCGCGTCGATACCGAGGGCACGGTCCGCAGATTCCGGCAGCCGCCCATCCCGCTGACCTTCCATCCGCTCCCGGACTTCTCGAACGAGAACGTGGTCGGGTTGTTCACCGCGCCGAACAAGATGAGTGCCGTGTGTTCGGAGACTGCCGCCACCCGCCAGTCGGCGCGCGCGATGTCCGCAGCGCGACGCAAGGTCTCGGGCATGCTCCACGCCTCTGCGGCCGCGTGCTGCTGCATGGCCGGCACGAAGTCGACCGGGTTCTCGCGAGGCAGGCCGTTGCGCGCGACGCTCGGAGTGAATCGATCCGGCGTATTGCAGGTCAACAACGGCTGGCCGTCCTCCAGCAGCACCGGACCCGATGGCCACCCACCCGAGATCGGCCCCGGATCCGGACGAAGCGCGACTGTTACGGCGACAACGGTGCCGACGGCGACAGCAGGCAGCACGACCGATGCGGTCACGGCACGACGACGGCGGCGCCGCCCACGCCGAGTCGCCGTCCGGGCCAGCGCTACCGGGTCGACGCTCACTTCGTCGACCGCTGCCGTGAGCTCGTCGTGGAGGCGTTCCTCGATCGACGACATCAGCGAACTCCCTTCGAACTGTCCAGTTCGGTGCGAACCACCTGCAGCGCGCGAGCCGCTCGCTTGCGCACTGCACCATCGGAAATCCCCAACATCGCCGCGACCTCACCGGAGGTGTAGCCGTCGTGGTACCGCAGCACCAGAACGGCACGGTCGAGTCGCTGCAGACGGTCGAGCGCTTGCCATAACGTCAGGTGGTCGTCCACAACCGATGTCGGGGACGAGTGTTCGCCGGTGCGGTCGTCGATCGCGATCGGGGTTTCGTGCGATCGACGCAACCTGCGCGAATCGAGGTGCAGCCGGGCCATGGTCGTGCGCGCATAGGCCAGCGGACGATCCGCGCCCCGCACGCGCGGCCACTTTGTCCACAGGCGGATCAGCGTCTCTTGCAGGAGGTCGTCAGCCGACCCTGGTTCGCCCGTCAGCAGCCGCGCCGAGCGTGCCAGCGCCACCGCGTGTGTTGCAACGAACTCGTCGAAGCCGTCCCGGTCGGCCATTTCCACCTCCTACCGTCTTAGACGGGTCGAGTTAGTCGAACTGTCCCACCGCTCGTCCACCCGAACGCACGAACTCGCGTCGGACGCGACTTACTCGCCGGTTGGGGCCGATACGACCGAGTAAGGCGCGCCTGACGCGACTTGGTGTCCCGCCGCGGCATACGACTTGGTGCCCCGCCGCGAGACGAGCAAGGCATAAACGACTCGCCCGCCTCGTTGAATCTTGCGAGACTAAGGGGAACATGACTTCGCAACACGACTTCTTCAACCGCCGCGCCGACGCGCTCGCCGACTCCGACATCGACCTGCAGTACGACGACGACGGCTTCCTGATCGACGACGGCGACTCTGCCGACGGTGACCAGCTCGACCGCGCCGAACGCGCGGCACTGCGTCGCGTCGAGGGGCTGTCGACCGAACTGCAGGACGTCACCGAGGTCGAGTACCGCCAGCTGCGACTCGAGCGTGTGGTGCTGGCCAATGTGTGGACCGAAGGCACCGTCGAGGACGCCGACAACTCGCTGCGCGAGCTCGCGGCGCTCGCCGAGACCGCCGGGTCGACCGTGCTCGCCGGTGTGACCCAGCGACGCAGCCGTCCCGACCCGGGCACCTGGCTCGGCTCCGGCAAGGCGGCCGCGCTGCGCGACATCGTCATCGCCGAGGGCGCCGACACCGTCATCGCCGACGGTGAGCTCGCACCCAGCCAACGGCGCGCCCTGGAGGACGTCGTCAAGGTGAAGGTCATCGACCGCACCGCGCTGATCCTCGACATCTTCGCCCAGCACGCGAAGTCGAAGGAGGGCAAGGCGCAGGTCGAGCTCGCCCAGCTGCAGTACCTCCTGCCGCGCCTGCGTGGTTGGGGTGAGTCGATGTCCCGGCAGGCCGGTGGCCAGGCCGCCGGTGGACAGGGCATGGGTTCGCGTGGTCCGGGTGAGACGAAGATCGAGCTCGACCGTCGTCGCATCAACTCCCGCATCGCCAAGCTCAAGCGCGAGATCGCGTCGATGAAGACGATCCGCGACACCAAGCGACACGGCCGCAAGGTCAACGAGGTGCCGTCGGTCGCGATCGCCGGCTACACCAACGCCGGCAAGTCGTCGATCCTCAACCGGCTCACCGGCGCCGGCGTGCTGGTGCAGAACCAGTTGTTCGCCACGCTCGACCCGACGGTGCGTCGCGCCGAGACCGCCGACGGCCGTCCGTACACGCTCGCCGACACCGTCGGTTTCGTGCGCAACCTGCCGCACCAGTTGGTCGAGGCGTTCCGCTCGACCCTGGAGGAGGTCGGCGACTCCGACCTGCTGCTGCATGTCGTCGACGGCTCCCACCCCGACCCCGAGTCGCAGATCTCGGCGGTGCGCGAGGTGCTCTCCGACGTCGGTGCCACCGACGTCAAGGAAGTCATCGTCATCAACAAGGCCGATGTCGCCGACCCCGAGGTGGTCGACCGGCTGCTGCGCACCGAGAAGCACGCGATCGCCGTATCCGCCCGCACCGGAGCCGGATTCGACGAGTTGCTCGCCCTCATCGACCGCGAACTGCCGCGCCCGGAGATCCGTGTCGAGGTGCTGCTGCCCTACGACCGGGGCGACCTGCTCAGTCGCCTGCACCAGGAAGCCGACGTCATCAGCAGCGAGCACACCGGCGACGGCACCCACGTGCACGCCAAGGTGAACCCGTCGCTGGAAGCGGCCCTCGAGGCGTACGCCGTCTGACCGGTGCCGCGGGCGCCGGCCCGACCGCCGACCATCGCTGCATGGTGCGCCACAATGGCGCACCATGCAGCGATTCATGCTCCACAGCAAGATCCACCGCGCCACCGTCACCCAGGCTGACCTGCACTACGTCGGCTCGCTGACGATCGACCGCGACCTGATGGACGCCGCCGATCTGCTGCCCGGCCAGCAGGTCGACGTGGTCGACGTCGACAACGGCAACCGGCTCACGACGTACGCCATCGAGGGGGAGCGCGGCAGCGGCATCCTGTGCATCAACGGGGCGGCCGCTCGGCTGATCAGCCCCGGCGACACCGTCATCGTCATCGCCTACGCCGCGATGGACGATGCGGAGGCGCGGTCGTTCGAGCCGCAGGTGGTCTTCGTCGACAAGCACAACCGCATCGTGCAGATCGACCACGACGCCGGTGACGTGCCCGAGGGTTACGGCCTGGCGACCTCCGCGGTCACCAAGCGCGAACACGGCTGAGCCGCAGGCGAAGGCCGTACGCTGCGTGCGTCACCGGCACACCAGAGCCCACCCGCGCGCCCACCCCAGAGCCTGACCGGCGCGCTGAGTGCGAGGAGTTCTATGCCTCGGTCATCCCGCGGGCACGGACGAACAGGACACCCACATCGCGCGGCGCGCGTTCGCGGGGCTGTTGTGGAACAGCCAGCTGTACCGCTACCCGATCGCCGAGTGGCTCGACGGCGACTCCGACTTCCCGCCGTCCGCGCAGCGCCGCGAACCCGGCGCCCGCAACGTCAACCGAACCCACCTCGACCTCGCCGACGTCATTTCGATGCCCGACGAGTGGGAGTACCCCCTGGTTCGCATCCTGGGACCTCGCCTTCCACGCCGTGCTCGGGCGTGCACCGTCACGCAGCCAGAACATCGACACCAGACGGTCGCGCAATGCTTCGGCGACCTGCGGCAGCGGCAGGGTGCGGCCCGAGTGGGTCGGGAACTCCACGTCCAGCTCCGGCTCCGCGGTGGCGTAGGCACGCAACGCGGACCCCAGGTGGCTGCCGACGGGACCGCTGTGGGACGAACACATCACCTTCAGCGAGTACTTCCACGGCGACACCGGTGCCGGCCTCGGCGCCACCCACCAGACGGGGTGGACGGCGCTGGTCGCCGACCTGATCTGCGCACCCCTGGGCACCCGCGACTGATCTCCACAGGCGGCCCGGTCGGTCGGGCGATGCCGGGCCGACCCACGTAGTCTTGCGGGATGCCGCCCACCCCATCGACGTCCGCCTCGACGAGCATCGACTCCCTGATGGCAGCGGCGGTGGCCGCGGTCGGTGGCACGCCCCGCCCGGGACAGCAGCGGATGACCGAGGCGGTCGCCAAGGCGTTCGACGAGGGCAACCACCTGCTGGTGCAGGCCGGCACCGGCACCGGCAAGTCGCTCGCCTATCTGGTGCCCTCGATCGTGCACGCGCAGCAGACCGGCAAGCCCGTGATCGTCGCTACCGCGACGCTCGCCCTGCAGAACCAGATCGTCGGACGCGACCTGCCGGTGATCGCCGACGCTCTGCGTCCGGTGCTCGGCCGGCGACCCACCTACGGGCTGGTCAAGGGCCGCCGCAACTACGTGTGTCAGCACAAGCTGGTCGGGGGTTACCCGGCCGACGACGAGGACAGCCTGTTCGGCGTGGGTGCGGTCGACCAACAACTCGGACGCCTGGAGAAGGAGATCGTGCGCCTGCGGGAGTGGGCCGACGAGACCGACACCGGCGACCGCGACGATCTCGTGCCGGGCGTGAGCGAGCGGGCCTGGCGGCAGGTGAGCGTGTCGGCGCACGAATGCCTCGGGTCGACCTGCCCGATGGTGTCGGAGTGCTTCGTGGAGAAGGCGCGCGCGGAGGCCAAGGACGTCGACGTCGTGGTCACCAACCACAGCTTCATGGCGATCGACTCCTTCGAAGGGCGCCAGATGCTGCCCGAGCACGACGCGCTCGTCGTCGACGAGGCGCACGAACTCGTCGACCGGGTCACCTCAACCATCACCGACGAACTGACCCCCGGCATGGTGTCCGCCGCCGCGAAGAAGGCCGGTCGTTACGCCGACACCCACGAACTCGCCGAGACCGGGGTCTTCTTGGGCTCGGTGCTCGACCAGGCCACCGAAGGGCGACTGCTCGGGTTGCCCGACAACCTCGCGCTCGCCGTGCAGCGCATCCGGGACGCCGCGCGCGGTATCGCGTCCGACATCAAGCCCGACAAGCCCGCCGACAACGACGGCCCCCGGCAGATGGCGCGTGCCGCGGTCGACGAGGTGCTCGAGAACGCCGAGCGCCTGCTGGAGGAGCGTGAGCTCGACGTCGCCTGGGTCAGCCACAGCGAGTACCGCGGCTCCGCGCTCAGCGTCGCGCCGATGAGCGTGGCAATGCTGGTGCGCGACAAGATCTTCGGCGATCGCACGGTCGTGATGACGTCGGCCACCCTCGAGCTCGGCGGCACCTTCGACTCGGTGGCCGGCACACTCGGGCTGCGCGGCGAGGGCTCGCCCGCCTGGGAAGGGCTCGACGTCGGGTCGCCCTTCGACTACCCGCAGCAGGCCATCGCCTACGTCGCCAAGCACCTGCCTCCGCCGGGCCGCGACGGCACCTCGCAGCAGGCGATGGACGAGATCGAGACGCTCATCCGGGCCGCCGGCGGCCGCACCCTCGGGCTGTTCTCCTCGATGCGGGCGGCGAAGGCCGCCACCGAGGCGATGCGCGAACGCTTCGGCGACGAGTTCCCGGTGTTGTGCCAGGGCGACGACCAGATGGGCACGCTGGTCAAGGCGTTCGCCGCCGACCCGCGCACCTGCCTGTTCGGCACCCTCACCCTCTGGCAGGGCGTCGACGTGCCCGGGTCGGCCTGCCAACTGGTGATCATCGACCGCATCCCGTTCCCGCGACCCGACGACCCGATCACCTCCGCCCGCTCACAGGCGATCGCCGAACGCGGCGGCAACGGGTTCATGTCGGTGTCGGCGACGCACGCCGCGCTCCGCCTCGCGCAGGGCGCCGGACGCCTCGTGCGCCGGTCGACCGACCGCGGCGTCGTGGCCTTCCTCGACAACCGGATGATCACCGCGCGGTACGCCGGCTTCCTGCAACGTTCGCTGCCGCCGTTCTGGCCGACCACCGATCGCGAGCTCGTGCTGCGCGCGCTGAAGCGGCTCGACGAGACCGCGGCCCCGCCGACTCCGGTGGGTAGACCCGCGCCGGCTGCGCCGAAGTCGACTGTCGCACAGCAGAACCCGGCCGAACGCTTCGATGCTGCGGCGGGTCGGATCAGCACCGAGAGCACCAGCAGCTACGACGCGCTGGAGTTCGCCGACGAACCCGCGGGTGCTTCCGGCGCGGTCAATGCGGTGCCCGATGAAGTGCCCGACGCCACCGAGGCACCCGAGCGCGCCGCCGCCCTCGGCGAGCAGGACCACCCGGCGCCGCCGGTGGACGAACCCGGGGAGCACACGGACGCGTCCGGCTGGAGCGCCGAGGACGACGAGGAACTCACCGACGGTGTGAGCCTCGGACTCGACCCCGACGAACTCGCCGACCACCTCGACCGCCCGGTCGAGCAGGTGCGGGCCCGCATCGCCGAACTCGGGCTGTGACACGGCGGCTGCTCGCCGGCGCAGGGGTGCTCGTCGTCGTAGCGATGCTGCTTTCGGCCGGCACCTCACTGCTCGTGGTCGCCGCACTGGTGCGGATGGGTGTCATCGACCCGGTCCAGGATGCGGCGTGCAAACCGCTGTCGGCCGACGCCCGAACGTCCGAGAGCTGAGTCGGGCGGGTTCGTTCGGCGGTCCGTTCCGCCGTTCGGTCAGCGCAGGACGACCGTGCTCGACCCGTTGAGGAACACCCGGTGCTCGGCATGCCAGGCGAGGGCCCGGGCGAGCACTTGGGTCTCCACGTCGCGTCCGGCCACCACCATGTGCTCGGGGGAGTAGGTGTGGTCGATGCGGGCGACGTCCTGCTCGATGATCGGGCCTTCGTCGAGATCGGGTGTCACGTAGTGGGCCGTCGCGCCGATGAGCTTCACACCCCGGTCGTGCGCCTGGTGATACGGGCGGGCGCCCTTGAAGCTGGGCAGGAACGAGTGGTGGATGTTGATCGCGCGGCCCTGCAGGGTGCGGCACAGATCGTCGGACAGCACCTGCATGTAGCGGGCGAGCACCACCAGTTCGACGTCGTACTCCTGCACCAGTTCGAGGATGCGCGCCTCCGAACAATCCTTGGTCGAGGCAGTGATCGGCACGTGATGGAACGGGATGTCGTGGGTGGCGACCGTCTTCTGGAAGGTCAGGTGGTTCGATCCGACGGCCACGATCTCGAGCGGCAAGGAGCCCACCTGCTGACGGAACAGCAGGTCGTTGAGGCAGTGCCCGAGCTTCGAGACCAACACCAGCGTGCGCATCGGGCGACCGGCCGGCCACAGGCCCCACTCCATCCCGAATTCGGTTGCGACATCGGCGAACCCGTCGCGCAGCGCGTCCTCGTCGTGCAGCTCGCAGCGGAAGACGAGCCGGATGAAGAACCGGCCGGTCGAGGGGTCCTCGAACTGCTGGCACTCACTGATGTTCGCGCCCTGGCGCACCAGGTAGCCGGTGATCGCGTGCACGATGCCGGGCCGGTCGGCGCAGGTGGCGGAGAGAACGAAATCGGACGGGTCGGTCGGCACGCTGGTGGCTCCTGGTTCTGCGTGTGCTGCGGCGGGTCCGGGCACCGGGTCCGCCGGGCTCGCACACTAGGCCATCCGGCGCCCGCTCGCCCCTTCCCCCGCCGCAAACGCTGCAGGTGCAGCGTTTGCGGGAGTGTCGGCGGGGGATGGGAGAGTGTGCACATGGCCATTCCGTCGCTCGTGCTGATCAGCGGACCTGAGCAGTTGCTCGCCGACCGCGCGTTGCGCAGCACCGTCGACCTCGTGCGCGAGACCGAACCCGACGCCGAGACGATCCGGGTCGACGCCGCCGCCTACGAGCCCGGCGAGCTGATGCTGCACACCAGCCCGAGCCTGTTCGGCGGGCTGAAGATCGTGGTGGTGCGCGACCTCGACGAAGGTGGAGACGCGCTCGTCGACGAGGTGACCACCCTGGCCAAGAGCCCTATCGATCAAGCGGTTCTCGTCGTCATGCACAAGGGCGGCAACCGCGGTAAGCGCGCACTCGACGCGCTCAAGAAGGGCGGCGCGCGGGTCATCGACGCGCCCTCGATCAAGTCCGACCGCGACAAGGCGTCGTTCGTCACCAACGAGTTCCGTTCCGCGCGACGCAAGGTCAGCCCCGACGCCGTCCAGGCGCTGCTCGACGCCGTCGGCAAAGACCTCGGCGAACTCGCCGCCGCGTGCGCCCAGCTCGTCGCCGACACCACCGGCGTCGTCGACGTCGAGCAGGTCGACGAGTACTACGGCGGCAAGGTCGAAGCCACCGGCTTCCGGGTGGCCGATATGGCGGTCGCGGGCAATGCGGGGGAGGCGCTGCGGCTGTTGCGGCACGCGCTCGCGTCGGGCCTCGACCCGGTGCCGATCGTGGCGGTGCTCGCCGGGCAGTTGCGGCAGATCGCGAAGGTCGCCTCGGCAGGGCAAGGCTCGTCGGGGGCTGTCGCCCGTGACCTCGGCATGGCGCCCTGGCAGGTCGACCGCGCCCGCCGCTCGGCCCGCGGCTGGGACGGCGACCGACTCGGCCGCGCCATCCAGGCCGTCGCGGCCGCAGACTTCGACGTGAAGGGCGGCGGACGCGACCCCGTCTTCGCCGTCGAACGCGCCGTGCTCACCATCTGCAGAGAACGGCACGGCCGGTAACTCCGGGCTAGGCGGCGCGACGATTTGGGGGCCGTTGGTCGGGGAGTGTAGATTTACTCCTCGCGTGCGCGCTCTGGTCGTGCGCGCTCGCTGCAGTACCAACGCACCGAACTCGCCAGGGTCGTCCCCACGCCCCATCCGTTCCGGTGCGTCGTCGCCCTCTACGACAACATTCAGACCGAACCAAGGAAGTTACTTCGTGGCAAACATCAAGTCGCAGATGAAGCGGATCAAGACCAACGCGATCCGCACCGAGCGCAACAAGGCTTACAAGTCGGAGCTGCGCACCTGGATCCGCAAGACCCGCGAGGCCGTCGCCGCCGGTGACGCCGAGAAGGCGCAGGCAGCGCTGAAGACCGCTGGTCAGAAGCTGGACAAGGCCGTCTCCAAGGGCGTCATCCACAAGAACCAGGCTGCGAACAAGAAGTCGGCCCTGACCAAGCAGGTCAATGGCCTGAGCTGAACTTTTCAGCTTCGCTGACAAAGCCCCGCAACCGAAATCGGTTGCGGGGCTTGGTCATTGCCTCAAGTGGAGTGGGTCAGCTGAACGGCGGGCGGGAGTCGAGGCCGACCGAGCGGCGTCCGGCCCAGCGCCACACGCGGGCGGCGCGGTCGCGGTCGTCGTCGGTGACCAGGTTGCCCATCCAGCGCAGCGCGAGGGTCATCAGCAGGTCGGAGCGCATGCCGATCGGGCCGAGGGCGGTGAGCAGCTTGGGGTTGCTGAACAGGCCGGCCAGGCGGCGCGCCACCGAGAAGGCCTCGCCGTAGTGGTCGGTCAGCAGCGCAGGCCACGCCGTCTGCAGGTCGTCTCCGGCCAGCAGCATGTCGGCGACCAGACGTCCGGTCTCCAGCCCGTAGTCGATGCCCTCACCGTTGAGCGGGTTGATGCAGGCGGCGGCGTCGCCGATGAGCGCCCAGTTGGGGCCGGCGACGTTCGAGACGGCTCCGCCCATCGGCAGCAGCGCCGACGCACCCATCCGCAACTCACCGGATAGACCGAAGTCGTCCCGGATCGTGTCGGCGTAGACCTGCATCAGCGGTTTGATCGCGATGTCGGCCGGACGCTTGGCGGTGGCGAGCGTGCCCGCGCCGAGGTTCACCGAGCCGTCGCCGAGTGGGAACACCCAGCCGTAGCCGGACAGGATCTGACCTTCTTCGCCGCGCAGTTCGAGGTGGGAGGAGATCCACGGGTCGTTGCTCATCGTGGAGTCGATGTAGGAGCGGCCCGCCACCGCGTAGACGGTGTCGCGGTGCCACTCGCGGCCGAGCACCTTGCCCAACGGCGAACGCACACCGTCGGCGACGACGACCCGCTCGGCCTCGATCTCGAAGGTGCCCTCGGCGCCGCGGAAGGTGACGGCCCGCACCCGTCCGCCCTCGACCCGGGCGTCGACGGCGCGAGCGTCCTCGACGCCCACGGCGCCGGCCTTCAGCGCGTGGGTGCGCAGGTGGTCGTCGAGTTCGGTGCGGGGCACGGCCGAGCCCCAGTCGGGAAGTCCCTCGACCTGGGGCCAGCGCAACTCGAGGCGTTGGCCGAAGCCGTGGGCGCGCAGGCCCTGGTTGACGGTGTGTGCGCGCACCCAGTCGGTGAGGCCGAGCCGGTCGAGTTCGCCGATCGCGCGCGGGGTGAGGCCGTCGCCGCAGGTCTTGTCGCGGGGGAAGGTGGCGGCATCGGCGAGCACGACATCGAGGCCGTGGCGGGCCGCCCAGGTGGCGGCGGCCGAGCCGGCGGGGCCGGCTCCGACAACAAGAACATCGGTACGGGTCGGAGCGGGCATGGGGGCATTCTCTCAGGGCCTGAGCGGGGGACGAAATCCGCCGGGGGATCGCCGATCCGGTGGGCGGACAGGGCCGGTGACCGGCTGCGATATTCTGAACGACATGCATCGCCTGCTTCTGCTTCGAACGCCGCGCTGAACAGATCGGACCTCGGCGCGGCCGCCCCTAGCCCTGATCGGCGGGGGCTTCTTCATGACAGACGAACGGGCACGTCCGGTGCCGCGGCATACACCAGCAGACGACACGACGTGAGGGCACGATGACTGACACGACGAGCATGACCGGCGCGACCGGAAACTCGGACACCCCGAAGCACCGCTACACCGCCGCACTGGCCGGTGAGATCGAGCGCCGTTGGCAGGACAACTGGCAGGAGCAGGGCACTTTCCACGCCCCGAACCCCAGCGGTCCGTGGTCCGGCGACGACGCGGCAACCGTGCAGGCCATGGAGAAGTTCTTCCTGCAGGACATGTTCCCGTACCCCTCGGGCGCCGGCCTGCACGTCGGTCACCCGCTGGGTTTCATCGCCACCGACGTCATCGCCCGCTACCAGCGCATGACCGGCAAGAACGTGCTGTACACGATGGGCTTCGACGCCTTCGGTCTGCCGGCCGAGCAGTACGCGGTGCGCACCGGGCAGCACCCCCGCAAGACGACCGAGGAGAACATCACCACCTACCGTCGTCAGCTGCGCCAGTTGGGTCTGTCGCACGACGACCGCCGTTCGTTCGCGACGATCGACCCCGACTACTACAAGTGGACCCAGTGGATCTTCCTGCAGATTTACAACGCCTGGTACGACGACGCCGCCGGTAAGGCCCGTCCGATCAGCGAACTGGTCGACGCGTTCGCCGCCGGTGAGGTCGCAACGGCCGACGGGCGTGCGTGGGCCGAGCTGACCGATGCGCAGCAGCGCGCCGAGATCGACGGCCGCCGGCTGGCCTACAAGTCGGCGTCGCCGGTCAACTGGGCGCCCGGCCTGGGCACCGTGGTGGCCAACGAGGAGGTCACCAACGAGGGGCTGACCGAGGTCGGCGACTTCCCGGTCTTCAAGCGCAACCTGCCGCAGTGGATGATGCGCATCACCGCCTACGCCGACCGGCTGATCGACGACCTCGACCGCCTGGACTGGCCGGAGTCGATCAAGGCGATGCAGCGCAACTGGATCGGTCGGTCGACCGGTGCCGCGGTGGAGTTCCCCGTGGAGCGCACCGGTCAGCTGATCGAGGTGTTCACGACCCGACCCGACACCGTCTTCGGTGCGACCTTCATGGTGTTGGCTCCCGAGCACCCGCTGGTCGACGAGTTGGTGCCGGACGCGTGGCCGGAAGGCACCAAGCCGGTCTGGACCGGTGGGGCGGCCACCCCGGCGGACGCCGTCGCCGCCTACCGGCTGGAGGCGTCGCGCAAGAGCGACGTCGAGCGGCAGGCCGACGAGAAGTCCAAGACCGGTGTCTTCACCGGTGGTTTTGCACGAAACCCGTTGACCGGCACCGCGATTCCGGTCTTCATCGCCGACTACGTGCTGATGGGCTACGGCACCGGCGCGATCATGGCCGTGCCCGGCCAGGACGCTCGTGACTGGGACTACGCCAAGGCGTTCGAGCTGCCGATCATCCGCACGGTGCAGCCGTCCGAGGGCCACGACATGGACACCCCGTTCACCGGTGACGGTCCGGCGATCAACTCCTCGAACGACGCGATCTCGTTGGACGGCATGGGAGTTGCCGACGCGAAGGCCGCGATGATCGCCCACCTGGAGGAGCACGGCATCGGCCGCGGCACCATCAATTACAAGCTGCGCGACTGGCTGTTCAGCCGGCAGCGCTACTGGGGCGAGCCGTTTCCGATCGTCTACGACGCCGACGGTGTCGCCCACGCGCTGCCCGAGTCGATGCTGCCGGTCGAGCTGCCGGAGGTGGCCAACTACTCGCCGAAGACCTACGAGCCCGATGACGCCGACTCGATGCCGGAGTCGCCGCTCGACCGCGCCACCGACTGGGTCGAGGTCGAGCTGGATCTGGGTGACGGTCCGAAGACCTACCGCCGCGAGACCAACGTCATGCCGCAGTGGGCCGGATCCTGTTGGTACGAAATGCGATACACCGACCCCGACAACCACGACCGGTTCGTCGACCCGGGGTGCGAGCAGTACTGGATGGGTCCGGGACGTGGCGCCGGCGCCGGTGTCGCGAACGACCCGGGCGGCATCGACCTCTACGTCGGTGGCGTCGAGCACGCCGTGCTGCACCTGCTGTACGCGCGCTTCTGGCACAAGGTGCTGTTCGATCTGGGGCAGGTCAGCAGCGAGGAGCCGTTCCGTCGCCTGTTCAACCAGGGTTACGTGCAGGCCTACGCCTTCCGCGACCACCGCGGTCAACCGGTGCCGGCCGCCGAGGTCGTCGAGCACGTCGACGGCGACACGACCACGTACACCTGGGAGGGCCAGAGGGTCACCCGGGAGTACGGGAAGATGGGCAAGTCGCTGAAGAACGTCGTCACGCCCGACGAGATGTGCGACCAGTACGGCGCCGACACCTTCCGCGTCTACGAGATGTCGATGGGTCCGCTGGACCAGTCCCGCCCGTGGGAGACCCGAGCGGTGGTCGGCTCGCAGCGGTTCCTGCAGCGCCTGTGGCGCAACGTGATCGACGAGGAGACCGGCGACCTGCGCGTCACCGACGACGCGCCTGACGCCGACACGGCAAAGCTGTTGGCCAAGACCGTCGACGGCGTGCGCCGCGACTTCGAGCACTTCGGGTTCAACACCGCGGTCGCGAAGCTGATCGAGCTGAACAACGCTGTCACCCGGTTGGCCGCCCCGCCGCGCGCGGTGGTGGAGCCGTTGGTGCAGATGGTCGCGCCGCTGGCGCCGCACATCGCCGAAGAGCTGTGGCACCGCCTGGGGCACGAGCAGACCGTCACCTTCGAGGCCTTCCCGGACGCCGACCCGGCGCTGGTGGTCGACGACAAGGTGACCTGTGTGGTGCAGGTGCTGGGCAAGGTGCGCGACCGGCTGGAGGTGGCCGCCGACATCAGCGACGCCGACCTGGAGGCCGCCGCGTTGGCCAGCGAGCGGGTGCAGTCGGCGATCGGCGACAAGCAAGTTCGCAAGGTGATCGTGCGCGCTCCCAAGCTGGTCAACATCGTCGCCGGATGACCGTCGCCGTCGTCACCGACTCTTCGGCCTGCCTGCCGCCCGGACGGGTGGTGCGCGGGCGGGTGTTCGTCGTGCCGTTGCACGTCGCCATCGACGGCACGTCGTACGACGAGGGTGTCGACGTGACCCCCACGCAGGTCGCGGCGGCGTTGCGTGACCACCGTCAGGTGACGACGTCCCGCCCGTCGCCCGGCGCGTTCCTGCAGGCCTACGAGGATCTCCTCGAACGCGGCATCGACGAGATCGTGTCGGTGCACCTGTCGGCCAAGTCGTCGGCGACGGTCAGTTCGGCCGAGATCGCCGGCCAGAGCTGCGCGGCGAACGTGCGCGTCGTCGACAGCGGATCGATGGGCATGGCGATGGGGTTCGCGGTGCTGGCGGCCGCGAACGCGGCCCAGGAAGGCGCGAGCGCGGACGAGGTCGAGCAGATCGCCCGTGCGGTCGCCGACCGTTCGCGCAGCTTCCTCTATGTCGACACCCTCGAGCATCTGCGCCGCGGCGGCCGGATCGGGCGCGCGTCGTCGGTGCTGGGTTCGGCGCTGGCGATCAAACCGCTGCTGACGATCCAGGACGGCGCGATCGAACTGCTGGAGAAGGTGCGCACGTCGGGCAAGGCGCTGACTCGACTGCAGGCGCTCGCGGTCCAGGCCGCCGCCGAGATCGGCGACGAACCCGACACCGACGGCGTCGACATCGCGGTGCAGCACCTCGATGCCCAGCAGCGGGCCGAGGTGCTCGCCGAGCAGCTCGCCGCCGACGTGCCCAACGCGCGCCAGATCGTGCTCGTCGAACTCGGCGCGGCGCTGGGTGCGCACGTGGGGCCGGGCATGCTCGCCGTCGCCGTCGCGCCGCGTCTTGCCCGGGGCACGGCACGCGGCTGACGGTCCAGGCCACAGCGTCCGGTTCGTCGGACGGTTGTCCACAGGCGGCGCCGAGCACCGCCCACGCAGCGGTTGCCGCACCTACCGTGCGGGTCATGTCACGTCAGCAGCCACCCGACCGGCTCGCCGCCATCCTCGCCGAACTCGACGAGGGCCGGCGTACGCCCTGGCTGCCCGACGAGGACGAACTCATCGACCGGCGACCGGTCTTCGGTTTGCGCAGGCGGCGCCGCACGCCGCAGGAGGGCGGTCTCGCGGCTCTCGGGTTCGACGACCTCGAGGACGACCGCGAGCGTGACTCCATCGATGACCAGCACGCCGGCTACGACGATCCCGACGACGACCCGGACGTCGACGTGCCCTGGCCCGAGCAGGAGCCGCACACTCGTGCCGAGCGCCGGTCGCGCGGGCACACGTCGCCGGCGCCGATCCGTCCACACACCCCGTTGTTCCGAACACCCTTGCCCGACACCGATATCGAGACCCGTCCCGGCCGCTCCGCACTGCTGGGTGCCTTGGTCGTGCTCGTGGTGGTGGCGATCATCTTCGGTTTCCGGGTGTGGTCGGCTCGCCAACAGGCGACCCCCACTCCGCTCGCCGTGCCGAGCACGGCTGCCGCGAAGCCGGGCGGTTCGACCGCCGCCGCCGGCTCCGCCTCACCGAACGCCTCCCCGAACGTCTCCCCGAACGCGGCCACCGGGCTGGCCCGTGGCGCCCAGGCCACCGCCACCCAGCCGACAGGTTTCGTGCTGGTGCACGTCGTGGGTCAGGTGCGCCGTCCGGGGGTTGTGCGTCTGCCCGCCGGGTCGCGGGTCGACGACGCGATCAAGGCTGCCGGGGGAGCGACGCCGGCTGCCGACCTGTCGGCGGTCAACCTCGCCCGACCCCTCGGCGACGGCGAACAGGTGCACGTGCCGAAACCGGGCGAGACGCCGTCGGTCGCGCCGGCGCCCGCAACAACGGGCGGCGCAACAACGGGTGGTGGCGGCAGCGGCGGGTCGGGAGGCCGAGACACCGCGGGGCCGGTCAACCTCAACACTGCCTCCGAGGCCGATCTCGACGGGCTGCCCGGCGTCGGGCCGGTGCTCGCAGCCCGCATCCTGCAATGGCGCACCACCAACGGCCGCTTCAGCACGGTCGACGACCTCGGCGAGGTCGCTGGCATCGGCGACAAGCTGCTCGAACAGCTGCGGCCGCTGGTCACCGTCTGAGCGCCGATGACGCCGCTGCGGGAGCGCGCGAACCTCGACGTCCGCCTGCTGGTGCCGGCCCTCGTCGCCTGGGCGACCACCGCCGCGCTGATCCAGTCGCCCACGAACCTCGTGCTCGGCGTGCTCGGCACTGCAGTGGCCACGGTGCCCGTCGGGTTCTCGAGCCGCCCGGGATGTCGAGCGATCGGCCTGATCGCGCTCGCGACCGCGACCGCCCTCGTCGGGGTGCTCGGTCACCGAGCGGTCGCCGATGCCGGGCCGATCGCCGCGCTCGCCGAGCGTGGGTCGAGCGTGCGGGTGGAGGCGAAGGTCGCCTCCGATCCGATGCCGGTGCGCGCCCGTCCGGGGAGCCCGCCGACCTGGCGAGTGCGCCTGCAGGTCAACCGAATCGATGCGCGCGGCAGCACCACCAGGGTGCGCACGCCGGTGCTCGCGTTCGGCGGGGAGGAGTTCACCGCGCTGCGCTGGCACGAACGCGTGGTGCTGGCCGGTCGCCTCCAGCCCCCACAACGCGCCGGTGACGTCGTCGCGGTGCTGCGGGCCAACCGCGTCGCGCGGGTCAGCCCTGCCGGACCGGCCGAGCGGGTCGTCGAACACCTGCGCACCGGTCTGCGCACGGCCACCTCCGGCCTGCCCGCCGACCCGGCCGGTCTGGTGCCGGCACTGGTCATCGGCGACACCACTCGGATGCCGACCCAGTTGGAGGACGACATGCGGGCGACCGGCATGACCCACCTCAACGCGGTCTCGGGTTCGAACGTCACCGTGGTGCTGCTGTGCATCCAGTGGCTCGCCGGTGCGTTACGGGTGCCCCGCCGCTACCGCCTCGTGTTCGCGCTGGTCGGTCTCGGGTTGTTCGTGCTGCTGTGCCGCCCGGAACCCTCGGTCATCCGGGCCGCGGCGATGGGCGTGGTCGGGCTGCTGGCGTTGCGTTCGGGCGCGCGCAAGGTCGGGGCGCCCGCGTTGGCCGCGGCCGTGCTGGTGTTGCTGCTCGTCGACCCGCACCTCGCACGGTCCTTCGGCTTCGTGCTGTCCGCGCTGGCCACCCTCGGCCTGCTGTTGTTCGCGCGGCGTTGGGCCGACGCCATGGCACGGCGGCTGCCGCCCCGGCTGGCGCCTCTCGCCGAGGCGACCGCGGTGCCGCTGGCCGCGCAGGTCTTCTGTGCACCGATCACGGTGCTCCTGCAATCCAGCGTGAGCCTGGTCGGGCTGCCGGCCAATGTCGCCGCCGCGCCGCTGGTGCCGATCGCCACCGTGGCCGGCGTGCTCGTGGTCTGCACCGCGCCGCTGCTGCCACCCGCCGCCGTGGCGCTCGCGTGGGTGGCAGGCCTCCCGGCGTGGGGGATCGCACTGATCGCCCATGTCGCGGCCGCGCTGCCCTACGGCTCGTTGCCCTGGCTGCCGGGTTGGCCGGGCGTCGTCACGCTCGTGCTCGCGATCCTGCTTGCACTCACCACCGCGCCCTGGTGGCTGCACCAACTGACCCGCCGCCGGTGGAGCGCCGGTGCGGCCGGCATCACCGCGCTCGCGCTCGTCGTGCCGGTGCCGTCCCCGTCGCCCCCACCCGGGTGGTTCGTCGCGATGTGCGATGTCGGTCAGGGCGACGCGACCGTCGTACGTGACCCGGGCGGGGGCGTGCTCCTGGTCGACACCGGTCCCGACCCCGACGCCGTCGATGCCTGCCTGTCCCGCCTCGCCATCGGTCACATCGACACCATCGTGCTCACGCACTTCCACGCCGATCACGTCGACGGTCTTTCCGGCGTGCTGCGGTCGGGGCGCACCGTCGGGCAGGTGCTGACGACGTCCGTCGATCAGCAGGACGCAGCCGGCAAGGGGGAGGAGGCCTCCCGGCGCGAGCCGACGATGGAGCTCATCGCCCGGTCGCGGCTGCCGGTGCGTGCGGTGGTTGCGGGGGAGAACCTCGTGATCGGTTCGGTGCGCGCCCGGGTGCTGTGGCCGGCGCGCACGCTCACCGACGGATCGGTGCAGAACAACGGCTCGGTGGTGCTTGACGTACACGCCGGCGGTGCCCGGCTGCTGTTCACCGGCGACATCGAACGCGAAGCCGGCGCGGCGGTGCGCCGGGAGCTCGTCGACGGACGCTTCGACGTGCTCAAGGTGCCGCACCACGGATCGGCCAATCAGGACGCCGGACTCATCGCGGCCGTCGCACCCCGGGTCTGTCTCATCGGCGTCGGGGCCGACAACGACTACGGGCACCCGGCGCCGCGCACCTTGGGTTTGCTCGCCGGATGCGCGGTGCTGCGCACCGACCGCGACGGCACGATCCTGTTGTTCGGGTCGGGTGACCGGTTGCGAGTCGGGGCGGTCTAGCTGAAGTCGAGTCGGAGCGGCCGGTCGTGGAAGTCGGCCAGGAACTGCGCGGCGTGCGCAATGGCGTCGCGCGCGTCGGCGCTCAGGTTGACCTCGGCGCGGATGGTCACGCGCACGTCGTGCGGGCCGATCGTGCGACCGAAGGTGCCCACGTCGCTGCCGTCGACGATGATCACTCCGCGTGCGGCCTGGGAAAGCATCCGGACTCGATCGGCGCCGGCGTCGCGCCGGGGGAAGCCCGAGGCGGGGTAGGTGAGCGCCGCCTCGTCGAAGGTCGACAACAGGTACGCGCTCTGTCGGCGGGTCGTGCGGGCCGGCACCCGCGGATCGAACCACAAGGTGTCGCCGTCGAGCTCGACAGCCTCCAGCGGGTGCGTGTCACGCAGGGTCGGCGACGACGTGAGTTCCGCTGTTGCGGAACGAATTTCGGTGAGCGTCAAGCCGCTCCACCGCTGAAGGTCACGTTCGGATGCGGGGCCGTGTCCGGCGTAGAACCGGTGGGTCAGCATGCAGGCGGCGTGTTCGCGTGGCCACGAATCGGCCTCGACGGCCGGGATCACCTCGGCGACGAGTGCGTAGGTGTGCTCGGCGGTGTTGCCGGTGAGCCGCGGGGCGCCCGAACAGATCACGGCCCGCACCTCGGCCACGATCAGTTGATGCGCTATCGCTTCGCCCGGGCCGGGCAGACCGCGCTCGGCGAAGATCGGCCCGAGCTCGGCGCGTGAGAGCGCCGCGCCGTCGGCGAGCACCTCGCGCAGGAGATCCAGACCGGCGTCCATCACGTCGGCGGTGATGCCGAGCTGCCGCAAGCGTGCCGCGTCGGAGCGCTCCACCTTCGGGCCGGTCAGCGCCTGAATCCAGCGCAGGTCCTGCGGCGCGACGAAGTGCCAGGTCGGTCGCAGGATGTGGGTGCGCACCCAGTCTCCGCGCGCCTGCGCAGCCACGACCTCGGCGTAGCGCGTGTCCCGTGAGCGCATCGCGAGCGAGTGGGCGGCGAGAGGCGCGTCCTGCGACTGCACACAGGTGAGCAGGCGGACGGCGTCCGCCGCGTGCGGCAATGGGGTCGACGACAACCGTTGGACGGCGAGCCGGCGCCGGTTCACCCACTGCCGGTCGACCACGCGCGCCGTCACGGTGCCTTCACGAAGTTGTCAGCTTGTCGGCACCGGCGAGGCTGGTCGGCGAGGCGGCTCAGGCCGGAGCACCGACGCACGACTGGTCGTGTGCCGCCTCGACGAGCGCGTCGATCATGGCGGCCACGGCGGGCACCCGGGTGAGGTCGGGCGTGGTGACCGCGAAGACCCGGCGGTGCGACGGCGGGTCGATCGGGAGCACCTTCACCCGCGCGTTCGGGGCGGAACGCAGGATCAGGTCGGGCACCAGTGCGACTCCCAGACCCTCGGCCACGAGTCCGAGCACGGCCACGTAGTCCTCGGTCTCGAAGGCGACATCGGGGGCGAACCCGGCGCCGTCGGCCAACGCGAGCAGGTGGCCGCGACAGCGGGTGCAGCCCGCGATCCACGGCGCCTGGGCGAGGTCGGCGAGGTCGACACTCTCGTGGGCGGCGAGCGGGTGGTCGAGGGGCAGCGCGATGCGCACGTCGTCGAGCAACAGCTCACGCACCTCGAAGTCGTCGAGCTGGTCGGTCGTGAGCTCGAGCCCCTCGTAGGTGAACGCGACCGCGACGTCGCACTCGCCCGCGCGCAGCGCGGCCAACGATTCCGGCGGCTCACCCTCGGCGAAGGTCACCTGCACCTGCGGGAAACGCTTCTTCACCAGCGACAACGCCTTCGGCACCAGGGTCGACGACGACGACGGGAAGGCCATCAGCCGCACCCGGCCCGAACGCAGACCGGCGATCGCGGCCACCTCCGACTCGGCCGCGCTGATCGCGCCCAGGACGGCGCCGGCATGGCGGGCGAGCACCTCACCGGCCTCGGTGAGGCGCACGTTGCGTCCGAGTCGTTCGACCAGGGGAGTGCCCAGCCGCTCCTCCAAGCGGCGCACCATTTGGGAGATGGCAGGCTGGGAGTAACCCAGCGACGACGCGGCCGCGGTGAAGCTGCCCTCGTCAGCGATGGCACGAATCACCCGGAGTCCGGCAGCGTCGATCATGCCTACTAGCGTACGTGCGACGCGCCGAACGACCAGCGAAGGACCCGATGGACGACCGCAGTTACCTGGCTCATCGCCTGCGTGCGGGCAAGGTGCTCGTGATGACGGGTGCCGGGTTGTCCACGGATTCCGGTCTGCCCGACTACCGCGGCCCGGACGGCGTGCGCCGCGTGCAACCGATGACCGTGGCCGAGTTCCGTGCGGGTGCGGCTGCTCGGCAGCGGTACTGGAGCCGCTCCTATGTCGGCTGGACGCGGTTTCGCACCGCCGAACCGAACCCGGCACACGACCATCTCGCCCGGTTGGAAGGCGCCGGCCTGCTCGCCGCGACGATCACCCAGAACGTCGACGGGTTGGCGCAGCGCGCAGGATCCCGAACGGTGATCGAGCTGCACGGCAACCTCGGCCGCGCGATCTGCCTCGACTGCCGCAGCACCGTCGACCGCGAGTGGGTGCAGCGCGAGTTCACCCGGCTCAACCCGGCGTTCGCGGCCGATGCCGAGCGTGCGCGCAACCTTCCGCTGCGCCCCGACGGCGACGTCGACATCGACGAATCGCTCATCCACGACATCACGCTGGTGCACTGCCCGACCTGCGGCAGCGACCTGCTGAAGCCCGACGTCGTGATGTTCGGGGAGTCGGTGCCCAAACCGCTCGTCGACCACTGCTTCGACCTCGTCGCCGCAAGTCGCACGTTGCTGGTCGTCGGCTCGTCGCTCGGGGTGATGTCGGGCTACCGCTTCGCCCGCCGGGCCGCCGCGCTCGAGGTGCCGATCGTGCTGATGAACACGGGCTGGTCACGGGCCGAGGAGATCGCCACCCGACACGTCCACCGCCCCCTGCGCGAGGTGCTGCAGGAGGCGGTGTGGGACGTGCTGGGTGATGTGCCCGGGACTGACTCCGGGTCTGAATCCGGGGACTGATTCCGGGAGCTCAGACCCGGCGTAGCACCGCGGTCACCTTGCCGAGGATGACGGCGTGGTCGCCGTCGATCGGGTCGTACGCGGGGTTGTGGGGCATCAGCCACACCTTGCCGTCGCGGCGCTTGAAGGTCTTCACGGTGGCCTCGTTGTCGAGCATCGCCGCAACGATGTCGCCGTTGGTGGCGGTCGGCTGCTGACGCACGACGACCCAGTCGCCGTCGCAGATCGCCGCGTCGATCATCGAGTCACCGACGACCTTCAGCAGGAACAGATCGCCCTCACCGACGATCTGCTTGGGCAGCGGGAAGACGTCCTCGACGACCTCCTCGGCGAGGATCGGGCCGCCGGCGGCGATCCGCCCGACCACCGGCACGTAGGACGCGGCCGGCCGCTGGTCGCCGGCGCCGGTCTCGTCGACCGTGGACTCGTCGGCCGAGGTGACGCTGGAACCACCCCGCACGCCGCGCTTTTCGGCGTTGTGATCGGGGGAGATGATCTCGATCGCGCGCGGCCGGTTGGGGTCGCGGCGCAGGTAGCCCTTGCGCTCGAGCATCGACAACTGGTGAGCGACCGAACTGGGGCTGGTGAGACCGACCGCCTCACCGATCTCGCGCATGCTCGGCGGGTAACCGCGGCGGTCGACCGAGTTGCGGATGACCTCGAGCACCTTCCGCTGGCGGGTCGTGAGCGCGGTGCCGCCCTCGTCGTCGGGCAACTGGTGGATCTTGGCCATGTCGTCTGCGTCCTTCGTCGTCTCGCCGGGGCCGTGCTCGTGTCGTGCTCGTGTCGTGCTCCAGCTGCGGTGCTGGTGCCTGCGGTCAGACAGTCGGCCGACGGAGGTTGTCGGTGGTCGCTGCCAGGCTGCGAAGCATGGAAAGAGGCTATGCCGCTCGCACACAGTTATCAAACATTTGTACGACGCGTGTCTCGTTTATTTCGAACAACCGTGCTATACATCGTACAGGCGTTCTATCGCACGCGTGTGCGAGCGAACATTGGGACGACGCTCAGGCGTCGGGGATGGAGAACATCATGAGTGCAGTCGCTCACTGGGATGCACCGGTCGTCGGGCGCGAGCCGCGCACGCGCCGCCACCTGCACCTCGTGCCCGCCCAGTCTCAGGTGTCGGCGGCCGGCGAGGGCGCTGTGCGCCTGACGATCCGTGGTCGGCGCCTGGTGGCCGCCCTGGTCCTCGCGGCCATCGTCGGTGGCGGGTGGGGAGTTGGCCAGGCGTTCGCCGGCGGCTCCTCGAGCTCCGAACTCGTGGTCCGCTCGGGGCAGACCCTGTCCGAGGTGGCCCACGCTGCCTACCCGCAACTGCCGGTCGGCGAAGCCGTCTACCGCATCCAGCGCGCCAACGGCCTCAACAGCCTTCAGGTGAGCGAGGGTCAGCGTTTGGTGGTCCCGCGCTGAGCCTGCGCTGATCACGTGCATCTCGTGGCCCGGTGTCGACCTGATCGGTCGACGCCGGGCCTCGTCGTTCGGTCGGTCGCGGAGGCGTGTCCCGATCGATTTCGAGGTGTTGCAAGTCCGTGACCTGCGCATTTGCGGGCTCGGCCGGAGCGGGCCGAATTCGCCACGCCGGGGCTGTTGCATCTTGGGGTCGGACCGGAATAGCATCCCTACATCTAGTAGTTACACCGTTGTAAGTTGTCCACATGTAGGTCCCCAGCTAGTCAACAGGATCCACGGACTTCTACACCGGTTTTCCACAATCGACCCCCAGATCGATCCGAAAAGGCCTCGCGGCCCGGGCATTCCTATGCCCATCGCGGGCTCTGATCGATCGTGACGCCACCCGGAGGTGACCATGCACTGCCCGTTCTGCCGACACGACGACTCGCGGGTCGTCGACAGCCGCAGCAGTGACGACGGCACCTCGATCAAGCGGCGTCGCCAGTGCCCGTCGTGCGGGAAGCGGTTCTCCACCTTGGAGACCGCGAGCCTGACGGTGGTCAAGCGGTCCGGCGCGAGCGAGCCGTTCTCCCGGCAGAAGGTGCTCGTCGGCGTCCGCAAGGCCTGCCAGGGGCGCCCGGTCAGCGAAGACCAACTCGCGTTGCTCGCCCAGCAGGTCGAGGAAGGCATCCGTTCGGCGGGAGCCGCCGAGATCGACGCCCACGACGTCGGTCTGGAGATCCTCGGCCCGCTGCGCTGCCTCGACGAGGTCGCCTATCTGCGGTTCGCCTCGGTCTACCAGGCGTTCGACGACCTCGACGACTTCGAGGCGGCGATCGCATTGCTGCGCAGCGAGCGAGACCTGCAGCAGACCGACGCCGGTGACAGCGACAGCCACGTCGACGGTGATGCGGGTGGAGCCGAAGACACCGGCGAGGTTGTCGGTGGTCGCGGCAAGACTGGTCGCACCACCACCAGCTGAGCCGCGCGGCCGACAGCACGCACAGCACCAGCACGCACGGCACCACGAGTAAGTCACACAGTCGAGAAATCCAGTCGAGAAATCACGGAGGAGCAGGAACATGACCGAGACGACCAACGCGCGCGCCAAGGCACGCCGCGGCGGCAAGGGCGTGAAGGTGGAACGCATCTTCACGACGCCCGGAGTGCACCCCTACGACGAGGTCACCTGGGAGCGTCGCGATGTCGTCCAGCAGAACTGGAAGACCGGCGAGACGATCTTCGAGCAGCGTGGGGTCGAGTTCCCCGACTTCTGGTCGCTGAACGCCTCCACCATCGTCACCACGAAGTACTTCCGTGGTGCGCTCGGCACCGACGCCCGTGAGTCGAGCCTCAAGCAGCTGATCGACCGCGTCGTCCTCACCTATGTGAAGGCCGGCAAGGAGTTCGGTTACTTCGCCAACGACGACGACGCCACCCTGTTCGAGCACGAGCTCACCTGGTCCCTGCTCCACCAGGTGTTCAGCTTCAACTCGCCGGTGTGGTTCAACGTCGGCACCAAGAGCCCGCAGCAGGTTTCGGCCTGCTTCATCCTCGCGGTCGACGACTCGATGGACTCCATCCTCAACTGGTACAAGGAAGAGGGCTTCATCTTCAAGGGCGGCTCCGGTGCCGGCCTCAACCTCTCCCGCATCCGTTCCTCCAAGGAGCTGCTGTCCTCCGGCGGCACCGCGAGCGGCCCGGTCTCCTTCATGCGCGGCGCCGACGCGTCCGCCGGCACCATCAAGTCCGGTGGCGCCACCCGTCGCGCGGCGAAGATGGTCGTGCTCGACGTCGACCACCCCGACATCGAGGAGTTCATCGAGACCAAGGCGCGCGAAGAGGACAAGATCCGTGCGCTGCGCGACGCCGGCTTCGACATGGACCTCGGCGGCAAGGACATCACCTCCGTCCAGTACCAGAACGCCAACAACTCCGTCCGCGTGAGCGACGAGTTCATGCGTGCGGTCGAGGAAGGCAAGCAGTTCGGTCTGCGCGCCCGCGGCACCGGTGAGGTCATCGAGCAGGTCGACGCCCGTGAGCTGTTCGACAAGATCAACAAGGCCGCGTGGGAGTGCGCCGACCCGGGTGTGCAGTACGACGACACCATCAACGCGTGGCACACCAACCCCGAGTCGGGGCGCATCACCGCGTCCAACCCGTGCTCGGAGTACATGTCGCTCGACAACTCCTCCTGCAACCTCGCGAGCCTCAACCTGCTGAAGTTCCTGAAGGAGGACGACACCTTCGACGTGCCGACCTTCCAGAAGGTCGTCGAGATGGTCATCACCGCGATGGACATCTCCATCTGCTTCGCCGACTTCCCGACCGAGGCGATCGGCAAGACCACCGTCGACTACCGCCAGCTCGGCATCGGTTACGCCAACCTCGGTGCGCTGCTGATGGCCACCGGCCACGGCTACGAGTCCGAGGGTGGCCGCAGCCTCGCCGCTGCCATCACCTCGCTGCTCACCGGTGCGGCCTACAAGCGGTCTGCCGAGATCGCCGGTGTCGCCGGTTCCTACGCCGGCTACGCCCGCAACGCCGAGGCGCACAAGAAGGTCATGCGCAAGCACCAGGCCGCCAACGACCAGGTGCGCACGCTCGGCACGATGGACGCCGACATCCACCGCGCCGCGACCAAGGCGTGGGCCGATGTCATCGAGCTCGGTGAGAAGAACGGTTACCGCAACGCGCAGGCCTCGGTGCTCGCGCCGACCGGCACCATCGGCTTCATGATGGACTGCGACACCACCGGTATCGAGCCCGACTTCTCGCTGGTGAAGTTCAAGAAGCTCGTCGGTGGCGGCTCGATGCAGATCGTCAACCAGACCATCCCGCGGGCGCTGAAGAAGCTCGGCTACCAGGGCGAGCAGATCGAGGCGATCGTCGAGCACATCGCCAACAACGGTCACGTCGTCGACGCCCCGGGTCTGAAGACCGAGCACTACGAGGTCTTCGACTGCGCGATGGGCGAGCGTGCGATCAGCCCGATGGGCCACGTCCGCATGATGGCGGCCTGCCAGCCGTTCCTGTCGGGTGCGATCTCCAAGACGGTCAACCTGCCGGAGACGGCTACCGTCGAGGACATCGCCGAGGTGCACATGCAGGGCTGGAAGCTCGGCCTCAAGGCGATCGCGATCTACCGCGACAACTGCAAGGTGGGTCAGCCGCTGTCCGACGCGAAGGCCAAGGAGAAGCCGGCCGCCGCTGAGGTCGAGCCGGAGAAGGTCATCGAGTACCGCCCGGTGCGTCGCCGTCTGCCCAAGCGTCGCAGCAGCCAGACCACGTCGTTCGCGGTCGGTGGCGCCGAGGGTTACCTCACTGCCTCCACCTACGACGACGATCAGTTGGGTGAGCTGTTCCTGAAGTTCGGCAAGCAGGGTTCGACCCTCGCCGGCGTGATGGACGCGTTCTCGATCGCTGTCTCGGTCGCCCTGCAGTACGGCGTGCCGCTGGAGACCTACGTCGAGAAGTTCACCAACATGCGCTTCGAGCCGGCCGGTATGACCGACGACCCCGACGTGCGGATGGCGCAGTCGATCATGGACTACGTGTTCCGTCGTCTGGCGCTCGACCACCTCGACTTCGAGACCCGGTCGTTCATGGGCATCCACTCCGCCGAGGAGCGTTCTCGTCAGCTCGAGACCGGTTCGTACGCGCCGACCGAGCAGGACGACGTGGAGGGTGAGCTGGAGAACTTCTCCCAGTCCGCCGCCACCAGCCAGGCGCCCAGCAGCCAGGCACCGCGGGTGCAGGCCGAGCAGGTCGTCTCCGGCGCCGGTGCGGCCGACGTGCGTGAGGTTTCGGCCGAGATCCACTCCTCGGCCGAGCTGATGGAGAAGTTCCAGGGCAAGGCTGCCGACGCTCCGATGTGCATGACCTGCGGCACGAAGATGCGCCCGGCCGGTAGCTGCTACGTCTGCGAAGGCTGCGGCAGCACCTCCGGCTGCAGCTGATAGCCGGCCGTCGAAGGCCCCGGCACCCCACAAGGGCGCCGGGGCCTTTGCGTTGCACAAACGCGCGGGTTATCGAGATCTGCGCGCGTCCCGACCCGCGCAGATCTCGATAACCCGCGCATCCGTCACCGAGGCGAAAACTGCTGCTGTCCAGGACGCTTCGGAGCGCTTCAGGGTGTCGCGTAGCGCTCGAGCTGCGCCGCCGCCGCACCGCCGATCGCGGCAACCCCCGATTCGCCGGGACCGTCGGCGGCGAGCACGACAACCACACGGCCGTTCGGCGACCTCCCCGAGGCCGGTGCAAACCAGGTGCCGGCGCGCACGCTGTCGAGGGCGCCGCTCTTGAACCACACCGTCGACCACCCGGTCGGCCGGGTGAACCCGGGCGAGGGCACCGTCATCACCGACGCTGCACCTGTGGACCGCAGGGTGCGCACGCGGTCGGCGATCACCGCCCAGGCCCGGGCGATGTCTTCGGCACTGGCAACGTAACCGAGGCCGGCGCGCCAGGCGGGTGCACCGTGGAACGCGGCGGGGGATTTGGTGGCCGGCGAGATGAGCCGGGTGCGCTCGGCGGGGCTGGCTACCGCCCACTGCGACCGGGCACCCGCGGCCCCGGCGGAGTAGAGCAGCCAGAGGTCCTCACGCACGGTGAGGAACGGGGTCATCCGGTCCGGCGCGCAGTGCCCGGTCTCGCGTAGTGCGGTGGCCATCGCAGGTTGGCCGAGGGTGCGGATCAAAGCGCTGGTGGCGGTGTTGTCGGATTCCTGAAACATCAGGCGGGCCGCCTCGAACACCGTCACCCGGGCTCCGACGCCGCGTCCGGCGAGCGACCCGCTGCCAGCCGAGATGTCCTGGCTTCGAACGGTGATGGCGGTGTTCCACGTCAGTTTTCCGTCGCGCAGGGCGTCGAGCAGGGCCACCATCACGTAGAGCTTGGCAACCGACGCGATCGGGCGGAGGTCGGTCGAGCCGGTGCGGTGCACCACCCGCACCTGTCCGGACGGCGACACGACGGCCGCGAGCAACGCCACGATGCCGCCCGCCCGCCGCGCGCTCGCGTCGACCGCCGTCCATGCCTTCGGGTCGACGCCGTCGGCCGTGACCACCGGGGGTGACGCGTTGCTCGAGGTCGAGGTGGTGGTCGAGGAACTCGTGACGGACGCCGGAGAGGAAGCATCGGTCGGTGCGGGCGCCGGACTGCCGGTGCAGCCGGCCAATGCGACGGGGAGGGATGTCAGCGCGGACAGGACGGCGGCGCGGCGTGGCGCCGTAGGTCGCTTCATTCGTCGGCCTCCTCCCGCACGGCACCTTACTGGCCACATCGGGGTGCTACTGGGAAGTAGCATCGGGGTGCAGTTCGGCGCTGCCGAACTGCACGCCCGGCAGGAAGGACACCATGCCAGCCACTCGCAACACCACCACAAGTGGAGCAGGAGACACGCGGCGCGCAGCCGTCGCCGGTGAGGACGCCCGCGGCGTCATCGCCACGCTGTGCGACGCCCACGGCGCCGCGGCCACCAAGGTGTTCGGTAAAGCGCGCACCGTCTTCGGGCCGGTCACGACACCGGTCGAGTTGGCCCACGACCTGGTCGTGCGCAGCACCTACAACACGTTGGGCGCCGCCCTCGATGCGACCGGCGCGATCGTGCGACCGGCCGCCGACACCATCGCCCAGCAGACTCCGAGCCGCGTCGTGCGCAAGCGTGCCGTCTCGGTGGCCGCGTTCGTGCAGGGGTTCACCGGCGACCGACTCGCCGACATCGACCTGCCGATCTCCTACCCGATGACCCTGCGCCGCTCGGGCTACGACGTGCCGGTGACCAAGGCCGGTCTGGCCAACGCCTACCCCGATGCGGCGTCGAACATCGTGGTGTTCGTGCACGGGTTCGTCGGCACCGAGCAGATGTGGAAACGGCGCGCCAGTCGCGACGACGAAGGTCGGCGGCTGTCCTACGGTCGCCGACTGGAAGCGCACGGTGACTGGTCGGCACTGTGGATGCGCTACAACACCGGCCAACGCGTCTCGACCAACGGACGCGATCTGGGCCGGTTGCTCGCCCGACTCGTGGCACGGTGGCCGGTGCCGGTCGACCGGGTGGTGCTCGTCGGGCACTCGATGGGCGGCCTCGTCGTGCACAGTTCGCTGCTGCAGGCCGCCCCGGGCGCGCCCTGGGCGGGCCTGGTGACCGACACGATCACCCTCGGCACGCCGTACCACGGTGCGTTGTTGGAGAAGGGGGTCAACCTCGTCGCCGGCCGGCTGACCGAACACACCGCCACCCGCTGGGCAGGCGATCTGCTGCGCTTCCGCAGCCAGGGCATCAAGGACCTGCGGCACGGCAATCTCGTCGAGGCCGACTGGAAGGGCTACGACCCCGACGACCCGCACGACCATCGCTCCAGCGAACGACGCCATCACCACCCGATCCGGCACCTCGCGGTCGTCGGGATGATCGCGCCGCAGCCGAAGGCGTGGTGGGGACGACCGTTCGGCGACGGCATGGTGTCGCGCTCGTCGGCCGCCGGCCTGGGTGGCGACACGTGGGCGGTCGAGTACGTCGGCGGCGTCAACCACCTCGATCTGCTCAACGATCCCCGGGTGTTCAACGTGATCGCCCGGCGTCTTGAGGTGGAGCCGCTGCCGACCGCGGCCGCCAACCACTAACCTCGCGTCATGGCCGGCGCTGCTTTCTTCGACCTCGACCGGACGCTTCTGCGGAAGGCGTCCGGTCCCGCTCTGTCCCGTGCGATGCGTGAGAGCGGGGTGGTCAGCTCGAAGTTGCCGGGGGAGTCGGTGCTCTTCTGGTGGATGAACGCGTTCGGCGAGACGCTGGGTTCGATCGCGCTGGCGCGCCAGGCCGTGTTGGTCGCGGCCGGCAAACCCGGCGGCGCGTTCGACGACGCGGCGCGCCGGGCGGCGCAGTCGCTGGTCGACCAGATCGGTCCGTTCGCCAAGATCCTCATCGCGCAGCACCACGAGGCCGGGCGCAAGGTGGTGATGGCGACGACCACACCGCACCACCTCATCAAGCCGCTCGCCGACGCGCTCGGGTTCGACGACGTGATCGCCACCCGCTACCAGGTGGGCGACGACGGGTTGTACAACGGCAAGCAGGACGGCCGGTTCGTGTGGTCGTGGGGCAAGCTGGCGAGTGTCAAGGAGTGGGCGCGCGAGCACGACATCGACCTGTCCGAATCGTTCGCGTACTCCGACTCCATCTACGACGTGCCGCTGCTCGGCGCGGTCGGCAACCCGGGCGCGGTGAACCCCGACCCGCGGCTGCTCGTGGTGGCGATCGCGAAGCGGTGGCCGATCCTGTCGTTCGAGGCACCGCCCGGCACGCTCACCTTCCCGGTGGTCAACCTCGAGGCCCGGCGGTTGGCGATGATGCTGACGCGGCCCGAGACCTTCCCTTACGTCCGGTTCGAGATCAACGGTCTGGAGAACATCCCCGCTGAGGGCGCGGCCATTCTGGCCGGCAACCACCGCAGTTACTTCGACATGGCCACGATGGCGGTGGTGATGGGGCGCACCGGCCGCGGGGCAAGCTTCCTCGCCAAACGCGAACTGTTCGACGTGCCCTTGCTCGGCCCGGTGCTTCGGATGCTCGGTGGGGTGCGGGTCGACCGCGACAAGCGTGACCCCGACGCGGCCGACCCGCTCGAGGAGGCCGCGGTGGCGCTCGCCGGCGGCGACCTCGTGGGCGTCATGCCGCAGGGCACCATCCCGCGCGGACTCGACTTCTTCTCCGACACGCTCGAGGGTTACCCGGGCACCGCCCGGTTGGCGGCGATGTCGAAGGCGCCGGTCATCCCGTTCGCGGTGAGCGGCACCGAAGTGGTCTGGCCGCGGTCGTCGTCGACCCCGAACGTGTTGAGCTTCCGCAACCCGCCCAAGATCACCGTCAACATCGGCACGCCGGTCGACCTCGCCTACGACTCCGAGGAAGCCGACACCGAGCGGATCATGGCGGCCATCTCGCGGATCCTTCCCGACGACGCCAAGGGTCTGAAGGCGACGAGCATCGACCAGGTCGCCTCGACCTACCCGGGCGGACGGATCCCGCAGCAGGATCTGCCCGACATCGAGCGGGCGATCGCGGCGAACACCGCCAAGGGGCGCAAGGCGACAGCCAAGAAGGCAACCGCGAAGGCCCCGGCGAAGAAGGCGACCGCCAAGAAGACGACCGCCAAGAAGACGACCGCCAAGAAGACGACCGCCAAGAAGACGGCTGCGAAGACCCCGGCGAAGAAGACGACCGCCAAGAGGACGGCTGCGAACACCCCGGCGAAGAAGACGACCACCAAGAAGACATCGACCAGAAAGACCACCGGAGACGCCTCGTGACCGACGCAGCTGACCTCGGCTTCGCCCCGTCCGACCCGGCCTTCATCGCCGATCCCTACCCGGTGCTCGCCGGGTTGCGGGACGCCGGACGTGCCATCCCGTACGCCGAGCGCGGCGTCGTGCTGCTGCCGCGGTTCGCCGACGTGCACGCGGCCCTGCGCAACCGATCGCTCGGGAGAAGCTTCGAACACCGTTACACCCCAGCTGAATTCGGACGTCCGGGGTTGGCTGACCTGGAGCAGGAGTTCCCGCGGTTCGTCGAGTCGGAGCGGTGGTCGCTGCTCAACCTCGAGCCGCCGGACCACACCCGGATCCGCCGGTTGGTGACGAAGGTGTTCACGGCCAAGGCGGTGCGCGACTTCGAGCCCCGCATCGGCGAGTTGGCCGACGCGGCCCTCGGTGCGGTGCTCCAGCGGCCGTCGACCGATGTCGTCGCCGAGCTCGCGCAACCGTTCTCGATCTCGGTCATCTGCGAGTTGCTGGGCGTGCCCCAACAGCATGGCCCCGACCTGCTGCGCTGGTCGCACGCGATCGTCAAGATGTACGAGATCGCACCCACCGATCAGCAGCGGGCCGACGCGGAGCAGGCGGCGGGGGAGTTCGTCGATTTCGTCCGCGAGCTCATCGACGACCGGCGGGCACACCCCGGCACCGACCTGGTGTCGGAGCTGGTGCAGGTGGCCGACGACGGCGACCGGCTCAGTGTCGACGAGATCGTCTGTACCGTGATCGTGCTGCTGAACGCCGGCCACGAGGCCACGGTCAACACCCTCGGCAACGGCCTCAACGCATTGCTGCAGCGGCCGGACGAGTGGCGTCGGGTGACCGGTGGTGAGGTGGAGCCGACCGTGGTCGTCGAGGAGATGCTGCGTTTCGACCCGCCTTTGCAGATGTTTGAGCGTTGGGTGCTCGAACCGGTCGAGATCGCCGGTCGCACCTTCGAGGTGGGGGAGCGGATCGCGATGCTGTTCGGTTCGGCCAACCGAGACCCGGAGCGGTTCCCCGGCGCCGACACCTTCGATGCCGCGCGTGGGGAGAGCACCCACATCGGCTTCGGCGCGGGCGTGCACTTCTGTATCGGCGCACCGCTGGCTCGTGCCGAACTGTCGGCGATGATCACCCGCATCGCCCGGCAGGCCCCCGAGGTACGGCTGATCGAGCGCCCGACCTACCACCCGACGTTCGTGATCCGCGGGTTCGAGCGGGTCGACGTCGACTTCGGCCGGGCGCCCGCATCACGGACCTGAGCGGGGCCGCTCGCGGCGCACTGTCACAATGGCCCGCGTGAAGGCACTGTTGTTGGAGAACATCCACCCGCTGGCCGAAGCGCTGCTGCGCGACTCCGGGATGGAGGTCGTGACGCACGCCGGTGCGATGGACGAGGACGAACTGATCGAGGCGCTCAAGGGCGTCGACCTGCTCGGCATCCGGTCGAAGACCGAGGTGACCGCCAAGGTGATCGAGTCGGCCGACAGCCTGCAGGCGATCGGTGCCTTCTGCATCGGCACCAACCAGATCGACAAGCACGCCGCGGCCCGCCGCGGCATCGTCGCGTTCAACGCGCCGTTCTCCAACACCCGCAGCGTCGTCGAACTCGCCATTGCCGAGATCATCGTGATGGCCCGCCGGCTCACCGAGAAGGACACCGCGCTGCACGCCGGGGTCTGGGACAAGAACGCCAAGGGCAGCCACGAGATCCGCGGTCGCCGCCTCGGCATCGTCGGTTACGGCAACATCGGCAGCCAGTTGTCGGTCGTGGCCGAGATGCTCGGCCTGCAGGTCTACTTCTACGACACCGACGACAAGCTGGCACTCGGCAACGCCAAGCGCTGCGACTCGCTGGACGAACTGCTGGAGATCGCCGAGGTCGTCACGCTGCACGTCGACGGTCGCGACGGCAATGCGGGCTTCTTCGGTGCCGAGCAGTTCGCCAAGATGCGGCCGCGGTCACTGTTCCTCAACCTGTCCCGCGGCTTCGTGGTCGACTACGACGCGCTGCGCGAGCAGTTGCAGGCCGGTCACATCGCCGGCGCATCGGTCGACGTCTTCCCGGTCGAGCCGAAGGCGCGAGGCGACCGGTTCGAGTCGCCGCTGCAGGGCATCCCCAACGTCGTGCTCACCCCGCACATCGGCGGTTCGACCGAGGAAGCCCAGGAGGACATCGGCCGGTTCGTGGCGACCAAGCTGCGCGACTTCGTCGAGCGCGGCACGACGACGCTCAACGTCAACCTGCCGGCGCTCACCCTCGAGGGGCACCCGGGCGACCGCCGCATCCTGCACTTCCACCAAAACACCCCCGGTGTGCTGGCCACCGTCAACGGCATCCTCGCCGGAGCCGGCGTCAACATCGAGGGCCAGTTGCTCGGCACGCTGGGCCACACCGGATATGTGGTCACCGACGTCCGTGACCTGCCAGAGGCCGCCGTCGCGGAACTGCGCGCGCTGCCGGAGACCATCCGACTGCGGGTGATCTGACACCGATCCGACGCGGATCCGACACCGATCCGGCCTCGGCCCGACACCCATCCCGCATCTGGGCAAATCGGTGGGAACCGATCGGGCCGCAGCGGGGTCGGAGGAACGAACATGCGACGGAAGGTACGGGCCCACTTCATACCGACCGGAGCGATTCGAGCCGCAACCGAAGCGATGCACCACGTCATGCCGTCGTTAGGATGCGCACCGATACAGGAACGCCGGGCGTGTTGCACGGGGGAACACGAAATTCAGGAGGAAACCACATGAACACCATGCGTCAGCGCACTCTTGCCGCGGCGGTCGTCGCCGTCGCGACGCTCGGTCTGACCGGCTGCCAGGACAGCGCACCGCCGGTCGCCAAGAGCACCGCCAGCAGCACCTCAAGCACCGACGGTGGTTCGAGCAGCGCATCGAGCTCCACCAGCTCCGACACCCCGAGCCCCACCGAGTCGAGCTCGTCGTCGAGCGAGTCGAGCACTAGCTCGTCCTCGTCGACCGGCGGCGCGGTCACCCAGAGTTCGCAGGCGGGGGCCTGCAACAACACCAGCTCCTACTTCATCGTCAAGGGCGGCAACACCAAGGTTGCGAAGTACGGCGCTACCCAGTCGGTGCAGGGTGACACCGGCAACGCGACGCTCGACCTCACGGTCTCCAAGGGCGAGGCCAAGGACGGTGGTTCGGACTACCCGTACGACGCCGACACCCAGGCTCTGGTCTTCGACGTGAAGTTCAAGCGCACCAGCTCGGACGGCTTCTACGTCGCGACCCCGCTGGCGTTCTCGCTCGTCGACGAGAGCGGCCGCAACTGCGCCCGCGCGTCGAGCGGCTCGAACAACGTGGTGCTCGGTAAGGACATGATCGATGTCGAGTCGATCAACGACGACAAGACCGAGTACGGCGGCAAGGTCGTCTTCGTGGTGCCGAAGAACAAGGACTACAGCAAGTACACCTTCCTGTGGAACGGCGACTACAAGGGCGGCACCGAGGCCGGCTACGGCTGGCAGGGCTGACGCCCGATCGTCCACGGACCGGAATGATCGGCCCGCTCCCGTCGTTCGGGAGTGTGGCCGATCATTCGTGTGTCGGCCATGAACTCGCGGCTGAATCCGCGAGTTGACCCCGTGACCTGCCCCAGGAGGCGGCCATAACCACCGAACCCACCACCGCACCCACAGGTCCCGTGCTCTCCGCGGGTGATGAGGAGCGCCGCCGCGGCCTGCGCCGGATGCGCGCCGTGGCGTTGGGGCTGCTCGTCTTCGCGGCGGTCGTCTTCGTGGTCACCCACGGGCGGGACGGCGTGTGGGGCTATGTGAACGCGGCCTCCGAGGCCGCGATGGTCGGTGCCGTCGCCGACTGGTTCGCCGTGACCGCGTTGTTCCGGCACCCGCTCGGGCTCCCGATCCCGCACACCGCGATCATCCCCAAGCGCAAGGACTCCATCGCGACCAGCCTGGAGGACTTCGTCACCGAGAACTTCCTCACCGAGGAGAACGTGCGCACCCGGCTCGACAGCGCACAGGTGCCCCGGCGGCTCGGGGTGTGGTTGCAGCAGCCGGGCAACGCCGAGCGGGTGGTCGCCGAGGCGTCCCCGGCCCTGGCCAAGGCCGTCGCGTCGATCAAGGACGACGAGGTGCGGCACCTGCTCGACAGCATCCTGTTGCCCCGTCTCGGCCGCGAACCGGTGGGCCCGCTCGCCGGTCACCTGCTCGAAGGCATCGTCGAGGACGGTTCCCATCGCGGACTGGTCGACATCGGGGTGCGCGAACTGCACGACTGGGCGCTGGCCAACGAGGCGACGATCACGGCGCTGCTCGGGCAGCGGGCGCCGTGGTGGTCGCCGAAGTGGCTCGACGACACCGTGACCGCGCGGGTGCACGTCGAGATCGTGAAGTGGCTCGCCGATGTGCGCGACAACCCGCACCACTCGGCCCGCGTCGCGCTCGACAACCTGCTCGCCACGCTGGCCGACGACCTGCAGCACGACGATGACACGATCGCCAAGGCCGAGGCGCTCAAGGAGCGCTTCCTCACCCACCCGTCCGTCGGCAACTCGTTGGTGTCGCTGTGGGGTTCGGTGCGACGGGCCGTCATCGACGCCCTCGACGATCCGGACGGTGAACTGCGCGCCCGCTTGGTGGTGGCGCTGCGCGACCTCGGCGCCCGCGTCGAGAGCGACGACGAACTGCGCGCCTCGCTCGACCGCCGCCTGGGGGAGACCGTCGGCTACGTCGTGCGCACCTACGGCCGGGAACTGTCGACGGTCATCTCGCAGACCATCGACCGGTGGGACGGCAACGAGGCCGCCCAGCGGATCGAGTTGCACGTCGGACGCGACCTTCAGTTCATTCGCATCAACGGCACGATCGTCGGCGGCCTCGTCGGCCTGCTCATCTACAGCCTGAGTCAGCTGCTCTAGGGGTCGGAAGTTTGTTTGCGAGGGGTGGGGGCCGGGCGGAGGCCCCGGAGCCGCGAGATTACTTCGCCGCGATGAAGCCCAGGTCGAGGTCGGCGAGGATGTCGTCGATGTGCTCGATGCCGACGGCCAGTCGCACCAGGCCGGGCGTGACGCCGGCGGCGAGACGGTCCTCGTCGCTGCCCTGGCTGTGCGTGGTCGAGGCCGGGTGGATCACCAGCGAGCGCACGTCACCGATGTTCGCGACGTGCGAGTGCAACTGCAGCGCCTCGACGAACTTCTTGCCCGCCTCCACGCCGCCCTTGATCTCGAACGAGACGACCGCGCCCGACCCCTGCGGCGTGTACTTCTGCGCCAGGTCGTAGTACTCGTTGTCCGGCAGCGACGCCCACACCACGCGCTCCACCTGGTCGTGCCCGAGGAGGTAGTCGGCGACCTTGCGGGTGTTCTCCAGGTGGCGTTCGATCCGCAGGCTCAGGGTCTCGATGCCCTGGGCGATGAGGAACGCGTTGAACGGCGAAACCGACGCACCGAGGTCGCGCAGCAACTGCACGCGGGCCTTGAGGATGAACGCGAGGTTGGCGCCGAGCGGGCTGCCGACACCGAGGTCGCGGGCGTAGACGAGACCGTGGTAGCTCTCCTCCGGGGTGTTGTAGTTGGGGAAGCGCTCCGGGTCCTTGCCGAAGTCGAAGTTGCCGGAGTCGACGATGACGCCGGCGATCGAGGTGCCGTGACCGCCGAGGTACTTGGTGGCGGAGTGCACGACGATGTCGGCGCCGTGCTCGATCGGGCGCAGCACGTACGGCGTGGCGATCGTGTTGTCGACGACCAGCGGCACGCCGGCCTCGTGGGCCACCTTCGCGATCGCCTCGATGTCGAGGATCTCCGCCTTCGGGTTCGACACGGTCTCGGCGAAGAACAGCTTGGTGTTCGGGCGCACCGCGGCACGCCACTGCTCGGGGTCCTTCGCATCGTCGACGAAGGTCACGTCGATGCCGTACTTCGGCAGCGTGAACTTCAGCAGGTTGAACGTGCCGCCGTAGAGCGCCGGGCTGGCCACGATGTGCGACCCGGCCTCGGCGATGTTGAGGATCGCGAGGGTCTCGGCGGCCTGACCGGACGCCACCAGCAGGGCGCCCACACCGCCTTCGAGGCTGGCGATGCGCTGCTCGACGGCGTCGGTCGTCGGGTTCATCAAACGCGTGTAGATGTTGCCGAACTCGCTCAGCGCGAAGAGGTTCTTCGCGTGCTCGGTGTCCTTGAAGACGTACGAGGTGGTCTGGTAGATCGGCAGCGCGCGGGCGCCGGTGGTCTCGTCGACCACCTGGCCGGCGTGGATCTGCCGGGTCTCGAACGACCAGCCGGCACGCGGGTCCTGCGGGGTCTGCTCGGCGGTCTGATCGGTGCTCTGCTGTGACTGGGTGGTCTGCTCGTCGCTCACGGGCGTCTCCTCCTGGTGCAAGGGTGCAGGCGGATGACCGCCTGCGGCGGCGCGACCTCTTCGCGTCCGCGCTTGCCGAGATGATCTGCACCTCGGCCAGGTCTTCACCCGGGGCACCCCACCGCGGCGGAGGGTTGCCGGCCAGCGAGCCGGGGCTTCGCGCTGACACTCATGACCTATCGCGATTGTAGGCCGACGACTGTCCGAACCCTGAAGTGTCGTCTCCCCATTCGGACACGCCGATGGGTGCCGGAAATTCGGTTGCGGCACCCGCCGGCCGGTGGGCACCCTGGAGCCACACCGCACGCTCCGCGACGAAGGGGCGTGCCCGTTCGAAGGAGGAGACCGATGACTGTCGCCGTCCTGCGCGCCTGCCGCGCCCAGCGCTTCACCACCCTTCCTCGAACGGAGAACCCGTCGTGTCGAACGACCCGCTCAACCTCACCCCGACCGTCCACGCACTCGAACTGCCGGACTTCCTGACCCCGAACGACCTGGACGAAGGTCAGCGCTGGTCGACCTGGAGCAGCATCGAGCGCCTGCAACGCGGCCCGCAGCCGCGCCCCGACTGGGTCGTGACCCAGGACGAATCCATCGACACCGAACTCGGTGTGCTGAAGACCGGCAAGGAAGCCGACGTCTTCGTCATCGAGCGCGCCGCCCTGCCGACAGCCGGCGGCGCACCGGTCAAACGGGCGGTGATGGCCGCCAAGCGCTACCGCGACGCCGAGCACCGCTCGTTCCGTCGCCACGCCGGCTACACCGAAGGCCGCCGGATCAAGGACTCCCGCGAGGCCCGCGCGGTCGCGACGAAGACCCGGTTCGGCCGTCAGGTCGCCACCGGGGTCTGGGCCCAGGCCGAATGGTCGGCACTCGTCGACCTCTGGACCAGCGGCGTGCCCGTGCCCTACCCGGTGCAGATCGACGACCGCGAGATCCTGATGGAGCTCGTCGTCGACGCCGACGGCTCGCCGGCGCCCCGACTCGCGGCCACGCGTCCGTCGCGTGATCAACTCACGCAGTGGTACGACCAGCTGAGATCGGCGCTGATCGTGCTGTGCGGCAAGGGAATCGTGCACGGTGACCTGTCGGCCTACAACATCCTTGCCGGACGCGACGGCATCGTGCTCATCGATCTGCCCCAAGTGCTCGACCTCATCGCCAACCCCAACGGCACCGACTTCCTGCACCGCGACTGCGTCAACGTGTGCACCTGGTTCAGTTCGAAGGGGCTGGAGCGTGACGGCGACGAGTTGTTCGCAGAACTGCTGGCGTACGCCTTCTGAGGCGCGGGGTGAGAGACTGGGGCGATTCGTATGACGACCGACCAGAACGCCACGCCCGCAGACCGCCGATCAACTCAACCCGGTCAACCCGGCCAACCCGGTCGATCCCACCGTCGAGGAAGGTCGCGCCGCCCGGCGTCCGCGCAGCGCCGTCCGGCGGGTCTCACCCCGCAGCAGATCGAACACCGCCGTTCGATCGTGCCGACGGTGACCTATCCCGACCTGCCGGTGGTCGCCGCGAAGGACGAGATCGCCGAGGCGATCCGCGACCACCAGGTGGTCGTCATCGCCGGCGAGACCGGCTCGGGCAAGACCACGCAGCTGCCGAAGATCTGCCTCGAACTCGGCCGCGGGGTGAACGGGGTCATCGGCCACACCCAGCCGCGCCGACTCGCCGCCCGCTCGGTCGCCGAGCGGATCGCCGAAGAACTCGACACCCCGCTCGGCGAGGCCGTCGGCTACCAGGTGCGGTTCACCGACACCTCCAGCGCCGACACCCTCGTGAAGGTGATGACCGACGGCATCCTGCTGTCGGGGCTGCAGCGCGACCGGATGCTCAGTCAGTACGACACCCTGATCATCGACGAGGCCCACGAGCGGTCGCTCAACATCGACTTCATCCTCGGCTACCTCAAGCAGCTGCTGCCGAAGCGCCCCGACCTCAAGGTGATCATCACCTCGGCCACCATCGACCCCGGACGCTTCGCGGAACACTTTGCGACACAGGGCAACCCGGTGCCGATCATCGAGGTCTCCGGGCGCACCTACCCGGTGGAGGTGCGCTACCGGCCGCTGGTGCGCGAGGTGCCCGGCAAGGGCGCCGATGCCGCGCCGACCCTCGTCGACGTCGACCAGGTCGCCGGCATCGTCGATGCCGTCGAAGAACTGTGGAGCGAGCCCGACTCGGACACCGGGCCGAAGGACATCCTGGTGTTCTGCTCGGGGGAGCGGGAGATCCGCGACGCCGTCGACGCGCTCGAAGGCATGAAGCTGCCGAACACCCAGGTGGTGCCGCTGTTCGGCCGGTTGTCGGCCGCGGAACAGCATCGGGTGTTCTCCCGCCACGACGGACGCCGCATCGTCGTCTCCACGAACGTCGCCGAGACCTCGCTCACCGTGCCGGGCATCCGCTACGTCATCGACACCGGCACCGCCCGCATCTCCCGGTACAGCCAGCGCACCAAGGTGCAGCGACTGCCGATCGAACCGATCTCGCAGGCCAGCGCGCGACAGCGTTCGGGGCGATGCGGGCGCCTCGCCGACGGCATCGCCATCCGGCTCTACTCCGAGGACGACTTCGAGCAGCGTCCGGAGTTCACCGACCCGGAGATCCTGCGCACCAACCTGGCATCGGTCATCCTCGCGATGATCTCGCTCGGGCTCGGCGACATCGCCCGGTTCCCGTTCGTTGAGCCGCCGGACAGTCGGCAGGTGGCCGACGGCCTGCGGCTGCTGGAGGAGCTCAACGCCGTCGAGACGGACGGCGCCCGTCGCCGGCTCACCGCCGACGGGCGCGCGATCGCCACCCTGCCGGTCGACCCGCGCCTCGCCCGGATGATCGTCGAGGCCGCGCGCAACGGGTCGCTGCGTGAGGTGCTCCCGATCGTCGCGGCGCTGTCGATCCAGGACCCCCGTGAGCGACCGGCCGACGCCAAGGCGCAGGCCGACCAGCAGCACGCGCGGTTCAAGCACGACAGCAGCGACTTCCTCACCGTGCTCAACCTGTGGAACTACCTACGTGACCAGCAGAAAGCGTTGTCCGGCAGCGCTTTTCGGCGCATGTGCAAGAGCGAATACCTGCACTACCTGCGGGTGCGGGAGTGGCAGGACCTCCACGGACAGCTGCGCCAGATCTGCAAGCAGCTGAAGCTGACGCCGAGCGACAACCCGGCCGCCGACGACACCGTGCACCGGGCGCTGTTGACCGGTCTGTTGTCGCACATCGGGCTGCGCGACCGCGACTCGCGCGACTACCTCGGGGCGCGCCAGGCACGATTCGCGATCCAGCCCGGGTCGGTCCTCTTCCGGGCGCAACCCGACTGGGTGATGGCCGGCGAACTCGTCGAGACCAGCCGGTTGTGGGCTCGCACCAACGCCCGCATCGACCCCGCCTGGGTGGAGGTCGCCGGACAGCACCTGCTCAAGCGCAGCTACTCCGATCCGCGCTGGGAGAAGAAGCAGGCCCAGGCGATCTGCAGCGAACGGGTGACGCTCTACGGGGTGCCACTCGCCGCGGGGCGCCCGGTGTCGTTCGGCCGGGTCGATCGCGAGTACGCGCGGGAACTGTTCATCCGACACGCACTGGTCGAGGGGGAGTGGCAGACCCACCACCGCTTCCTGCGCGACAACCGTGCGCTCCTGCGCGAAGTGGGCGAACTCGAGGAGCGCACCCGCCGCCGCGACCTCGTGGTCGACGACGACGTGCTGTTCGACTTCTACGACGAGCGACTCCCGGACGACATCGTCTCCGGTGCGCACTTCGACCGCTGGTGGAAGGGGGTCGGTCGACAGACCCCCAAGCTGCTGACCTTCACCCGTGAACTGCTGCTCACCGACGACGCCGCCGACCTCGACGTCTCGCAGTTCCCCAAGACCTGGCGACAGGGCGATCTCGCACTGCGCCTCAGTTACCAGTTCAACCCCGGGTCGGACGCCGACGGAGTCACCGTCCACCTGCCGGTGGAGCAGCTGAACCAGGTGCACGACGTCGGCTTCGACTGGCTGGTGCCGGGAGTGCGCGAGGAGTTGGTGACCGCGCTGCTGAAGTCGCTTCCGAAGGCCACCCGAAAACACTTCGTGCCGACACCGAACCATGCGAAAGCAGCTGTGGCACAGCTGGACCCGTCCGACGGACGCGACCTGGTGGACGCGCTCGCCGACGTGCTGTTCGCGCGGTCGGGGGTGCGGGTCGGGCACGACGAGTGGGACTGGTCGCGCGTGCCCGACCACCTGCGGATGACCTTCCGGGTGGAGGGCAAGGGCGGGCGGAAGCTGGCCGAGGGCAAAGACCTGTCTGTGCTGCAGCAACAGCTGCAGGGGTCGGTGCGGCAGGCGATGTCGAGCGTTGGAGCCGCGTTGGAGCGCAAGGGAATTCGCTCCTGGGGTGACCTTCAGCTGCAGGACCGCATCGAGCAGAAGAACGGCGGCCGCACCGTCGTCGGTTACCCGGCGCTGGTCGATCAGGGCGACTCGGTCGCGGTGCAGGTGCTGCCCGATCCGTCCGAACGCGACCACGCGACCCATTTCGGGGTGCGGCGGCTGGTGTTGCTCAATACCGACGTGCCGTGGAACCGCATCCTCGGGCTGCTCGACAACCGGCAGAAACTGGCCCTCGGCAACCACCCGCACGAGAGCCGAGAGGCGCTGCACCAGGACATCCTCGCCGCGGCCGTCGACGCGATCATCGCGCGAGAACTGCCCGGCGGACGCGTCCGCGACCCGCAGCAGTACGAGCGCGCGTTGCACGTCGTGAAGCAGCAGGTCGTGCCCGAAGTGATCAAGGTGGTCGACCTCGTCGGGCCGGTGCTCGACCTCGCCCGGCAGGTGCGGCTCGTGCTCGACCGGATGACCGCCCCGTCGGTGGCCGGTCTGCGTGCCGAGCTGGAGAAGCAGTACGGCGACCTGATCCACCCCGGCTTCGTGGCGGACACCGGTGCCGACCGGTTGCCTCGGTTGGCTGTCTACCTGCGCGCGATGCTCGAACGGGCGCAGAAGGCACCCGGCGACCTGGCTCGCGACGAGCAGCGCCAGGACGACGTCGACCACGTGCGCACCGAACTCGACAAGCTGCTCGCCGGCCTGCCCGCCGGGCGCCGCACCGACCCCGACGTCGTCGCGCTGCGCTGGATGATCGAGGAGCTGCGGGTGAGCCTGTTCGCGCAGAAGCTCGGCACCGCCGGTCCGGTCTCGATCAAGCGGATCTTCAAGGCGATGGACGAGGTGGAGGACGCCACCGCCTGAGCCCGACGCGGGTGCCGGATAAATTGGCCGCATGGCGACCTTGTTCACGAAGATCATCGACGGCGACATCCCGGGTCACTTCGTCTGGAAGGACGACCTGTGCGTCGCCTTCCTGGTGATCGACCCGCTCACCGACGGGCACACGATCGTGGTGCCGCGCGAAGAGATCGACCACTGGCTCGACGCGTCCCCCGAACTGTTCGACCACCTCACCGCCGTGGCGCGCGCGGTCGGGCAGGCGCAGCAGGCCGAATGGGACAGCAAGCGGGTCGGACTGCTGGTGCAGGGCTTCGAGGTGCCCCACCTGCACGTGCACGTGTGGCCGGTGAACGAGATCGCCGACTTCGACCTGCGCCATGTCACCCGCGGCGAAGACCAGGGCGTGCTCAAGGCCAACGCCGACCGGCTGCGGGCGCGACTGCGTGACCAGGGGCACGGCGAGAACGTCCCCGACTGACGTCGCACCGGGAATGACCTTCGCGGCGCGCGCGTTGATCATCGGCAGAGACCTTGACCATGCTTGATTGCCAGGAGTGACCCGATATGCGGGACCCGTTGGAACTGATCCGTTTCGAGTCGGACGCCCACGCCAGTGAGCTCGGCGCCCGCACGATGGTCGTCGCCCTCGGCGGCCTGGTCGACGCCGGCAACACCCAGCGTCTGCTCGTGCAGCACCTGCTCGCCAACAGCAACCCGGTCGTCGTCGCGTCGTTCGACATCGACCAGTTGCTCGACTACCGCGGTCGGCGTCCGCTGATGACCTTCGACCGCGACCGGCTCACCTCCTACGAGGACCCGTCGCTGAACCTCTACCGACTCACCGACGACGAGGGCACGCCGTTCCTGCTGCTCGCCGGACCCGAGCCCGATTACCAGTGGGAGCGCGTCTGCGAGGCCGTGCTGTTCCTCACCCGCCGGCTCGGCGTGCAGATGGTGATCAGTGCCCACGGCATCCCGATGGCCGTGCCCCACACGCGTCCGGTGGGCATGACCCGGTACGCCACCGACCACTCGCTCATCCCCGAGAACGAGCCGGTGTTCGGCACCGTGCAGATCCCGGGCAGCCTCGAGCAGCTCCTGCACTTCCGCCTCGGCGAACACGGTGTCGACGCCGTCGCATTCGCCGTGCACGTGCCCCATTACCTCGCCGCGATGGACTTCGGCGACTCCGCCGTCGCCGCGCTCGACGCTATCGTCGGGGTGAGCGGGCTGTCTCTTCCGGTGAGCGAGTTGGCGATGCAGGCCGAACTGCATCGTCGCGAGATCAGCCGCCAGATCGAGGCCAACCCGGAGATCCGCGACGTCGTGCACGGCATCGAGCAGCAGTTCGACGCCTTCCAGGAAGGTCGCCAGCGGCAGAACCTGCTCGCCACCGAACTCGCCGAACTCCCCAGCGCCGAGGAGATCGGTGCCGAACTCGAGGAGTTCCTGCGCACCGAGGGCGGCGAGGAGTAGACCTACCCCTTCGCCTCACTCCACCGGTGGAAGGCACCGGTGTCGGAGACAAAACGCACCGGAGCGCCGCCCGACCAACGTCGGGCGGCGTTCTGCAATGCGGAGTCGACCGCTTCCACGGCTGCGTCCGCCGCCTCCCGGGGCACGTGCACGAGCAGTTCGTCGTGCAGACACAGCACGATGCGACCGCGCAGCGGCGCCACCTCGGCGCGCACGGTGAGCGCCCACGCCTTGAAGAACTCCGCCGCGGCGCCCTGCACGACGGCGTTGCGGGTGAACCGGCCGCGGCCGCGAGCCTGAGCGGTGGTGTCGTCGGGGCCGACGTGCACCGGCACCAGGCGTCCGCCGTAGGTGAGCACCGGCTCGCCGCGCTCGCCCGCCTCGGCGGCCGACCGCAGGAAAGCCATCGCGGTGGGGTAGGTGCGCTCGAGCCGGCCGAGCACCTGCCCGGCGGTGCCGCTGGTCTGGCCGTACATGGCGGCCAGCATCGCCACCTTCGCCGTCGGACGGTCGACCGACAGGTCGGTGGCGATCTCGGCGTAGAGGTCGTCCGACCGGGTCGCCTCGGCGAGGGCCGGGTCGCGCGACACGACGGCCAGCACCCGCGGCTCGATCTGCCCCAGATCGGCTCGCACCAGCACGTGGCCGGGCTCGGCGGCGATGCCTGGACGCAGCGGAGCCGGCAGGCTGTGCAGCCCCGAGCCGGCCGTCATCCGGCCCGCGCCGCCGTCCGAGGCATCCCACGCCCCGCGCAGTCGGTCGTCGGGCCCGACGAACTCCGCCAACCACGACCAGCCGTACGTCGTCGCGATCCGCTCCGCCTTGCGCCACGTCAGCAGCGCATCCACCAACGGTGACCCCGCGCGGTACGGCTCGAGATGCCAGGCGCGGGTGTCGTCGACGACCACACCGGCCTGCCGCAGCATCTCCCGGACGGCGCCCGGGTTGCGCAGATCGACCGGGCGCCCACCGGGCACCTGCCGCCAGACCAGTTCGTCGCGCACCCGCCGCGCCCGCACCGCGTCATCCTCGGTCTGCGGCCGCGCACCGGCCGACGCCGCGATCAACTCCTCGAGCACCGGTCGATCGACCGGCAAGCCGTCGAGCCCGAGTTCGACGCACAGCATCGCCGCACCCGACTCCGCGGTCGCCGCGGAGAAGGGTCCGCGGCGCTCGGCCAACCGGTCGTGCTGCCAGCAGGCGATGTCCAGCGCATGCCTGGCCCACAGGGCACGATGCTCCGTCGAGCGCAACCAGTCGGAGGTGCCGGCGGCGCGCGGCAGCGCCACGCCTGAGCGAACCTCATCGGGCTCAAGGGCCGCGAACAGATCAGGCAGACCCGCATCCGCTCGCGCAGCCGGGGCAGCCCGGGCCGCTTCGAGGCCTTGGCGCGCGGCCCAGATGGCGTGGTCGTCGTCGCGCGACCCGCCCATCACCAGACGGTGCACCGCTGCGAGATCCCACACCCGCGGCGGCGGCTGCCGCGCAATGAGCGGCACCATGGCAGCGGCCCGCCACCAGACGACGCGGCGGCCGTCGAGCAGCCCACTCGCGACTGCCTCGTCGACCGAGGCGAAGTCGACGGACACCGGCGCGGACGTCGGCTCGGACGAACGGTCGGTCACGACCGTGCACCGTCCGTCGGGGGAGAGCACGACAGCAGACAACGAACCCCGCAGCGGATGCTGCGGGGTCGCTGTCTGATCGTGGTCGGTCAGTGCTGACCGTCCCGCGGAGGCTCCCAGCCGGACTGACCCTGCTGACCACCCTGCTGACCGGGCTGCTGAGCCTGGGTCGGCGCGTCGTCACCGGCGGCACCGGCGGCACGTATGTCGTCGCGGTTCACGGCCTGCGTCGCGGCGTCGGAGACGTCACCACCCTGCTGACCCGACTGCTGACCCGACTGGCCGTAGCCGCCCTGCTGGGGCTGCTGGCCGTAGCCGCCCTGCTGCGGTTGCTGGCCGTAGCCCTGCTGGCCGTAACCACCCTGCTGGTGCTGTTGACCGTAGCCCTGCTGGCCGTAACCGCCCTGCTGCGGCTGCTGACCATAGCCCTGGCCCTGCTGGCCGTAACCACCCTGCTGGGGCTGCTGGCCGTAGCCCTGCTGACCGTAGCCCTGCTGGCCGTAACCACCCTGCTGCGGCTGCTGACCATAGCCCTGGCCCTGCTGGCCGTAGTTCTGGTTGCCCTGGGCGGGGGTGTGCGAGCCGGACGAAACCCCGTACGAACCCGGGGTGCCGTAGCCGTCGCTGTAACCCTGGCCGTACTGGTAACCGGAGTTGTCGTAGCCGCTGTTCTGGTTGTTCGAGGCGGCCTTCTTGCCGCGCATGAACATCAGCACGGTGCCGATGATGCCGCCGAGCAGGAGCAACAGGCCGACGATCAGCACCGGGGTGCGCCAACCGCCACCGATCTTGTCGGCGCGGTTGCCGGCGAACAGGTCGCCCTTGGTGTTGGCGCAGCTGGTTGCATATTCAGCCTTGGCGAGACCGTCGGGGGAGCGACCGATCTCCCAGTACTTCTTGCCTTCGGCTTCCACCGAGAAGTCGGCGGACGGCTGGTCGAACGACGTGGTCTTGCCGTTGTTGACGACCGAGCAGCTCGCGGCGGCCCGGTCGCTCTGGTCGGTGCTGTAGACCGAGAAGCCACTGTCGCTCGCGTTCACGAGGTCGCCGTTGGAAAGGCCCGCGAGGTTCACCTTCGGACTGAACAGCATGCTGACCAGCAACAGGATCAGACCGAGCACAGCCGCAGCGGCCGGGACGGCCAGGAGCGCATTCTTGTTGCCGGAAGAGTTGGACATGGCAGACAAACTACTTCATCCGGTTCGTTCGTCCAGGCGCACGTCGCCGGTGGAGGCACGGTTTTCTGAGCGAAACCTGAAGCTCACCCGACGGTGACCGGCAGCCGCACCTTGGACCACAACGCCCGCAGGCCGTTCAACCGCAGCTCGGAGACCGTGCCCGACAGGTTCAGTCGATCGACCAGATCGGCCGGCAGATCACGCACCTCGTCGACCGGTCGGGTGTCGAGCACCGGCACGACGAGCCCGGCGAACCCGCGCACGACCAGCGCGCTCGGTGGCGCGGTGACCGCCAGCAGATAGCGGTCGCCGTCGACCCGCGCGGCCCACGACACCGGCGACTGGCACTCGGGCAGGCGCTGCAGTTCGCCGGCTTCGCCGTTCGGCGCCGGCAACTCGTCGCCGAACTCGACCAACCACTCAAGGCGCTGCCTGGGCGGGATGGACTCGGCCTCCTCCAGGAGTTCCTCGAGACATTCGCGCGCGGTCTGCATCCGTCCATCATCACCCGCACGGGTGCCGGTGCGGGAATCGCCGGTCGGCGCGGGCGGGAAGTGCGCTCGGCGGGCAGTTCGGCTGTCATGATGTGCCGCATGTTCGGAATCGGTCGTGACAAGAAGGACAAGAACCTCCCGGTGAAACTCGACAGCGGCCCACTCGGCTCGACCGCCCTCGGTCTCGCCGAGCGGATCATGCAGGTCGGCATCGACGGCAAGGGCAGCTTCCACTCCGCGGAACAGATCGCGGCGAAAGCGCTGCAGGAGAGCAAGGGAGACCGCGAGAAGGCGGTCAAGGAGATCATCTCCGACACCCGTCGCCTCGCCGCTGCAAACGGGTTCGTCACCGGGCTCGGCGGGTTCGTCACTATGGCCGTGGCGCTGCCGGCCAATGTCGCAGGGTTCTATCTGATCTCCACCCGGATGGTCGCCGCGGTCGCCAAGGTGCGCGGCTACGACCTGCGTGACCCCGCCCTGCGCTCGGCGATCCTGCTCACCCTCGTCGGCGCCGACGCCGACGACATCCTCAACAAGGCCGGCGTCGTGTCCACCGGACGGTTGGCCAACCTCGCCACCCAGCAACTCCCGCCGCCGGTGATGATGGTCGTCAACAAGGCCGTCGGATTCCGGCTCATCGGCCAGGTCGGCGAGAAGGCGACCACCCGGCTCGGCAAGGCGATCCCGTTCGCCGGCGGTTTCGTCGGTGCCGGCATCGACAGCTGGATGCTGCACAAGGTGGCCGACAACGCGCGCAACCAGTTCCCGGCGCGGTGAGCCGGTAGCCGTCCACACCCTGCTCCTTCGGCCGGTTCGATCCACAGCCGGGATGAAGCCGTCCCCGCACGGGGTGCGCATGCGCTGAGGTCGGCCCATGAGACCGACTCGATCGCTGCGCGGCCAGGGCGAACTGCTGGCGCATGTGCCCTATCAACTGGGCATCACCCCGACCGACAGTGTGGTGGTCGTCGGCTTCGACGAAGCGCACACGATCGTCGTCACGCTGCGGCTCGACCCGCCGGGCAGCGACCAGAAGTCGGCGGTCGCGGCACTGTTCGCGCAGGGCCGTCTCAGCCGGCTCGCGCACGCGACGCTGATCGTCACCGGACCGGACGAGCAGGTGCTCACCGGCGCCCTCGTGGTGCGAGATGCTCTGGAGGTCAACGGAATTGCCGTGGGTCACGTGCACTCCGTCGACTATCGCGAGCGCACCTGGCAGACCGAACGCTGCGACTGTGGCCAATGCCCCCAGGGCGCGGAGCGGTTACCCGAGGCACACGGCATCGGCGCGGTGCTGGACGCGGCCGTGCGCGGCATCGACCCGTCGGTGACCCGCGCACAGCTGGAACAGGGGTGTCGACCGACGCCTGCGGAGGAGGAGATCGCGCTGCTCGTCGGTCGCCACCGAACGACGCCGCTCGAGGCGGCCGTCCGCGAATGTGCGCTGGCCGAACTGGTCGACCCGGGTGCCGCGCTGCCGACCGATCCGCTGACGCTGGCGGCCGCGACGCAGGCCGTCCAGCAGGTCGGCGTGCGCGACGGCCTCCTGCACTGGGTGCGTCCCGACACCTTCCCGCCGCCCACCGGCCGTGACCGGCTGCTGGGTCGCGACGGCCCACCGTCGCCGCCGGCTCACGTGCGCCCCGCGATCGTGGCCCGGCTCGTCCGCTGGGCCTGCCGGGTGCCCGACCAGGACGCGGTGCCGATCTGGGCGTGCGTCGCGGCGCTCGAATGGGCTCGCGGTGGCGGCCCGCTGGCCACCATCGCGCTCGAAGCGGCGTTGGACGCCGACCCGGACTACCCGCTGGCGAACCTGGTGTACGAATGCCTCATGTTCGGGGTGCTGCCGACACCGTGCGACCCGCCCGCGGCGTGAGCTCGGCGTGAGCGCGGGCGTGAGGGCAGACGAGCACTCACCTCCGGGGCCGGACTCAGCCGGACCGGGATCGGGCCGGGGATGTCGAGGCGCACGCCGGCCAGCCGGGTGCCGGGCATCGGTTCGTGTTGCTCCATCGCACGTGACAGCAGGGCGGCCGGCGGTCCGGCGTGCTGCGACTGCGCACTCCACGGACCCGCCGTTGCCGGCAGCGACTCGAAGGTGGACTCGTCGATCTGGCGTTAGAAGGAAGCCACGGGCCGATGGTAACCAGCGGTCGGCGACCGCCCTCGTCCGTATGGGGAACAGCCGGTTCTCGTGCCGGGGCGGCTGCGGTATCGTCCAAACGGTCAAGAGTCCCAGCGACAAGCCCCGGCTTGCTGGGCGGCAACCCTCCACCGCGTGGGGTGCCCCGGGTGAGGACAAGGTCGCCGACCCCATCGGTCGTGCGGCAAGCGCGGGGCCTGCTCGGCCCCCTGATCGGGAGAGGCGATGAGCAGCATCCAGACCACCGGCACCCCCACCGGCACACCCACGGTCGACGACGACCCGTTCGCCAACGCGGCGCTACGCCGGTTCGACGCCGGTCGCATCGCGCTTGAGTCGGGCCGGGCGATCGACGATGTGGTCGTCGGCTATCAGACCTGGGGCACCCTCAACCGGGACGCGAGCAACGCGATCCTCGTCGAACACGCGCTCACCGGCGACGCCCACGTGGTGGGGGAGAAGGGCGCCGGACAACCGACCGCAGGGTGGTGGCCGGGGGTGATCGGTCCCGGCCGACCGCTCGACACCGACCGCTACTTCGTCGTCGCCGCCAACGTGCTCGGCGGGTGTCGTGGCACCACGGGACCGTCGTCGACCGCTCCCGACGGTCGGCCGTGGGGCTCCCGATTCCCGCAGGTCAGCATCCGCGACCAGGTGCGACTGGAGGCGGCGCTCGCCGATCACCTCGGGGTGCCGAGTTGGCGGCTCGTGCTGGGCGGGTCGATGGGTGGGATGCGCGCCCTCGAGTGGCTCGGCAGCTACCCCGACCGGTGCGAGGCGGTGCTCGCCATCGCCACCACCGCCTGCGCGACCGCCGACCAGATCGCCTGGGGCCAGGCCCAGGTGCTGGCCATCACGTCAGACCCGGATTGGGCCGGCGGCGACTACCACCCCGGCGAGGGGCCGCGCGCGGGCCTCGGGATCGCGCGCCGGATCGCGCACACGACGTACCGCTCGGCGCAGGAACTCCAGGACCGTTTCGGCGTCGACGCGCAGGCGAGCGAGAACCCGCTCGACGGCGGCCGGTTCGCCGTCGAGAGCTACCTCGACCACCAGGCCGGCAAACTGGTCAACCGCTTCGACGCGGCCAGTTACGTGCATCTCACCCGCGCGATGGCCACCCACGACATCGGTCGCGGACGCGGGGGAGCAGCCGCGGTCATCGCCCGCTACCCGGGCCGACTGCACGTCGCGGCCGTCGACTCCGACCGGCTGTTCCCGCCGCACCTGTCCCACGACATGGCGGCGGCGGCCGGCGAACGGGTGCAACTGATCCGATCGGCCAGCGGCCACGACGGCTTCCTCATCGAGACCGACCAGATCGAAGCCATTGTCCGATCGGCGTTGGTCGAGGTCGAGCACCGCCGGGTGCTGCAGGTCGGGTAGCGTCACCGATGGTGCCGATCTTGCCGATGTCGCCGGACGTCGGCCCGGAGTTTCTGGAGGTCTGATGACGATCGTGGTGGCGCTGTTGGCGAGCCCGGAAGGCGAGGCCGCCTTCGCAGAAGCCGTGCGGGTCGGCGCCGTCGAGAACGTGCCGGTCACGGTCGTGCCGCTCGATGAGTCCGCCGCCGCACGCGCACAGGAACTCGTCGGTGCTCTGGCCCCTGATGCCGCCACGCCGAGCGTCGACGAACCGTTGCGCGGCACAGACTTGGTCGAGGCCTTCCTCGAGCGGGCCGAGCAACTGTCGGCGAGCCTGATCGTGATCGGCCTGCGCAAACGGTCGACCGTCGGCAAACTGATCCTCGGATCGAACGCCCAGCGAATCCTGCTCGATGCCCCAGTGCCCGTGCTCACGGTGAAACCTGCCGACGACCGGCGGTGATCCGCCGATCTCCTTGGGATGCAAGGAAATCGAGCGCGCCGATCGGCTGATGCACGGCGCCGCCGCGGGGTCGGAGAATGCCGCCGATTCGGTTCCGGTCGTGGCGTAGTTTTATAATGGTGATTAAGTACGCGCCGCCTTCGGGCACGAACCGAAGAGTGACCGCGAATTGCTTGCAATCCCTACTGGTGAGCCGCCCCTGGCGGTGTGTCGTGCTGCCCAGGCAGCACGATGCGCACCCCGCTCCGATTGGAAGGTAGTCCGTGACTTCCGTGTCGAAATCCGCTGAGGCGAAAGCGCTTCCGGCTGAGTTCTCCCACCCCGCCCTGCAGCAGCTGCTGGAGAAGGGCGCGGCAAACGGTTCCGTCGACGGCAACGACGTGAAGGCTGCGCTCGAGCAGGCTTCGCTCGAGCCGCGTCGGATGAAGGCGGTGCTGAAGGCGCTCGACTCCCAGGGCATCACCGTCGAGGTCGCGGCCCCGGAGCCGGTCAAGAAGACGGCCGCGAAGCGGGCGACCAAGAAGACCGCGGCGAAGACCACCACGACCCGCACCGCCGCCAAGAAGGCGGCGTCCGCCGACGACGACGCACAGGCCCCGGCCAAGAAGACCGCGGCGAAGGCTGCGACGAAGAAGGCTGCCGCCAAGACCGTCGCGTCCGCCGAGCAGGAGCAGGACGAGCAGGCTCCGGCCGCCAAGAAGGCCGCCGCGAAGAAGGCACCCGCCAAGAAGACCGCCACCAAGAAGACCGCCGCGAAGAAGACGGCTGCCAAGGCCGGCGACGACACCGGGGCTGACACCGCGTCCGACGAGCCCGACGAGACCCAGCTCGACGACGCCGACGTCGAGGTCGTCGACCTCGCCGCCGCGACGGCTGACACCGACGCCGACACCGACGGTGACGACGAGGGCGAGGAGAAGGCGGCCAAGCCCGCCGAGGAGTCCGAGGGTGGCGCGTTCGTCATCCGTCAGGACGACGAGGACGACGCTCCGGCCCAGCAGGTGGTCACCGCCGGCGCGACTGCCGACCCGGTCAAGGACTACCTGAAGCAGATCGGCAAGGTCGCCCTGCTCAACGCCGAGCAGGAGGTCGAGCTCGCAAAGCGCATCGAGGCCGGCCTGTTCGCCGAGGAGAAGCTGAACTCCGGCGACAAGATCGACATGACGCTCAAGCGTGAGCTGTGGTGGATCGCCCAGGACGGCAAGAAGGCGAAGAACCACCTGCTCGAGGCCAACCTGCGTCTGGTGGTCTCGCTCGCCAAGCGCTACACCGGCCGCGGCATGCTCTTCCTCGACCTGATCCAGGAAGGCAACCTCGGTCTGATCCGCGCGGTCGAGAAGTTCGACTACACCAAGGGTTACAAGTTCTCGACGTACGCCACCTGGTGGATCCGCCAGGCGATCACCCGTGCGATGGCCGACCAGGCACGCACCATCCGCATCCCGGTGCACATGGTCGAGGTCATCAACAAGCTGGCCCGTGTGCAGCGCCAGATGCTGCAGGACCTCGGTCGCGAACCCACCCCGGAGGAGCTCGCCAAGGAGCTCGACATGACCCCGGAGAAGGTCGTCGAGGTGCAGAAGTACGGTCGCGAGCCGATCTCGCTGCACACCCCGCTCGGCGAAGACGGCGACTCCGAGTTCGGTGACCTCATCGAGGACTCCGAGGCCGTCGTCCCCGCCGACGCTGTGAGCTTCACGCTGCTGCAGGAGCAGTTGCACAGCGTGCTCGACACGCTGTCCGAGCGCGAGGCCGGCGTCGTCTCGATGCGCTTCGGTCTGACCGACGGTCAGCCGAAGACGCTGGACGAGATCGGCAAGGTCTACGGCGTAACCCGTGAGCGGATCCGTCAGATCGAGTCCAAGACGATGAGCAAGCTGCGCCACCCGTCGCGTTCCCAGGTGCTTCGGGACTACCTGGACTGATCGCCGCAACGATTGCGAAGGCGCCCCCTGCGATGTGCAGGGGGCGCCTTCGTCGTCCGTACCGGGGCGGTGCCCAGGTGTCCATGTTCAGTCGCGCCGCCAGAACCGCAGCTTGCGCAGCAACCACCGGCGTCCGCTGCGCGGCGCGAGTCGGTGCTGCACCCGGTTGCGGAACGCGGCGTTGCGGCGCACCGAGTCGATCACCGTCTCGCTGTCGATGCGAAGGTCGAGGGTGTCGTCGGGACGCCCGTACCGCGCGCGTTCGAGCGTGGCCGTGGCCCGTCCGAGGGCGGCGGCCGACTCGCCGCTGAGGGCGCCGGCGCGTTGGTAGTGCTCCTGCTGGGCCCTGGGGGAGACGTCGGGCGGCGGCGGCACGCCCAGGTCGCTGAGTTCGTCGCGCATGTTGAGCCAGTCGCCCTCGACCTGGTCGCCGACCGTGCCGCGCTTGCGTCGGTGTTCGGCCTCCCGGCGGGCGGCGAAGGGCAACAGCGACCCGAGCAGGCCGAGCACCAGCGCCGCGAGCACCAGCCAGCCGAGGTACTTCAATGCGGTGCCGACGATCGTCGGGGTGTTGTTGTTGCCTCCGGTCGACGCCGGCGTCGAGGAGGTGGCAGCGCTGCTCGAGCTGGTCGTGGAACCCGTCGACGTCGTCTGCTCGGGCGACTCGCTACGGGTCTGCACGTTCTGCGGAACGGTGTACTCCGGCACGCTGCCCGAGCGGCTGCCCGGGGTGGGCTCGAAGCGGGTCCAGCCGAGACCCGGGAAGTACAGCTCCGGCCAGGCGTGCGCGTCGGACTGGATCACCGTGTACTGGTTGTTCTGCACCGACGCAGTGCCGGCGAGGAACCCGATCGCCATTCGGGCCGGGATCCGCTCCAACCGGGCGAGCATGATCATCGCGGTCGCGAACTGCACGCAGTAGCCCTGCTTGGTGAGCAGGAAGTTGGTCAGCGGGTCGACGCGTGCGCCGTTGACCGTGGTGCGCGTCGGCGCGAGGGTGAGGGAGTAGCTGAAGCCGCCCGTGCCACGCAGGTAGTCCTGGATCGCGACGGCTCGCTCGAACGGGGTGTTCGCGGCGGGGATCTGCGCCAGAGTGCGTCGTAGCTCGCTGAGCGATCGGGGGTCGAGGGCGAGATCGGCCTCGAGCCCGGACGGTGTGGTGTTGGAACTGGGACGAGCGGACGGGCCGAGGCGGGCGTAGGTGACGCTGTAGTTGGCGGTGGTGCGTCGAGGAGTGATCACCGAGCTCGTCGGGTCGTACGTCCACGAGGTGCCGGACAGATCGGCCCGCAGGGTCGGAGTGGGCGCGGCGAGCAGCCCCGACTGGAGCGTGCTGGCGGTGAACCGGGCGGTCTGTTCGACATAACCGGCGCGTTCGGCGAGGCCGGCCGGACCCTGCATGCGGGCGCCGTTGCTCCCGGCGGTCTGTTCCTGCGGATCGCTCGCGTTCCAGGTGCCGTCGTCGTAGGCCGAACTGGTCATCACCCGCAGCGGCGGCGGGGTCGGGTCTTCGGTGGTGTACTGCAACACCGGGGTGCGGTCGTTGCTCACCAGGCTGCGTCCGACATCGAGGGTGTTGGACAACCCGACCGTGCCGACGGTGCCCTGTGGGCTGCGGCCGAGTCCTTCGCCGAGATAGCGCTGGGGCGCGGTGGGAATCACGTTGGGCAGCACCAGCGCACCGACCAGAGCCACCACCCCGAGAGCTCGTGCCACCGACGCGAACCCGCCGAGTCCGAGACGGTCGCCGAGCAGCGTCGGCGCCGTCGCCCGCGCGGTGGTGTTCGACCACTCGTCGACGTCGTCGCGGGCCGTCACACCGACCATCAGCAGCCAACACGTGGCGGCCGCGAGGAAGTAGCGGGCCGGCAGGCCCTCGGTGGTGTTCGCGGCACTGATCAGGTAGATGCTCATCGCCGGCAGCCCCGCCAGCGCGGGTGCCCGCAGCCCGACGGCCAGCACGTCGACGAGCACGGTCAGCATCGACACGAGCCCGACGATCGCGAACTTCAGACCCGTGGTCTCCGGCGCGGGCGCCGCGAACTTGCGGATCGTGTCGTCGGCCTCCTGCACCAGGGTGCGCACGGTGTCGACGGTCGACTCGTCGCTACCCCTGACGTAGAGGAACCACAGCAGGGTGGCGATCGCGAGGGTCTGCAACAGGATGACGATCGGTTCGGGCACCCGCACCCGGCGCGCCACGATGCCGAGTCCGATCGCGATGGCGACCGCGAGTACGGTCTCGCCGATCCAGTGGCCGTCACGGATGAGGGTGGTCAGCGGCCACGCCGAGACCAAGCCGGTGACTCCGGCCAGCACCGACAGCAGCGGGTCGCGGTTTCTCACAGGGCACCGACCCGGATCAGCGAGCGACGGGTGATCGACGACCACGCCCGCTCGATGGTCGTGTCGGCGTCGACCTGCTCCACCCGCCAGCCGAAGTCGGCCAGCGGTGCCGGCACGGGCACGGTCGCCCCGCCGAAGGTCGCGCTGTTCAGCACCAGCCCGAGCGCCGACGCGCCCGGTTGCCGCAGCGATCCGAGACTCTCCTCGAAGCCCGACAGGTCGTCCGCGACCGCGGCCACCACCACGGCACCGCTGCCGGCGACGTCGTGCGCACCCTGGAGCACGGCGTCGAAGTCGGAGTCCTCGCCGAGCCGGGCGCGGGCGAACCACAGCTGGGTGGCGTCGGGCGGCAGGTCGACGAGGTGGTGCCCACCGGCGACCGTCTCGGCGCTGACCAGGTGCACCAGGTAGCCGAGTTCGTACATCCGGACGGCGATCGAGGCGAGCGCGCTCACCGCCCACTCGAACGACGAGTGCTCGCCGTGGCCGGCGTGTGCCGATCCGCGGGAGTCGAGCACCAACACACACGACCGGCGCGCGGGCCGGTCCAACTGACGCACCATCAACTCCCCGCGGTGCGCGGTGGCCGGCCAGTGCACCTTCCGCAGGTCGTCACCGTCCTGGTAGGTGCGCAGACTGACGTCCTCCTCGCCGTGCAGCGCGATCATCGCCGGGGTGGTGCCTTCATGCCCCGCACCGGCGCCCGGCGGGTGGCTCGCCCCGAGCGGGACGATGCGGGGAAGCACGAGGAGTTGATCGAGCGCGTCGACCGTGATGTGTCGACGGGTGAGTCCGAACGGGTCGCGGACACTGATCTCGACCGGCCCGATGCGGTGCTCGCCACGGATGCGCGGCGCGACGGTGTAACTCACCACGCGCGACTCACCCGGAGCGATGCCCGGCAGCACGAAGCGGGGCGGCTCGCCGAGCGCGTACGCCAAGGACTCCTCCGCCAGGCCGTATCGGGAGCGGCGCCGATCGCTGTTGCGGAACTCCATGTCGATCACACACCGCGACCCGGCGGTGACGATCGACGGACGCAAGGAACGGTGCACCTCGACCGTGCGGTCGCGGCGCAGGGCCATCCACCAGGTGGCACCCACCAGCACGATCAGCAGTCCGCCGAGCCGACTGATGTCGGGAAAACCGAGCAGGGCGCCGCCGATCACCAGGGTCAGCCCCGCGGACAGGAACGACCTGCCGCGGGTGGTGAACCGAGCCTTGCGCATCGGTCGTCCTCAGCGTTCGGAGGGCGCCGGCACCCGGACGCGTTGCAGCAGCTGGCCGAGCACCTCACCGGCGCCGCCGCGCAGGTGCTGCTGGTCGGCGCTCAGGATGACCCGGTGGGAGAGCACCGGCAGCGCGATCGTCTGCACGTCCTCGGGGATGACGTGGTCGCGCCGCTCCAGGGCGGCGTTCGCGCGGGCGGCCCGCAACAGGCTGAGCGCGGCACGGGGCGAGGCACCCAACCGGAGTGCGGCGGTGTTGCGGGTGGCGGTGACGATGTCGACGACGTACTGGCGCAGGGCCGGGCTGGCGTAGATGTGCGCAACCCGGGCGATGGCAGCGGCGACGGTCTCGGCGTCGGTGACCGGCGCCAACCGGTCGAGCGGGTTGCTCTCGCCGTGGGTGTCGAGCATGGCCAGTTCGGCGTTGGCGGTGGGGTAGCCCATCGAGATGCGTGCCATGAAGCGGTCGCGCTGCGCCTCCGGCAGGGGATAGGTGCCCTCCATCTCGATCGGGTTCTGCGTCGCCATGACCATGAAGGGGCGAGCCAGCCGGTAGGTCGTGCCGTCGACGGTGACCTGGGCTTCCTCCATGCACTCCAGCAACGCCGACTGGGTCTTGGGGGAGGCGCGGTTGATCTCGTCGCCGACGACGAGGTTGGCGAAGACGGCACCGGGGCGGAACTCGAACGTGCGGGTGTCCTGGTTGAACACGCTGACGCCGGTGATGTCGCTGGGAAGCAGGTCGGGCGTGAACTGCACCCGTCGCATCGTGCCGTCGATCGACTTGGCGAGCGATTTGGCCAGCATCGTCTTGCCGACGCCGGGCACGTCCTCGATGAGCAGGTGCCCTTCGGCCAGCAACACGATGATCGCGGTGCGGACGGCGTCGGACTTGCCCTCGATCACTCTCGACACCGCGGCATGGATGCGACCGGCCAGGTCGTGCACCTCGTCGAGGGACATCTGGGGCTGTGCATCGTTCGAGCCGGTGGCGTGCCGACCCGCAGGGGGTGCCGAGGTCGGAGGGGCATCGGTCCGTTGCGGCGCGTCGTGCATGCATTGATCCTGCCTGATGACCCGCCGTTGCGTAGGCCCCACCCATCAGAAAGCTCCCAGCCGAGCACCGGGTGACCGGCCGGGAGCATCCGTCGCGGCCCCACACTGCTCCGCCACCTTCCTCCACCACTTTCCTCCACCGGGCGACCTCGACGCCGCCGACGCCGGCGCCGGCCCCCGGATTTCCGCGGAGATCCGGAACCGCCTCGGGTCTCGGCGGACTGGCTGGACGACCGATTGGCCAATTTCTGCTCCACTCGGCTCCACGGCCTCTGACCTGCAGAAATATCCAAAAGCACCCAAGATTTCGGCGCTGGGTGGATGACTGGTGGGGTTGAGTGGAGTAAAGTGGAGGACACAGGAGCACGGTGCGATCGAGTGGAGCGGGAAGGGGTGCCGGCATGACGCTGTTTCTCGGCACTCACCAGCCGCGCCTCGACGACAAGGGCCGGATGTTCCTGCCGGCGAAGTTCCGCGACAAGCTCGCCGGTGGCCTGGTGATCACCCGTGGCCAGGAGCGCTGCCTCTACGTGTTCGCCCTCGCCGACTTCGAGAAGTTGGCCGGCGAGATGAGCCGCACCCCGGTCACCAACAAGGCGGCCCGCAACTTCCAGCGCGTCCTGCTGTCGGCGGCGTCCGACGAGATCCCCGACAAGCAGGGACGAATCACCATCCCCGCGATCCTGCGCGAGTACGCCGGGCTCACCAAGGCGTGCACGGTCATCGGCGCCGGCAACCGCGTCGAGCTGTGGGCGACCGAGGCCTGGAACGAGCTGCTGGCCAGCACCGAGGACGAATTCGCAGACCAGGCCCAGGAGGTGATTCCTGGCGGCCTCTTCTGACCTGCGGCCTCCATCCGCTACCCGCGGACGGCGTCGACATCACTTCCCCGGTGTCGACCCCGACCCAGCGGCTGGGGACCGGAGCTCAGAAGAGGCGACACCTCAGGAATCACCAGACCAACAGCTACCCCCGACCACCGACAGCCACCCAGACAACCGGCACCACCCGACCCCCGAGAGGCGACCCGCATGAACGACGACCAGGCCGTGGCCGACCGCCATGTCCCGGTCATGCGCGACCGCATCGTCGAGTTGCTGGCTCCGGCTCTGGACGGCGCTGGGCAGCCCCGGGTCTACCTCGACGGCACGCTCGGCATGGGCGGCCACACCGAGGCGATCCTGCGGGCCTGCCCCGACGCGGTGGCGTACGGCGTCGACCGCGACACCGAGGCGCTCGAACTCGCCGGCCGTCGCCTGGCCGCGTTCGGCGACCGGTTCGTGCCGGTGCACGCGCGTTACGACGACGCGGTCGCCGAGTTGGCCGATCGGGGAGTGGCGAGCATCGACGCCGCACTGTTCGACCTCGGCGTGAGCTCGCTGCAGTTGGACGAGACCGAGCGCGGGTTCTCCTACAGCCGCGAGGCGGCCCTCGACATGCGGATGGACCAGACCCAGGGCCTCACCGCGGCCGACGTGCTCGCCGACTACGACGAGGCCGACCTGCGCCGCATCCTGCGGGACTACGGCGAGGAGCGGTTCGCCGGCAAGATCGCCAAGGCGATCGTCCGACGCCGTGACACCGACCCGATCCGCACCTCCGAGCAATTGATGGAGTTGCTGCGAGCCACCATCCCGGCCGCGTCGCAGCGCACCGGCGGACACCCGGGTAAGCGCACCTTCCAGGCGCTGCGCATCGAGGTCAACGCAGAACTCGACAGCTGGCAGCAGGCGCTCCCGGCCACGGTCGACGCGCTCGCCGTCGACGGCCGCATCGCGGTGTTGTCCTATCACTCGCTCGAGGACCGAATCACCAAGCGGGTGCTCACCGCTGGGGCCCGCTCCACCGCGCCCGCCGGACTGCCGGTCGAACTGCCCGAACACAAGCCCTACCTCGAACTCCTCACCCGGGGCGCCGAATCCCCCGGCGAGGACGAGGTGCGCACCAACCCACGCGCGGCGTCCGCGAAATTGCGCGTCGCCCGCCGCCTCCGTCCGACCCCCCACCGAGCCGCCGAAACAACCCAGAAGGGGAACCGCCGATGAGCCAGGCCACCGCCGCCCGTCCCGCACCGGTCCGCCGCGCACCCCGCGGCACGAACCCGACCGCCACCCGGGCGCGCCTCAAGCTCGTCCAACCCACCGAGGCGGCCAGCTCCGGTGTCGGTTTCGTGGTGCTGTGCGCGGCGCTCCTGATCGGTGGCCTCATCACCGTGCTGTTGCTCAACACCGCCCGTGCACAGCAGCAGTACACGATCAGTGACCTGCAGAACGCGTCGTCGCGGCTGTCGGCGACCCAGCAGGACCTCGACAGCCGGCTGACCTTCGCCCGGGCGCCGCAGCAACTGGCGCTCAAGGCCCAGGAGTACGGCATGGTGCCGGCCACCGACATCCGGTACGTGCGGGCGTCCGATCACCGCCTCGTCGGCGTGGCGAAGGGCACCGGCTCGACCGACCCGTTTACCGTGAGCACGTTGCCCAAGACTCCGGCCACGCCGGTGGCGAACCTCGCCGTGACCACGGCCGACCTCGCCCGACTCGTGGAGAAGCCGAAGGCGAAGGCGACGTCGCAGGACCCGAAGAAGGACGCCAAGTCGAGCACTACGCCCAGCAGCAAGCCCAGCACCACCGCATCGGCCAAGGCCACCGCCCCGGCGAGCAGCAAGGCCGGCAGCACGACGAACGCGAAGACGAACACCGGGACGAACACCAAGACCGAGACCAAGACCGACAGCCAGAAGCAGAAGAACACGACGTCGCCCAGTGCGACGTCCGCGAGGTGACTTTGTGACGCAGTCCCGTCGACCGGGTTCGCGCCCCACGACGACGCCCACCCCCGCTGCACGGGCTCCCCGAGGAGCCGCGCGAGCCGGAGGCAAGGCGCCGGGCGGGGCTCGTCGGTCTTCCACCGCGGCGGCCACGGGGGCGAAGAAGCCCGCTGCGGCCTCGACATCACGACCGACCGCGGGGCGTCGTACACCCCCGCGGTCGCCGGTGCGGGAGCGTAGTTCGGCCACGATCGACCTCGACTCGGTGCGCGCGCGCAACGCCGCGAAGTCCCGCAAGGCCGTCGGTGGCGGCGGGTCGGGACGTGGTCGTGGCGGCGGTTCCAAGCCGCGCCTTCCGGTGCAACTCGGCGTGGGTCACCCGCGCCGGCGGGCCCGCGCCCTGCTCATCGCGTTCGGGATGGTGCTCACCGTCTTCGTCGCCCAGTTGCTGCGGGTGCAGGGCCTCGACGCCGCGTCGGTGTCGCAGAAGGCACTCAGCGAGCGGGTGGCGCGCGCGACCATCCCGGCCAAGCGGGGCGACATCGTCGACGCGTCCGGGGTGACCTTGGCGCGGTCGGTCGAGCGGCGCAATGTGACCGCCGACCCGCTGGCGGCCTCGACGTACGCGCGCTACGACAAGCAACCCGACGGCACCCGCAAGAAGGTGAAGCTGGGCCTCAAGGGTGCCGCGGACGCCATCGCACCGATCGTCGGCGACGATCCGGCGACCCTGTTGAAGACGCTGCAGGACGCCGCCGCCAAGAGTCGCCGGTTCGTCTACCTGGCCAAGGACATCTCGCCCCAGCAGTGGGTGCAGATCAGCGACCTGGGCATCCCGGGGATCTTCAGTGAGCGCACGGTGAAGCGGGAGTACCCGCAGGGCACCGCGCTCGCACCGCTGCTCGGCTGGGTGAGCGCCGACGGCAAGCCCGGTGGTGGTGTCGAGGTGGTCGCGCAGAAGCAGTTGAACGGCACGCCCGGCACGCACGTCTACGAGCGAGCGGCCGACGGCACCACGATCGCCACGGGCAACAACAAGGACACCCCGGCGGCCGACGGGCGTCCGGTGCAACTGACGATCAACAACGACCTGCAGTGGACCGCGCAGAACCTCATCGCCGCGCAGGTGAAGAAGACGAAGGCGCTGTCCGGCGAAGCGGTGGTGATGGACCGCAAGGGCAACATCATCGCGGCCGCGAGTTACCCCAGCTTCGACAACAACCAGATCGCGACCGCGCAGGGGTCGATGCTTTCGCGTCCGTTCGCCGACAGCTACGAGCCGGGCTCGACGAACAAGGTCGTGACGATGGCTGCGGCCCTCGCCGAGGGCAAGGTCACCCCGACGACGACATTCACCGTGCCCTACGGCCTGCCGCGTGCGGACCAGACCTTCACCGACTCCCACCACCACCCGACGGAGACGATGACGACGGCAGGCATCCTCGCCGACTCCTCGAACACCGGCACCATCCAGGTGGGGGAGAAGATGTCGGCCGCGACGCTGCGCAACTACATGACCCGCTTCGGTCAGGGCCAGCCGACCGGCACCAACTTCCCGGGTGAGAACGTCGGAAGCATCCCGACCGCTGCGCAGATGACGGGTTCGCGGCGTTACACGGTGATGTTCGGCCAGGGTCTGTCGAGCAACACGATGCAGCAGATCTCGGTCTTCCAGACGATCGCGAACGGCGGCGTGCGTGAGCCGATCAAGCTGGTCAAGGGCATCGGCGACGGGTCGGGTGGTTTCACCGCACCGGCCGACGACCGTGTCGCGGTGCAGGTGGTGCCCGCCTCGGTGGCCACCCAGATGACCCGGATGATGCAGGCCGTGCCGACCAAGAACGGAACGGCTCCCAAGGCCGTCGTCGAGGGCTACAACGTGGCCGGCAAGACCGGTACCGCCGCCCGTTACGACGAATCGCTCGGACGGTACAACGGGTGGACCGCCTCGTTCATCGGCTTCGCCCCGGCCGAGAACCCGCAGTACATCGTCTCGGTCGCGTTGCAGCGTCCGACCGCGGTGAGCATCTACGGCGGTGAGGTCGCCGCGCCGGTGTTCTCGCAGCTCATGGCCGCGGCGCTGCGTAACGGCCACGTCCCGCCGAGCACCGTCAAGCCGAGCCTGTACGACCTGAAGTACGACCCCAGCAAGGACCGCAAGCAATGATCCCGATGACATTGGCCGAGATCGCGGACGCGGTCGGTGGCCGACTCGAACCTGCCGACGCCGGCGCCGTACTGGTCGACGGACCGGTGGTGTCCGACTCGCGTCAGGCCGACCGGCGGAGCCTGTACGTGGCCCGGATCGGCGAGTTCGCGGACGGCCACGACTTCGCACCGAACGCCGCGGCGGCCGGTGCCGTGGCGACCCTCGGCAGCCGGGCGATCGACGGCATGCCGACCGTCGTCGTCGACGACGTGCAGACCTCGTTCGGACGGCTCGCACGCGCCGTCGTCGACCGGGCGCCCGAACTCACGATCGTCGGCATCACCGGTAGCTCGGGCAAGACGTCGACCAAGGATCTGCTCGGGCAGGTGCTGCTCCCGCTCGCCGAGACCGTGGTGCCCGAGGGCTCGCTCAACTCCGAGATGGGCGTGCCGCTGACCGTGTGCCGGGTCACCTCCGACACCCGCTACCTGGTGGCCGAGATGGGCGCCGACGGCGTGGGCCACATCGCCTACCTCGCCGGGATCGCCCCGCCGCAGGTCGGCATCGTGCTCAACGTCGGGCGGGCGCACGTCGGCGAGTTCGGCTCGGTCGAGGCGATCGCGCAGACCAAGGGCGAACTCGTCGAGGCTCTACCCGACGACGGCCTGGCGATCCTCAACGCCGACGACCCACGCGTCGCCGCGATGGCCGGCCGGGCGCGCTGCACGGTGCAACGCGTCGGCACCGGCGAGTCGGCCGACCTGCGCGCCACCGACATCGAACTCGACGACCGGTCGCGCGCCACCTTCACCCTCGTCGGTGACGGGCCGCCGCGCCGTATCCGACTGGGACTGTTCGGCTCCCACCACGTAGGCAACGCCCTGTCGGTCTACGCCGCTGCCCGTCACCTGGGTGTCGACGCCGACCACATCGTGTCCGTCTTGGAGCGGGCCGGAGCGGTCAGCCGCTGGCGGATGGAGATCCACGAACTGTCCGACGGAGTCACGATCGTCAACGACGCCTACAACGCCAACCCCGACTCGATGGGCGCCGCGTTGCGCGCCCTGCAGACGATGCGGGCCGAGCGCAAGGTCGCGGTGCTCGGGCAGATGCTCGAGCTGGGGAAGTCGTCCGTCGCCGAACACGAAGCGGTGGGTCGAACCGTCGCGACCAGCGGCGTCGACCTGCTCGTCACCGTCGGCGCGGGAGCCGACGCGATCGGTCGCGCGGCGGCTGCGGACGGGGTCGAGTGGCAGCATGCCGCCGACACCGACACGGCCTACGACCTGTTGCGCTCGATGTTGCGCACCGGCGATATAGCCTTGCTCAAATCAAGTCGTGACTCTGGCCTGCGCTACCTTGGCGACCGGCTCGTCGAAGCGGACGGAAAGGTTGCCGGGCAGTGAAGGCCATTCTGATCGGTGCGTTGATCGCACTCGTCACCGGACTCGCCGGCACCCCTGCGTTCATCAAGTTCCTGGTGCGGCGTGGCTACGGCCAGTTCATCCGCGACGACGGACCCACGACCCACCACACCAAGCGTGGCACGCCCACGATGGGTGGCGCCGTCATCATCATCGGATGCGTGCTCGGCTACTTCCTGGCCCACCTGGTGCTGTGGACGGCGCCGTCGGTGTCGGGCCTGCTGGTGATGTACCTCATCGTCGGTCTCGGCGCGGTGGGCTTCGCCGACGACTGGATCAAGATCAGCAACCAGCGTTCGTTGGGTCTGCGGGCCTGGCAGAAGCTCGTCGCGCAGACCTTCGTCGGTGTGTCGTTCGCGTTGCTCGCGGTCAACTTCCCCGACCAGGGCGGTCGCACCCCGGCGAGTTACCGCGTCTCGTTCGTGCGCGACACGTGGTTCGACCTCGCCTTCGCCGGCACCGCGCTCGGCATGGTGCTGTTCGTGCTGTGGGCCAACCTGATCATCGCCGGCACCTCCAACGGCACCAACCTCACCGACGGCCTCGACGGCCTGCTCACCGGCGCCTCGGTGATGGTGTTCGCCGCCTACGTGCTCATCTCGATCTGGCAGTTCAACCAGAACTGCGAAACGATCGGCAGCAACAAGTGCTACGACGTGCGCGACCCGCACGACCTCGCGCTGGTCGCTGCCTGTGTGATGGGCGCCTGCTTCGGCTTCCTGTGGTGGAACGCCACCCCCGCCAAGATCTTCATGGGTGACACCGGCTCGCTGGCCCTCGGCGGCGCGCTGGCCGGGCTGGCCATCATGACCCGCACCGAGTTGCTGGTCGTCATCCTCGCCGGCCTGTTCGTGCTCGAGACCCTGTCGGTGATCATCCAGGTCGGATCCTTCAAATCGCGCGGCAAACGGGTGTTCCGGATGGCGCCGATCCATCACCACTTCGAGATGGTCGGGTGGAACGAGGTGACGGTCGTGATCCGCTTCTGGATCATCGCCGGGCTATGCGTCGCTCTCGGCCTCGGACTCTTCTACGCCGAATGGGTGACCGGATGACGGCCGAGACCCCCCGGCCGATCGACCCGAGTTACGAACCGCGCGGCGGCGACCGCGACCTGACCCATCGCGACGCGGACTGGTCGGGCCTGGACATCGTCGTGATGGGCCTCGGGGTGTCGGGTTATGCCGCCGCCGACGCGCTGCTCGAGCGCGGCGCGAAGGTCACCGTGCTGTCGACCGACGCATCGCCGACGGTGCAGGAACGCGCCAAGATCCTCGACATCCTCGGTGCCCGTGTGCTGTTCGGCGCCGAGCACCAGCAGCAGGTGCCCGCCGGCACCGAACTCGTCGTCACCTCGCCGGGGGTTCGCCCCGATCACCCGTTCATGCTGTCGGCCGCAGCCGCCGGTGTGCCGGTCTGGGGCGAGGTCGAGTTGGCCTGGCGGATGCGTCCGCGCACCGGCGCGGCGCCGTGGCTGACGATCACCGGCACCAACGGCAAGACCACCGCGGTGACCATGCTCGAGCAGATCCTGCGCTCGGCCGGCCTGCGTGCGACGGCCGCCGGCAACGTCGGTCTGCCGATCCTGGAGGCCGTGCTGCACCCGGAGCCCTACGAGGTGCTCGCCGTCGAACTGTCGACCTTCCAGTTGCACTGGTCGCGCAGCCTGTCGCCCTACGCCTCGTGCCTGCTGAACGTCGCACCCGACCACATCGACTGGCACGGGTCGTTCGAGGAGTACCGCCGGCAGAAGGGGCGGGTCTACGAGCAGACCCAGGTGGCCTGCATCTACAACGTCGACGACCCCACCACCGAGCAGTTGCTCGAGGACGCCGATGTCGTCGAAGGCTGCCGCGCGGTCGGTTTCACCCTCGGCCTGCCCCACCCGTCGATGCTCGGACTGGTCGACGACGTGCTCGCCGACCGGGCGTTCGTCGACGACCGCACCCACCAGGCTGCGGAGCTCTGCCAGTTGAAGGACCTCGGGCAGGACGGGTTCGCCCCGGCACCCCACTACGTCCAGGACGCGCTCGCGGCCGCGGCGCTCGCTCGCGCCTTCGGGGTGCGTCCGCTCGCCGTCCGTGACGGCCTGCGCGCCTACCACCCGCAGCCGCATCGCACCGCGACCGTGATCGAGGTCGACGGCGTCCGCTACGTCGACGACTCCAAGGCGACGAACCCGCCGGCCGCGCAGGCCGCGATGGGGGCCTTCGACTCGATCGTCTGGATCGCCGGCGGTCAGCTCAAGGGCGCCGACGTCGACGAACTGGTCGCGGCGAACCACGCGAAGCTGCGTGGTGCGGTGCTCATCGGGGTCGATCGGGCACAGATCGCACAAGCAATTGCACGACACGCGCCGGATGTGCCGGTCGTCGTGCTCGACGAGACGGACACTGGCGTCATGGATCACGCAGTTCGCCGCGCAGCCGCGATGGCCGCCCCGGGCGACGTGGTTCTGCTCTCGCCGGCAGCGGCCTCGCTCGACATGTACGCCTCGTACGGAGCCCGCGGTGATGCCTTCGCCGCTGCGGCCCGCGCCCTGGCGTCGACCGACTGACGATGACGACCCAAGCACCGGTCCACACCGGTCGGTTCGACGTGCGCGCCACGCTGCGCCGCATGGAGTCACCCACCGCGCCCTACTACCTGTTGCTCGGCGCCACCTGCGGGCTGACGATGCTCGGGCTGGTGATGGTGCTGTCGGCGTCCAGCGTCACCTCCTACCAACAGTCCGGCTCGTCGTTCACGGTGTTCAAGAGCCAGGCGATGTTCGCCGCGATCGGCACCGTGGGTGCCATGATCGCCGCACGAATCCCGGTGCGGGTGTGGAAGGTCGCCGGTTGGCCGGCATACATCGTCGCGGTGTTGATGCAGGGACTCGTGTTCACCTCGCTCGGTGTCAGCGTGCTCGGCAACACCAACTGGATCAGGGTCGGCGGCTTCACCATGCAGCCCTCCGAGCTCGGCAAGCTCGCCCTGGTGCTGCTCACCGCCGGCGTGCTGGCGATGAAGCGCAAGCTTCTGGCCGAGTTCAAACACGTGCTCATACCGATCATTCCGTGCGCGCTGTTCTTCATGGCGCTGGTGATGGCCGGTCACGACCTCGGCACCACCTTGGTGCTCGCGATGATCGTCGGCGCGATGTTGTTCGTGGCCGGGGTCAAGTTGCGCATCTTCGGCATCTCGCTGGCGCTGGCCGCCGCCGCCGTCACCGTGCTGGTGTGGACCTCCGGCAACCGGATGGGTCGCATCAGCACCTGGCTCGGCGGCTGCCCGCAGGGCGCGCTGCAGGACGGCTGCTGGCAGCCGGTGCACGGTGAGTACGCGCTGGCCGACGGCGGCTGGTGGGGCGTCGGGCTCGGGGCCAGCCGGGAGAAGTGGGGCTGGATGGCCGAGGCCCACAACGACTTCATCTTCGCGATCCTCGGTGAGGAGCTCGGCCTGCCGGGCACCCTCGTCGTGCTCTGCCTGTACGCCGCGATCGGTTATGCCTGCTACCGGCTGATCGCCACCAGCAAGGACTTCTTCGTGCGCATCGCCACCGCCGGTGTGATGACCTGGATCCTCATCCAGGCGACGATCAACATCGCCTCGGTGCTGGGGCTGCTGCCGATCATCGGCGTGCCGCTGCCGCTGGTCTCCGCCGGCGGTTCGCAACTGGTCACCACACTGATCGCCCTCGGCATGCTCATGTCGTTCGCACGCAACGAACCCGAATGCAAGGCAGCCCTCGCGCAGCGACCCAAGTTGGTCGGTCGCACCCGCGCGATCCTGCCGACCTCCCGACGCGGAAGATGAACCCATGAGGATCGAACGAGTTGTCCTGGCCGGCGGTGGAACCGCCGGCCATGTGTCGCCCCTGCTCGCGACCGCCGACGCGCTGCGCGCACGCTTGCCGAAGATCGAGATCGCGGTGCTGGGCAGCGAGGGCGGACTCGAGGAAGACCTCGTGCCGGCACGTGGTTACGAGCTCACGATCATCCCGAAGGTGGCCTTTCCGCGCCGGCCGAACGGCGCCGCCGTGCGTTTTCCCGGCGCGTTCCGCGAAGCGGTGGCGCGCACCAAGGACCTGCTGGACGAGCGTGACGCGCAGGTCGTCATCGGCTTCGGCGGACACGTCAGCACGCCCGCCTACCTGGCGGCGCGCCGCCGCGGCACGCCGTTCGTGATCCACGAACAGAACGCCCGGCCGGGCCTGGCCAACAAGCTCGGTGCGCGGATGACGCCGTACGTCGCGACCACCTTCTCCAGCACGCCGCTGCCGCACGCGCAGGTCATCGGGCTCCCGCTGCGCCGCGAGATCACCGACCTCGACCGGGCCGGGATGCAGGCACAGGCCCGCACGCAGTTCGGGCTCGAACCCGACCGTCCGACGCTGCTGGTGACCGGCGGGTCGCTCGGTGCGCTCTCGCTCAACGAGGCGACGTGGGCCGCCCGCGAGACCCTCGCCGACGCCGGGGTGCAGGTGCTGCACGTCACCGGGCGCGGCAAGGCCTTCGACGCTTCCGAGGCGCGCGCGCCGTACACCGTGCTCGAGTACGCCGACCGGATGGACCTCTGTTACGCGGCCGCCGACCTCGTCGTCACCCGATCGGGTGCCGGAATGGTGTGCGAGACGAGTGCCGTGGGCCTGCCGTCCGTCTTCGTGCCGCTGCCGATCGGCAACGGCGAGCAGCGCCTCAACGCGGCCGACACCGTCGCCGCCGGGGGAGCCCTGCTCGTCGACAACGACGACTACACCGCCGACTGGGTGCGCGACCAGCTCGTGCCGCTGATCACCGACCGCGCCCGGCTGGCCGCGATGGCCGCCGCGATGCGCGCCCAGCAGCATGCGAAGGCCGCCGAGGCCCTGGTCGACCTCGCCGAACGGGCCGTGGAGGAGCAGGCGTGAGCAACGGCGTCAACGAACGCTTCGACTTCTCCGCCGCGCTGCCGCGGGTGGAAGACCTGACCCGGGCTCACTTCATCGCGATCGGCGGGTCGGGGATGTCGGGCATCGCCCGGTTGATGCGTGCCCGCGGCGTCGAGGTCAGCGGATCGGACAACGCCGAGTCGGCTGCGGTCGACAAGCTGCGCAGCGAGGGCATTGCGGTCACCATCGGCAACCGGGCCGAGAACATCGACCCGCTGCCCGACGGCACCGTCGTCGTCGTGTCGTCGGCGATCACCGAAGACAATCCGGAGCTGATCGAGGCCAGGCGCCGCGGCCTGAACGTGTTGCACCGGGCCCAGGGCCTCGCGATCGTGCTCGCCGGCCGGGCCGGGCTCGCCGTCGCGGGAGCCAACGGCAAGACCACCACCTCCGGGATGGCCACGACGGCCCTGCGCGCACTGGGTCGTGACCCGTCGTTCGCCACCGGCGCCGAGATCGCCGGCATCGGCGCCAACTCCGGCGTGGGAACCGGTGCTGAGTTCGTCGTCGAGGCCGACGAGAGCGACGGCTCGTTCGTCGTCTACCACCCCAAGATCGCGATCGTCACCAGCGTGAAGGACGATCACTTCGACTTCTACGGCACGACCGACAACCTCGTCGCCGCCTACCGCCGGTTCGCGCTCACGGTCGCAGCGGACGGCCTGCTCGTCTGCTGCGCCGACGATCCCGGCAGCGCCGACCTGGGTCGGTGGGCCGCGGAACAGGGCCGGCGGGTCGTCACCTACGGCACCTCCCCGGAGGCCGACGTCCGCTTCGAACGCCCGGTCGAGGACGGCTGGTCGGTGCGGGCAGATCTGCGGATCAGCGGGGGAGAAGTGCTTAACCTTCAACTCAACGTTCCAGGTTTTCACAACCTGGAGAACGCGTCCGGTGTGGTGGCCGCGCTGGTGTTCGGGCTCGAGGTCGCCCCGTCCGATGCGGTGGCCGCGATGGCGTCCTTCCGAGGCACCTCACGTCGGGTTGAACTCAAGGGTGAGGCCGGTGGGGTGCGAGTGGTCGACGACTACTCCCACAACCAGGGCAAGCTCGCCGCGTTGGTGCGCACCGGCCGTCAGCTGCGCGGCTCGGGTCGGCTCGTCGTGGTCTTCCAGCCGCATCTCTACAGCCGCACCCGCGACCAGGCCATCGGCATGGCGGAGGCACTCGACGGCGCCGACGTCGCGGTGTTGATGGACGTCTACGGCGCCCGCGAGCAACCGATGGACGGCGTGAGCAGCGACCTGATCGCGCAGGCGATGCGCCGTCCGTGCACCCGCACCCACTCGGCGCAGGAGACTGTCGACCTCGTGGTCGCGACCGTTCGCCCCGGCGACCTGCTCATCACCGTGGGGGCGGGGGACGTCACCAAGCTGGCCCCACGAATCCTGGAACGTCTGCAAGGCTGATCGAAGTGCGGCCGAGCGCTCAACCTGAAGTCGACCTTGACAGTCGCGAAGGGGTGCCCTCACCGCGTACCATGCGGCGGAAGTACCGTTGGGTTGCCCGAGGCACGACGTCGCCCATCGACTGAAGTCCATCGATCTCGACAAAGGAAGGCCAACGTTCGTGGCATCTCCGCAGAACTACCTCGCAGTGATCAAGGTCGTCGGTATCGGCGGCGGCGGGGTCAACGCCGTGAACCGGATGATCGAGCAGGGGCTCAAGGGAGTCGAGTTCATCGCGATCAACACCGACGCCCAGGCGCTGCTCATGTGTGACGCCGACGTGAAGCTCGAGGTGGGCCGTGAGCTCACCCGTGGGCTCGGCGCCGGAGCCGACCCCGAGGTCGGTCGCAAGGCCGCCGAAGACCACGAGGAAGAGATCGAAGAGGTGCTCAAGGGCGCCGACATGGTCTTCGTCACCGCCGGCGAGGGCGGCGGCACGGGCACCGGCGGTGCGCCGGTCGTCGCGAAGATCGCCAAGAACCTCGGCGCGCTGACCATCGGTGTCGTCACCCGTCCGTTCACCTTCGAGGGTCGCCGCCGCGCCGGTCAGGCCGACCTCGGCATCAACGCGCTGCGCGACGAGGTCGACACCCTCATCGTCATCCCGAACGACCGACTGCTGTCGATCAGCGACCGCAACGTGTCGATGCTCGACGCGTTCCGCAGCGCCGACCAGGTGCTGCTGTCCGGTGTCCAGGGCATCACCGACCTGATCACCACCCCGGGCCTGATCAACCTGGACTTCGCCGACGTGAAGTCGGTCATGCAGGGGGCGGGCTCCGCGCTCATGGGTATCGGCTCGGCCCGCGGTGAAGACCGCGCCGTGCAGGCCGCGGAGTTCGCGATCTCCAGCCCACTGCTCGAGGCGAGCATCGACGGCGCCCAGGGCGTGCTGCTGTCGGTGCAGGGTGGCAGCGACCTCGGTCTGTTCGAGATCAACGAGGCGGCCCGCCTGGTGCAGGAAGCCGCGCACCCCGAGGCCAACATCATCTTCGGTGCGGTCATCGACGACGCCCTCGGCGACGAGGTGCGTGTCACCGTCATCGCGGCCGGCTTCGACGGCGGCGCCCCGACCAAGCGCACCGACGACCGCGCGCTCGGCCAGATCCAGGGTTCGCAGCGGGCCAACCAGGTGCCCGCAGGCAACCAGCAGCGGGTGCAGTCGCCCGCCGAGGCCGCCGGCGCCGTGTCGGGTCAGCAGCGCGCCCCGCAGGGTGCCCCGGCCGGTCAGCAGGGTGGTCAGGGTGCACCGCAGCAGGCGGCGCGTCCGGTGCAGCAGGGTCAGCCGCCCCAGCAGGGCGCCCAAGCCCCGCAGCGCGACGACCAGCCGCAGCAGGGCCAGCCGGGTGGCCAGCAGGGCCGTCCGCAGCAGCCGGGCCAGGTTCAGCCGACGTCCACCTCGCGCCCGCCGCGTGAGGTCACGTTCGACGACGGCGACGACGACCTGGACGTGCCCGACTTCCTGAAGTGATCGAAGGACTGCACACCGGTGTTCTGGTGGCGTGACGAACGCGAGGTCGGCGACTGGGTCGTCGACCTCGCGTTCACCGATTCCGAGGGTGGTGTCAGCCGCGGCGGCTACGCCGGGCTCAACCTCGGCGCTCACGTGGGTGACGACCCAGAGGCGGTGGCGACCAACCGGGAGCGTCTGGCGCAGGCGGTCGACACGACCGACCTGCGGTTCATGGCGCAGGTGCACGGGGCCGATGTCGCGGTGCTCGAGCAGCAGTCCGACGGCGCACCCGCCCCGACCGCCGACGGCCAGGTGACGTCGGCGTTCGACCGCACCCTGGTGGTGCTGGTGGCCGACTGCACGCCGGTGCTGATCTACGACCGGGAACAACCCCTCGTCGCGGCCGTGCACGCGGGCCGGCCCGGCATGCTCGCCGCAGTGGTGCCCGAGACCGTCCGCACCATGCGGGAGCTCGGGTCGGGTCGGTTGGGTGCGGTGGTCGGGCCGTCGGTGTGCAGCCGGTGCTACGAGGTGCCCGCCCAGATGCGTGACGATGCGGCGGCCCGGGTGCCGGCGTCGTACGCCGTCAGTTGGACCGGAACGCCGGCGATCGACGTCGCCGCCGGTGTGGTGTCGCAGCTGCGGGCCGACGACGTCGAGCTCGACTGGATCCCCGGATGCACCCGCGAGGAGGGTCGGCTCTACTCCCATCGCCGTGACCCCGGTGCCGGACGTTTCGCCGGCGTGGTCACCTTGCGCCGGAGGGCCTGAGATGACCGAGCTCGACGATCGCTCCCGGGAGTTGCGGGACAACCTCGCCGCCGTCCGCGCCCGCATCGCCGACGCGGCGCGGGCCGCCGGCCGCGCCGCCGACGACGCGACGCTGATCGTCGTCTCCAAGTATTTCCCGGTCGCCGACGTCCGCCGGCTGATCGACCTGGGCGTCACCGACTTCGGGGAGAACAAGGACCAGGAAGCCTCGGCGAAGTTCGCCGAGATCTTCGAGGGGGCGAGCGAGCAGGAGCGGGCGGCGCTCCGCCTGCATTTCGTCGGGCAGTTGCAGTCGAACAAGGCGGGGCATGTCGCCGCCTACGCCGACGTCGTGCAGTCGGTCGACCGGGCGAAGATCGCCTCGGCGCTGGCCAAGGGTGCCGAGCGCCACGGTCGCACCCTCGAGGTGATGGTGCAGGTCGACCTCGACGGTTCCGATCCCGGACGCGGAGGAGCCCTGCCCGAACAGATCGCCGACCTCGCCGCACACGTCGCGGGTCTCGAGCAGCTGCGGTTGAGCGGTTTGATGGCGGTGGCTCCGCGCGGCGCCGACCCCGATGCCGCGTTCGCCCGGCTGGCCGAGTTGTCGCGCGACCTGCGGGCCGCGCATCCCTCGGCGGACCGGATTTCGGCCGGCATGAGCGGTGACCTCGAGCAAGGGGTGCGCCACGGCGCGACGCACGTGCGCATCGGCAGCGCCGTGCTCGGGCCCCGGCCGGCGGTCTGACCGACCGTGTCCGGCCCGGCACATCAAAATGTGGCGTGTCGGATTGGTAATCCACGGGATTCGACGCCCGCGCCGGTAGCGTCGGCGGCGACCACACCGGACCACAGCGGATCGCCGCACCCAAGGAGCAAGAGATGGCAGGCGCACTGCGCAAGACCATGGCGTACCTCGGACTCGCCGAGGAGGACAGCCGTTACAAGGACGAGTACGACGACTACGGTCACGACGGCTACGACCACGACGGTTACGACGACTACGCCGACTCCGGTTTCGACGAGGTCGAGCACGTGGCCGACAACCCGCCGGCCCCGGTCACCCCGCTGCGCAAGAACAACGTCGCCGCGGTGGCGGCACACCCCAAGGCAGGCGACATGAGCCGGATCAACGCGATTCACCCGCGCACCTACAACGAGGCCAAGGAGATCGGGGAGAGCTTCCGCAGCGGCATCCCGGTGATCATGAACCTCTCCGACATGGACGACACCGACGCCAAGCGTCTCGTCGACTTCGCCGCCGGCCTCGTGTTCGGGCTGCACGGCACCATCGAGCGGGTCACCGCCAAGGTGTTCCTGCTGTCGCCGGCCGGCGTCGAGGTGGCGACGACCGGCACCGACAGCAAGGGCTCGCGCGGCCTGTTCAACCAGAGCTGAGAAGATATCGGGACGAGCCTCGGTGTGGGGGCTCGTCCCGATCTGTCTGGAGTGAAGCGTGGATCAGTTGAGAACCGTCCTCGGGGCGCTCCTTTACCTGTACTTCATCATCCTGCTGGCGCGTCTGGTCTTCGACTGGATCCAGGTCTTCGCCCGCGACTGGCGGCCCAAGGGGGCCGTTCTGGTCGTCGCCGAGGGTGTGTATTCGCTCACTGATCCGCCCCTCAAAGCGCTGCGAAAGGTGTTCAAGCCGCTGCGGATCGGGCAGGTGCGACTCGACATCGCCTTCCTGATTCTGATGCTGGGTGTGAGTTTGCTGCTGGGTGTCATAAGCTGACCGGCGACATATTTACAAGCGTCGCTGCGTCGCGCCCTCGAACAGGTGGCCGGTGCGCGACCCGTAGGCCGCAGAGGTGACCACATGGCGTTGACGCCTGAGGACGTAGTCAAGAAGGAATTCACCAAGCCGAAGGGCTTCGGTAAGAGCGGCTATGACGAAATCCAGGTGGACGACTTCCTCGACGAGATCGTCGTCGAGCTGCGCCGGTTGAACGCCGAGAACGAAGACCTCGCCGCCCAGCTGGCCGATTGCCGCCGTGCGTCGGGCAAGCCGGCGAACCTCGGCAAGACCGACGCCGCAAGCACCGTCTCCGCCGAGGCCCCGACCCAGGCCACCCCGGTGCTGACCCCGGCCGCGTCCGCCGAGAAGCCGTCCGCAGACGACTCGGCGGTGCGCGGACGCATCGCCGACGCCGAGCGCGAACTGAAGGACGTCGAGGGCCGGCTCACGAGCGCCCGCGAGGAGTTGGCGAAGGCGCAGCAGGACACCAGGACCGAGCAGTCGAAGCTCGCCGACCTGAAGTCGCAGGTCGCCAAGGCCGAGAGCGACCTCAAGGCCGCTCAGGACGGCGCCGCAGCGGCTGCCGCCCAGCCGGCCGCGGGCGGCGAAGCGCACGCGCTGGCCGGTGCCGGCGCGGCCGGTGGCGCGGCCGGTGTCATCGCACTTGCGCAGAAGCTGCACGACGAGCACGTGCGCGAGGGCGAGACGACCCGCGACAAGCTCATCCGTGACGCGCAGGCCCACCACGACAAGGTGGTCGGTGAGGCCACGGCCAAGCGCGACGACCTGCTGAAGACCGGACAGTCGAAGTACGACGAGTTCGTCAGCACGGGCCAGGCCAAGCACGACGACCTGGTGAAGACCGGTCAGGCGAAGCACGACGACCTGGTCAAGACCGGTCAGGCGAAGCACGACGAGCTCGTCAAGACCGGCCAGAGCCGACACGACGAGTTGATCAACACCGGTCAGACCCAGCACGACGACCTGGTGCGCACGGCCAACGAGGAGCGCACCTCGGTGCTCACCGACCTCACCAATCAGCGTGACGGCCTGAACACCAAGATCGAGTCGCTCAAGGGCTTCGAGAGCGACTACCGCAGCAAGCTGCGCGGTTACATCGAGGGTCAGCTGGAGCAGTTGAAGTCGGTCGGACTCGACGACGTCAAGAGCGACAAGCACCAGTAGTCGCCGACCGGCCCGGGGCCGGTCGAGACGATCGAGGCGGTCACCCCTGCGGGGGTGGCCGCCTCGCGGTTTCTCCGGTTGTTTCGAACCGAACATCGAACCGAGAGAATTCCGTTGAATTTCCGGCGTTTTGGCACATGGGGCCTGCCTTCGTCGCTTATCCTCAGGCAGTCCGTCGCTGTGACGGGCATCTCCTTTCCGTCCGAAGCGACGGTTTTTTCCACGAAAGGGCACCCGCATGGCGGCGAAGGGCAGTCCGAAGTCCGACGAGCAGCGGCGCTCGCGCGTCGGGTCGCTGCTGCGCACGGCGACCGGTGCCGTCGGGGCGGTCGGACGGGTGGCCGGCGTGACGCGCGGTCGTGGCGACGAGGCAGCGACCGACAGCGCCGCAGCCAAGAAGGCACCTGCCAAGAAGACTCCGGCGAAGACGGCTGCCAAGAAGACGGCCGCCAAGAAGACACCTGCGAAGAAGACAGCTGCCGAGAAGACGAGCGCGACGAAGGCAGTTGCGAAGAACGCTGCGCCGACGAAGAGTGCTGCGGCGAAGGCGCCCGTGCAGAACGCACCTGCACGCAAGACCGCTGCCAAGAAGGTCGCACCGACGAAGAAAGCGGCCGCCAAGACCACGGCAGCCAAGAAGACCGCAACCGCGAAGAAGACCAGCACGTCGGCAACCGCGCCGGCGCCGAAGAAGGAGACGACGGTGAGCACTGCTGCCGCGCCGAAGAGCACCGCCAAGAAGGCGCCGTCCCGGGCACGAAAGAGCGCCGCGCAGGCGGCCGCAGACCTCGTCGTCCGTGAGGACGAATCGCCTTGGACCCCAGAGGAACTCACTGAGGTGCACGGTGAGCTCTCGGCCGAGATCGAGCGGTTCCGCACCGAGCTGAAGTCGATCGAGGCCGACATCGCCGGGCTCATCCATGACGACAACGGTGGCGCCGGCGACGACCAGGCCGACGTGGGCTCGAAGGCGCTGGAGCGGGAGTACGAGTACTCCCTGGCGCAGAACAACCGGGCGTCGATGGAGCAGGCGATCCGCGCGCTGGCCCGCATCGACGACGGCACGTACGGCATCTGTGAGAGCTGCGGCAACCCGATCGGCAAGCTTCGGCTGCAGGCGTTCCCGCGTGCGACACTGTGCGTGCAATGCAAACAGAAGCAGGAACGCCGCTGAGTCCGTCCACCCGTCCGTCCGGTGTGACTCGTCGCGGGTCGATCGGTGTTCTCGTGCTGGTCGCGGTCATCGGTTACGCGCTCGACCAGTCGACCAAGGCGTGGGCGGTGTCCGCCCTCACGCCCGGCGAGCCCAAGGAGTTGGTGGGCAGCCTGCTTCGGCTGCGGCTCACCTTCAACCCGGGTGCCGCGTTCTCGATCGCGACCAACGCGACGTGGGTGCTGACGATCATTGCCACCGCGGTGATCGCGTTCACCATCTTCTCGGCGCGCAAGCTACGCAGCCGGGCGTGGGCGCTCGGCCTCGGCCTGCTGATCGGCGGGGCGCTCGGCAACCTCACCGACCGATTCCTGCGCGAGCCGTCGTTCGCGAAGGGGCACGTCGTCGACTTCCTCGAGCTGCCGCACTGGCCGATCTTCAACGTGGCCGACATCTGCGTCGTCTCGGCGGCCTGCCTCATCGCGCTGTTGTCGATCCGAGGCATCGGGTTGGACGGTTCGCGGCTGGAGTCGTCCGGCACGAACGCCGAGTCGACCGCTGACATGAAGACCGACGCGAAGAACGAGGCCGACACCGATGAGTGATCTCAAGGCGCTCGCCGTCCCGGAGGGGTTGGAGGGCGAGCGGGTCGATGCCGCCATCGCCCGGGTGCTGGGCCTGTCGCGCACCCGCGCCGCCGAGCTCGCCGCGTCCGGAGCCGTGCGGCTCGACGGCTCGCAGGTGGGCAAGTCCGAGCGGGTCAGCGCGGGGCAGTGGCTGGAGGTCGACGTGCCCGCGCAGGTCGACCGCACGCCGCAGGTGAAGCCGCAGCTCATCGACGATCTGCGGATCGTGCACGACGACACCGAGATCGTCGTCGTCGACAAACCCGCCGGGGTCGCCGCCCATCCGAGTGTCGGTTGGGACGGTCCGGACGTCGTGAGCGGACTGGCCGGGGCCGGCTACCGTATCTCCACCTCGGGTGCTCCGGAGCGGCAGGGCATCGTCCAACGCCTCGACGTCGGCACGTCCGGTCTGATGGTCGTCGCCAAGTCGGAGCGGGCCTACACGGTGCTCAAGCAGGCGTTCCGTGACCGGACGGTCGACAAGACCTACCACGCGCTGGTGCAGGGGCTGCCCGACCCGGTGGTCGGCACCATCGAGGCCCCGATCGGTCGCCACCCCAACCACGACTACAAGTTCGCGGTCATGCAGTCGGGCCGCGCGAGCGTCACCCACTACGAGCTCGTCGAGGCGTTCCGCTCGATGTCGCTGCTGGAGATCCACCTGGAGACCGGTCGCACGCACCAGATCCGGGTGCACTTCTCGGCCCTTCACCACCCCTGCGTCGGTGACCCGCTGTACGGGTCCGACCCGAAGTTGGCCAAGAAGCTCGGCCTCGACCGGCAGTGGCTGCACGCCGTCGAGCTGGGCTTCGAGCACCCGGGGTCGGGGGAGTGGATCACCTTCGAGAGCCCGTACCCGAAGGATCTGCAGCACGCGCTCGACATCGCGCGCGCCGGCTGACGCACCTGTGCTCGAATTCCTCCTGCTCGCCGGAGCGGGCCTGTCCGTGTCGATCTTCGGCTACTACCTGAAGTTTCGCCTGAGGTGGGCATTGCACCGCCGCCGGGCGCGGCGGGTGAAGGTGGGCCGAGCGTTGTCGTTCCCGGCGAGCGTCACGGTCGCTGGCGGGCGGGAGCGGCGAGCCCGCGTCTTCCGTTCCGGTGACCAGATGTATGTCCGGCTGTTCATCGGTGGATTCGTGTTCGACGCGTTCGGTGCCGGGCGCGGGATGGTCACCGAGCCCGGCTGGATCGCCGGTCGGGAACTGGCGGTCGACCGTGTCCGGTTCCGCGCCGACGACGACAGGACGGTGCAGGTCGGCCTGCCGCCGGACGACGTCTCGTTGCTGGTCGACGTGATGGCCGGGCCGAGCCGTGACCGGCCGAGGTTCGCAGCGCCGGCGTTGGCCCTTGCCATCGTCTTCGGTGTCGTCGCCTTGGCGCCAGGGGTCTTCGCACTGGCGAGCTACGACGCCCGCGCCCAGGTCGTGTCGACCGACGCAATGAACTACTCCTGCCAAGTGCGGTGGACCCACGGCGGGCACACGCACGTCACGGGGGTCGACTGCACGGACGATTCCGGCTACCCCGCGCCCGTCGGCACCTGGATCGACATCACCGCCCAGTACCCGCCCTTCGACGGGCAGGCGGTCGCCGGGCCCCGGAGCGACGCGATCCCGTTCATGGCGGTGCTCGCGCTGCCCGCTCTGGCGAGTCTGGTGGTGGCTGCGTGGCGAGCGAGGGGACCACGCCGTCCGGTGCGCTTGACGCCCGTTGCGCAGCAGACCGACGTCGGACCGGTCCGGCTGGAGCCCGCCACAGGGTTGCCCGATCTGGTGCGGGTGGTCCAGGACCGGTATCGGTTGGCCCCAGGCGGTTCCACGACGCCAGACCGACCCTGGACGGGTGCGGTGACCCTTTGGCGTCTCACCCCGGGAGCAGGCTGGGTGTGGGCCGGCGCTTTCGTGTCGGGTCTTCTCGTCCGCGTTGGCCCCGACGAGGGCAGCTTCTGGATCTGGATCCCGGTGCTTGCGGGGATCGCCTACTACCTGCTGCGACTGCTCACCACCTACCGGGCCGTGCGTGCGCTCGCGACCGCGCCGGCCACCAGCGAATGGGACGGCCTCGCGGTCACCGACGACATCGGTGCGTGGATGCTGTTGCTCGTCCTCGGCGACCACGTGCACTGGCTGGTTCCGTGCCGTCGGCAGCCGCCGATCCGCGACCGCTGGACGATGTTCGGGGAGCCGGGCGACGGGCTGGTCCGTCTCGTCGCGCAGAGTGACGGCCGCAGCCGCACTGTCGTCGTCGAACGGGTCGACGACGCGCTGGCCGCGACGATCCGGCGCGATCTGACCAGCCGTCTGGACGGCGCAGCGGTTGACCGAGCCACGTAACACAGGCCTCATCCGTCGCATCCGGCGCGCTGAGGAGGCGGTTGTCGGCGGCGCGACCTAGACTCATCGGCGATGTCCAGCGAAACCTTCACCCGCAGCGATTTCGTCCACCTCCACGTCCATACGGAGTACTCCATGCTGGACGGCGCGGCTCAGGTGAAGCCGCTGTTCAAGGAGGTGCAACGCCTCGGCATGCCGGCGGTTGCGATGAGCGACCACGGCAACATGTTCGGGGCTTACGACTTCCAGAACGTCGCCCGCGACTTCGCCGACGTCAAGCCGATCATCGGCATCGAGGCCTATGTCGCGCCGTCCGACCGGCGCAACCGCAAGCAGGAGTTCTGGGCGACCTCGGGCCAGCGCGACAACAACGTCGACGGTGAGGGCGGCAAGGACATCTCCGGTGCCGGGCGCTACCTGCACATGACGATGTGGGCCAAGAACGCCGCCGGCCTGCGCAACCTGTTCGCGTTGAGCTCGCTGGCCAGCTTCGAGGGTTTCTACGGCAAGCCGCGCATGGACAACGAGATCCTCGCGCAGCGCGCCGAGGGCATCATCGCGACCACCGGCTGCCCCTCGGGTGCGGTGCAGACCCGGCTGCGGCTGGGGCAGTTCGAGGAGGCCTGCGCGGCGGCTGCCGAACTCCAGGACATCTTCGGCAAGGACAACTTCTACCTGGAGCTGATGGACCACGGCGTCGACATCGAACGTCAGGTGCGCCAAGACCTGCTGCGCGTCGCCAAGCGGCTCGACCTGCCGCTGCTGGCCACCAACGACTCCCACTACGTCACCGAAGACCAGGCCGACAGCCACGACGACCTGCTCTGTGTGGGTGTGGGCCGCAACAAGGACGACGCCAACCGGTTCCGGTTCAACGGGTCGGGTTACTACATCAAGTCGGCCGACGAGATGCGCGAGCTGTTCAGGGAGTTGCCGGAGGCGTGTGACAACACGCTGCGGGTGGCCGAGCAGATCGAGTCCTACGCCGACGTGTTCGCCCACGTCGACCGCATGCCGCAGTTCCCCGACGTGCCGGAGGGGCAGACCCAGGGCGAATACCTGCGCGAACAGATCAAGCTCGGTGTGATCGAGCGCTACGGCGACGACGTGCCCGAGGGTGTGTGGGAGCGGATCGAGACCGAGATGGCGGTCATCGAGCCGATGGGATTCAGCTCCTACTTCCTCGTGGTCGCCGACATCTGCAAGCACGCCCGCGACAACGGCATCCCGCTCGGTCCCGGACGTGGTTCGGCGGCCGGTTCGTTGGTGGCCTACCTGACCCGCATCATCGAACTCGACCCGTTGGAACACGGGCTGCTGTTCGAGCGGTTCCTCAACCCCGAGCGAATCAGCCCGCCCGACGTCGACCTCGACTTCGACGACCGCCAGCGCGACAAGATGGTGAAGTACGTCACCGAGAAGTACGGCGCCGATTACACCGCCCAGGTCAACACCTTCTCCACGATCAAGGCGAAGGCCGCGATCAAGGACGCCAACCGCATCCTCGGCTTCCCGTTCAGCCTCGGTGACCAGATCTCCAAGGCGATGCCGCCCGACGTGCAGGGCAAGGGTGTGCCGCTGGCGGCCACCTACGACAAGGAACACCCGCGCTACAACGAGGGTGTCGACTTCCGCGCCATGATCGAGGCGCAGCCCGAGGTGAAGAAGGTCTTCGAGACCGCCCGCGGGCTCGAGGGCAAGATCCGCGGCACCGGCGTGCACGCCGCCGCGGTCATCCTGTCGTCGGCGCCGCTGCTCGACCTCATCCCGATGCACCGTCGCGACAAGGACGGCACCATCATCACCGGCTTCTCCTACCCGCAGTGCGAGGAGATGGGCCTGGTCAAGATGGACTTCCTGGGGTTGCGCAACCTCGGCATCATCGACCAGGCGTTGAAGAACATCGAGGCCAACCGCGGCGAGAAGATCACCACCGAGACCATCCCGCTCGACGACCCGAAGACCTACGAACTGCTGGGTCGCGGCGACACCCTCGGGGTGTTCCAACTCGACGGCGGCGGCATGCGCACCCTGCTGCGACAGATGGCCCCGACCGGGTTCGAGGACATCACCGCTGTGCTCGCCCTGTACCGCCCGGGTCCGATGGGCGCGAACGCGCACACCGACTACGCCGACCGCAAGAACGGCCGCAAACCGGTCATGCCGATCCACCCGGAGTTGAAGGACGCCCTCGACGACATCCTCGGCGAGACCTACCACCTGCTCATCTACCAGGAGCAGATCATGGCCATCGCCCGGAAGCTGGCGGGTTACACCCTCGGTGGTGCAGACCTGCTGCGCCGGGCGATGGGTAAGAAGAAGCCCGAGGTGCTGGCCAAGGAGTGGGACAACTTCTCCGCGGGTATGGCCAAGAACGGCTACTCCGCCGACGCGACCAAGGCATTGTGGGACGTCATGCTCCCGTTCGCCGGCTACGCGTTCAACAAGTCGCACGCCGCCGGTTACGCCCTCGTGTCCTGCTGGACGGCCTACCTCAAGGCCAACTACCCGGCCGAGTACGCCGCCGCGCTGCTCACCTCGGTGGAGGACTCCAAGGACAAGATGGCGATCTACCTCGCCGACACCCGCAAGCTGGGCATCAAGGTGTTGCCGCCCGACGTCAACGAGTCGATCGACGACTTCACCGCAGTCGGTGAGGACATCCGGTTCGGGCTGGCCGCCGTCCGCAATGTGGGTGGCAACGTCGTCGACGGCATCGTGCAGGCACGTCAGGAGAAGGGCCGGTTCACCAGCTTCGAGGACTTCCTGCGCAAGGTGCCGGTTGTCGTCTGCAACAAGCGCACCATCGAGTCGCTCATCAAGGCCGGCGCGTTCGACGACCTGCAGCACAAGCGGCAGGGGTTGGTGCACGTGCACGAGACGTACGTCGACTCGCTCGTTGAGGAGAAGCGCAACGAAGCCCACGGCCAGGACAGCCTGTTCGGCAGCTTCGGCGACCAGGAGGCCGTCACCTTCGCGGCGCTGCCGCCGATCCCCGACATCGAGTGGGACAAGCAGACGCTGCTGGCGTTCGAGCGCGACATGCTCGGGCTCTACGTCTCCGATCACCCGCTCTTCGGCGTCGAGCACGTGCTCGCCCAGCACGCCGACACCTCGATCGCGAAGCTACTCGGTGAGGACGCCCCCAAGGACCGCTCGATGGTCACCATCGCCGGTCTGGTCACCAGCCTGCAGCTCAAGCGCAACAAGAAGGGCGAGCTGTGGGCGATCGCCGAGGTGGAAGACCTCGAGGGATCGGTCGAAGTGCTGTTCTTCGCCAAGACCTACATGACGGTCTCGACGATGCTCAACACCGACGTCGTGTGCGTGATCCGCGCACAGGTGATGGCCCGGGAAGACTCCATCAGCCTCAACGCTCAGGAACTCACGATTCCGGAGCTGAAGTCCGACCTGCGCGGCCCGATCGTGCTGACGATGCCGCTGGCCCGGGCGAACAACGGACTTGCCTTGAAACTCAAGGGTGTTCTGGCCGAACACCCCGGCGGCACGGAGGTGCATGTGCGACTCACCCAACCCGGGCGACAGGTCACGGTCAAACTCGACGACGCGTTGCGGGTTGCCGCGTCTCCAGCGTTGTACGGCGACCTCAAGGCGCTGCTCGGCCCGACCTGCCTCACCGCATGAGCACCCCGATGAACAACCCCACGATCCCGCCGCGCGCCGACCGAGAGCCGAAGGAGCGGGTGTTCCACGGCGACGTGTTCGTCGACGACTTCGCCTGGATGCGCGATCACGACGACCCGCGGTTGCTGCCGTTGGTCGAGGCCGAGAATGCCTACACAGCAGCGCGTACAGGTCATCTGCAGGAGGCGACCGACACGATCTTCGCCGAGATCAGGTCGCGGGTCGTCGAGGACGACGTGTCCGTGCCGGTGCGTCTCGGCGACTGGTGGTACTTCTCCCGCACCAGCCAGGGTGCGCAGTACGAGGTGCACGTCAGGGCGCCGTTCGTCGCCGACGAATCGCGACCGCAGCCGCAGCCCGGTGTGGCGCTGCCCGGCGAGCAGGTGCTCGTCGACGGCAACGCGGAGGCGGAGGGCGCCGAGTTCTTCGAGTTGGCTGCGCTGGAGATCGACCGATCGGGCACCCGGATGGCGGTGCTCGTCGACCGCACCGGGGGTGAGCGCTACGACCTCGAGGTGCGCGACATCGCCACCGGTGCGGTGCTCGATGCCGCCGTCACCCAGGTCGGCCACGACCTCGCGTGGTCGTTCGAGGGCACGCACCTGTTCTACGGGCGCCGCGACGACGCCTGGCGCGCCCACCAGATCTGGCGACACGAACTCGGCACCCCCGCCGACGCCGACGTGCTGGTGCTCGACGAGCCCGACGAGCTGTTCAATCTCGGGTTCGAGGCATCGCGTGACGACCGTTGGCTGGTGATCCACTCCGGGTCGCAGCTGACCACCGAGGCCCACCTGCTCGATCTCACCGCGCCGACCGGTGACCTGGTGCTCGTCGAGCCCCGTCGCCACGGCCTCGACTACAGCGTCGAGGTCGACGACGACCGCATCCTGGTGACCCACAACGAGACCCATGCCGACTTCGAGCTGGCGTGGGCGCCGCTCGCTACGCCGGGTCGTGCTCATTGGCGCACGGTCCACGCGCCGGCGCCGGGGGAGCGGGTGCTCGGTCCGGTGCCCTTCGCCGGCTTCGTCGCGCTGTTCATGCGCCGCGGTGGCCTGGCCACCGCCACCTTGCTGAGCAAGACGGACGGCGATCGCCCGTACGGCGCGCCGCGAGACATCCCGACCGCGTCAGCGCTCGCGGTGCTGAAGCCGGGTTCCAACCCGAGCTACGACGCCGACGCCGTGCAACTGGTCGCCACCTCGCTGCTGACGCCGCGCACCGTTCTCGACGTGCGTCCCGACGGCTCGAGCACCGTGTTGAAGACACAGCAGGTGCCCGGTTTCGACGCCGACCGGTACGTCGAGGAGCGGGTCTGGGTGCCCGGTCGCGACGGCACCCGGTTGCCGCTGGACATCGCCCGCCGGGTCGACGTCGAGCCCGACGGCTCCAACCCGGGCTACCTCTACGGTTACGGGTCGTACGAGGTGAGCATCGACCCGGCATTCTCGGTGCTGCGGCTGTCGATGCTCGACCGGGGCGTCGTCTATGCCCTGGCCCACCCGCGCGGCGGCGGTGAGATGGGGCGCGCCTGGTACGACCAGGGCAAGCTGCTGGACAAGCACCACACCTTCGACGACTTCGTCGACTGCGGCCGTTGGCTCGTCGAGCAAGGGTGGGTTTCCTCCGATCGCCTTGCCGCAGAAGGTGGTTCGGCGGGCGGGCTGCTGATCGGTGCGTCGATCAACCAGGCGCCGGAACTCTTCCGGGCGGTGCACGCGGCGGTGCCGTTCGTCGACGCGTTGACCACGATCCTCGACCCCACGCTGCCGCTCACGGTGGGCGAGTGGGAGGAGTGGGGCAACCCGATCGACGACCCGCAGGTCTACGCGGCGATGAAGGCGTACAGCCCCTACGAGAACATCGCCGCGGTGCAGTACCCCGCGGTGCTCGCGACCACCAGCGTCAACGACACCAGGGTGTCGTTCGTCGAGCCGGTGAAGTGGGTGCAGCAGCTGCGCGAGACCGTCACCAACGACCCGGCCGCGCGTCCGATCGTGTTGCGCACCGAGATCGTCGCCGGTCACGCCGGCAGCAGCGGACGCTACGACGCGTGGAAGCAGGACGCCTTCGAGATCGCGTTCCTGCTCGACCAGATCGGGGTGGCCGTCAGGCCGTCTGCTCCGCCTCGTCCTTGATCCGCACGAGCGTCTGCTTCATCCCGGTCAGCAGGTTCGCCTCGAAGCTCGGCTCGCCGCCGAGCATCTTTTCGACCAGCATCTTCGACACCGCCGTGGTGCCGTGGGTGACGTCGCGGGTCTGAGTCACCCGGGTGCCGCCGTCGCCGGTGGGTTCGAGGTCGAAGCTCCACACGCTGTGGTTCTCGCGCACCTTGAACGCGATGCGGCGGTTCGGTTCGAAGTCGACGACCTCGCTCTGGGTCGGCCACACCTTCCACCCCTGGCGGTTGATGTTGACGGTCGTGGTGCCCTGCTTCACCTCGCCGCCGCGCACGATCACCTTGCGGGTCTGGGGGCTCCATTCGCCCATCCGGCCGAGGTCGGAGACGACCGTCCACACCCGCTCGGGGGTCGCGGCGATGACGATCGAGGTCGTGAGGTTCGCGGGCATGGGCTACTCCAAGGTCGGCGGCGATAACAAAGGCACCCTATGTCGTGTCGGAACGCCGTCGGCGGCCTGAACCGCATGATTCGCAACCAAATTCATAGCCCCGAACTGCACCGCGACGACGAAGGTCGGCGGCGCCGCCGCCGGACTCCTTCCAGGGTCACGCCGGCGCCGAGTTGGCCGACCACATCGACGCGGAGCAGGTGCTCGCCGGCAACGACGTGATCAACGCGCTCGGTGGCGAGAAGGTCTTCCCGAAGAACCTGCTCGACCTGCTGACTCGGGCTCGACGACCTGCTCTACGAGATCACTGCGCCGACCGTCGACCTGATCCAGGAGACCGCGCGGGCGGCCGGTGCGGTGGGTGCCCGGATGACCGGTGGCGGCTTCGGCGGCAGCGTTATCGCGCTCGTCGAGGCGGGCAGCGCCGACGAGGTGCTGGCCGCCTGCGTGCGGGCCGCGCAGGCAGCAGGACACCCGGTGCCGACCGCGTTCGTGGCGCACGCGGGCGACGGCGCGCGCCGACTCGACGACTGAGTCAGTGCTGCCGGTCGCGGGCCGGGATGCGCAGCCCACTGGCGATGAGCCGGCGGATCAGCTGTCCGCCGCTGACCTGCGTGGCACCGGCCGCGACCACTTCGGCGTAGCGCTCCTGCGGGATGTCGTAGTGGTCGCCGTCGAACGCCCGACGGGGCAGGCCGAGGGCGTCGGCGAAGGCGTGCAGCTCCGCGTAGGACTCATCGCTGACCAGGTGCGACCAGATGCGTCCGTGCGCGGGCCAGAACGGCGGGTCGATGAGGATCACGCGAGCGCCTCCCGCAGCTTCGCGGCGTAGGCCTCGGCCTCGCCGTCCGCGTATTTCGTTCTGGGCCAGAAGAATCCGCGGAGGCCGTCGCCCTTGGTGCGGGGCACCACGTGGCAGTGCAGATGGGCCACCGACTGCGACACGACGTTGTTCATCGCCACGAAGCTGCCTTGGGCCCCGAGGGCCGGCGGCAGCAGTCGCGACACCGACTGCACCTGGTCGAAGAACGGCGCGAGTTGCTCGGGCGCGAGGTCGGGCAGGGTGACGACATGATCGGTGGGCACGACCAGGACGTGTCCCTTGAACACCGGCCGCGTATCGAGGAAACAGACGGCCGCATCGCTGCGGCGGACGATGTGGGCAGGAGTCGTGCCGGCGATCACGTCGCAGAACACACACCCGGCCATCGGGCCAGTATGCCGCCTCAGACGGTCTGTTCCCGACGCAGCGCGATGTTGTTGCACGCCTCACAGGTGTCTTCCGGCACGACGCCCCAGCGCATGAGATGGCCGAACACGTAGCAGCCGGCGCAGAATCCGAGCACCGCTTCCAGGGTCGCGAAGACCAGCAACACGGCCAGCAACACCAGCCCGAGGGTGTGCGCATCGAACACCAGCCAGGCGAGCGCGGCCGCCGTCGTGAAGGCCAACCCGATCGCCTGGGCGAAGCGCTTGGGCGGCCCTGCGGTCGGGATCGTCGTGCCGAGCCGGGGTGCGATCACCTGCGCGGCGAGGCGCCCGAGTGGGCTGAACCGGGGCCCGGCGGCCACCCGCAGCGCGAAGCCCACCGCCATGAGGGCCGGTAGCCAGCGCCATCCGGTGACGAGGGCGACCACTGCAAGCAGCACGACACCGCCCGCGACCGTGCGGGCCGCCTTCTCGTTGACCTCACGCGGGAATCCGATCAATGCCATAACCGTGAATTATGCAGCACCAAAGTCGTCGTGTCGTTCGGGTCCTGACTGACGGACACGAGGCGGGACACGGCAGGATTCCCCGATGGACATGGACGGGGTACAGGATCGTGCGGAGGGTGCGGCGCGTGAGGTCGGCGACTCCAGGATCGTCGAGTACGGCGCACGCACCGGGTTCGCCGCGAGCGGGGTGCTCCACCTGCTGATGGCATGGATCGCCGTCCGGATCGCGTGGTCGAAAGGCGGCGGCAGCGCCGACCAGTCGGGCGCCCTCGGCGACCTCGACGATCAGCCCGGCGGGCGGGTGCTGCTGTGGGTGGTGGTTGCCGGATTCGTGCTGCTGGCGGTGTGGCACCTCACCGAGGCGGTGACCGGATCTCCCGGTGCCGACGCCAAGGATCGCGCCTTCGACGCGGTCTCCGACACCGCCAGGGCGATCATGTTCGTGGCGCTCGCCTGGGCGGCGTACAAGTTCGCGTCCGGCGGCAGCTCGTCGTCGGGGCAGGGCACCCGCGACTTCACCGGCACGCTGATGGAACAACCGTTCGGGCGCGTGCTCGTCGCGGTGGTGGGACTGGTGATCCTCGGGGTCGGGGTCTATCACGGTTACAAGGGATGGACCGAGGGGTTCCGGGACGACCTGCAGGAGCACCCGGGCGCCACTCTCATGACGATCGGCCGAATCGGCTACATCGCCAAGGGAATTGCGCTCGGCATCGTGGGTGCGCTGTTCGTCGTCGGTGGTGCCAAAGGCAGCACGAAGGACACCACCGGGCTCGACGGCGCGCTGCGCACGCTGCTGGAGCAGCCCTTCGGGCAGGGGCTGCTCACCGTGGTCGCCCTCGGCATCGCCTGCTACGGCGTCTACTCGCTGGCGTGTGCCAGGTTCGCGAAGGTCTGACCGCCGGTCGCGCGCCTAGGCTGGACGCATGTCCGTCCAGGGCGCCAAGGTGCGTCCTCCGCGGCCCCGCCGGGAACTCCTCACGCGCGAACGGCCGGCCCGCCTGCTGCAACTGGTCGACTGCAGTGAACAGGAACGGAATTCGCGAAGAAGACACCTTCCGGACACCTGGGTATCCCCCGAAATCAAGGCCTCCTGGATTTGATGATCGACGGCTGCGACCGTCTCCACAGCCATCGAAATGCAGTGTTTGAATTCACGGAGGATCCCCATGTTCAATGCACGAACCCGGCGCGCGACCGTTGCCGGCGCCGCCACACTCGCCCTTCTGGGTGTCGGCACCTCCGCCTACGCCGGTGGCGGTCATCTGCCGCTGCTCGACCGCACGGCGAAGGGTGTCCTGGACGTTCACGGTGGCGCGATGCGCGAGGCCGGCGACCAGACGAAGATCATCGACTCCAGCGTCAAGAAGGGGCCGGCCAAGAACGTCATCCTGATCATCGGTGACGGCATGGGCGACTCCGAGATCACCATCGCGCGCAACTACCTGCTCGGCGCCGGCAAGGCGTTCAAGGGCATCGATGCGCTGCCGATGACCGGCCAGATGACCCACTACAGCGTGCGCAAGAACGACGGTCTGCCCGACTACGACCCCGACTCGGCCGCCACCGGCACCAACTGGGCGACCGGCACCAAGACGTACGACAACGCGATCTCCGTCGACCGCCACGGCAAGCCGCAGAAGACCCTGCTCGAGCTGGCCAAGGCCAGCGGGATGGCGACCGGCAACGTGTCGACCGCCGAGATCGAGGACGCCACCCCGGCCGTCCTGGTGAGCCACATCAGCGCCCGCTCCTGCTACGGGCCGGTCAAGACCTCCACCACGTGTGCGTCGGAGGCCAAGGAGAACGGCGGCCTCGGTTCGATCGCCGAGCAGATGCTCGACACCCGTCCGGATGTGACGATGGGTGGCGGTTCGGCCACCTTCGACGAGGTTGCCAAGGCCGGTAAGTGGAGCGGCAAGACCCTGGCCCAGCAGGCCAAGGACCGCGGCTACCAGTACCTTACCGACAAGTCGCAGCTGGCCGGAGTCAAGTCGGCCGACCAGAAGGCTCCGTTGATGGCGCTGTTCTCCAAGAACAACATGCCGGTGAAGTTCGCGCCGAGCACGACCGCTCAGGGCACCCTCCCGCCGGCCGAGAAGTGCCAGACCAACCCGGAGTTCTCCTCGGTGCCGACCCTGAAGGAGATGACCGACAAGTCGATCGGGCTGCTGACGAAGAACGCGGCGTCCAAGAAGAACGGCTTCTTCCTGCAGATCGAGAGCGCGTCGATCGACAAGCAGGACCACGCCGCGAACGCCTGCGGCCAGATCGGTGAGACGGCTCAGCTGGACGACGCGGTGCAGTCGGCCCTGAACTTCGCCAAGGCCGACGGCAACACGATCGTGATCGTCACCGCCGACCACGCTCACACCAGCCAGATCGTCGACGGTGCCACCCCGGGTCTCAACACCCAGCTCACCACGGCCGACAACGCCCCGATGGTCGTTGCCTACGGCACCTCGGCGGCGGGCGGCAGCCAGCAGCACACCGGTTCGCAGCTGCGCGTCGCGGGTTACGGTCCGGGTGCAGCCAACCTGGTCGGCCTCATCGACCAGACCGACCTGTTCCGCATCATGGGCGAGTCGGTCGACCACCGCGCCAAGAAGTAACACACTCACACCAAGGCGGCCCGGGGATCTCACCGGGCCGCTCTCGTGTCTGTGCCGGGTGCCGCTCGCTCGACCGGACGGCGGAAGCCGCGCCCCTCGGCGAGGGACGCGGCTTCCGGACGGACCGATCAGAGGTCGTAGTACATCTCGAACTCGTGGGGGTGCGGACGGAACCGGATTGGGTCGACCTCGTTGAGGCGCTTGTACTCGATCCAGGTCTCGATGAGGTCCTCGGTGAACACGTCGCCCTCGGTGAGGTAGTCGTGGTCGGCCTCGAGCGCGTCCAACACCTCGGGCAGCGAACCCGGCACCTGCTGGATGTTCGCGTGCTCCTCCGGGGGCAGCTCGTAGAGGTCCTTGTCCACCGGCTCCGGCGGCTCGATGCGGTTCTTGATGCCGTCGAGGCCGGCCATCAGCTGGGCCGCGAAGCACAGGTAGGGGTTGGCCGACGGGTCGGGGATGCGGAACTCGATGCGCTTCGCCTTCGGCGAGGTGCCCGCGATCGGGATGCGGACGCAGGCCGAACGGTTGCGGGCCGAGTAGACCAGGTTGACCGGAGCCTCGTAGCCCGGCACCAGACGGTGGTAGGAGTTCACCGTCGGGTTGGTGAACGCCAGCAGCGACGGGGCGTGCTTGAGCAGACCGCCGACGTACCAGCGGGCGATGTCGGACAGACCGCCATAGCCCTTCTCGTCGTAGAACAGCGGCTCGCCGTCCTTCCACAGGGACTGGTGAGTGTGCATGCCCGAACCGTTGTCACCGAACAGCGGCTTCGGCATGAAGGTGGCCGAACGACCGGCCTCGAAGGCGGTGTTCTTGATGATGTACTTGAACTTCATCAGGTCGTCGCCGGCGCCGAGCAGGGTGGAGAAGGTGTAGTTGATCTCCTGCTGGCCGGCGGTGCCGACCTCGTGGTGGGCGCGCTCGACGTTGAGGCCGACCTTCTCCATGTTGAGCACCATCTCGTCGCGCAGGTCGGCGAAGTGGTCGACCGGCGGCACCGGGAAGTAGCCACCCTTGAAGCGGGTCTTGTAACCGAGGTTTCCGCCCTCCTCCTCACGGCCGGAGTTCCACGCCGCCTCGACCGAGTCGATGTAGTAGAAGCTCGCCTGGGGAGAGGTCTGGAAGCGGATGTCGTCGAAGATGTAGAACTCGGCCTCGGGACCGAAGTAGGCGGTGTCGGCGATGCCGGTCGACTTCAGGTAGGCCTCCGCCTTCGACGCGATGTTGCGCGGGTCGCGGCTGTACGACTCACCCGTGAACGGGTCGACGATCGAGAAGTTCATGATGAGCGTCTTGTGCTTGCGGAACGGGTCGATGTAGGCCGACTTCGGGTCCGGCACCAGTTTCATGTCGGACTCGTGAATCGCCTGGAAACCGCGGATCGACGAACCGTCGAACATCGCACCGTTCTCGAAAGATTCAGCATCGAACGTCTTGGCAGGCACGTTGAAGTGCTGCATCACGCCCGGAAGGTCACAGAAGCGGACATCGACGAACTCGACGCCCTCGTCCTTGATGTACTTCAGGACCTCGTCGGCGTTGTTGAACATGGAGCCTCCATCTCGGAATGTCACGGTCGCGGGCAGCTTCGGGCCGCTCGACCTGGTGACGACCTTATCGGGGTGCCGTTTCCCGGCAATGACCCGATTGTTTCGGCAGTGTTACGTCCTTCGGTGGGATCAGGGCGGTGACATAGGCTCTGGCACGTGGTTGATCGTCGTGACATCGGTAGCTGGCTCGAGGGTCCCGGGGCGGTGCGCACGACCGCCGAAGGGGACTACCCGGGCCGTGATCTGGGCCTTCCGGAGAGCGGCCCCGGGTCGATCGCCCGCACCGGCATCCGGGCGCTCGCGATCATCGTCGACTGGGCGCTGTGTTCGTTGATCGCCGCGGCTGTGCTGGGCTACCACCTGGGCGAGCCCGGGCTCGGCAGCTTCAAACCGCTGCTGGTGTTCGTCGTCGAGAACGTGCTGCTGGTCGGCACCCTCGGCAGCACGCTGGGGCACCGCCTCTTCGGGCTGCGGGTGATCGGTGTCGACCGCACGCCGGCCGGTCTCGTCCGCGCCCTGGTGCGCACGCTGCTGCTCGCGATCGTGTTGCCCGCGGTGATCTGGGACAAGGATCAGCGCGGATTCCACGACCGCATCGCCGGCACGATGATCCTGCGCACCCGCTGAGCGGACACCCGCGCTGCAACTCGCGGCGCGCATCGAACGAAAACCGCGAAGTCCCGCGACCGAATCGGTCGCGGGACTTGGAGTTGCAGCGCGGGTGTCCGCTGCCAGGTCGCGGATCAGCGGCCGCGCAGGCCCCGACGGTCGGCACGCGCATTCTTCGGGTCCATGCCGGCCGGGATCGGCGGACGCTTCGACCCGAGCGCGCGCAGGCGCTTGTTGACCGACGACACCTCGGCGGTGGTGAGCTTCTTGTCCAGCTTGCCCATCTTCTTGGTGATGTCGCCGACGGCGATGGCGTCGTCGCCCTGGCCGACGCGGTAGATCGTCACCGGCACCTCCGGCCCGACGACCCGCTCGACCCGCTTCTTCTCCGAGTTCAGCAGCTTGGTCGCGTTGCCCCTGGGACCCTCGCCGATGAGCACGACGCCGGGCTTGCCGACCGCACGGAACACCATCGCGGCGGCGGCCATGTCACGCACGTTGCGGGCCCGTCCGGCCTCGGCGGCCACCGGCTCCTGCTCGACGAACCAGCCACGGCGCAGCGCACCGAGGGCGGCACCGGAGGCACCGGGCTGACCGTCCAGCTGGCTGTAGGCGGCCCGTTCGGCGAGTCGGCCGAACAGGATCATCGCCAGCAGCAAGCCGATCATGATGCCGATGAAACCCAGGTAGTACGGGTGTCCCCAGGCGACGCCGATCAGCAGCAGCGGCACGAAACCGACCGCGAACGCGAGTGCCATCCACAACGGAATCTGCGGGTTCTGCTTGACCGCGCCCTTGTATAGCGTGGAGATCTGGCTGAACCGACCCGGCTTGTTCGGGTCCTTGGGCTTGCGACCGGGCTTGTTACCGCGGCGCGACTTCTTGGGCGCCTGCTCGGAGGAAGTGGACATGAGGTTCAGGATACTTGCGCCTGCGCCTTGGCCACGAGCGACGCCGCCTCCTGGCGGGCCGGCTCGTTCGCCGCGGCGGCGAGGTGCTGCAGGTGCTCGGGCACCTCACGACCGAGCGCCGCCATCGCCTGGGAGTACAGGCGTCCGGCGCGGTAGGACGAACGCACCAGCGGGCCGGCCATCACGCCGACGAAACCGAGGTCGCGGGCGACGTCGGACCAGTGCACGAACTCCTCGGGCTTCACCCACCGGTCGATCGGGTGGTGCAGCGGCGACGGACGCAGGTACTGCGTGATCGTGATGATGTCGCAGCCCGCTTCGTGCAGGTCGGTGAGCGCCTGCTCGATCTCGTGGTCCTCCTCGCCCATGCCCAGGATGAGGTTGGACTTGGTGACCAACTCCTGCTCCTTGGCCATCGAGAGCACCTTGAGCGACTTCTCGTAGGTGAACGCCGGACGGATCCGCTTGAAGATGCGCGGCACCGTCTCCAGGTTGTGCGCGAACACCTCCGGGCGCGCGTCGAAGACCCGGCCGACGAGTTTGGGTTTCGCGCCGAAGTCGGGCGGGAGGATCTCGACACCGGTGTTCGGGTTGAGCTCGTGGATCATGCGGATCGTCTCGGCGTACAGACCGGCGGCGCCGTCGGGCTGGTCGTCACGGGCAACACCGGTGACGGTGGCGTAGCGCAGGTTCATCTGCTGGATCGACTCGGCCACGCGGCGCGGCTCGTCCATGTCGAGCTCGGTCGGGCGACCGGTGGCGATGTCGCAGAAGTCGCAACGACGGGTGCAGACGTCACCGCCGATGAGGAACGTCGCCTCGCGGTCTTCCCAGCACTCGAAGATGTTCGGGCAGCCGGCCTCCTGGCAGACGGTGTGCAACCCCTCGGACTTCACCATCGAGTGCAGCTTGGTGTAGGCGGGGCCCATCTTTGCGGTGGTGCGGATCCACTCCGGTTTGCGCTCGATCGGCGTCTCGGCGTTGCGTGCCTCGACGCGCAGCAGGCGGCGTCCCTCCGGTGCGACGGTCATCCTCGAACGACTCCCTCGATTGTCATGAACAGGTCACGCCGACAGCGTGCGGCACAACGGCCTCCAGCGTACGCGGCCAGTTCGACGAGGTCACAGCGGAACCGGCTACCGGGGCGTAGCGTCGACGCCCCGTGAACTCAGATCCCCGCACCGCGCCCGAGCCGGCCGCACAAAACTCCGGTTGTGCCATCTCCGCCCTCCTGCTGCTGGACATCGTGGCCGCGGTGGCCGTCTGCATCTTCGCCGGGCTGCTCCAAGCATCGCTGGCGGGCGGGTGCGACGAACCGCGCACGGGACTGTGCCGCGAGGGTCGCTTGGTCTTCTCGACCAAGGTGCTGCTCGGTTACCTGGCCGTGCTCGACGTGGGCCTGCTGATCTGGTGCTTGCGCGTCCCTGACGAGCGCCGGCAGATCCGGGCAGCCCTGCTGGTGTTCATCGCCATCCTGATCGGCGCCGTTGTCTTCAGCATCTACGTGCACAGCTGACAGGCGGTGAGCCGCGACCGTCGGCACTGCCGGCGACGCTACGCGAGGATCGAGTCGAGCCGCTTCTCGATGTAGGGCACGACCTCGGCGACGGTGACGTCGCGGCCGAGTTCCTGGCTGAGCGTCGTGACACCGGCGTCGGCGATGCCGCAGGGCACGATCGTCTGCGCCCACGACAGGTCGCAGTCGCAGTTGAGCGCGAACCCGTGCATCGTGACGTCGCGGCTGACCCGGATGCCGATCTGTCCGATCTTGCGCTCCGGTTTGCCGGCGCCCGCCTCGAACCACACGCCGCTGCGGCCCTCGACGCGTCCGGCTCCCTCGACCCCGAGGTCGTCGCAGACGTCGATCATCAACTGCTCGAGCCGCCGCACATAGGCAACGACGTCGATCGGGTCGGGCAGCCGCAGAATCGGGTAGCCGACGATCTGACCCGGCCCGTGCCAGGTGATCTTGCCGCCGCGGTCGACGTCGATGACCGGGGTGCCGTCGAAGGGGCGCTCGTGCGGCTCGGTGCGCTTGCCCGCGGTGTAGACCTTCGCGTGCTCCAGCAGCAGCGCGGTGTTCTCGCGCGTGCCGGCAACCACCTCGTCGTGCACCTGGCGTTGCAACTCCCAGGCCTGCTGGTAGTCGACGAAATCCGGGTCGAAACCGACGTGTTCGATGCGCATTCACCCAGGCTATGCCCGCCCCGGGGTTACGGGGGAGTACCCCCGATCGGGGCGGGTGGTCGCGAGCCTGCGGATGTGGACGGATGTGGACGGATGTGGACAGCGTCCATATAGGACGCCGACACCGACGCGCGGACGCTGAGGCCATGAACACGCTCAACACTCTCATCGCTGCGCCCGGCCTCGCCGGAGTCGTCGTCGCCGACACCGCCATCGGTGATGTCCGCGGCGACGAAGGCTTCTTCCACTATCGGCAGTACGACGCGACCCAGCTCGCCGAGCACCGCACCTTCGAGCAGGTCTGGCACCTGGTGCTGTTCGGCGACCTGCCGGCGGCTGACGGTGCCCAAAGCACCGAGGACGCCGCCTGGACGGCGCGCACCCAACGGGCGCTCGCGGTCGACGAGACGATCCGGACGGCCGTCACACAGGTCTTGCAGGTGACCCCGCAGGCCGACGTGATGACCATGCTGCGCACCGGTGTGTCGGTGCACGGCTCGCTCGTCGGTGACGCCGCGCTGTGGGACAGCGACGAGCCGGCGAAGGAACAGATCGCGCTGCGCACGGCGGGTTTCCTGCCGTGGCTGGTCGGTGCGGCGTACGCCGTCCGCACCGGTGCGCAGCCGCGCACCCCGCGCCCCGAACTCGGCTACGTGGGCAACTACCTGTGGCTGGTCACCGGCGCCGAGCCGTCCGCGGACGCGGTGCGCGCCCTGAGCCGTTACCTCTGCCTCACCGTCGACCACGGTTTCAACGCCTCGACCTTCACCGCCCGGGTCGTCGCCTCGACCGGCGCCGACCTCAGCGGATGTGTGGTCGCGGCCCTCGGTGCGTTGTCGGGGCCGCTGCACGGCGGCGCCCCGAGCCGGGCGCTCGACGCGCTCGACGAGATCGGCAGCGCCGATCGTGCCGAGCAGTGGGCGCGTGACCGGTTGGCTGCGGGGGAACGGCTCATGGGTTTTGGTCACGCGGTCTACCGCGGTCTCGATCCGCGCTCGGAACTGTTGAAGCGCACCGCCGCCGAACTCGGCGGCGCGACAGCCGAATTGGCGCTCGCGGTGGAAGACACGGTGGTGGCGGTGCTCGATGAGCACAAGCCCGACCGTCCGTTGCGGGCGAACGTGGAGTACTACGCCGGCGTGGTGATGGAGTCGTGCGGTCTGCCGCGCGAACTGTTCACCCCGACGTTCACGATGAGTCGCACCGTCGGGTGGACGGCGCACATTCTCGAGCAGAGCCGGGGCACCAAGATCTTCCGGCCGAGTTCGCGGTATGTGGGTCCGCCTGCACCGCAACCACTCCCGTAGCGATTCTGATGTGCGTCACTCGGGGCCGACGTACTCCGCCCGTGCCCGGAAGCGCAGCGGTTGGCCGAGCTCCTCGGCCATGTGCGCGACGAACCCGGCGATCCGCGCGATCGTGAAGATCGCTTCGCCGGAGCCGGGCGCGAGCCGGAGGCCGACCTCGAGGGCGCCGAGTGCGAGATCGATGTTCGGGTGCTGCCCGGTGGCACGCAGCGCTTCGACGATGACGGCGTCGGCCAGGTCGACCGTGTCGGGTGCGAGCTCGGCCAGGAGGTCCAGCAGCGCCGTGGCGCGAGGGTCGGGCGCGGCGTAGACGATGTGCCCGAAGCCGGGCAGCCGGCCGTCCCACACCGCCGTGGCCGCGCGCGGACCGTCGTCGGCGCACCGCTGCAAGTAGCGCACGACCTCCCGCGACACCTGCCCGTGGCGTGGGCCCGGCATGGCCGACAGGCCCGCGGTGACGACGTCGAAGACGCCGGCTCCGGTGCTCGCTGCGACCCTGGCGGCGACCGTCGACGTGGCGAGTTCGTGGTCGGCCAGCAGCACCATCGCGGCGCCGACCAGGTGCCGTTCGGCGGGGGAGCGCGCACCGAGCGCGTGGGCCAACCGCGTCGACGCGGGGCCGGCGCCGTCGGCTTCGTCGACGGGTGCGGTGGCGGCTGCGGTGGCGTCGACCGCCGCGTTGACGGCCGCTACTCCCGCGCTCGGCAGATCGTCGGACGGCGTCTCGGCGGCGGCGAGGGTGGCCACCGCGAGCCGGGCTCGCGCGGCGGGCGACGACGTGGCCGCCGACTCCCGGGCGACGCGCGCGGCCTGCGCGGAGGCAGCGTTCGGTGACCAGTCGAGTTCGGTTGTCTCCCAAAGGATCTCGGCGGTCCGTGCGAACGTCGAGTCGCGGGCGAGTTCGGTGACGTCGTGCCCGCGGTAGAACAGTCGCCCGGCCGGGTCGATGCGGGTGATCGCCGTGTCGATGCTCACCTCGAAGATGCCGGAGCGTCGCCGGATCCGGTTGTCACGCAAGGCGATCACGTCGGCTCTGCGGAACAACGACCCGTCGTGACGGCTGGCCGAGCCGGCCCGGGTCAGCACGCCCCGGCTGACGTAGGAGTAGATCGTCGCGGTGCGCACGCCGAGCAACTCGGCCGCCTGTGCGGTGCTGAGCAGATCGGACCTCACCGTTCCACCGTAGTGAGGCGATCTGGCTACGGTGAGGCCATGGCGCAGCGACTACGGGTGGCACTGGCCGGTTACGGCATGGCGGGCCGAGGCATCCACCGTCCGCAGCTGGTGGCCGCAGGATTCGAGATAGCGGCGATCTCGACCTCGTCGCCCGCACGCGTCGAACAGGCACGCAGCGACGAGCCGGCAGCGCAGATCGTGCCCGACCTCGACGCGCTGCTCGAGGTGCCAGACCTCGACCTGGTCGTGCTGGCCACCCCGAGCGGCTCCCACGCCAACCATCTGACTGCCGCCGTCGCGGCCGGCGTGCCGACCGTCGTCGACAAACCGATCACCGTCGACGCCCCGTCGGCATGCAAGGCGGTCGATGCCGCGGCGCAGGCCGCGACCCCGCTCACGGTCTTCCAGAACCGCCGCTGGGATTCGCCCCATCTGGCCGCCCGGAAGCTGCTCGACGAGGGCCGGCTCGGCGACCTGGTGCGGTACGAATTCCGTTGGGAGCGTTGGCGACCCGAACCGAAGCAGCGGTGGCGTGAGCAGGCGACTGCCGCCGAGGGTGGCGGGTTGCTGCTCGACCTCGGAACCCACCTGGTCGACTCCGCGGTCGACCTCTTCGGTCCTGTGCGCAGCGTGTTCGCCACGGTCGAGGCGCACACCACGGTCGCCGAAGATGCGGCCGTGCTCATCTGTCGCCACGCCGGCGGTGCGGTCAGCGAACTGTCCACCACCTCGCTCGCCGGCGCCCCGGGCCCACGGCTGCGAGTCACCGGCACCCGGGGCACCTTCCTGGTCACCGAGTTCGAGAGCGAACCGAACGGATTTCCCGGATTCTCCGCCGAACCCGGCTGCGTCGGGTGGCTGGTGCGCGGCGACGACCGCACACCGGTGCCGACCGTGCGTGCCGAGCGCACTTTCTACGAGCAGGTCGCGATCGCGTTGCGCAGCAACGACATCCAGGCTGCGCTTCCGGTCGACCCATGGGACGCGGTGCACACCGCCGAGGTGATCGATGCCGCCCGTGCGTCGGCCCGATCCTGGCAGGCGGTCGACATCAGCGTCTGTGGATAACTCTCGGGCGTCTGCGCGATCGGTGGCACCGTGTCGCCATGAGCAACGACAAGCCGGTGATCCCGGGGTACGAGGCGCTCGAACTCCTCGGAGCGGGCGGCTCGGGTGAGGTGTGGGCCGTGCGTCGCGCCGACGGTATGCGGCTGGCGGCCAAGCTCGTTCACCCGTCCGCCGTCGGCACGGTGGCCGAGTCCGACCTGCTGAGCAGGCTCGATCACGACCATGTCGTGCGCCTGCGGGAGGTGCTGCGCGAAGACGGCGACGCGGGTCGTCAGGTGCTGATCCTCGATCTCGCCGAGGGCGGTTCCTTGGCCGACGCGATCGCCGCTCGGGGCACGTTGACGGCCGGCGAACTCGTCACCGTGCTCACCCCGATCGCCCGCACGCTGCACGACCTGCACGGTGCCGGGCTGGTGCATTCCGACATCTCCACCGGCAACATCCTGTTCACCGACGCGGGCAAGCCCCTGCTGGCCGACCTCGGCGTGAGCCGACTCGCCGGTGTCTACGACGACCAGGTCTGGGCCACCGACGCATGGGCCGCGCCCGAGGTGCTCGCCGGCGGTGCCGCCGCACCCGCGTCCGATGTCTGGTCGCTCGGTGCGGTCGCGTGGGCCTGCGTCACCGGCACGCCGCCGCCCCCGGCGGTGCAGCGTCCGGAGTTGCCCGAGGTCGCTCCACACATGAGCGCGGCGGTGCTCACGCTCATCGACGACGCGATGAGCTTCGACGCCGACCGACGCCCGAGCGCAGGGGAGTTCGCGCTGCGGCTGTGGCGGTGCGCGACCGCCCAACCGGCTCCCGTCGCCGGCAGTGCCGGTGCCCGTCGGCGCGCCGTGCCCGACGCACCGCACGGGGACGAGGCGCAGAGTCCGCGCGTGGAGCCCGGGTTGCTCACCCGCCGGATGATCCGGGCGGAGAAGGAGGCCGAGCAGCAGGCCGAACCCGCCGACGGCGGCATCCGCGCGTTCGCCCGCCGGGTGCGGTCGGCGTTGTCGTCGGCGCTCTCTTGGCGGCGGGTGCTCGCACCGACCGCCGGTGCGCTCGTTGCCACCGTGCTGGTGCTGCTCGCGACCAGCGTGCTGCCCGGGCGCCCGACGTACGCGGTCGGTGCGGTCACCGGCCCGCCGAGCACCCCGGCAACCACTGCGGCCAGCAACCCAGCCACACCGACGACTTCACCGGCAGCGCCGGTGCAGACCCCGTCCCGGATCGTGACCGATCTGGTGGCGGCACGGGCGAGGGCGTGGAACCAGGAGGACCCCCAGCTCCTGGCCCTCGCCCTCGCCCCCAATTCGCCTGCCGACAAAGCCGATCGGGCGGCGCTGCACTCCGCCCGTCAACAGGGCGTCGACTACCAGGGCCTGTCGTTCGTGCCGGGACAGGTGTCGGTCACGGCGCGTGACACCGACCGGATGACGGTGGTCGTGCCGATCCGACGATCCGACTACGTCGTCACCGTGGCGGCCTCGACCCGCAGCCAACCGGCCGACAGCCGACGGGTGACCCTCCACCTGGTGAAGGTCGGCGACCACTGGCGCATCCACTCCTGGACCTGACAGCCCGGCCCCGCAAGTTTGCGCATCCGAGCACTTCCATCGCGTGTTGCGCAAACTTTCGGTGGGGAGGAGACGACGAAGCGGGCCGCCCCGAGGGGGGACGGCCCGCTTCGTTCGGTGGGGGTCTGTCAGACCTCGAACGCACCCTCCTCCAGACGCTGCTTCATGTGCGTCAGGAAGCGGGCCGCGTCGGCACCGTCGACGATGCGGTGGTCGTACGACAGGGCCAGGTAGACCATCGAACGGATCGCGATCGTCTCGCCACCGTCGCCGTCGTCGACGACGACCGCGCGCTTGACCACCGCACCGGTGCCGAGGATGCCCACCTGCGGCTGGTTGATGATCGGGGTGTCGAACAGCGCACCACGGCTACCGGTGTTGGTCAGCGTGAAGGTGCCGCCACCGAGCTCGTCCGGGGTGATCTTGTTGGTGCGGGTGCGGTCGGCCAGGTCGGCGATCTTGCGCGAGAGGCCTGCGATGTTGAGGTCGCCGGCGTTCTGGATGACCGGAACGAACAGGCCCTTCTCGGTGTCGACCGCGATGCCGAGGTTCTCCGACGGGTGGTAGACGATCGAGTCGTCCTGCACGCTCGCGTTGAGCTGCGGGTAGGCCTTGAGGGCCTCCACCGCGGCCAGCGCGAAGAACGGCATGAAGCTCAGCTTGACGCCCTCACGCTGCTGGAAGTCGCTCTTCGCGCGGTCACGCAGTCGGGCGATCCTGGTGACGTCGACCTCGACCACGGTGGTCAGCTGGGCCGAGACCTGCAGCGACTCGACCATGCGCGTCGCGATCAGTTTGCGCATGCGGCTCATCTTCTCGGTGGTGCCGCGCTTCGGCGAAACGGCCGCCGGAGCCGCCTGGCCACCACCGGAGGCGGCGGGAGCAGCATCCGCGGCGGGAGCTGCCGGTGCCTCCTGCTGCTTCGGGGCCTTGGCAGCCTCGGCGGCAGCCTGGATGTCCTGCTTGCGAATCCGGCCACCGACGCCGGTGCCCTTCACGGACGAGAGATCGACACCGGCCTCTTCAGCGAGCTTGCGCACCAGCGGCGTGACGTAGCCCGCCTCACCGGCGGTCGAAGCAGGCTTCGCGTGGGTGCTCTCCGGCTTCTTGTCCTCCTTCGGAGCCTGCTTCTGCTGCTGAGCGGCGTCATGCTCCTGCTCCTGCTTCTCGCCCTCCTTGCCGGGTGCAGCCTCGGGCTCAGGCGACTCCTGCTTGTTCTCGGCAGCAGCGGTGGCCTTGTCCTGCACGTCGCCGGACTTTTCCTTCGCAGCCGGCTCCTCGGATGTGTCCTCGGACTTCTGCTCGTCCTCGGGGGCGGCGTCGTCCTGCTTCGGCGCTTGCTTCGACCCGGCGGCCTCACCACCGACGATCGCGAGGTCAGCACCCACCGGCACCGTCTCGTCCTCCTGCACCAGGATCTTCGTCAGCTTGCCGGCGACCGGCGACGGCACCTCGGTGTCGACCTTGTCGGTCGAGACCTCGAGCAGCGGCTCGTCGACCGCGACGTCGTCGCCCTCGGCCTTCAGCCACCGGGTGATGGTGCCCTCGGTGACCGACTCGCCCAGCGCGGGCATCGTGATCGTCTCGCCGCCGGTGACCTCACCGGTGCTCGACGAACCCGACGAACCCGACGCCTGCTCCTTCTGCGTCTCCTCGGAGGCCTGCTCCTGAGCGGGCTCCTCCTGCTCCGCGGCCGGCTCCGGCTGCGACTCCTGCGCCGGCGCCTCGTCCTGCTGCGCAGCGGCGTCGGAGCCGTCGGAGCGACCCGACGCGGCGCCGTCGCCGATGACGGCGAGGTCGGCACCGACAGGCACCGTCTCGTCCTCCTCGACGAGGATCTCCTGCAGGGTGCCGGCGACCGGCGACGGGATCTCGGTGTCGACCTTGTCGGTCGAGACCTCGAGCAGCGGCTCGTCGACCGCGACCTCCTCGCCGACCGACTTGAGCCATCGGGTGACGGTGCCTTCCGTCACGGATTCGCCGAGTGCGGGCATCGTCACGCGTTCAGACATGTTGTGCAGTCTCCTTGTTGTGGGTGGCTCAGGTCCAGTGTGGTCTCATGCATGCGCATGCAGGGGCTTTCCGGCCAGCGCAAGGTGCGCTTCGCCGAGGGCTTCGTTCTGCGTCGGGTGTGCGTGGATCAGGGAAGCGACATCGTCGGGCAGAGCTTCCCACCCGACGATCAGCTGGGCCTCACCGACCTGCTCACCCATCCGCGCACCGATCATGTGGACGCCGACGACGGCGCCGTCCTTGGCACGCACCAACTTCACGAAACCCTGCGTCTGCAGGATCTGGCTCTTGCCGTTGCCGCCGAGGTTGTACTCGTAGGTGCTCACTTCGCCGTGCACCTTCTCCGCCTGCTCCTGGGTGAGCCCGACGGAGGCGATCTCGGGGTCGCAGTAGGTGACCCGCGGGATGCCGCTCTCGACGATCGGTGCGGGCTCGAGCCCGGCGATGTCCTCGGCGACGAAGATGCCTTGGGCGAACCCGCGGTGGGCCAGTTGCAGACCCGGCACGATGTCGCCGACCGCCCGCACCGACGCGACGTTGGTGCGGCACCGCTCGTCGGCGAGCACGAACCCGCGGTCGACGTTCACGCCGGCCTCCTCGTAGCCCAGGCCGTCGGTGACCGGGCCGCGTCCGACGGCGACCAACAGCAGGTCGGCCTCGATCGTCTCGCCCGATTCCAGACTCACGGTGACGCCGGTGTCGGTGCCCTGCGCACCGGCGAACTTCACGCCGGTCTTCGCGGTGATCTTGCGCTTCTTGAACGAACGCTCCAACTGCTTGGAGATCGCTTCGTCCTCGGCGGCGACCAGGCGGGGGAGCGCCTCGACGATGGTGACGGCGGCACCGAAGGAGTTGAAGACGGAGGCGAACTCGACACCGATGACCCCGCCGCCGAGCACGACGACCTTCTCCGGCACGAAGTCGAGGGTGAGGGCCTGGTCGCTGGTCATGACGCGCGGCCCGAGTTCGAGACCCGGCAGCGACTTGGCGTACGAACCGGTGGCGAGCACGACATTGCGGCCGGTGAGCACGCGGTCGCCGACGGTGACGGTGGTCGGGGAAGACAGGCGTCCCTCGCCCTCGACGTAGTCGATCGCGGCCGACTTCACCAGGCCCTGCAGGCCCTTGTACAGGCGGGAGATCACTCCGTCCTTGTACTTGTGCACGCCGACCATGTCGATCGACTCCAGTGAGGTGTTGACCCCGAACTTCGCGCCTTCACGGGCGGAGTCGGCGACCTCGGCGGCGTGCAGCAGCGCCTTGGTCGGGATGCAGCCACGGTGCAGGCAGGTGCCGCCGAGCTTGTCCTTCTCGACCAGCGCGACGGTCAGCCCGAGTTCTGCGGCGCGCAACGCGCACGCGTAGCCACCGCTGCCTCCGCCCAGAATGACAATGTCGTAGGTCTGGTCGGTGGTCTGCACCATTGCAGGCAACTCCTAGGGCTCGGTCGGTGGCCGAGATCGTCGGCCTCGCCAATCTTGGCACTTCCCGCGCGTGTCGCGTGAAGGTGGCTCACAACTCGCCGGTATCGGCCGGTTGCCGAGCGCTAATCGGTGGCTCCGGGGCGCGCGACGTGCAAGAGTGACGGCACCCGGTCACCCCAGCAGAAGGAGTGGACATGTCATCGAACAAGCCGTCACCCAGTGACGAGATGAAGGCGAAGTTCCGCGAGGCGCTCGACAAGAAGAAGGCGCACGGCGGCCGCGACGTCTCCGATCACTCGGAGCACTCGAAGGTGCACGGCGCTCACGACGCCGAGACCTCCGGCACGCAGCAGATGTTCCGGCGCAAGTCGGGCTGACCGACGGCAGGACCGACGCAGACGAGACAACGGTGCCCCGCGAGATGTGATCTCGCGGGGCACCGTTCGTTCGTGCGGTCAGGCGCGCGCTTCGGCCAGCGCCACCAGCGTGCGGACGCTGTGACCCGTCGCCCCGGCCGGGGTGTAGCCGTAGGCGCCTGCCTCGTTGAACGCCGGGCCGGCGATGTCGAGGTGGGCCCACGGCAACTGGGCCCCCGAGTTGTCGTCCCCGACGAACTCGCGCAGGAACAGCGCGGCGGTGATCATGCCGCCCATGCGCTCACCGGTGTGCTTCACGTCGGCGACGTTGGACTTCATCGACGGACGCAGTTCGTCCAGCAGCGGGATCGGCCACATCGCCTCGCCGGCGGTGCCGGCGGCGGCGAGCACCTCGTCGCGCAGCGCGTCCTGGTTGGACAGCACCGCGGTCGTGCGCGGACCGAGCGAGAGCACCGCGGCGCCGGTCAGCGTCGCGACGTCGATGACGAGGTCGGGGTCGACGGTCGAGGCGAAGCAGAGGCCGTCGGCCATCACCAGGCGTCCCTCGGCGTCGGTGTTGATGATCTCGACCGACTTGCCGTTCGGCATGGTGACGACGTCGCCCGGACGCTGCGCGTCGGCGCCGGTGAGGTTCTCGGCCAGGCACAGGTAGGTGGTGACGGCGATCGGCAGACCGAGCGCCGCGATCGCGGCGGTCGCCGCGGCGACGGCGGCCGCGCCGGCCATGTCGCACTTCATCGTGACCATGCTCGCGCCGGGCTTGATGCACAGGCCGCCGCTGTCGAAGGTGATGCCCTTGCCGACGAGCGCGATGTGAGCCTTGGCCTTGGCCGGCTTGTAGGTGAGGGTGACCAGACGCGGCGGGCGCGCCGAGCCGCGTCCGACGCCGATGAGGCCGCCGCAGTTGGCCTTCGCCAACGCCTTCTCGTCCTGCACCTGCACCTTCACCTCGGTGCCGGCGAAGTACTTCTTCGCGGCGTCGGCGAACGACGCCGGGTAGAGGTCGAGCGGCGGCTGGTTGACCAGGTCGCGGGCCCACGCCTGCGCGTCGGCGACGACCTGCGCGCGCTTCACGCCGGTCTTGGTGGCCGACGCCTTCGCCACGGACGACGACACGGTGGCCTTCGTCAGCGGCTGCGGCTTTGGACCGGTGGCGCGGTAGGCGGTGTACTCGTACGCTCCGAACCGGACACCCTCGACGGTCGCCACGGTGAGCGCGCTGGAGTCGCTGGGGAAGCCGAAGCAGGCGTGCGCGGTGTCGGTCAGCGTGCGCGCGGCGGCACCGGCGGCGCGACGCACGGCCTCGGTGTCGGCGTCCGTCGGCTCGTGATCGAGACCCGAACCGGTGGCCACCACCAGACCCGTAGCCCCCGGGATGCCGGCGAGCTTGACGACCTCGTCCGCAGTGCCGGTGGCGCCGAGCACTTCCAGGGCGCCGTTGACGGCCTCCGCGACGGCGGGGTCGATGTTGCCGGACGCGACGGTCGCCTTGCCGCCGGTGGCAAGGGTCATCACGACCAGAACGGGTGCCGACACCTTGTCGGCGGGGCGGTCGGTCAGGGTCACATTGGTCACGGGGTGAGCGTCCTCTCGGGGTGATCTCGGGTGTACTCGCGGGTTTGGCCCACCGGCGACAATACGCGGGTGTCGGACTGTAGGTTCGGCTCTCATGAGCGATGCATCACTGAAAGCCTCCCCGCTGCACGACCGGCACACGGCGCTCGGGGCGAAGATGGCCGACTTCGGCGGTTGGCAGATGCCGATCGAGTACCCGGGCGCAGGGGTGCTGCGCGAGCACACCGCCGTGCGCGAAGCGGTCGGCATCTTCGATGTCAGCCACCTCGGCAAGGCCCTGGTCAAAGGCCCGGGTGCGGCCGACTTCGTGAACAGGTGCTTCACCAACGACCTGCGTAAGGTGTCGCCGCCGAAGGCGCAGTACACGATGTGCTGCGACGAGGCCACCGGCGGCGTGGTCGACGACCTGATCCAGTATCTCCACGGCGACGACGAGGTGTTCCTGGTGCCGAACGCCGCCAACACCGCCGAGGTGGTGCGCCGGATGAACGAGAAGGTGCCCGACGGCATCACCGTCACCGACCAGCACACCGAGTACGGCGTGATCGCGGTGCAGGGTCCGAAGTCGTTCGAGGTGGTGCAGGCGCTCGGGCTGCCGACCGACCTGGAGTACATGTCGTTCACCGAGGCCGACTGGAACGGCCGTCCGGTCATCGTGCTGCGGTCCGGTTACACCGGGGAGAAGGGCTTCGAGCTCGTGCCGCGCTGGGACGACACCCCGGCAGTGTGGGATGCGCTGGTCGAGGCCATGCAGCCGTACGGCGGTCTGCCCTGCGGCCTGGGCGCCCGCGACACGTTGCGCACCGAGATGGGCTACCCGTTGCACGGCAACGACCTGTCGATGCAGATCACGCCCAACATGGCGCGCTCCGGCTGGGCCGTCGGTTGGAAGAAGGACGCCTTCTGGGGCAAGGAGGCGCTCGAGGCGCAGAAGGCGGCGAAGGACTACCGACTCACCTGGGGTCTGCTGGTCACCGGCCGCGGCATTCCGCGGTCGCACTGCGAGGTGAAGAACGCCGCCGGTGACGTCATCGGCGAGGTCACCTCCGGCACGATGTCGCCGACCCTCAAGCAGGGCATCGCACTCGCGCTGCTCGACCGCGACGCCGCCGAGGGCGACGAGGTCGTCATCGACGTGCGCGGCCGCGCGGCGGAGGCGAAGGTCGTGAAGCCGCCCTTCGTGAAGGTCGAGACCGACTGAGCCGCAACGCGGTTCAGTCAGATCACTGAGTAATCAGCGCACCACCGGTGCGTTCGACAGGTCGAGGATCCGGCCGGCGATCACCACATGGGTTCGCCGGCTGGCCTCGGAGATGATCGCGTTCACCCGTCCGAGCGTCTCCTGGTAGACGCGGGCCCGCGGTTCGACCGGCACGGGGGAGAAGCTCACCTCGTGTGACACCGCGACGGTGTCGAACGGCGCATCGGCCCACAGCGCGGCCAACTCGTACGTGACGTCCTCGACGCGTTTCAACGAGCCGGTGAGGTCGTCCCACGACTGCCATTCGTCGAGCAGACCGACGACCCAGGTGCCGAGGCAGTCGACCAGCACGGGGTTGCGCGAGCGCAGGATCGACCGGGTCACATCGAGCGTGCGCACGACGTTCTTCTCGGCGCCGGTGACGACGTCCTCCCGGGGACCGTGCACACCGTCGTTGTGGTCGTGGCCGTCGGCCGAAGCGTCGATGACCGTGTAGGCCCCGGTGGGCAACAACGATCGTGCGTGTCGGGTCTTCCCGCTGCGCGTGCCCCCGAGCACCAGGGTCGTCGCCATCCGTCCAGCCTCCTGCAGCACCGATTCCGCCGTCACGACCATGACACCGGCCGCGCCGTACAGGGTACTTGGCCGACCCGCGGACCGAATGGCGGACCAATGCCCCGTGTCGCCTCCTGCAGGGGCGGTGCGGTGTGCCAGACTTGGCCCACGATCGCGGGCAAACCCCGCCCGATACAGGAAGTACGCCTCCACCCTGGCGATTCGACCGATCACAGCGCCTGGCCCCATTGCGAACCGGGCGCCCATTCGTGAAGCCGAAACCGCCAATGGAGGTGGAGACCTTTGTCTGCCATGACTCACTCATCCAGCCCTGATACGTCCGGCCCGATCTTCGTCGCGCACGAGGGCGGCAAGCTCGAGTCGGTGCCGAGCAAGCCGCTGCGCGACCGCAAAGACCTCTCGATGCTGTACACGCCCGGCGTCGCCGACGTGTGCCGTGCCATCGCCCAAGACCCGCAGCTCTCGTTCACCTACACGACTCGCCGCAACACCGTCGCGGTCGTCACCGACGGCACCGCCGTGCTCGGTCTCGGTGACATCGGTCCGGTTGCCGCGCTGCCGGTGATGGAGGGAAAGGCGGTGTTGTTCAAGCACTTCGGCAACGTCGACTCCGTGCCGGTGTGCCTCGAATCGGGCACCGTCGAGGAGATCGTCGAAGCCGTCGTCCGCCTCGCCCCGACCTACGGCGGCATCAACCTGGAGGACATCTCCGCGCCGCGTTGCTTCGAGATCGAGCGGCAGCTCAAGGAGCGCCTCGACATCCCGGTCTTCCACGACGACCAGCACGGCACCGCGATCGTGGCTCTCGCCGCGCTGATCAACGCGGCGAAGGTGGTCGGGCGCGACATCGCCTCGCTGCGGGTCGTCATCGGCGGCGCCGGCGCCGCGGGTGTCGCGATCGCCAACATCTTCCGTCGGGCCGGCATCAAGGACCTCGTGGTCTGCGACTCCCGCGGCATCATCGAACCGCAGCGCAGCGACCTCACCGAGCACAAGCGCAAGCTCGCCGCCACCACCAACCCGTTGGGTCTGCGCGGCAAGCTCGGCGACGCGCTGCTCGAGGCCGACGTCTACGTCGGAGTGTCGGGCGGCACCGTGCCCGAGTCGGACGTCGCTAAGATGGCCGACAACTGCATCATCTTCGCGCTCGCCAACCCCGACCCGGAGGTGCACCCGACGGTGGCGCACAAGTACGCGGCCGTCGTCGCGACCGGACGGTCGGACTTCCCGAACCAGATCAACAACGTGCTCGCCTTCCCGGGGCTGTTCCGCGGTGCCCTCGACTCGGGCGCCCCGCAGATCACCGAGGCGATGAAGGTCGCTGCCGCCGAGGCGATCGCGTCGCTGGTCGACAACCCCACCGCGACGCAGATCGTGCCGAGCGTGTTCGACGAGCGGGTCGCCCCGACCGTGGCTCGAGCGGTGTCCGAACTCGCCTGAGTTTCAAGCGAACACGCGAAAGGGCCGAGGCGATCTGCGAGATCACCTCGGCGCTTTCGCGTGTGTCGGGGGTGCTGTCAGCGACGCCCTCCGCCGAGGATGCCGCCGAGGATGTCGCCCAGTCCGCCGGGCAGACCGCCCTGTGCGCCCTGGCCGCCGCCCATGCCGCCGAGGATGCTGCCGAGGATGTCGCCGAGACCGCCCGCGCCGGCGTCCTGGGTGGGTGCCTGGCCGGTGCTCTGGCCGGTGTTCTGGCCGGCCGGCTGCTGCGGTGCCGCCTGTCCAGTGGTCTGCCCGCCGGTCTGTCCGCCGCCGAGCACCTTGCCGGAGATGTAGCTGAGCACGATCGGCGCGAGGATCGGCAGCAGCTTCTTCAGGATGTCGCCGCCGGCGCCGCCGTCCATGCCGCCGAGCCGGTTGACGACCTCGTCCTGGTTGGCACCGAAGACGTGGCTGACGATCTGCTGGCCCTCCTGGGTGTCGACCTGGTCGAGCGCCGGCGTACCGCCCTGGTGGTCGCCGAGCGCGTCGAACAGCGACTGCGCCCCGGCCTCGTCCTGGGCGTTCGCCTGCAGGCCGCCGACCAGTGCGGGGATCAACTGCTCCGCGGCGGCGCGGGTGGTCTGCTCGTCCGCGCCGACCTGCGCGGCAAGCTGGTCCATCGGGATCCGGTCGAGGATGTCCTGTCGTGCGTCCATGGAAGCTCCTGGCTCGGGGGTTGGCTGGGTGTTGAGTTGGTGTCGTCCTCGCGGACGACCGCGCAATCACCCTACGGGTTTCGCCTACGGTGCAGGGATGAACGAGTGGACCTGGGCCTACACCGGCGGCGAGCCGGACGGATCGGCCGGTTTCCCGACGCAGGCGGACGCCGAGGCCTGGCTGTCGCAGAGCTGGGAGGAACTCGCCGACGCCGGGGTCAGGGCGGTCACCCTGCGGCAGGGCGACTTCGACGTCTACGGGCCGATGCCGTTGTCACCCAGCTGATTCGGCGGCCACCCGGGCCGCCGCCCGCACCTCGAACTTCTGGATCTTCCCGGTCGCCGTCTTCGGCAGCTCCTCGACCAGTTGCACGCTCTTGGGCACCTGGAACCCGGCGAGCCGGGTCTTCGCGTAGGCGATGACCTGGTCCTCCAGATCGGCCGGGTCGACGCTCCCGTCGGGGACGACGACCGCGCAGACCGCCTCGCCCCACCGGTCGTGCGGCACACCGACCACGCTGCACTCCGCCACTCCCGGTGCGCTGAGCAGCGCCGCCTCGACCGCGACCGACGAGACGTTCTCGCCGCCCGACTTGATGATGTCCTTGGTGCGGTCGGTGAACCACACAACGCTCTCGTCGTCGAGGTGCCCGACATCGCCGGAGTGGAACCAGCCGTGCGCGAAGGCCTCGGCGTTGGCGGTCGGGTTGTTCCAGTAGCCGAGGCCGACGTTCGGGCCGCGGTACACGATCTCGCCGGTGGTGTTGGGTCCTTGCACCGCGCCCGACACGGGGTCCATCGTCTTGGTCAGCACGGTCGGCACCTGCGGTCCCCACGACGCGGCCGCCGTGTGACGGTGCTCCGGCCACTGCATGACGGTCGCGGGCACCACCTCGGTCTGGCCCGAGCCGAGGATGACGCTCGCGTTCGGGTACATCGTGTCGACCTTGTTCAGCAGGTCTTCGGGCATCGGCGCCATCGCGTAGATCGCGCAGCGCACCGACTCCAGATTCCTCGCTGACCGTTGCTGTTCGGCGGCACACGCGGCGTGCATCATCGGCAGCATCATCAGGTGGGTGATCGAGCGCTGCTCGACGGCGTCCAACACCTTGGCGGGGTCGAAAGCGAGCGACGGCATGACGACCGTGCCACCCATCATCAGCACCGGCATCGCGAGGGTGTTCAACGCGGTCACGTGGAACAGCGGCAGCACCACGAGCATCACCGGCGCGTCCGAGCCCCAGCCTTGCCGGGTGACGATGGCATTGCTGAGCAGGGCGATCGTCACCGAGACGTGGCTGGTCAGCACGCCCTTCGGGTTCGACGTCGTGCCGGAGGTGTAGAGGCACTGCACCGGTGCGCGCTCGGGCACCTCGACCTCCAACGGCGCGTCGGACGCCGCGGCCAGGATGTCGTTCCACGACACCGTCCGGCGGTCGGCGACGGGCTCCGGGGCGTCGGAGGTCATGACGACGGTGCGGACGGCGGGGGAGCCGGCGACGACCGGTTCCAGCTTCGGACGCAGGGCCTCGTCGGCGACGATCGCCGTCGCCTCCGCATCGCCGACGATCCAGGTGAGCAGTTCCGGCAGCAGCACGATGTTGAGCGGCAACACCACCAGTCCGGCCCGCGCACACCCGTAGTAGGCGGCGAGCATCTTCCACGAGTTCGTCATCAGCAGCGCGACCGCGGTGCCGGGTTCGACGCCCTCGTCGAGCAGCGCACGGCCGAATCGATCTGCGGTGGAGGCGAGTTCGCGGTAGGTGATCTCGGTGTCGCCGTCGACGACCGCCACCCGGTCGGGAAACAGCGCCGCGCTCCGGGTGAGCATGTCGCCCACGTTCACGCGGGTGGCGAGGTGATGGTCCAGCGGGTCGACGAGGGACAGATCGGGCTGCATGGCGTACTCCTTCAGGTGAGCGGTAGCGGGTCAGGCGGGCAGGCCGTCGAGGCGGGCGAGCACCTGGAGCATCACCTCGTCGGCGCCGCCGCCGATCGAGCCCAGTCGGGTGTCGCGCATGAAGCGCGCTGTCCAGGTCTCCTCGATGTAGCCCATGCCGCCGTGGAACTGCATGCACGTGTCGGCGACCTCGCGCACCAGTCGTCCGGCCGTCAGCTTGCCGATCGACGCCATCCGGGTGATGTCCTCACCGGCGAGCAGCGTCTCGCAGGTCTGCAGGTTGTGGCTGCGCAGCAGGTCGACCTTCGCCTGCAGTTCGGTGAGCCGGAACGCGACGTACTGGCGCTCGGCCAGCGGCTTGCCGAACACGGTGCGCTGAGCGATGTACTCGCGGGTGCGCTCGAGGGCGTGGTTGCACTGCCCGATCGCGCTGTACGCGGCGAACATCCGCTCGATCACGAACTGCTTCATCTGTTGCTGGAACCCGCGGCCGACCTCGCCGATGGTGTTGGCCACCGGCACCCGCACCTCGTCGAGCACGAGCTCGGCGGTGTCGGAGCTGCGGTTGCCCATCTTGTCGAGCAGCCGGCTCACCGAGAACCCCTCGGACTTCGTCGGCAGGATGATCTGCGACATGCCGCGGTAACCGCCCTCGTCGGAGGTGCGGGCCAGCAGGCAGATCCAGTCGGCCTGGGAGCCGTTGGTGATATACATCTTGCGTCCGGTGATCACCCAGTCGTCGCCGTCGCGGCGGGCTCGGGTGCGCAGTCGTGCGACGTCCGAGCCGGTGTCGGGTTCGGTGACACCGATCGCGGCGACCGCCTCGCCGGCGATAGCGGGCGCGAGGAACTGCTTCTTCTGCTCGGGCGTGCCCAACTCGGCCAGTGACGGCGTAGCCATCATCGTCTGCACGCCCAGTGCCATGCTGATACCCGCGCTGTGCATCCGGCCGTACTCCTCGGCCGCGATCATCGTGAAGCTGTGATCGGCGCCGAGGCCGCCGTACTCCGGCTCGTACTCGATGCCGAGCAGGCCGAGTTCGGCCGCCTTGGGGAAGAGTTCGTGGGCGGGGAAGTGGGACTTCTCCCACTCGTCCACGTGGGGGTTCACGTCCCGGTCGACGAAGCGACGGACGCCTGCACGGAAGTCTTCGTGGTCCTGAGTGAGCCGCATGGCATCACCGTAGGAGCGGCCGAGGAAAAAAACAAGCATGCTTGCTTGTTTTTGTCGATTGTGGAACGCTGCGAGCCATGACCAACCCTCTTCGGGTGGGCAACTGTTCGGGCTTCTACGGCGACCGGTTGTCCGCGATGCGCGAGATGCTCGACGGTGGCGACCTCGACGTGCTGACCGGTGACTACCTCGCCGAACTCACCATGCTGATCCTCGGGCGAGACCGCATGCGCGACACCGAACTCGGCTACGCCCGCACCTTCGTTCGGCAGTTGGAGGACAGCCTCGGCACCGCCCTCGAGCGCGGGGTGCGCATCGTCTCCAACGCCGGCGGACTCAACCCGCGCGGCTGTGCCGACGCGGTGCGCGAGGTCGCCCGCGGGCTCGGTCTCGACGTGACCGTCGCGGTCGTCGAGGGCGACGACCTCACCGAGCGGTCCGAGGAACTCGGCCTCGGGAAGGTGCTCGCCGCCAACGCCTACCTGGGCGCCTTCGGCATCGCCGAGGCGTGCCGCTCGGGTGCCGATGTCGTCATCACCGGACGCGTCACCGACGCGTCCGTCGTCGTGGGCCCGGCGATCGACCGGTTCGGCTGGGGCACAACCGATTACGACCAGATCGCCGGGGCGATGGCGGCCGGCCACATCATCGAGTGCGGCACGCAGGCCACCGGCGGCAACTTCGCGTTCTTCAACCGCGCGGACGGCTGGCTCGACGACCTCGCGCGGCCCGGGTTCCCGATCGCCGAGATCCACGAGGACGGCTCGTTCGTCATCACCAAGCACGACGGCACCGGCGGTTTCGTCACCGTCGACACGGTGCTCTCCCAGTTGCTCTACGAGGTGCAGGGCGCCCGGTACGCCGGCCCCGATGCGGTGCTCCGGCTCGATTCGCTGCGATTGGAGCAGGAGGGCCCCGACCGTGTGCTCGTGTCGGGTGCCGAGGGTGAGGCGCCGCCGCCGCAGCTGAAGGTGTCGTGCACCTCGCTCGGTGGCTTCCGCAACGAGTTGACGTTCGTGCTCACCGGCCTCGACATCGACGACAAAGCCGCGTTCGTGCGCCGCCAGGTGGAGGACGCCCTGGCCGTGCGGCCGGCCGAACTCGACTGGACCCTCTCGCGCACCGACCACGAAGACCCCGACACCCAGGAGCGTGCGGCCGCCCGGCTCACCCTCGTCGCCCGCGACCCCGACGAGAAGACGGTGGGCCGCGCCCTGTCGGGCGCGGCCGTCGAGATGGCGCTCGCGACCTACCCGGGCTGCTTCCTCACGGCGCCGCCCTCGGGTGGCACGGCGTACGGGGTGTTCAAGCCCGGCTACGTCGACCAGGGGGTGCCGCGGCACATCGCCGTGCTCGACGACGGCTCCACGGTGCGCATCCCCGCGCCACCGCAGACCCAGCCGCTGGAGCCGACCACCGACGACGCCCCGGTGTTCCCCGAAGACTTCGGTGACACCGTCCGGCGCCCGCTCGGCACCATCGCCGGCGCGCGGTCGGGCGACAAGGGCGGCAACGCCAATGTCGGCGTCTGGGTGCACAGCGAGGACGAATTCCGCTGGCTCGACTCGTTCCTCACCGTCGAGAAGCTGCAGGAACTACTGCCGGAGACGGCGCCTCTGCGGGTCGAACGCACCCGGCTGCCCAACCTTCGGGCGATCAACTTCGTCGTCGAGGGTCTGCTCGGCGAGGGCGTGGCCTACGCCGCCCGGTTCGACGCACAGGCGAAGGCACTCGGTGAGTGGCTGCGCGCCCGGGTGGTCGACCTGCCGACCCGTTTCGATCAGGAAGGAACGAACCGATGACGTTGCTAGGCAGCGCATTCGACGCCGCATCGCCGGAGGCGACGACCAACCGGACGGCGATGCTCGAGCAGCTCGCCGAGATCGACGCCGTCGCCGCCGAGGTGGTGGAGGGCGGCGGCGCGGCCGCGGTCGAACGCCACCGCAAGCGCGGCAAGCTCACCGCCCGTGAGCGCATCGACCTGTTGCTCGACCGGGACGCACCGTTCCTTGAGCTCGCGCCGTACGCGGGCTACGGCAGTCAGTTCAAGGTGGGCGGCAGCGCGGTGGCCGGCATCGGCATCGTCGAGGGCGTCGAGTGCATGATCATCGCGAACGACCCGACGGTCAAAGGTGGCTCGACCAACCCGTCCGGGGTGAAGAAGACCCTGCGGATGCACGAGATCGCGATCCAGAACCGGCTCCCGGTGATCAGTCTCGTGGAGTCCGGCGGCGCGGATCTGCCGACGCAGAAGGACATCTTCATCCCCGGCGGCGCCACCTTCCGCAACCTCACGCGGCTCTCGGCGGCGGGCATCCCGACGATCGCCATCGTGTTCGGCAACTCGACCGCGGGCGGCGCCTACCTGCCCGGCATGAGCGACCACGTGGTGATGATCGAGGAGCGCTCCAAGGTGTTCCTCGCCGGCCCGCCGTTGGTGAAGGCCGCCACCGGTGAGGAGTCGGACGACGAGTCCCTCGGCGGCGCCGGCATGCACGCCCGGGTCTCCGGCCTCGCCGACTACTACGCCGTCGACGAGCCCGACGCGCTGCGGGTCGGGCGGCGCATCGTGTCGCGGCTGAACTGGCGCAAAGCCGGTGGGCCACGCAGCCATTCGCCGAAACCGCCGCGCTACGACAGCGACGACCTGCTGGCGATCGTGCCGCCCGACCTCAAGAACCCGTTCGACCCGCGCGAGGTGATCGCGCGCATCGTCGACGACTCCGATTTCGATGAGTTCAAGCCGCTCTACGGCAGCTCGTTGGTCACCGGGTGGGCGCAGCTGCACGGCTATCCGATCGGCATCCTCGCCAACGCCCGCGGTGTGCTGTTCAGCCAGGAGGCGCAGAAGGCCGCGCAGTTCATCCAACTCGCGAACCGGTCGAACACGCCGCTGCTGTTCCTGCACAACACCACCGGCTACATGGTCGGCAAGGAGTACGAGCAGGGCGGCATCATCAAGCACGGCGCGATGATGATCAACGCGGTCTCCAACTCGACCGTGCCGCACATCTCGGTGCTCCTCGGAAACTCCTACGGCGCAGGCCATTACGGCATGTGCGGGCGGGCGTACGAGCCACGGTTCGTGTTCACCTGGCCGAGCGCGCGTTCGTCGGTGATGGGTGCGACCCAGTTGGCCGACGTCACCTACAGCGTCTCGAAGGCGTCGGCGCTCGCGCAGGGCAAACCGTTCGACGAGGACGGCGCCCTGGCGGTGCGCGCGATGATCGAGAAGCAGATCACCGCCGAGGCCATGCCGCTCGTGCTCTCCGGTCTCGTCTACGACGACGGGATCATCGACCCCCGCGACACCCGCACCGTGCTCGGCATGGCGCTGTCCGCGATCCACACCGCACCGTACGAAGGCGCCGACTCCTTCGGCGTCTTCCGGATGTGAGGAAGCCAATGACCAACGTGAAGACCCAGACCATCACCAGCGTGCTGGTGGCCAACCGCGGCGAGATCGCCCGACGTGTGTTCGCCACCTGCCGTGCCCGCGGCATCGCCACGGTGGCTGTTCACTCCGACGCCGATGCGACCAGTCCGCATGTGCTGGAGGCCGATTCAGCCGTCCGTCTGCCGGGTGTCAGCTCCGCGGAGACCTATCTGCGCGGCGACCTGATCATCGAGGCGGCCCGCAAGGTGGGCGCCGACGCGATCCACCCCGGCTACGGGTTCCTGTCCGAGAACGCCGGGTTCGCCCGCGCCGTCCGGGAGGCCGGGCTCGTGTGGATCGGCCCCGACCCCGACGCGATCGACCTGATGGGCTCGAAGGTGGAGTCGAAGGCACGGATGGCGCAGGCCGGGGTGCCGGTGCTGGAGAAGCTCGCGGTCGACGACATCACCCAGGAGCACCTGCCGGTGCTTGTGAAGGCGTCGGCCGGTGGGGGCGGACGCGGCATGCGGGTCGTGCGCGAACTGTCCGAACTCACCGACGCCGTCGCCAGCGCCTCGCGCGAGGCCGGCAGTGCATTCGGCGACGACACGGTGTTCTGCGAGCAGTACCTCGAGGCCGGTCACCACGTCGAGGTGCAGGTGATGGCCGACGCCCACGGCACCGTCTGGGCGCTGGGCGAACGCGAGTGCTCCCTGCAGCGTCGCCACCAGAAGGTGATCGAGGAGGCGCCGTCCCCGCTGGTCGACCGGGTCGGTGGTGACATGCGCGAGCGGCTGCTCGCGGCGGCTCGAGACGCGGCGGCGTCGGTCGGCTACCGGGGCGCCGGCACGGTGGAGTTCCTCGCCGACGAACGCGGACGGTTCTGGTTCCTGGAGATGAACACCCGCCTTCAGGTCGAACATCCGGTCACCGAGTCGGTCACCGGTCTCGACCTGGTCGGTCTGCAACTCGACGTCGCCGAGGGGCGCGCGCTCACCGACGACGAGCCGACGATGAGCGGTCACTCCATCGAGGCGCGTCTTTACGCCGAAGACCCTGCCGCCGGTTGGACGCCCACCAGCGGCACCCTGGACGTGCTCGAGATCCCGCAGGTGGCAACCGAATTCGAGATCCCGCCGAACGGTGGGGTGCGCCTCGACGCCGGTGTGCGCAGCGGCGACGTCGTGTCGGTGCACTACGACCCGATGCTCGCCAAGGTGATCTCCCGCGCCGCCGACCGGGAGAGCGCCGTGCGGCTGCTCGCCTCGGTGTTGCGGCGCGCGCGCATCCACGGGTTCACCACCAACCGCGACCTGCTGGTGGCCAGCCTGCTGCACCCGGAGTTTCTCGACGGCACCGCCGACACCCGGTTCTACACCCAGCACGAGCCCGGCGAACTGCTCGACGGAACGGGGGAGGATCCGGCGCTCGCCGCGGTGGCTGCGGCGCTGGCGAACTCGGCGGCAGAACGCGCCACCAGCAATGCGGGCGTTCCCGCCGGCTTCCGCACCCTCGCGCCATCGCCCCAGTCGCGGCGATTCTCGCTGGGGGACAACGAGATCGAGGTCGTCTACCAGCACGGTCGCGACGGTGTGACCGTCGAGGCGCCGGCGTCGCCGTCCGTCGTCTCCGTCGCCCCCGGCGAGGTGCGTCTGGAGATCGACGGCGTGGTGCGCCGCTTCGAGATCACCCGGTACGGCTCGGCCGACGAGGGTGCGGTCGCCGTCGATAGCCCGCTCGGGTCGGTGCGGCTGGGGGTCGTGCCCCGGTTCGTCGACCCGTCGGTGCAGATGCACGCCGGCGCGCTCGTCGCGCCGATGCCCGGCACCGTCACCCGGTTGGCGGTCGAGGTCGGCGACGAGGTGAGCGCGGGACAGCCGCTGTTGTGGCTGGAGGCGATGAAGATGGAGCACTCGGTCACGGCCGCGACGGACGGCGTCGTGAGCGAGGTGTCCGTGCAGGTCGGTGCCCAGGTCGAACAGGGTGCCGTGCTGGTGGTCGTCGACGAGGAATCGCCGGAATCGCAGGAGGGAAGACAATGAGTGAAGACCGACGGGTGGCCGTCGAGACCGGGAACGGTGTCGCGACGATCGCGCTCGACTCCCCGCACAACCGGAATGCACTGTCCGACCAACTCGTGCGCGAACTGCGTGAGGCACTCGAGGGCGCGGCGGCCGACGACGCGGTTCGCACCATCGTGCTGACCCACACCGGCGGCACCTTCTGCGCAGGCGCCGATTTGACCGAGGCGCCCGCGGCGTCCGCCGATCCGGTGCGCGCCCGCGGCGAGCAACTCACCGACCTGCTCGAAGCGATCGTGCTCGTCGGCAAGCCGGTGATCGGACGCATCGACGGTCACGTGCGGGCCGGCGGGCTCGGGCTCGTCGCGGCATGTGATCTGGTGATCGCGGGGCCGAGAACCACCTTCGCGCTCACCGAAGCCCGGCTCGGGCTGGCCGCGTCGGTCATCTCGTTGACGGTGCTGCCGCGCCTGAGCGACCGTGCGGCGTCCGAGCTCTTCCTGACCGGCGACACCTTCGACGCCGCGCGTGCCGAGAGCATCGGGCTCATCACTCGTGCGGTCGACGACTCCGCGGACGTCGACGCGGTGGTGGACGGGTTCGTGCGTTCGTTCGCGGCCTGCTCGCCCCAGGGGCTGCGTGAATCGAAGACCTTGGTCAACCACGCCCTCGCGGCAGGCATTACTGCCGACCGCGACCGGGTGATCGACCAGTCGTCGCGTCTGTTCGCCTCGCAGGAGGCCGCCGAAGGTGTGCGGGCCTTCCTGGAGAAGCGTCCGCCGCGCTGGGCCGCCCCAGTGTCATGACCGGGCGATCTGGTTCGATGGTCTGCCGATGACCACTCGAGCAACCGAACCCAAACAGGACCGCAGTAGGCAGACCCGCCAGCGGATCCTGGAGGCCACCGTGGAGTCGCTGCGGTTGCGCGGTTGGGAAGGCACCACGATGGCCGCCGTCGCAGCCGACGCCGGCACCAGTCGCGGTGCTCTGCAACACCATTTCCCGACCCGCGAGGACCTCACCGCGGCCGCTCTCGACTTCATGTTCGAGCAACGCTCGGCCGGCCTCGATGCGATGGACGTCAAGGACCTTCGCGGGGTCGAGCGGGTGCGCGCGGTGACCGAGCTGATGGTCGACGTCTACATGAGCACCTTGTTCGACGCCGCGCTGCAGGTATGGACCGTGGCCGCCGTCGACGAGTCCCTGCGGGCACGGATCGAGCCGTTGGAGGGGAAGTTCGGCCGCGAGGTGCACAACCGGACGGTCGCGCTGCTCGGTGTCGACGGACGCGACCCGGTGGTGCGGGGTCTGGTGCAGGCCACCCTCGACCTCGGTCGCGGTCTGGCCCTTGCCAATCAGCTGAGCGACGACTCGAAGCGCCGGGCTGCGGTGTTGGACGCGTGGGCGCCGCAGCTGGCGGCCGGGTTGGGGTTGCTCGACTGAGCCAGTCGCCGAGTGCGGCCGCCTAGTTCTGCGGTGATCGAAGAAGGTTGTCAGACCCTCCTGGTTGACTGTGTTCATGGAGAACGCACCGCTCAGCGCCGTCGGCCATCTGGTCGAAGCGGTGGCCGAGATGCGTTCTGCCACAGACGATTTCGACAAGATCACCCAGCTTGAGGAGTTGCAGACCCTCCTCAATGCGACCGTGGGTGCGATCGCGAGGGTGTCGGTCGACTTCGAGGTCTCCCAACGCGAGGATCAGCGGCGCCGGCAGGTGCCCAGCCGCGAGCGCGGCCGCGGCATCGCCGATCAGATCGCTCTCGCGCGGCGCATCAGCCCCGCGCAGGCGTCCCGCGATCTCGGGTTTGCCCGGGCCATGCAACGCGACCTGGCCGGCACCGGTGAGTTGCTGTCGTCCGGGCTGATCACCGAGCGTGCGGCGCAGGCGGTGCATCGAGAGACCGACCACCTCGAGCCGTCGCTGCGGCGCGAGGTCGACCGCGAACTCGCCTCGGCCTTACCCGACCTCGGCGTCCGCGCCGCGGCGAACGCGGCGAGAAGGGCGGCGTTGGCCGTCGACCCGGAGGGTGCGGCGAAGCGGGCGCGGAAGGCGGCCGGGGATCGAGCGGTGTGGTTCAAGGCGGAGCCGGACGGGATGTGCAAGATCGTGGCGTTCCTGCCCGCTCCCGAGGGCACTGCGGCGTTCGGAGCGCTGAAGAAGGACGCCGCGACCGAGCAGGCGACGGGTGCGATCGACGGGCGCACCCGGCCGCAGGTGATGGCCGACATGTTCGTGGAGCGGCTCACCGGCCGCGCCGTGCGCGAAGGCACGCCTGTCGAGGTGCAGCTGGTGATGGGCGCCGACCAGCTGTTCGGTGACACCCCGCAGAGCCCATCCACCTCGCCGACTCCCGAGACGTCCGACCCCGACGGGCCGGCCTGGTTGGACGGCTACGGACCCATCCCGGCCGCGTTGGCCCGGGCGATCGTGGCAGGCCACCCCGGATTGTTCGGGCCGAGTCCGGCGGAGGCCGACCGCGCCCAGGCGTGGCTGCGCCGTGTCTTCACCGACCCGGTCACCGGGCAGGTCACCGCGGTCGACCCGCGGCGGCGCCGATTCGACGGCACACTGCGGCGCTTCATCCGGATCAGAGACCAGGTGTGTCGAACACCGTTCTGCGACGCGCCGATCGACGACACCGACCACGTCCATTCCTACGCCGAGGGCGGCCCGACCGAGGTCGACAACGGTGCCGGGGTGTGCCGGCGGTTCAACCTGGTGAAGGAGATGCCGGGGTGGACGGTGCGGGTGGTACACGGCGATCCGGCCGGCGACGGCGGAGTCGATCCGCCGCCCGGTCACGGACACACGATCAAGATCACGACACCGACGGGCAAGACCTATCGGTCGACCGCGCCACCCGTGCCCGGCGCCGTCATTGCGGCACCGCACACGAGCGGCAGCGTCGTCGAATTGATACTGGCCGAGCGACTCGACCTGCGGTGGAGCGCCTGACCGGCGAGTGCGCTAGTTGCCCGGCTGCGGCAAGACCGTCAGCACGCGCTCGACGAAGGTGGCGAACTCGGCCATGAAGTCACGCAGCAGCCACTCGAGTTCGTCGTCGCTGACCTCGCCGTCGGCGTTGATCGCACCCGGGACCAGTTGGATGTACGCCTCCGGGGCGTTCATCTGCGGGGCGGCGAGGGGGAGTTTGCCGATCTCGATCTCGTGGAACTCCAGCGACACCGGAGCGAGCCGGGTGAGGGCGTTGGCGAGGCTGCGGTTGATCGATTCGGTGGACAGGCTGCCGACGAAGTAGCCGATGCGGTGCGTCGTGCGAGACGCGATCTCAGCGGGTGACCTGGCTGCTGCTGCCGGTGTAGGTCACGCGAAGGTCGCGCTTGAGGATCTTTCCCGTGGCGTTGCGGGGGAGTGCGTCGACGAGGTGCACCTCCCGCGGGGCCTTGAAGTGGGCGATGCGTTCGAGCGTCCACTCGCGGAGGGCCTGGGCATCGGTCGTGGCGCCGTCGCGCAGCGCGACGACCGCTGTGACGCTCTCGCCCCACTTGTCGTCGGGCACGCCGATGACGGCCACTTCCTGCACGTCGGGGTGCTCGTACATCACGAGTTCGACCTCGATCGGGTAGACGTTCTCGCCGCCGGTGATCACCATGTCCTTCTTGCGGTCGACGAGGGTGATGTAGCCGTCGGCGTCGACCTTGGCCATGTCGCCGGTGTGGAACCACCCGTCGCGCAGCGCCTCGTTCGTGGCATCGACACGGTCCCAGTAGCCGACGAAGATGCTCGGTCCGCGCAGGCACAACTCACCCACGGTGTTCACCGGTACCTCGCGGCCGGACTCCTCGACGATGCGGTAGTCGACGTGCATCAGTGGCCGACCGATCGACCCCGCGTGTTCGAGCACGTCCTCGGGTTGCAGACAGGCGACGCTGGGCGAGGTCTCGGTCATGCCGAACCCCTCGGTGAACTCCATTCCGGCCGCATGCAGTGCGCGGATCACCGGGATGGGGCACGGTGCGCCGCCGGTGATCGCGAAGGTGAGCGAACTGAGGTCACGCTCGGCGGCCGGGATCGCCTGCGCGACAGCCGCCCACATCGCCGGCACCAAGAATGCCTTGGTGACGCGATACTTCGCGACGAGGTCGAGCCAGCTCGACGGGTCGAACGCTTCGGTGATCACCACCGACCCGCCGACGTACGCGAACGGCAGGGTATGCACGCCGAGGGCGCCGATGTGGAACAGCGGTGCCGAGGAGATCGTGATGTCGTTGCGGTTGTAGCCGTCGCCGAACCCGAACCCGTTCATCGCGTTGTACTGGAAGTTGCGGTGGGTGAGCATCGCGCCCTTGGGACGTCCGGTGGTGCCCGATGTGTACATGATCACGCAGACGTCGGTGTCGTCGACGGGCCGCTCGACCCGTTCGGGGTCGCCGCCGGCCACGAGGTCGCCGTAGTCGCCCTCGCCCGACTCGGCCCGCTCGGCCGCGGTCGGCACCGCGACGCGGATGCGCACCGAAGCGACTTCCTCCAGGGCCGCATCGGCAAGATCGCACAGGCTCGTCGAGGCGAACAGCGCGATGGCGCCGGAGTCGTTCAGCACATACGCCACCTCGCGGGCCGACAGTCGGAAGTTCACCGGCACGGTGATCGCGCCCAGTTTCGCGACGGCGAAGAAGATCTCCATCATCTGCGGACTGTTCAGGGTGAGGGTGGCGACGCGGTCGCCGCGACGAACTCCCTTGCGGCTCAATGCGTCTGCCAGGCGGTTGGTGCGTTCCTCCAGCGCCCGCCAGGTGGTCGTCGCGCCGCTCACTGCGTCGACGTACGCCGTGTGATCGGCGTTGCGCAGTGCGTGTCGGGTGGGCCAGTCGCCGAATCCGCGGTCCATCCGGGATCTCCTCAGGTCGGTGAAGTCGATACCGAAACCGTAGGCCGACGATCATCCGAAAACAAGCACTCATGCTTGTTTTTCTCATCAGGTAGTGCGACGCTGCCGGACATGACCTCCGAATCCGCGATAGCCACCAACTTCCTCGCCGAGGCGCAGGTGCTCGACGACCTCGTCCAGGGGCTCGACGACGCCGGCTGGCGGCGTCCGACCCCAGCCCCGCGCTGGACGATCGCCCACCAGATCGCCCACCTGCTGTGGACCGACGAGGTGGCGCTGCTCGCCGTGACCGACCCGGCGGCGTTCGACGACGCGATCGCCCAGGCGGCGAAGAACCCGCTGGGGCACGTCGACGAGCAGGCCGACGAACTGGCCCAGCTTGCGGCCGATGAACTGCTGCAGCGTTGGCGCACCGCGCGGTCGGCGCTCGGGAGCGCGCTCGACGCGGCCGACCCGGGCGTCAAGCTGCCGTGGTTCGGCCCGCCGATGGCGCCCCGGTCGATGGCCACGGCTCGGCTGATGGAGACCTGGGCCCACGGTCAGGACGTCGCCGACGCGCTCGATGCTCGGCGCGAGCCGACGGCACGGTTGCGGGACATCGCGCACCTCGGGGTGCGTACCCGTGACTTCGCCTATCGGATCAACGGCCTGGAGTCGCCCGCGAACGAGTTCCGGATCGAATTGCAGGCGCCCGATTCGGCGGACGTGTGGAAGTGGGGGCCGCCCGACGCCGCCGACACGGTGCGCGGCACAGCCGAGGACTTCTGCCTGCTCGTCACCCAGCGCCGTGAACCGGAACAGACCGCGCTGGAGTTCACCGGCGAGGCGGCCCACTGGGCCACTTTCGCCCAGGCGTTCGCGGGTGCGCCCAAGAGCGCGGTGCGGGGGCGGGCATGAGCCACGGCGACTGGAACACCCCGGAGCTTCGAGCGCTGCGCGACACCGTCACCGAGTTCGTGCGCCGGGAGGTGCTGCCGCACCAGGACGAGTGGGAGGCCGCCGGTGAGCTGCCCCGCGAACTGTCAAGAACCGCAGGCGAACTCGGCCTTCTCGGCGTCGGATTTCCGGAGAAGGCGGGCGGGGGCGGCGCGGGCCAGCGCGAGGTGGTCACCGTCATCGAGGCCCTCCATGAAGCGGGCGCGGCCGGCGGCGTGAACGCATCTCTGTTCACCTCGGGCATCTCCTGCCCGCACATCGTCGCGGCCGGTGACCAGGAGCAGATCGACCGCTGGGTGAAACCGGCGCTGGCCGGTGAGCTCATCGGGTCGCTCGCGATCACCGAGCCGAGCGGCGGTTCCGATGTCGGCGGGCTGCGCACGACCGCCCGCCGCGACGGCGACGACTACGTCGTCAACGGCGCGAAGACCTTCATCACCTCCGGGTGCCGGGCCGACTTCGTCACCACCGCCGTCCGCACCGGCGGCGCGGACCTGCCCGGCGCGCGGGGTGTGTCGCTGCTCGTGATCGAGAAGGGGATGCCGGGCTTCGAGGTCAGCCGCAAGCTGGACAAGATGGGCTGGCGCTCGTCCGACACCGCGCAGCTGAGCTTCACCGACGTCCGGGTGCCGGCCTCGCACCTCGTCGGACCGGAGAACACCGGGTTCGCGCTCATCGGTGCGGCGTTCCTGTCGGAGCGCATTGCCATTGCCGCGCAGGCCTATTCGCAGGCGCAACGGTGTCTCGACCTGGCCGCGGACTGGTGCCGCGCACGCACCACCTTCGGCGAGCCGCTCATCTCGCGGCAGACCGTGCAGGGCACGCTCGTGCGGATGGCTGCGCGCATCGATGTCGCCCGCACCTACACCCGGGCCGTGGTCGACCGGTTCGAGTCGGGGGAGGCGGTGACCTCGCTGATCCCGCAGGTCTGCTTCGCCAAGAACACCGCGACCGAGACCGGCGAATGGGTGGCGCACGAGGCCGTGCAACTCTTCGGCGGGATGGGCTACATGAGCGAGTCGGAGGTGGAGCGGCAGTACCGCGACATGCGCATCCTCGGCATCGGCGGGGGCACCGTCGAGATCATGTACCACATGGCCGCGCGGCGCCTCGGCTACACGCAGTAGGTCAGCGGGAAAGCACGGGTCAGCGCGGCTGCTCGCCGCGCTTGACCTGCGGCCGCGGCATCCGCGACAGGCGCATCTGGAATGCGCGCATGATCGCGTACGACTTCGAACCCTTCGGCGGGTCGGTGTGGAAACGCTCGTTGATCTGCTTCTTCAGGCGACGCCAGAGCAGCACGCAGTCGACGACACCGATGACGATGACCAGCCAGACCAGCAGGAGCGCGAGCACCTGGAAGGAGCGGTTCGGCACCACGGTCATGACCAGCACGATGAGCATCAGCGGCAGCAGGATCTCGCCGATGTTCCAGCGGCTGTCGACGGTGTCGCGGATGAACCGCTTGACCGGGCCGCGGTCGCGGGCGGGCAATGCGCTCTCCTCGCCACGGGCGAACGCCTCGCGCGCCTTGGCACGCCCGATCCGGGACTCCTGCTTGGCCTGTTTCTTGGCGGCCTCGCGGTCGGCCGGCACCAGCGGACGGCGGCGCGCGGCTTCCTGGTCACGCCGCTTCGGGGTCGGCCGTCCCTTCTTGCCGGGCACGCCCGAATCGGTCGTGGTCTCCTCGACGACGACGGGCGTTTCCTGGGAATCCTTGTTACGGCCGAACACGAGTCACGATCTTACGTGGCGCCGGTCACGGCGCCGAATCGTGCGCCGAATCTTGCGCCGGATCGGTGCGGGCTACGGTTGACCGGGTGAGCACAGATCGCACCCAGCACCTTCGTGACCGTGTCCGTGAACTGATGCCGCAGGTGCGGGCCGACCTCGAGGCCCTCACCCGCATCCCGAGTGTTTCGCTCGACTCCTTCGACCAGGCCAACGTCGACGCCAGCGCCACCGCGGTTGCCGACCTGCTGCGCGCCGAGGGGCTCGAGGTCGAGATCGTCAGCGAGGGCGGCCGCCCGGCCGTCATCGGACGCCTCGCCGCACCGGACGCACCCACGGTGACGCTCTACGCCCACCACGACGTGCAGCCCCCCGGTGACGACGCCGACTGGGACACCCCGCCGTTCGAACCCACCGAACGCGACGGGCGCCTCTACGGCCGCGGCGCCGCCGACGACAAGGCCGGCGTGATGGCCCACCTCGCCGCGATCAGGGCCCACGACGGCCGCCCGCCGGTGGGCGTCAACCTGTTCGTCGAGGGCGAGGAGGAGATCGGCTCCGACTCGTTGGCCACCATCCTCGAGCGCCACGGCGAGCGACTGCGCGCCGACGCGATCGTGCTGGCCGACTCCACCAACTGGGAGGTCGGGGTGCCGGCACTCACCACCACGCTGCGCGGCATGATCCGCGTCGTGGTCAAGGTGAGCACGCTCGACCACGCGATCCACTCCGGCATGTACGGCGGGGCGGTGCCCGACGCGATCACCGCGCTGATCAGGGTGCTGGCGAGCCTGCACGACGCCGACGGCAATGTCGCGGTGCAGGGGCTGTCGCAGGGGCTCGCCGCCGATCTCGACTACGACGAGGCGCGGCTGCGTGCCGAGAGCGGACTGCTCGACGACGTCTCGCCGATCGGCTCCGACTCGATCCTGTCCCGGCTGTGGACCAAACCGAGCATCACGACGATCGGCTTCGACGCCCCGTCGGTCGACACCGCGTCCAACACCCTCGTGCCGACCGCGCGCGCCAAGGTGTCGATGCGGATCGCCGCCGACGAGAGCCCGCGGCACGCCTTCGAACTGTTGCGCGACCACCTGCAAGCCGCCGCGCCGTGGGGCGCGCGCGTCGAGATCACCCTCGACGACGAAGGGGCCGGCTTCGCCGCCGACGCCCAGGGTCCCGTCTACGACGTCGCCCGCTCGTCCTTCCGCGATGCCTGGGACGGCCAGGAGCCGGTCGACATCGGCGTCGGCGGGTCGATCCCGTTCGTCGCCGCCTTCGCCGAGAAGTTCCCGGACGCCGCGATCCTGGTGACCGGCGTCGAGGACCCCGACTCCCGCGCCCACGGTGCGAACGAGTCGCTGCACCTCGCAGAATTCGAACGTGTCTGCCTCGCCGAGGCACTGTTGCTGGAACGGATGGGAGCCGCAGATGAGTGAGCCCAAGGGTTACGTCGAGAAGAGCTACGAGCGCGACACCCGCTACATCAACGACCGCATCACCGCCGACGGTGCGGAGTCGGGCTGGAAGGCCGAGCCGGGCAGGTACCGGCTCGTCGCCGCGCGTGCCTGCCCGTGGGCCAACCGCACGATCATCGTGCGCCGGTTGCTCGGCCTCGAGCCGGTGCTGTCGATGGGGCTGACGGGTCCGACCCACGACTCGGACAGCTGGACCTTCGACCTCGACCCCGGTGGCCTCGACCCGGTGCTCGGCATCCCGAAGCTGAAGGACGCCTACGAGAAGCGGCAGCCGGGCTACCCGCGCGGCATCACCGTGCCGGCCGTCGTCGAGATCGAGTCGGGCAAGGTCGTCACCAACGACTTCGCGCCGATGACGCTCGACTTCTCCACCGAGTGGCGGCAGTACCACCGCGACGGCGCTCCCGACCTGTACCCGCAGGCGCTGCGCGAGGAGATGGCGCCGGTGATGAAGCGGATCTACACCGAGATCAACAACGGCGTGTACCGCTGCGGCTTCGCCGGCGAGCAGAGCTCATACGAGGACGCCTACGACCGGCTGTTCACCGCGCTCGACTGGGTGAGCGAGCGACTCGCGAACCAGCGCTACCTGATGGGCGACACCATCACCGAGGCCGACGTCCGGCTGTTCACCACCCTGGTGCGGTTCGACCCCGTCTACCACGGGCACTTCAAGTGCAACCGGCAGAAGCTGTCGGAGATGCCGGTGCTGTGGGCCTACGCGCGCGACCTGTTCCAGACGCCCGGCTTCGGCGACACCGTCGACTTCGAGCAGATCAAGAAGCACTACTACGTGGTGCACCGCGACGTGAACCCGACCGGCATCGTGCCCAAGGGGCCCGACCTGTCCGGCTGGGGCACCGCGCACGGCCGCGAGGCGCTCGGCGGTCGCCCGTTCGGTGACGGCACCGCACCGGGCGCGGTGCCCGAGGGTGAGCGGGTGCCGACCGAGCACAACCCGTGGGTCGGTGCCGACGGGCAGCTGACCGTGCGGACGCCTGGCGTCTGACCGCGTCCGACCGCGTCCGACAGCTGACACACAAGCCCGGTTTCGGTGGGTTGCCTTGGCACCCACCGAAACCGGGCTTCGTTGAACCCGCGTGGACCAATTTCTCGACCGACTCGCCGCCACGACCCCGCCCGATCGCGCGGTCGTCATCGGGTGCGCCCTCGTGGCGCTGTGCGCGCTGCTGGCCGACCCGATCGTGCGCTACATCAGGCACTTGGTGACGCTGCTGCACGAGGGCGGTCACGCCGTCGTGGCGCTGCTGGCCGGGCGCTCGCTGCACGGCATCCGGTTGCACTCCGACGCGTCCGGCCTGTCGGTGTCGCGCGGCCGCCCCTCGGGCCCGGGAATGGTGGCCACCCTGCTGGCGGGCTACCTGACCCCGGCGCTCGCCGGGCTGGCGGGCGCCTATGCGGCGCCGGCCGGGTGGTCGAACGCCTACCTGTGGGCGATGGTGCTCGTCTGCGCGCTGATGCTGCTGCAGATCCGCAACCTGCACGGCCTGGTCGTCGTCGTGGTCAGCGGGGTCACGATCGGGCTGGTCGGATGGTACGCACCCGACCAGGTGCGGTCGGCGCTCGCGACCACCCTCACCTGGTTCCTGTTGTTCAGCGGACCCTGGGGGATGGCCGGGCTGTTCCGCGCCCGTCGGCGCCCGGGTGGACTGGGATCGGACGTCGACCAACTCGCGCGGATCACCCCGTTGCCCGCCACCGGTTGGTGGACGCTGATGACCGCGGTCACGCTGGCGGTGCTCGGGCTCGGTGCCCGCGCGTTGCTCGTCGGCTGACCACGGGATACTTGCCGCCATGCGTGTTCTGGTGGCGCCCGGCCGGGTCGGCGAACTGAGTCCGCCGGAGGTGTCCCGCATCGTGGCGACCGCCTGGCGCGAGGCGGCGCCGCACGTCGAGATCGAGGCGCTCCCGCAGATCGACGGCGGTATCGGCACGGCGTCCGTGCTGGCCGCTACGTCCGCTCCGGGCGACGTCGACGCCACCGTTGTCGAGGCGCACGGCGCCCGGGTGCCCGCGTTCGTGTCCGCCGACGGCACCCGCGCCTGGCTCGACGCCGCGGAGGCGGAAGCGGCCGGTGCACCGGGGTCTGGCACGCTCGGCGCGGTCGTCGCCGCGCTGGCCGACGCCGGCGCACACACGCTGTCGATCGGTCTGTCGAGCACGGCCGCACTCGACGGCGGCCGCGGTTTCGTGGCGGCGCTCGCCGGCACTCCTGCGCACGAGCCCGATGCCGACGCCGTCCGTCGTGCCGCCGAGCGGGTCGCCGGGCTGCGGATCAGCGCGCTCGTCGACACCGATCGTCAACTGCTGGGCTTCCAGGGCGCCAGCTTCTCCGCCGTGGAGGAACTCGGCGTGACCAAGGAGGCGGCGCAGGCCGCCGAACACGCGATGGGGCAGTGGCTCGACGTCGTCCGTGCGGCGGTGCCGGCCCGCACCGACCTGCTCGCGGGCACGTCGATCCGTCCCGAACGGCAGCCCGGCGCCGGCGCCGCCGGAGGACTGGGCTTCCTGCTCGCCGCGCTCGGCGCGGCGCTCGTGCCTGCCCCGGCCTTCGGGGCTAGAGCGACCGGGCTCGCCGACCGCATCGCGGCGTCCGACCTGGTGGTGACCGCGACCGGCATCTTCGACTGGCGGGTGCTGGAACACAGCGTGCTGGCGGAGGTGGCCACGGCCGCCGGCGCACTGGCCCGACCGGCGGTGGTGCTCGCTGACGAGGTTCATGTCGGACGGCGCGAGCAGATGTCGCTCGGGCTTCAGGGCACCTACTCGATCAGCCGCAGCGGGTGGATGCGCCCGGAGCCGCTGGCGGTCGCGGAACTGGCCGACGAACTCGCACGACTGACGCGCCGAGTGGCGGGCACCTGGACACCCGCCCCGCGACCGGACGTACCCTAGAAGTCGTCCGCCGGAAATTGCTTCGGAACACATGGGAAGAAATCGGCCGACCCCACCGTTGCACCGGCTGGACAGCAACCAGTGCACTCGCTGCAAAAGGAATGTGAGACATGAGCATCGACAGCAACACGACGCAGGAGCAGACCCAGACCCACGGTGTGCTCCTCACCGATGTCGCCGCGGCCAAGGTCAAGAGCCTGCTCGAGCAGGAAGGTCGTGACGACCTCCGCCTGCGCGTCGGTGTGCAGCCCGGTGGCTGCTCCGGCCTGATCTACCAGCTGTACTTCGACGAGCGCACCCTCGACGGTGACCTCGTGCGCGACTTCGGCGGTGTCGAGGTCGTCGTCGACCGGATGAGCTCCCCCTACCTCGAGGGCGCCACGATCGACTTCGCCGACACCATCGAGAAGCAGGGCTTCACGATCGACAACCCGAACGCCGGCAGCAGCTGCGCGTGCGGTGACTCGTTCAGCTGAGCCGCTGACCCCGTTTCGACACCGGAGCCGCCCCACTCGGGGCGGCTCCGGTTCGTTTGTGCCCGTTTCGCGCCTGTTTCGCGGCGGAGGGTGACCGGCGGGTAGGTTGCAGCTCATGAAGATCGCCGTCACCGGGTCCATCGCCACCGACCACCTGATGACCTTCAACGGTCGCTTCGCCGACTCGTTGGTCGTCGAGCAGTTGGACAAGATCTCGGTGAGCTTCCTTGCCGACGACCTGCAGATCCGTCGCGGTGGCGTCGCGGCCAACATCGCGTTCGGCATGGGCAACCTGGGCGTCCGCCCGATCCTGGTCGGCGCCGTGGGCGAGGACTTCGCCGACTACCGGTCCTGGCTGGAGCGGCACGACGTCGACTGCGACTCGGTCCACACCTCCGAGACCCGTCACACGGCGCGGTTCGTGTGCACCACCGACAACGACATGGCCCAGATGGCCACCTTCTACGCCGGCGCGATGAGCGAGGCCCGCGAGATCGAACTTGCACCGGTCGCCGCCCGGGTGGGTGGCCTCGACCTCGTGCTCATCGGCCCGAACGACCCGGAGGCGATGCGCCGCCACACCCGTGAGTGCCGCACCCGGTCGCTGCCGTTCGTGGCCGACCCGTCCCAGCAGCTCGCGTTCGGCGACGGCGAACTCATCCGGGAACTCATCGACGGGGCGTCCTACCTGTTCACCAACGAGTACGAGGCGCAGCTGGTCGAGCAGAAGACGGGGTGGAGCGCCGAAGAGGTGCTCGGCCGCGTGGGTGTGCAGGTGATGACCAAGGGCAAGGACGGCGCACTGGTGCTGCGTGCGGGGCACGACCCGATCGCCGTCCCCGTCGCGGGCGAGCGCGCCAAGGCCGACCCGACCGGTGTCGGCGACGCGTTCCGCGCCGGTTTCCTGTGCGGTCTGGCCTGGGAGCTCGACCTCGAACGCAGCGCCCAGGTCGGGTCGATGCTCGCGACCTACGTCGTCGAGACGGTCGGCACGCAGGAGTACGACCTCAAGCCGGCGGAGTTCCTGACCCGGTTCCAGGACGCGTACGGCGCGCAGGCCCGCGCCGAGGTCGAGCCGCACCTGCTCGCCGGCTGAGTAGCCCTCATGTCGCCGGTGTCGCTGCCGCCATCGCGGTACGACTTCGCGATCGACGTGCCCGCCGACGCGGACGACTTCGTCGTCGGCGGCGGTGATCTGGAGCCGGCCACCGTCATCGAGGCGTACCGGCACGGGTTCTTCCCGATGGGCATGGGGGAGGGCGGCGGACCGCCGATGGGCTGGTGGTCGCCGAACCCGCGCGGGGTGCTGTTCGCCGGCGACCATCACGTGTCCCGGTCGCTGCGGCGCGCTCGTACCCGTTTCGAGGTGACCGTCGACAGTGCGTTCGACGAGGTGGTGGCCGGATGCGCCGACCCCGGCCGGGACGGTGCCTGGATCACCCCGGTGATCGCCGCGGCGTACGCGCGCCTGCACGAGCTGGGTTGGGCCCACTCCGTCGAGGTGTGGAACGCCGCCGGAGACCTGGTCGGCGGGCTCTACGGGATCGCGATCGGCGGCTTCTTCGCGGGGGAGTCGATGTTCCACCGCGAGACCGACGCGAGCAAAGTCGCGCTCTGGGCGACCGCCGACATCGTCTTCGGTGACCGGGACGAGGAGCGGTTGTTCGACGTGCAGTGGCAGACCCCGCACCTGGCCAGCCAAGGTGTCCGGCAGGTGTCGAGGACCGAGTACCTTGACCGATTGGCACGCGCGGTGCGCGCCGAAGCGCCCGTCAAATGGTTCTGAAACCCGGAATCGTTCCGCTGACAGGCCGACTCGGCCACCCTGAAGGCGTAAACGGACGAGCCTGGGCTATGGTTTCAGAGTGCCTGGAATGAATCGAAACCCCGTCTCGGGGTCACCTCGCAAACGGATGCGGCAGCACCTGATCCGCGCGGTCGGACTCGGTGGTGCTGGCCTGCTCCTGACCGGCTGTACCGACTACCAGGAGCGCGGATTCCTGCCCAAGGGCGTGACCGAGCTCTCGCCGCAGATCACCGACTTCTGGGTGGCCACGTGGGCGTGGGCGCTCGCGGTCGGCGTGCTCGTGTGGGCCCTGATTTTCTGGTGCATGGCGCGCTACCGGCGCAAGAAGACCGACACCGGTCTGCCGCCGCAGGTGGCCTACCACGTGCCGATCGAGATCCTCTTCACCGTCGTGCCGATCCTCATGGTCGCTGTTCTGTTCGGTAAGACCGTCGAGATCGAGAACAAGATGCTCGACACCGCTCAGAAGCCCGACGTCACGGTCAACGTCGTCGGCAAGCAGTGGAGCTGGGACTTCAACTACGTCGACGCCAAGGTCTACGACACCGGCACCCAGGCCGTGCTCGACGGCAAGCCGGGCGCCGAGGCGACCATTCCGACGCTGTACCTCCCCGTCAACAAGCGGGTCGAGTTCGTGCTGACCGCCCGCGACGTGATCCACAACTTCTGGGTGATCCAGTTCCTGCAGAAGATGGACATGGTGCCGGGCCGGGTGAACAAATTCCAGGTCACCCCGACCGAGATCGGCACCTACAAGGGCAAGTGCGCCGAGCTCTGCGGCGCCTACCACTCGCAGATGCTGTTCAACGTGAAGGTCGTCAGCGAGGCCGACTACGCCAAGCACATCCAGTCGTTGAAGGACCGCGGCTACAACGGGTTCCTGTCGAACTCGATGGCGCGCAAGGGCTCGACGTTCACCCCGGGTGAGCAGCAGTACCTGCCGGCCGGTCTCACCCAGAACGACGTCGTCGAAGGAGCCAAGTAATGGCAACCACTGTTCCGGTCGGAGCGCAGGTCGGCGGTGACGGGGGTCGTGCACCGATCCAGCGTCACCCGGGCCGCACCTTCGTGAAGTGGATCACTGCCACCGACCACAAGGTCATCGGCAACATGTACTTCATCGCGTCGTTCGCCTTCTTCCTGCTAGGCGGCGTGCTGGCGTTGATGATCCGCGCCGAGTTGTGGGCGCCGGGTTTGTCGATCGTCGACAACCCCGAGCAGTTCAACCAGCTGTTCACCATGCACGGCACGATCATGCTGCTGTTGTTCGCGACGCCGCTGTTCGCCGGCTTCGCCAACGCGCTGGTGCCGCTGCAGATCGGTTCGCCCGATGTCGCGTTCCCGCGCCTGAACATGTTCGCGTTCTGGCTCTACTTCTTCGGTGGCCTGATCGCCGCGTTCGGCTTCCTCACCCCGCAGGGTGCAGCCGCCTTCGGTTGGTTCGCCTACGCGCCGCTGTCCAACTCCACCTTCAGCCCCGGCCTCGGTGGCAACCTGTGGGTCTTCGGCCTCGGCCTCGGTGGCTTCGGCACCATCCTCGGTTCGGTCAACTTCATCACCACGATCGTGTGCATGCGTGCACCCGGTATGACGATGTTCCGGATGCCGCTGTTCACCTGGACCGTGCTGATCACCTCGATCCTCGCGATCGTGGTCTTCCCGGTGCTCGCCGCCGCGATGTTCGGCCTCGGCATGGACCGCGTGCTCGGCGCCCACGTCTTCGACCCCGAAACCGGCGGAGCCATGCTGTGGCAACACATGTTCTGGTTCTTCGGACACCCTGAGGTTTACATCATCGCGCTGCCGTTCTTCGGCATCATCTCCGAGATCATCCCGGTCTTCAGCCGCAAGCCGCTCTTCGGTTACAAGGGTCTGGTCATGGCCACCGTCGCCATCGCCGCCCTGTCGGTGAGCGTCTGGGCCCACCACATGTACGCCACAGGACAGGTGCTCCTGCCGTTCTTCGCGATCATGACGATGCTCATCGCGGTGCCGACCGGTGTGAAGTTCTTCAACTGGGTCGGCACGATGTGGGGCGGATCGATCTCGTTCGAGACCCCGATGCTGTGGGCGATCGGCTTTTTGGTCACCTTCCTGTTCGGTGGTCTGACCGGTGTCATTCTGGCCAGCCCGGCGCTCGACTTCTCGCTCACCGACTCCTACTTCGTGGTGGCTCACTTCCACTACGTGGTGTTCGGAACCGTCGTGTTCGCGATGTTCGCCGGTTTCTACTTCTGGTGGCCCAAGCTCACCGGACGGATGCTCGACGAGACGCTCGGCAAGATCCACTTCTGGATGCTGTTCATCGGCTTCCACACGACCTTCCTGATCCAGCACTGGCTCGGTGTCGACGGCATGCCGCGTCGCTACGCCGACTACCTGCCCGAAGACGGCTTCCAGTTCATGAACCAGGTGTCGACCGTCGGATCGTTCATCCTCGGTCTGTCGATGCTGCCGTTCTTCTACAACGTGTGGAAGACCTGGCGCACGGCGCCGCTGGTCGAGACCGACGACCCGTGGGGCTACGGTGCCTCGTTGGAGTGGGCCACGTCGTGCCCGCCGCCGCGGCACAACTTCGACCGCATCCCGCGGATCCGCTCGGAGCGGCCCGCGTTCGACCTCAACCACCCCGAAGCCGCACCCCCGTCGGTGCGTGCCTCGCAGCGAGTTCTCGCTGACATCTCCGCCGGACGGGAAGGTGACGTGCGATGAAGACCGAAGCCAAGCTGTTCTACGGGATCGGCCTGTTCATCCTGCTGATGTTCGGGATCTACACCTTCTTCACCATGCGGGACGCTCGAGGTATCGAGCCGGTCGGTGTTGCCGGCCTGCTGCTGACCGCCGGTCTGTGCTTCATGTGCGGCTTCTTCTTCTCCCTTTCCGGAAAGAAGAGCGACCCGCGGCCCGACGACAACCCCGACGGCGAGATCGACGAGGTCGAGGGTGACTTCGGCTTCTTCGCGCCGCACTCCTGGTGGCCGTTGATCCTCGGGTTCGGTTGTGCGTTGGTGATGTTCGGCGCAGCGATCGGTTGGTGGGTCGTGATCATCACGATGCCGGTGCTGGTTATCGGCGTCATCGGCTGGACCTTCGAGTTCTTCCGTGGCGAGGAATCGATCTGACACGGTCGCAGCAGCGAGCGAAGAAGGGCCCCGGCGTCACGCCGGGGCCCTTCTTCATGTGTTGCAGGTGGGAGGGGCTGGTCAGCCCCAGCCCAGCTCGTGCAGCCGGTCGTCGTCGATACCGAAGAAGTGGCCGATCTCGTGCAGAGTGGTGACGCGGATCTGCTCGACCAACTCGTCCCGGTCACGGCTGTGCCGTGTCAGCGGACCCTGGAACAGGTAGATCCGGTCGGGCATCGAGCCGTACAGGTAGCTGTCCATCCGGGCAGGCAGTGGGACGCCGACGTACAACCCGAGCAGGTCAGCGTGTTCGGGCTTCTGTTCCGGGGTGGGCTCGTCCTCGATGAGGAAGACGACGTTCTCCAGCCGGTCCAGCAGGTCCTGCGGGATCTCGTCGAGCGCGTCGGCGACAGCGTCCTCGAACTCCTCGCGGGTCAGCGGCTGCGTCACGTGAGCTGACGGGGCTTCCGGGTCGCTTGGAACGCGCCGTCGACCAGGATCGGCACGCCGTTGCTGGCGTTGAGCTGGCCGATCAGGTTGACGTCGTCGCCGTAGCCGAGGGCGATGAGTTCGATACCGCTGCTGATGGTCTTCAGCCGGCCGGCGAGAGTGCGCTTCACGGCGCGGTACGCGTCGACGGCGACCTCGGCTTCGGGGGAGCGGGACTCGGCCGGGAAGGCGCACAGAATGGCGCCTGCGCCCCAGAGGTCCTCGCTGGCGACGCGCATCGTGCCGTCGGGCCAGCGTTCCCCGGCGGAGACCACGAGCACTTCGCCGCCGCGGGCCAGGTGGTCGGCGGCGTAGTCACCGACGGCACGGGCGTTGCGCAGGCAACCGACGACGACCTCCGCGCCGGTCTCGGCCAGCGAGGCGCTGATCGTGGAGCCGTTGGGTGAGGGCAGCACCAGCGCCTTGAACGGCTCGGCGGCGAGGATCGACGCGGGGGAGAGGGAGAGTTGGCCGGGTGGGTCTCCGACGCCCCGGTGATGCCGCTGGCTGGCCAGGATGGCGCCGGTGCGTTCGGCCAGCCGGGCCGCACCGGTGTCGCGCCAGCGGTAGGGGTAGACGACGGCGCCGCGGTCGGTGGCCATGGAGACGCAGGTGCTGAAACTGCACACGTCGACCACGACCGCCAGCAGCGGAGCTTTCGCTTCGCTGGCGATGTACCGGGCGCCGGATCCGCCCCAGACGCACCGAACCGGCCAATTGCCTTGGAGGAGAGCGGGGTTGTGCTCGTTCTTCATCAACAATCAGCCGGTCGGTTGGGACTGGTCCCCGGGGGGATCAGTGAGTGTCGCTGGTTTCGCGGTTGTTGAACGCGTTGTTCGCGCCAACTTCCTGCGCGGCGCCGGCGCCGCGGAAGTGGCCGAAGGTCGGCTCCTTCGCTCCGGCGATGGCGGCCTGCTCCAGCTCGGCCTCGATACCGTGCGCCTCGTGGTGCTCGGCGGCGAGCTCGGCCGGGGTGACCGGCTCGATGCGGTCGCTGAAGTAGAAGTTCGACAACTTCGCGCGCAGCTTGTCCTTGCGGGCAGCCTTGCGACGCACACCGTTCTCGTCGGTCGCCGGACCGATCTCGATCGGACGGTGGGCGGTGAACGACACCAGCGGCCAGCGCTTGAACTCGTCGATAGGTTCGTGCGCCTCGAAGAAGCGCCCCTCGGCGGTGCGGACGATGCGTCCGGACTCACGTCCGTGCAGGACGAGGTCGCGGTCGCGACGCTGCAGGCTGAGGCAGATGCGCTTGGTCACCCAGAACGCGATCACCGGGCCGACGAAGACCATGATCCGGAAGAAGTTGGTGATGTCGTTGATCGACAGGTGCAACTTGATCGCCATGAGGTCGTTACCGGCAGCGAACATCAACACGAAGTAGAACGTGATGAAGGCCATGCCGATCGCGGTGCGCGTCGGAGCGTTGCGCGGACGGTCGAGCAGGTGGTGCTCCTCGGTGTCGCCGGTGACCCAGCGCTCCAGGAACGGGTAGATACCCATCGCGGTCCACATCAACGGGATCAACAGGATCGATCCGATGAAGATGTTGAAGCTGAAGGTGTGGCCGAGGAGGGTGAACTCCAGGAAGCCCGGCAACAGTCGCAACGCACCGTCGGCGAACGCCATGTACCAGTCGGGCTGCGAACCGGCCGTGACCTGCGTCGGTTCGTACGGGCCGTACAACCAGATCGGGTTCATGCTCACCAGACCCGAGATGAGGGCGATGATGCCGAAAACGATGAAGAAGAAGCCACCCGCCTTCGCGGTGTAGACCGGCATCAGCGGGAAGCCGACGACGTTCTTCTCGGTGCGACCGGGGCCGGGGTACTGGGTGTGCTTGTGCACCATCACCAGCAGGATGTGAGCGGTGAACAGGCCCACCAGGATGGCCGGGAGCAACAGCACGTGGACGGTGAACAGGCGGGGGATGATCGCCTCGCCCGGGAATCCGCCACCGAACAAGCCGTACGAGATGTACGTGCCGATCACCGGGATCGTGAGGATGAAGCCCTGCGCGGCGCGCAGACCCGTGCCGGACAGCAGGTCGTCCGGCAGGGAATAGCCGGCGAAGCCCTCGATCATCGCGAGCAGGAACAGCAGCAGGCCGATGACCCAGTTGATCTCACGCGGCTTGCGGAACGCTCCGGTGAAGAACACGCGGAACATGTGCAGCATGATCGCGACGATGAAGATCAGCGCGCCCCAGTGGTGCATCTGACGGATGAGCAGACCGCCGCGCACGTCCATCGAGATGTCGATGGTCGACTTGAACGCCTCGGACATCGGGACGCCCTGCATCGGGACGTACGAACCGTCGTAGACGGTGTGGCCCATGCTCGGCACGAACCAGAAGGTGAGGAAGGTGCCGGTGATCAGCACGACGATCATCGAGTACATCGCGATCTCGCCGAGCATGAACGACCAGTGGTCGGGGAAGACCTTCTTCATCAGGAACTTCGCGGCGCCACCGGCTCCGGTGCGCTCGTCGACCCAGTTGGAGAGGGCGCCGACAGCGCCACCCCCAGACTTCTTCGGGGCGTCGGTGCGGTCGTCGGCGCGCAGAGCGTCGGCCGGACGGTTGGTGGAGGTACTCATGCGCGCTCCCAGAAGCTCGGGCCGACAGGCTCGGCGAAGTCGCCGTCGCCGACCAGGTAACCCTCGTCGTCGACGGAGATCTTCAGCTGCGGCAGCGGACGCTTGGCCGGACCGAAGATGACCTTGCAGTCCTCGGTCATGTCGAAAGTGGACTGGTGACACGGGCACAGCAGGTGGTGGGTCTGCTGCTCGTACAACCCGACCGGGCAACCGACGTGGGTGCAGATCTTGGAGTAGGCGACCACGCCGCCGATGCCCCAGTCACGCTGCTTCTGCGACTTGATCTTGTTCTCGTCGAGGCTGACCAGGATGACGGACGCCTTGACCTTCTCGTTCAGCGGGTGCTCGGTGTCGTTGATGCCTTCGGGCAGCACGTGGAACACCGATCCGAGGGTGACGTCGGACAGCCGGATCGCCGTGCCGTCGGGGTCGCGCATCAGGCGGCGGTTCTGGCCGTTGAGCTTGACGCCCCAGAGCGTCTTCTCCAGGTCTTGACGCGGCATCGGACCGAACGATCCGAGCAACTGCAGGCCGAGGGGGAGCGCGAACAACCCGAGGGCGCCACCGAGCGACATCTTGATCAGCGGGCGGCGCAGGATCTGCGTGGTCTGACCGGCCTCGGCCAGCGTCGCGACGACGCTGGCGCGTGTCTCGTCGTCGGAACGCAGCGGGTGGCGCTCCTCGACGACTTCCTCGTCGGACATGAGGGTCTTGGCCCAGTGCACGGCGCCGAGACCGATGAACAGGATCGACAGGCCGAGGGTGACACCGAGGGCGGTGTGCAGCGCAGCGACCTTGCCGGACAGCGGCAGAGTGACGGTGGCGTCCTCGTCGATCGCGAAGTAGCTCACGATGAACAGGATCGTGAACAGCATCGACAGGCCGAACATCGTGACGACCTGGAGTTCGGACCGCTTGGCGGCCTTCTCGTCGCTGTCACCGTGTCGGTGGATGTGCGGAGGGAGTCCCGGGTTCTCGAACTGCTCCGGGAGGTCGGCGTGCGCGGCGACGGCGGTGCCATGACCGTGTCCGTCGGCGGAGCCCGGAACGACTTCGTGGGTCACTGAGGGTTCCTTGTCAGGGGTGTGTTCTGTCATCACGCTGCCTTCTTGCCCAGCCAGACGGCGGCACCGATCAGGAGGCCGATGAAGATGGTCCAGGCGAACAGGCCGTCGGCGACCGGGCCGAGGTTGCCGAGGGTGTGGCCGCCGGGGGAGGCCTCGCTCTCGATGTTCTTCAGATAGCTGATGATGTCCTTCTTGTCCTGCGGCGACAGGTTGCTGTCGTTGAAGACCGGCATCGACTGCGGGCCGGTGAGCATCGCCTCGTAGATGTGGCGCTCGTTGACCTTCATCAGCGACGGGGCGTACTTGCCGCGGGTCAGCGCGCCACCCGAACCGGCGAAGTTGTGGCACATCGCGCAGTTGACGCGGAACAGCTCGCCACCCTTGGCGATGTTGCCACCGGTGGAGGCGTACTCCTTGCTCGGCACGGCTGGGCCCTCGCCGAGCGAGGCGACGTAGGCGGCGAGCGCGGCGGTCTCCTGCGAGCTGAACTGCGGCACGTTGCGTCCGGCCTGGACTCCCGGCTGCTGCATCGGCATACGGCCGGTGCCGACCTGGAAGTCGACGGCAGCGGCGCCCACACCGACCAGCGAGGGCCCGTTGGGACCACCGGCGGCCGAGGTGCCGTGGCAGCTGGCGCAGTTGGACAGGAAGAGCTGCTTGCCTTCGCTGATCTGGTCGGCGGAAGCCACACCCGTAGCGGACGCGTCGGCGTTCTTCGGTGCGAACACCGCGTACAGGCCGCCGGTCAAGACCAGGCCGAGCAGAAGCACGACCAGAAGAGCCGCTGGGTGCCGGCGGCGGGCGGCGAGGGAACTCACGAGCTTTGTCCTGTCGTCGGGTGGGCGGATGGAATGTAGGAGACGGTCACTTCAGCAGGTAGATCGTTGCGAACAAGGCGATCCACACGACGTCGACGAAGTGCCAGTAGTACGAGGTCACGATGGCGCCGGTGGCCTGGTGGTGGGTGTAGCGGCGGGTCGTGAAGGTGCGGCCGATGATCAGCAGGAACGCGACCAGGCCCGCGGTCACGTGCAGACCGTGGAAGCCGGTGGTCATGTAGAACATCGAGCCGTAGGCGTCGGAGTCGATCGAGATTCCCTCGGAGAACATCTCGGAGTACTCCAGCACCTGCCCCGACACGAAGATCGCGCCGAAGATGTAGGTGAGGGTGTACCACTCGCGCATGCCCCACTTGCCGACCTGCAGCAGCGAGCCGGTGCGGGCCGGCTGACCGGCTTCGGCCTTGAAGACACCGAGCTGGCACCACACCGACGAGATCACGAGAATCAGGGTGTTGATGGTCGCGAACGGAACGTTCAGCGAGTCGGTGCGTTCGGCCCACAGGTCAGGGGTCACGGCGCGGATCGTGAAGTACATCGCGAACAGGCCGGCAAAGAACATCAGCTCGCTGGAGAGCCACACCATCGTTCCGACGGCGGTCATGTTCGGCCGGGTCACCGCGTGGTTTGTTCCGGGGGAGCTCGAGGGAGCCGTAGTTGCTGTCGCCACATCGCCATTATGGCCCCATCGTGGTGTGCGCGTGTGAGCGACCCCCGTTTTAGTCCAAGGTCCGTGCGTCCAACGATCGACGGTTGCCTTTGGTGCCCGGCTTCGTTCTCGCAGAACCAGCTGCGTGGCCGCGCGATTGTCGGATGGTTCCCGGCCCGCGGGGCTCCTGCTCGTGCCGACATCGGGTGCTGCGCCCGGCCGCGCGCGGGCTGTCGGTAGCATCAGCAGCATGAGTTCCAACGTCCCGGTTCCGGCGGCCCAAGCCGCGCGCTCGGAGCAGGCCTCCGGCCCCCGTCAGCTCTCGGTACTGCTCTACAGCGATGACAGTGCGACCCGGGACGCCGTGCGCGTCGGTGCGGGTCGCCGTCCGGCCAAGGACGTCGAGATCGTCTCCTGGCGCGAGTGCGCCACCGCTGCTGCTGTGATCGACGCGGTCGAGAAGGAGCACTACGACCTGTTGATCCTCGACGGCGAGGCCGCGCCCACCGGTGGTCTCGGCCTGACCCGACAGTTGAAGAACGAGATTGAGGACTGCCCCAAGGTGCTGGTGCTCACCGGCCGCCCGGCGGACGGGTGGCTCGCCTCCTGGTCGCAGGCCGAAGCGGCGGTGCCGCACCCGATCGACCCGCTCGTGCTCGCCAACACGATCGCGACGCTCGCGCGTCAGGCCTGACCGCGTGGTGGCGGCACCCGGCACCGAACACACGTGGTCCGAGGTCCTCAACACCTTGACCACCGGCCACGACCTCGACGTCCAGCAGGCGTCATGGGCAATGGACCAGATCATGTCCGGCAATGCGTCCGAGTCACAGCTCGGCGCGTTCCTTGCTGCGCTTCGCGCCAAGGGCGAGACCGTCGCGGAACTGCGCGGCTTGGCCGACCAGATGATCGAGCACGCCCAGCCGATCTCGATCGAGGGCGAGACGCTCGACATCGTCGGCACCGGCGGTGACCGCGCACACACCGTGAACATCTCGTCGATGTCGTCGATCGTGTGCGCCGGCGCCGGCGCGAAGATCGTCAAGCACGGCAACCGGGCATCGTCCTCCTCGTCCGGCGCGGCCGACGTCATGGAGGCGCTCGGAGTGCGGCTCGACCTCACTCCGGCGCAGGTGAAGCAGGTCGTCGACACCGCCGGCATCACCTTCTGCTTCGCCCAGACCTTCCACCCGAGCATGCGCTTCGCGGCCGCGGCTCGGCGCGACATGGGCATCCCGACCGCGTTCAACGTGCTCGGTCCGATGACCAACCCCGCCAACCCGCGATACCGCGCCGTCGGTGTCGCCGACCCGCGGGTTGCACCGCTGGTCGCGGGTGTCTTCGCCGAGCGTGGCCAGCAGGCAGCGGTCTTCCGCGGCGACGACGGTCTCGACGAGCTCACCCTGTCGACCACCTCGACGGTCTGGTGGGTGCGCGACGGTGAGATCTCGCAGCACACGCTCGACCCGGTGGCGCTCGGTCTGTCGCGCGCGCCGCTGGAAGACCTGCGTGGCGGCGACGCCACGTACAACGCGCAGGTGGTGCGCGACGTGCTGGCCGGTGCGACCGGACCGGTGCGCGACGCCGTGCTGCTCAACTCGGGGATCGCGTTGGCCGTCGTGGCGGCGGGGCAGGGCCCCGGACGGTTCGGAGCGGACAACGATCTCGACGCCGCCGTGCGCCGCGGGATCGCCCGCGCCGCCGAGTCGATCGACGGCGGAGCAGCGGCGGCCGCGCTGCAGCGCTGGACCGACGCGACCCACGCAGCCTGACGGCTCTTCGTCCGGTCTACTCGTCGAGGCCGAGCGCGAAGGCTGCGCCCAGGTCGTCCTTGGAGTAGGTGCGGAACGCGATGTGGGTGCGCGAGTCGATCACGCCTTCGACCTTGTTCAACCGGTCGGCGATGACGTCGGCGAACTCCTCGTGGCGGGCCACCTTCGCGACCGCGATGAGGTCGACATCGCCGGTCACCGAGTAGACCTCGCAGATGCCGTCGATCTCGGCGATCGCCTGGGCGACCTCGGGGATGCGGTGGACGTCGGCGCTGATGAGGACGATGGCGGAGATCACCCGGCCACCCTAGCGCCGCCGCCCGAACCGGCGTCCATCAACCGCTCCAACCGGTTGCGAGAGCCTCCGGCACCGTTGACCGGGCAGACCCACACCCCTTCGGTGTGCACGATGCGCACGCCCGGTTGCTCGAGCCAGTGCAGCACCCGCTCGGTCTCCTCGGTGAGGGCCGCCGGCGCGGGTGCGACCGGGGCCGCGACGACCTCGGCGGTCTCGCGCAGCGCGGCGATGTAGGGCATCGGGTCGGCGCCCCTGGGGGTGAGCGTCGTGCCGGCGAACCGGCCGTATCGGATGCACACGACCTCCCATCCGCCCAGGGCGCCGGGCCGGGCGGCCACCACTTCCGGGGTGCGTGCCAGCGGGTCGAGGCGTTGGGCGCGAGCCGCACCCCGCACGAACGCGAGCAGGCGGTCGCGGACCGCGGCGGCATCCTCGTACCGACCTTGTGCACCGAGCGCGTTCATCCGGTCGAGCAGCGCGTCGACCACCGGTCGGGCATCGGCGGTCAGCATCGAGCGAGCCTCGTCGGCGATCGCGGCGTAGTCGTCGACCGACTGCTGTCCGATGCACGGGGCGCCGCACTTGCCGAGGTCGAACAGCGCACACGCGGTAGAATCGCCCTTGCGGCTGAGACGTTTGGTGCAGCGACGCAGCGGAAGCACGTCGTGCAGAGCGGTCATCGCGAGTTCGGCGGCGGCCTTCGAACCGAACGGGCCGACGTAGCCCGGGCTGTCGTCGCGCACGCTGGAGACCACCGACAACCGGGGGAACGCCTCGTCGGTGAGCTTCAGCCAGACGGCGCGCTCGGGGTAGCGCGACCGTCGGTTGAAGCGCGGCTTGTGCTCGGCGATCAGCCGCAGCTCGCGCACCTGAGCCTCCAGCGCCGTCTGGCACACCACCGGCGTGACCTCCTCGGCCAGCCGCACCATGTCGCGCATCCGTGCGCGCTTCTCGCTCTCGGTGAAGTAGCTGCGCACCCGCTTGCGGATGTCGACCGAGGTGCCGACGTACAGCGCCTGACCGTTCGCGTCCTTGAAGACGTAGACGCCGGGCGCGCTCGGGAGATCGTCGGCGAGCACCCGTTTGCGCCGCTGCCCGGGAGTGACCCGCTTGCTGTAGGTCTGCAGCTCCTCGAGGCTGTGCACCCCCAGATTGCCGACGCGATCGATCAGGGCATGCAGCACATCGACGGTGGCGCGGGCGTCGTGCAACGCGCGGTGGTCGGGCGTCGTGGTCGTGCCGAACAACGAGGCGAGGGTGCCGAGCTTGCGGTTGGGGGCTTCGTCGGCGGTGACGAGTTGCCGGGCCAGGTGAGCGGTGTCGACCACAGCGGGCCGCGGCCACTGCTCGCCGGTCTCTCGACAGGCCGCCTTGAGGAAGCCCACGTCGTAGGGCGCGTTGTGGGCGACCACGACGCCCTCACCGAGGAACTCGAGGAACGACCCGAGCACCCGGTCGATGCGGGGCGCGCTCGCCACCATCGCGTTGCTGATGCCGGTGAGCACCGACACGAACGCCGGGATCGGCTCACCGGGGCGCACGAGCGTCTGGAACTCGCCGAGCACGACACCACCGCGCACCTTGACCGCCCCGATCTCGGTGATGTTGCTGCCGGCCGGCTTGCCGCCGGTGGTCTCGAGGTCGAGCACCACGAAGGTGACCTCGGACAGCGGGGTGCCGAGATCGTCGAGGGTGCCCTGGACGGCGACCGGCGTGGTGTGCATGTCACGGACGTTAGGCGCCGGCACCGACAACCTCGCGAAACCACGCGGGTGGCGTCGTGACAGCGTCGTGGTCGGGGATGTTGTCGGTGGTCGCGCCTAGCGTCGGGGGCAGCTGGAAATCGGCCCGTCGAACACCGGACGATCCAGCAGGTACGAACCAACATTTGTGAAACCAGCACGAACCTCACGCACGACCTGAGAAGACCTGAAGGAGGGTCAGAATGCACATCGACTGCCAGACCTGCCCCGTCCGTGAACGGATGTGCGGCGACTGCATGGTGGCGCACCTCTTCACGCTCGAGCCTCCCCGCCGGTTGCCCGCCGAGGCGCCGACGCTCGACCGATCCGAGCGCGCCGCGCTCGACATGTTCGTCACTCTCGGCCTGGTCGACCGGGCCGATCTCGACGACGTGCGCATCGACGTCGACGACCGTCCGCTGCGGTCTGTCGGCTGACCTGTCGGCGGCTGCGACGATGGGCCCATGAACCGCCCGCTCGATCGTCGTGCCGTGCTGCGCTCGGCAGGGCTGTTCGGGCTGTTCGGGCTGGTCGGCGGCGGTTCGGTGCTCGCGGCATGTGCGAGCGAGCCCGCAGGCGAAAGGGTGCGGGTCGACGGTGACGTCGACCGGGCGCTGCTCGACGCGATCGATGCGGAGGCGCAGACGGCGGCCCGCTCGGTGATCGACTTCTGGGGTCCCGGGGCGGTGTGGCGTGGCGGCGCACAGGCCCGCGTGCGGGTCTTCACCGACCAGGCCGGCTTCGTCGCGGCCGGTGGTGACCCCGACGAATCGGCGGTCACCGCCACCACCACGCAGGACGGCATCGTGTTGGTCGCGCCGCAACTGGCGCGTGCGGCGTCCGGTGCGCGGGTGTTCGTGCTGACCCACGAACTCACCCACGTCCGGCTCGGGGTGCGGTCTGCCGCGCAGCACTGGGTCGCCGAGGGTGCGGCCGAACTCACCGCACTCGACGCCTCGGGCAGGACGTTGACCACCTACGCCCCGACCCTCGTCGCCCGGGTGAAGTCCGCGCAGGTGCCGGGCGGGCCGCCGGACGACGGCGAACTGTCCGCGACGGCGTCCGATCTGCGAAGCGCCTACCAGCGCGCCTGCGCCTACAGCCGCTTTCTGCTCGCCCGCTCCGGCGCCGCGCACTACCGGGCATGGGTCGAGGCCGCGCTGGCCGGTGCGACATCTCCCGACTTCAGTGGCACCTTCGGCGGCTCGCCGCAGTCGCTGAGCGCCGCCTTCAGGCAATGGCTGACCGGCCAGGTCGACGCCGGCAAGTAGTCGACGCCGGTTCGTGGCCTTCGGTGACGGCGCCGATAGGGTGGCGGCCATGGCCGACAGCACCCAGTCCTCGATCGACATCGCAGCCGACCCGGCAACCGTCCTCGACATCATCGCCGACTTCGAGGCGTACCCCGAGTGGGCGACGCAGGTGAAGCGCGCCGAGGTGCTCTCCGAGGACGACCTCGGGTGGCCGCTCCAGGTCGAGTTCGAGCTCGACGCCGCCCCGATCCGCGCGAGCTACGTGTTGGAGTACGACTGGGACGTGACCGAGGACGGCACCGGCACCGTCGACTGGCACCTCGTCAGCTCCGACCTGCTCAAGGGGCTCGACGGCACCTACACGATCACTGCGGTCGGTGACGGGTGCGCCGTCAACTACAAGCTCGCGGTGGCGCTCAAGCTGCCGGTCATCGGTGCGCTGCGCAACAAGGCGGAGCGCACCATCATCGACACCGCGCTCGACGGACTGAGGAAGCGCGCCGAGGGGTGATCCCACGGTTGTTGCTGGTCGGTGGGCCGGGTGGTTCCGGGTCGTCGACGTGGGCCGCCAGGCTCGCCGATTCCTGGGCAGAACAAGGCCACCGGGTCGCAGTCACCGCCGTCGATCCGGTGTTCGGGGCGCACCGGCTGGTCACCCATAAGGGGTCGGCCCTGGTGCGGCACCACCCGCAGTTGCCGGCGGCGCTGCAGTCCGCGGCCAGGTCGTGGCGGTTCGATCCGTTCGTCGCGCAGGAACTACTGCATCGCCTCGACGGGGCGGCCGTGCTCTGGCAGTTGCCGGAACTTCTCGACCGGTTCGACCGGGTCGTCGTCGACGCCGGGGCCACCCTCGGCCGGCTGCTGCTGACCGCGCACGCCCTGCCCTGGGCCCTCGACGAGGCCGGACCGTTGCACGGCGGTTGGTTGCGGGCGACCCGTCCGGTCACCGCGCTCGCGATGGGCGGAGCCGCCATCGGCAAGGCGGGCGGGGAGCAGCTTGCCGCGGTCACCCGACGCGCGGAAGAACTCTCCCAGGTGGTGATCTCGGGGGAGACGGCTGTGGTTCTTTCGTCCGGGGCACCGGCGGAGAAGGTGCGGCACGCGGCGGCCGCGGTGTCGCTGGCCCAAGCCCGGCTGGGTGCGACGGTCGGCGCCGCCAGCGACGAACGCCTCGACGGGGCACCGCACGCCCCGCACCTGCCGCACTGGGTCGACCTGCCGACCGGGTGGGACACCGACCTCGCCGACCCCGACCGTGACGTCGAGATCAGGGGAGGGGCTCGCGGCGACGAAGTGCTGTGGCGGATCCCCTTGCCGTTCAACAGTTTTGAGGAGATCGACTTGGAGCAGTCTGCCGCGCGGCTGGTGATCGGTGCGCACGGGCATCGGCGCACCTTCGTGCTTCCCTCCTTGTTGTCGCGGTACGTCGCCGATCGGGCCAACCTGCGACACGGCATCCTTGAAGTGACCTTCCGGCCAGAGAACGCGTAGGAACAGCAGTGAGTGAGAAGTCCGACCCGACGGCAACCGACACCGGCTCCGTCGCCGACGAGGCGATGAAGTTGATGGAGTCGCTGGGCATGTGGGCTGCAACTGCGGGGCACTCGACAGATGCTCCGCCCAAGGAATCGATGCGCGACGATTCGCCCGGTCAGCCCGACGCCGGTGCGTCGGGCGCGCCGTCCGGCTCGGGCTGCGACTGCGGCCCGACGGCGCATTTCCCGGCGGTCTGCAAGGTGTGCCCGGTGTGCCGGGTCGGAGCCTTCCTCGAAGGGCTGAGCCCCGAGGTGATGGAGCGTTTCGCCGACATCATCGCGATGGTGGCCGGCAGCCTGCAGGCGGTTGCGCAGCAGCGCCGCGCGCAGGCCGATGCGGCGACCTCCGCGCCGGACGCAGCCGCTGCGGCGACGCGGCCGAGCACCCGCAAGGTGCGGGTCACCGGCGACGCGCCGGGCGGGGAGGAAGCCGTCGACCCGTCCGGGTCGGCAGAATGACCCCCGTGAATCCCACCATCGGTATCGACATCGGCGGCACGAAGATCGCGGGCGGACTCATCGCACCCGACGGGGAGATCCTGCGTCGCGCCCGGCGTGAGTCGCCCGCCCAGGACGTCGACCGTCTCGCCGACTCGGTCGCCGACCTGATCACCGAACTGTCGGACGGTGTCGAGGTCGAGCGGGCCGGCGTCGCCTGCGCCGGTTACATCGACAAGGCGGGCACCACCGTGTTGTTCTCGCCCAACCTGGCCTGGCGTGACGAACCTCTGAAGGAGCGTCTGGAGCAACGGGTCTCGGTCACCGTCACGATCGAGAACGATGCGAACGCCGCGGCCTACGGCGAGTTCAAGCACGGCGCCGGCATCGGCGTCGACGACATGATGATGCTGACGATCGGCACCGGCGTCGGTGGCGCGGTCATCATCGGCGGACGGCTGTTCCGCGGGTCGTACGGCATCGCGGCCGAGGTGGGGCACATGCGGGTCGTGCCCGACGGCATCCGCTGCGGGTGCGGCAATCGCGGCTGCCTGGAGAGTTACGGCAGCGGCACCGCCCTGGTGCGTGAGGCCCGGGCGCTGGTCGCCGGGGCGTCGCCGTACGGTGCGACGCTGCGCGAGCGTTGCGGCGGCAACGCCGACCGGCTCGAGGGCAAGCACGTCACCCAGGCCGCCGAGGACGGCGACCCCGCGGCCGTCGAACTGCTCGCCGATCTCGGACGGTGGATCGGTGAGGGAGCCGCGTCGATGGCGGCCATCGTCGACCCGGCCCGGTTCGTCGTCGGCGGGGGCGTTGCCGACGCCGGCGACCTGCTGCTCGAGCCCATCCGGGAGGGTTACGCGCGCCAACTGACCGGGCGCGGACACCGTCCGGTCGCGACCTTCGAGGCGGCCCGACTCGGCAACGACGCCGGCATGGTCGGCGCCGCGGCACTGGTGCGAACGGAGCAGCGATGAGCAACGACCTCGCGATCGGCATCGACATCGGCGGCACGAAGGTGGCCGGAGGTGTCGTCGACGGGGAAGGCCGGGTCATCGCCCGTGCCCGCCGCGACACACCGCACCGGTCGACCGCCCCGCACGTCGTCGAGGACGTCATCGTCGACGCCGTCAAGGAGTTGCTGGCCGCCGCGCCCAGCCGTCCGGTGGCCATCGGCATCGGCGCCGCCGGATTCGTGTCGTCCGACCGGGCGACCGTTGTCTTCGCCCCGCACCTGTCATGGCGGCACGAACCGCTGCGCGAGGCCCTGCGCCAACGCATCGACCTGCCGGTGTTCGTCGACAACGACGCGAATGCGTCGTGCTGGGCGGAGTGGCGCTTCGGTGCGGTGCGGCAGGAGTCGCACGTGGTGATGGTCAACCTCGGCACCGGCATCGGCGGCGCGATCCTCACCGACGGGCAGATGCAGCGCGGACGGTTCGGAATTGCCGGGGAGTTCGGGCACATGCAGGTGGTGCCGGACGGGCACCGCTGCGAGTGCGGAAACCGTGGTTGTTGGGAGCAGTACGCGAGCGGCAATGCGCTGGTGCGCGAAGCGCGTTCGATGATCGCAGCCAACTCCCCGATGGCCGCCGACATGGCCGCCATGGTCGACGGTGACCCGACGAAGTTGACCGGACCGATGATCACCGAGGCGGCCCAGGGCGGCGATTCGACCGCCGAGGAACTCCTCGCCGAGATCGGCACCTGGCTCGGGGTCGGCCTGGCGAACCTGGCCAACGCCTTCGACCCCGGGGCCTTCGTCATCGGCGGGGGAGTCAGCGCGGCCGGCCCGATGCTGCTCGACCCGGCGAAGGCGTCGTTCCGGCGCCACCTCTCCGGACGCGGTTACCGCCCCGAAGCGCGCATCGTGAAGGCCCAACTGAGCAACGAGGCCGGTCTGGTCGGCGCCGCCGATCTGGCCCGCACCGAGGTCGAGCAGGCAGGTGGAGCGCAGTGAGTGAGGTGCGTCCCGGCCATGTGCTGCGGGTGGTGTCGTACAACGTGCGGGCCTTCAAGGACGACACGGACGCGCTCGTCGACCTGGTGCGCATGATGGACCCCGACGTGTTGCTCGTGCAGGAAGCGCCCCGGCACCCCTTCGCCGGCCACCGCATCGCGCGTTTCGCGCAGCAGTGCGGGTTGACCTGGAGCGACGGCAAGCGCGGCTGGATGAGCACCACCTTGTTGACGAGCCTGCGGGTGCACCTGCACGACTGCGTGCATCGCAACCTGGTGGTGCGCAAGGGTGACGAACCGCGCGGCTACGCGCTGGCGACGGTCAGCCTCCCCGGGCACCGTCCGGTGCATGTCGCGAGCCTGCACATGTCGCTGCGTTCGGACGAGCGCAAGCTGCAGGCCGACACGGTGCTGGGCGCGCTGCAACCCGACGCGATGCCCGCGATCATCGGCGGTGACCTCAACGAGACCCCGGGCCACGACGTGTGGAAGTTGTTCGGCCAGACCCTGCACGAGGCGACCCCGGACGCGTTCACCTTCCCCTCCACCGGCCCGGTGAAGCGGATCGACGCCATCTTCGCGTCGACGTCGTTGCCCCACTCGCAGCCGTTGTTCGCCCTCGACCCGGCGCAGCTCGCCCGCGCGACCGACCACCTGCCGATCTACGCGGACTTCGATCTCAGTTCCCTCGCGAAATAGTGCGACGAACGAGCAGAGCGAGCCTTCCGCCCTGTCAGTGGTGGCACCCACCGGACCACAACGGAAGGCTCACGAGGCGAGGGAGCCTCCAGAAGACTTAAAGTCGCGCGCCGTCGTCGTAGGGGTCGTCCTCGTCGCGGTTCTTGGGTTGGCGCAGCACCATGAGCGCCATACCGGCGAAACAGACGCCGATCGCCAGCACCCACCACAGCGTGGCGGCGTAGCGGTCGAAGAAGAACAGGTACAGCAACCACAGCGGTCCGATGACCAGGCAGGCGAGCGTGACCCAGAACCCTTCGTCCGAGGGGAGGTCGGGCGGCACCGGCGGCACGAACTCCTCGTCCTGCTCCTCGACGATGCTCGGGCCGGTGCCGGCGCGCCACTGGGCCGGCACCTGGAAGGGGACCGGTGGTGCCGGCGGCATCGGTTCGGGGTCGTCGAGGTCGATCGGCTCGGCCGTGCGTTCGTGCCAGTCGGCGACGAGTTCGTCGAACCGGCGGTCGATCTCGTCGTCGGAGTGGTCGAAGGGGTTGTCGGGTCCGTCGGGCTGGTTCTCGGTCACGACTGTCCTCCCAGTCGGGTCGTGAAGTCCGCGACGGCGTCCTGCAGCAACGGGGCGTCGTGGTCGAGGGTGGCGAGGTGGTAGCTGTTCTCCAGCACGACCTCGGTGACGTCGGTGCTGGAGATGCGGGAACGGAACAGGTGCGAGTTCGACGGCGGCACCACGTGGTCGACCTTGGAGCGCACCAGCAGGACGGGCTGGGTGATTTGGGGAAGGTCACGGGTGGTCTGGTGCCACAGCTGGGTCTGTGAGGTGAGGGCGCGCAACGGCATCCGGTCGTAGGCGTACGCGGACACCCCGGACTTCTTGATGTCGCCGCCGATACCCGCGACCGTGGTGCGCACGCGGCGCGCGACCGGCAACGCCCGCAGCTTCCAGTTGCGGATCTCGAACACCGGGTTGATCACCGCGAGGCCGGCGATCTCGGGGTTGCGTTGCACCAACAGGGTGGCGAGGGTGCCGCCCATCGACAGGCCGACCGCGACGACGTGGTCGCATCGTTCGGTGAGTTCGCTGTAGGCGCTTTCGACCTCGGCGTACCAGTCGGTCCACTTGGTGCGGTCGAGGTCTTGCCACGAGGTGCCGTGACCGGGCAGGCGTGGTGCGCGCACGGTGAAACCGCGGCCGATCAGGTCGTCGGCCAGCGGACGGACGGACTGGGGTGATCCGGTGAACCCGTGGGCGACGAGAACGCCGGTGCGCGAGCCGTCGTGGACGATCGGCGTGGCGCCGTCGCGGATCTGCATACCCTCCATCTTGTCTCATCGGCTGCCCGTGGGTGCGCGGGGCGTTATTGTTCAGCCGAAGCGTTTCTCGTACCGCTGGGCTTGGAGGCACGGTGCTCTACTGGTTTTTGAAGCGGGTCGTCGTCGGCCCGATTCTCAATCTGCTGTTCCGTCCGTGGGTGGACGGTGAGCAGAACATTCCTGAGAAGGGCGCGGCGATCTTCGCCAGCAACCACCTGTCGTTCTCCGACTCCTTCTTCCTCCCGTTGGTGGTGCCCCGCCGGATGACCTTCGTGGCGAAGGCCGACTACTTCACAGGCACCGGCATGAAGGGCCGGCTGACCGCGGCGTTCTTCCGCGGCGTCGGTCAGATTCCGATCGACCGTTCCGGCGGCGCGGCGTCCAGTGGCGCGCTCCAGTCGGGTTTGAGTGTGCTGCGCAAGGGCGAGTTCTTCGGTATCTACCCCGAGGGCACCCGCAGCCCCGACGGCCGCCTCTACAAGGGCAAGACCGGCGTCGCGCGGTTGGCGCTGGAGGCGAAGGTGCCGGTGATCCCGGTAGCGATGATCGACACCGACAAGGCTCAGCCGACCGGCAAGGTGTTGCCGAAGATCATGCGCATCGGCATCCGCGTCGGCAAGCCGCTGGACTTCTCGCGGTACGAAGGGATGCAGGACGACCGTTTCGTGCTGCGCAGCATCACCGACGAGATCATGTACGAACTGATGCTGTTGTCCGGTCAGGAGTACGTCGACGTCTACGCCTCGACCGTGAAGGACCGCATCGCGGCCCGTGCCAAGGAGATCGGCGGCACCGCCGTGGCAGTCGGCAGTGGAGCCGCCCAGGCGATCGGCCAACGGGTGGCGCGCAAGTCGGGCGAGGACGAGAAGTCGGCCGACGGTGCGGAGCCGGACAGCGACGAGGCGAGCGTCGCGGACGACGTGACGGGCCCTGTGACGGACATCGTGACCGACACTGCGAAGGCGCCGGGCGCCGGGGCGTAGACCCGCCGTCCGCAGCGCGGGCACCCCGGATGCGTTCCGGGGTGCCCGCGTAGTCTTGCGGGGTGAGTACGACCGCCGTGACATCCGAGGCCACCACCGAGATGCCCGAATGGGCCGACGTCCCCGCGATGCAGCAACCCACCTGGCCCGACCCGCAGGCCGTGACCGCCGTGCGCGACGAACTCGCCTCGCTTCCTCCGCTGGTGTTCGCCGGCGAGTGCGACGTGTTGCGCGACCGTCTGGCGGCCGCGGCCAAGGGTGAGGCTTTCGTGCTGCAGGGTGGCGACTGCGCCGAGATGTTCTCGGCCGCCACCGCCGCGAACATCCGCGACCGGATCAAGACGATCCTGCAGATGGCTGCGGTGCTGACCTATGGCGCGAGCACCCCGGTGGTGAAGCTGGGCCGCATCGCCGGCCAGTACGCCAAGCCGCGCAGCAAGGACACCGAGACCCGGGGCGACGTGACGCTCCCGGCCTACCGCGGTGACATGGTCAACGACTTCGCGTTCAACGAGCAGGCCCGCACGCCCGACCCGCAGCGGTTGCTGCGCGCCTACCACACCAGCGCCTCCACGCTGAACCTCGTCCGGGCGTTCACGACCGGTGGTTTCGCCGATCTGCGACACGTGCACGAGTGGAACCGCGGGTTCATCGCCAACTCCGCCTACGCCCGCTACGAGTCGACCGCGCGCGACATCGACCGTGCGATGAAGTTCATGCAGGCGTGCGGAGCCGACTTCGACGCGATGAACGCGCGCACGGTGGAGTTCTTCGCCAGCCACGAAGCGTTGCTGCTCGACTACGAACAGCCGCTGACCCGCATCGACTCGCGCACCGGCAACCCGTACGCGGTGTCGGGACACTTCGTGTGGGTCGGCGAACGCACCCGTCAGCTCGACGGCGCACACATCGACTTCGTCTCGCGCATCCACAACCCGATCGGCGTGAAGCTCGGCCCGAACGTCGACCCGGACGAGGTGCTGCGGATGATCGACCGCCTCGACCCCGAGCGCACCCCGGGACGCCTGACCTTCATCACCCGTATGGGTGCCGGCGTGGTGCGCGAGAAGCTGCCGAACCTGGTGCAGCGGGTGACCGAGTCCGGCGCGCAGGTGGTGTGGGTCTGCGACCCGATGCACGGCAACACCTTCGAGTCGGCCAGCGGCTACAAGACCCGTGAGTTCGACCAGATCGTCGACGAGGTGCAGGGCTTCTTCGAGGTGCACGCCGCCCTCGGCACCATCCCCGGTGGCGTGCACGTCGAGCTCACCGGCAACGATGTCACCGAATGTCTCGGTGGCGCCGAGCGGATCGCCGACGAGGATCTCGAGAAGCGTTACGAGACCGCCTGCGATCCGCGTCTGAACCACCAGCAGAGCCTGGAACTGGCGTTCCTGGTGGCGGAGATGCTCGCCCAGCGCACCCGCTGACCTGCAGTCGGAACAAAGTGCCCGCCCCGGCCATCACGGCCCGGGGCGGGCACTTGCTGTTCCAGGCCGGGTGGCCGGCTCAGACGACCGACAGGGTGATGGTGCTGCCCTTGCGCACCGAACTGCCCGCGCGCAGGCTCTGGTCGCGGACGGTGTCGAAGAGGCCGCCGAAGAACCGGTCGATCTTGACCGTGAAGCCGGCGGCCTCGAGCTTGCTGCGGGCCGCTCCGCTCTTCATGTCGACGACATTCGGCACGGTGACCATCTCCGGACCCTTGGAGACGACGATCTCGACGGTGGCGCCCTTGTGCGCGATCGCACCCTGACCCGGGTTGCTGCGGATCACCGATCCCTTGGCGACGGTGTCGGAGAATTCCTGGGGCGCCTGCGTCACCTTGAGGCCCAGGGAGGTCAGCGAAGACTCGACCTGATCTTGAGGTTGACCCGCGATGACCGGAACGGGGATGGGCTGCTTGCCCTGGCTGACGACGAGGTTGACCTTGGTGCCCCGCTTCAACGGGCTACCTGCCGCCGGATTGCTCGAGACGACCGAACCGCTGGGCACGGTCTCGTTGTAGGCCTTGGTGACGGTGCCGACGGTGAGCTCCGCCTTCGTCACCGCCGCGCGGGCGTCGGCCTCGGTGGTGCCGGGCAGGCCGGGAACGGTGAACCGTTCGGCGCCCTTGGACACGGTGAGGACGACGGTGGAGTTCTTGCGGGTCTGAGCTCCCGCGGCCGGATCGGCCTTGATCACGCGACCGGCCGGCACCGTCTCGCTGAACGTCTGTTGCACCTTCACCTTGAGGTCTGAACCGGTGAGGCTGCTCACCGCCGAACCCTGGGTCATGCCGGTGACCGTGGGCACCTTCGTCGAACCGAATGGGCCGGCCGTGAACGCCCACCCGGCGCCGCCGCCGACGACGAGCAGCACCGCCAGCACCGCCGCGATCAGTGCGGTTCGGCGGCGCCGTCCGGGAGCCGCGGCCGATTCCGGGTACGCGTCGGTGTGCAGCGGATCGGTGCGGCTGCCGATCTCGGTGGTGTAGGAGTTCTTCGCTCCGAGCGACCGGACGTCGGTCTCGTCCGTGTCGGCGGTGGTGTTGTCGGCGGTGTTGTCAGCGGGGGGTGCGTGGTCGGCGTCGGCGACCACGGCGACGTCCGTGGTTTCGTCGTCGGTGCGCGACGCACCGAGCGAACGGCGCACCGTACGCAGCGCGATGAGCAGGTCGGCCGCGGTGGCCGGGCGGTCGTCGGGGTTCTTCGCGGTGGCCTCCGCGATCAACCGGTCGACGGCGGCGGGCACGGTGGGGACGGCGTCCGACGCCTTGGGCATCGTGCCGTGCACGTGCTGGTAGGCGACGTGGATGGGGGAGTCGCCGGGGAAAGCCTTCTCGCCGGTGACCATCTCGAACAGCAGCAACCCGGCGGAGTAGACGTCGGAGCGGGCGTCTGCGGTGCCGTGTTCGACCTGTTCGGGCGAGAGGTAGGAGGCGGTGCCGAGCAGGATGTCGCTGTCGCCGGTGAGGGTGCTGGTGGTGACCGCGCGGGCGAGGCCGAAGTCGGTCACCTTCACCTGTCCGGTCGAGCTGATCAGCACGTTCTCCGGTTTGACGTCGCGGTGCACGATGCCGGCGCGGTGCGCTGCGGCCAGCCCGTCGACCACCGGGTCCAACAGGCCGAGCGCTTCGTCGACGGGCAGCGGTCCGCGTCGACGGATCAGCTGGCGCAGCGTCTCGCCGAGCACCAGCTCCATCGCCAGGAAGGCGTAGTGGCCGTCCGACCCCTGGTCGGTGACCGCCACGACGTTCGGGTGGGTCAGGCGCGCCGCGGAGTGTGCCTCGCGGCGGAACCGCGCGACGAATGCGTCGTCGCGGGCCAGGTCGGAGCGCATCACCTTGAGCGCGATGTCGCGTTCGAGGCGCAGGTCGGTCGCGACGAACACCGAGCCCATTCCGCCGTCGGCGAGGTGCCGGGTGACGCGGTATCGACCGTCGATCACCCGTCCGACGATCGACGCCTCACTGACTGGACTCACCCGCAAATTCTAAGTTCCTTCGCCTGCTGCTGCGTGGAGGCTGGTCCGCGTGTGCCGACCGCCCGTCCCGGCTCGGACGCGCCTCGTGCCAAGCTGGTGCCGTGAATGACGTGGAAACCCTGGTCGGCGCCTGGCTTTCGGTGCCCGAAATCGCTGATGCACTCGGACTGCCGCACCGCACGGTGCGCCGGATGATCGACGACGGCGAGCTGCTCGCCGCAAGGGTCGGGCCGAACGAGGCGATCTCGGTGCCCGCGGCGTTCGTGCGTGACGGTGAGCTGTTGCCTGCGCTCGGTGGCACGATCACCGTGCTGCGCGACGCGCACCTCACCTCCGAGGAGGCCCTGCGTTGGTTGTTCACCCCGGACGACACGCTGCCGGTGGTGGGGTCGCCGATCACCATGCTGCAGCTCGGTCGCAAGGCCGAGGTGCGGAAGCGAGCCAGCGAACTCGCCTGGTAGACGCCTGCTCAGGCGTTGCGGGCGACCGCGATGCCGACGAGGTCGCGCAACATGCGCTCGCCCTCGGGCGTGAGGGTTGCTCGATCCAGCGCCGCGTCGGCATGCGCACTGAGCGCGGAGATCATGGCCTCGGTGGCGTCGACCGCACCCGAGGAACTCACCAACTCGCGCAGCCAGTCGACGCCCGCTTCGTCGAGGTCGGCCCGGCCGAACAGTTCGTTGAACCGCTCGATCTGGGTCGGCGTCGCGGTGTCGAGGGTGTGCGCCACGAGCACGGTGCGCTTGCCCTCGCGCAGATCGTCGCCGGCGGGTTTGCCGGTCGCCTCGGGGTCGCCGTAGACCCCGAGCAGGTCGTCGCGCAACTGGAACGCCTCACCCAGCGCCAGGCCGTACTCGGACAGCGCCGCCCGAGTGTCGTCGTCGACGCCGAACGCGGTGGCTCCGATGAGCAGCGGCTGCTCGACGGTGTACTTCGCGCTCTTGTACCGGATCACCAGACGGGCCCGGTCGATGCGGTCCTGGGTCGACGCCGACTCCCAGGGGCGCACCGACTCGAGCACGTCGAGGTACTGGCCGCCCATCAGTTGGGTGCGCATAAGGTCGAAGACCGCCCGGCCGCGGCGCAGTTCGGCCTCGGGCAGGCCACTGGTGCTGTAGAGCTCGTCGGTCCAGTTGAGGCACAGGTCGCCGGCGAGGATCGCGCCCGCCTCCCCGAACCGGTCGGCGTCGCCGTCCCAGCCGTGCTCGCGGTGCATGGCGGCGAGCACCCGGTGGGCCGTCGGGCGGCCGCGACGGGTGTCGCTGCGGTCCATCACGTCGTCGTGCAGCAGCGCTGCCGCCTGGAACACCTCCATCGCGGTGGCGACCTGCACGATCGCGTCGCTGTGCGCACCGCCCGCAGCGCGGTAACCCCAGTAACAGAAGGCGGCACGCAGGCGCTTGCCGCCGCGTAGCAGGGCGTGGATCGGGTCGATGAGCGCGGTCATCTCCGTGCCGATCGGGGCGAGTTGCTCCGCGTGCTGGTCGTGGGCGCGGTCGAGGACGACCTGAACCTGTGCCCTCAGTTGGTCCAATGAGGGCACCACCGGCGGCTCCACCGGCATCGGTGCTCGCACTGCCTGATTCACGCGGGGTCCTTTCCGGGCCGGGCGATGGCGGACGGCTGGTTACCCACCAGTTGGTCGGCATTCTGGCCGAAGCTCCGCAACCGATATGGTCACCCGCATGTCCGATGCGAGTGCCCGTCCGCACCCAAGCATTCCAGACCTGTTGGGTGCTCCCGACACGGCGTTCAGTTTCGAGTTCTTCCCTCCGCGCGACGACGCGAGCGAAGCGGTGCTGTGGGACTCCATCCGTCGGATCGAGCGGGTCCACCCCTCGTTCATCTCGGTCACCTACGGGGCCGGCGGGTCCACCCGTGACCGCACCGTCCGCATCACCGGACGCATCGAGCACGAGACGACGCTGACCACCATGGCGCACCTGACCTGTGTCGGCAGTTCGGTGGCCGAGCTGCGTCAGATCGTCGGGCAGTACGCCGGCGCCGGCATCCGCAACATTCTCGCGCTGCGCGGCGACCCGGCCGGCGGTCTGGGCACCGAATGGACCCCGCACCCCGAGGGCCTCGACCACGCCGAGCAACTCGTCGACCTGATTCGCGGGCTCGGCGACTTCACCGTCGGGGTGGCGGCATTCCCGGACAAGCACCCGGAGTCGGGGTCGCTGGAGGACGACGCGAAGGTGCTCATCCGTAAGGCCGACGCCGGTGCCGCGTTCGCGATCACCCAGATGGTGACCGACGTCGACGCCTACCTGCGGTTGCGTGACCTCGTCGACGGTGCCGGACGCACGATGCCGATCGTTCCGGGTCTGATGCCGGTGACGGCGTACGGCCAACTGCAGCGGATGACCCAGCTCAACGGCCAGCCGCTCGCGCCGGACGTCGTCGAGCGGCTGGAGGCCCTGAAGGACGACAAGGTCGCGGTGCGGGAGGTCGGGGTGCAGATCTGCACCGAACACGCGCAGCGCCTGATCGGCGAGGGCGCGCCGGGCATCCACTTCATCACGATGAACCGTTCGACCGCGACGCTCGAGGTGCATCAGAACCTCGTCGGCTGAGGTTGTCGGTGCTGCCACCTACGGTCTGACCCATCGAACAGAAGTTCGATCGACCAGCCAGCCAGGAGGCATCCATGACTGCTCTTGCCAACCGTCCGGGCACTCCGCGAGCCGCCCGCCCGCAGCAACCCCCGATCGCCTGCGCCGCGGGCGTGCTCGACCTCGTCGACCGGTCTCGCGACTGCCTGCTCGAGGCATGCCACCAGTCCGACCTGGTAGAGCGTTACCGCTGCGCGCAGCTCGGCGCACTGCGTGCCGCCGCGGCGCTGGTGGCCGCACGAAGCGCTCGGTCGCCCCGATCGCGTCCGCGGTCGGTGTGGCAGGTGGTCGGCGAAGCGGTCCCCGAGCTGCGCGAGTGGGCCGAGTTCTTCGCCGGCACCGGCAAGCGCGGCCAGGTCTACGATCGCGGCGCGCAGCGACCGAGCGCCCGGGAGGCCGACGACCTGATCCGGGCGGGGGAGACCTTCCTCGGGTTGGTGCTGCAGGAGCTGGGGTTGCCGATGGTCAGCGGACTCGATGCGGCCGTCGCGCCCACCCTGCGGTGAACCACCCGCGAACCGCTGCGGAACGCCTTCCGAATCTCCGGACGACCGGATCCGACGCCCGAGCTACCGCGGGGAGCTTCTGGGACATATCCTCAAGGGGTAGACGTCGACGCACGCTCGATGCGTCAGAAATCGTTCGTTGGGAGGTCGGTCGTGCCGCTGTCGGAGCACGAGCAACGGATGCTCGACCAGATGGAACGCGCGCTGTCCGCGGATGATCCGAAGTTCGCGTCGCAGATGCGCGCAGCCACCCGCCCGCGACGCGGTCGGCTGATCATCGCCGGCCTCGGCATGCTCGGCGGTCTGGGCCTTGCGCTGGTCGGCGTGATGAACGACTTCATCTGGCTCGGTGTCGCAGGCTTCGTCGTGATGGTCGCCGTTGCGGCATGGGCGTTCAACGGCTCCTCGGCGGGCGCGTCGCTCGGCACCGTGCAGCCGGACGGTTCGGTCAAACCCGCGGGGGCATCGGGAGCATCGCGCGGTCTGCGTCGACAGTCACGGCGCAGCGGCACCTTCATGGAGCGACTCGAGGAACGCTGGGAGAAGCGTCGCCGCGACGGCGCCTGGTGATTGCACCTACCGGGTGAGCAGCAGTCCGGCCACCCACAGCAGCGCCACCGTCACCGCAGCTGCCAGCTCGATCCCGATGCTTGCCAGCGCCATCTTCAGCGCCATCTTCGTCGACGTCCATGCTGCCGAGGGGTTGCGCAGTCGCACCTGCTCGGCCAGGTAGACACCCAGGACGAACCCGAGGAACAACCCGATGACCGGCACCACGAAGAAGCCGATCACCGCGAGCACCACACCGGCCAGCCGCGAGCTTCCCGGCACCCCGATCCTGCGCAGCTGCCGATTCGGCACCTGATACTGCAGGAACCACCCGATCAGCGCGATGACGACACTCAGTCCGAACACCACCCACGCCGTCCGGGAGCCGTTCTCCGTGGCCCACAACAGCACGCCGGCTTCGGTGAGCAGCAGACCCGGCAGCACCGGCACGATGAGGCCGAGGATGCCGACGACGATGAGTATCCCGGCGATCACGGTGACGAGTTCCACGTGGTCGAACCTACCGGTCAGTGGCGGCCGCCAGGACGACGAATCGCCCGCACCTTCGTCGGTGCGGGCGATTCGTGTTCGCTGTTGTGGCGGGTCAGTCCTGCGATTGGTGCAGCCGGTCGGTCTCGTCGATGACTTCTTCGGCGACGTCGCGCAGCTTGTCCAGGTGGCTGCGTCCGTGGTGGGCGCAGAAGAGAAGCTCCATGTTTCCGGCAAGACGGGCCCGAATGAATGCCTGAGCGCCGCAGCGGTCGCAGCGGTCGGCGGCGGTCAGAGTGGGTGCGAGTGCAGTGGCCATGAGGGTCCATCCTTTCGTCGGGCGCCGAAGCGCCGTCAGTTCCTCGTGTCGAGGTCGTTCGTTACGACGATGGTGTTGCCGTTGCGGTTGCACCGATTACGTCGTTCCGATGAGACAACATCCAAGCACCCCAAAGGATTCCCGCAGCGCTATTGGGGCGGTGTGGCGTAGCCCATATCGAACTGTGACCAAGTGGCCGCGGGTCCGGTTGCCGTGTGCCTCCCGCGGAATGTCGGTGCCGCTGGTTACGCTTCGGGTGCCCGTCTCGTAAAGGAGTTCACCCCTCGTGGTTGTGCCTCGCAGTACCTCGTCCGCCACCGACTACAACGCCCGACACCTGCAGGTGCTCGAAGGGCTGGAGGCGGTGCGCAAGCGGCCGGGCATGTACATCGGGTCGACCGACTCGCGCGGACTCATGCACTGCCTGTGGGAGATCATCGACAACTCCGTCGACGAGGCCCTCGGTGGCCACGGTGACCGCATCGACGTGACGCTGTTCGCCGACGGTTCGGTGCAGGTGAGCGACCGGGGGCGCGGCATCCCGGTCGACATCGAGCCACGCACCGGCCTGTCGGGCGTGGAGGTGGTGTTCACCAAGCTGCACGCCGGTGGAAAGTTCGGCGGCGGGTCCTACGCCGCGTCCGGTGGTCTGCACGGCGTCGGCGCATCCGTGGTCAACGCGCTGTCGGCTCGTCTCGACGTCGAGGTCGACCGCGGCGGCAAGACCTACGCGATGAGCTTCCGACGCGGCGAGCCCGGCACCTTCGCCGGCGACGGCCCGGACGCGCCGTTCACGCCGTTCGAGACCGGCAGCGAGCTCGCGGTCGTGGGCAAGGCGAAGCGGGGCGTCACCGGGTGCCGCATCCGCTACTGGGCCGACACCCAGATCTTCCTCAAGACCGCACGGTTCGACTACGACGGGCTCGTCGACCGGGCGCGCCAGACCTCGTTCCTCATCCCCGGGCTCTCGCTGGCGATCCGCGACGAACGCGGTCTGCCCGACACCCCGGGCGCCGACGGTCCGCACGAAGAGATCTTCCTGCACGACGGCGGCATCAGCGAGTTCACCGAGTTCCTCGCCGCCGACCCCGCCGTGACCGACGTGTGGCGACTGCAAGGCGAGGGCACCTTCACCGAGACGGTGCCGGTGCTCGACGACAAGGGGCACATGACCCCGACGGAGGTCGAGCGCAACTGCGCCGTCGACGTCGCGCTGCGCTGGGGCACCGGTTACGACACGAAGCTGAAGTCCTTCGTCAACATCATCGCCACCCCGAAGGGCGGCACCCACGTCGCCGGCTTCGAGCAGTCGCTGCTGAAGGTCTTCCGCAAGCAGCTGGAGGTCAACTCCCGCCGGTTGAAGGTCGGCGGCGACAAGGTCGACAAGGACGACATCCTTGCCGGTCTCACCGCGGTCGTCACCGTCCGGCTCGCCGAGCCGCAGTTCGAGGGGCAGACCAAGGAAGTGCTCGGCACCTCCGCGGTGCGGGCGATCGTCAGCAAGGTGGTCGAGCAGGAGCTCACCGCCAACCTCACCTCGACCAAACGCGACCTCAAGACGCAGTCGACCCAACTGCTGGAGAAGGTTGTCGCCGAGATGAAGACGCGCATCAGTGCGCGTCTGCACAAGGAGACCCAGCGCCGCAAGACCGCGCTCGAGTCGTCGTCGCTGCCGCCGAAGCTGAAGGACTGCCGCTCGAGCGACAACTCCCGCACCGAGCTGTTCATCGTCGAGGGAGACTCCGCACTCGGCACCGGCATGGCGGCGCGCAACTCCGAATACCAGGCGCTGCTGCCGATCCGCGGCAAGATCCTCAACGTGCAGAAGGCGTCCGTGGGCGACATGCTCAAGAACGCCGAGTGCGCCTCGATCATCCAGGTCGTCGGTGGTGGTTCGGGCCGCTCGTTCGACCTCGACATGGTGCGTTACGGCAAGATCATCCTGATGACCGACGCCGACGTCGACGGCGCCCACATCCGCACCCTGCTGCTCACGCTGTTCTTCCGCTACATGCGTCCGTTGGTCGAGTCGGGTCGGGTCTACGCGGCGGTGCCGCCGCTGCACCGCATCGAGACGGTGGCACAGGGGCGCGCCAAGGGCGAGGTCATCTACACCTACTCCGAGGCCCAGATGCGCAAGACGATGGCCGACTTGAACAAGCGCGGCCGCAACGTCAAGCAACCGCAGCGCTACAAGGGCCTGGGGGAGATGGACGCGGACCAGCTCGCCGAGACCACCATGGAGCCGCGCCACCGCACCCTGCGGCGGGTCACCTTGGCCGACGCCGAAGCCGCGGAGCGGATGTTCGACCTGCTGATGGGGTCCGACGTCGCCCCGCGCAAGGACTTCATCGTCGACAACGCGGCAGGGCTCGACCTCGAGCGCATCGACGCCTGAGATCGAGCCCCGCGCGGCCGGTCAGTCCTCGTACTCGATGTCCTCGTCCTGGAGGTCGATGTCCTCCTCCTCGGGCGACTGCTCGTCGTCGTCGACGATGTGCAACGCCGACTCCTCCGCGGGAGCATTCGGGTCGCGCCGACGGAATGCCGACTCGTCGTCGACCTCGGCCGGATCGCCCACGAAGTCCTGATCGGCCGGGATCGCGTCGGGATCCTCGCCGCCGACCATGTCCGCGCGGCGCAGGCCGCCCTCGTCGTCGGGCGCGCCGTAGGCGGTGCCGTCCTCGGGCTCCTCCTGGCCGATGCGCTGTTCGAGGGTGTCCTCCTCGTCGTCGTCGAACTCGCCGCTACGCGGCTGTCGCTGCGGCGGCGTCCACGGCTCGTCGTCCCCGGATTCGGGATCTTCCAGGTACGTCTCCGCGTTCTTGCGTTCCTGCGGGTCGAGTTCGGTCTCGCCGAAATCGCTGCCCCACTCTTGGGATTCGTCGCTCATGGGATCACCGTACGACCCGATGCGGTCGTGGCGGCGGCATTTGCGCGGTGCGCCTGTCGGTGAACGATGCGAACATATGTTCGTGCCCGGTTCTCAGTCCTCGCCACAGGGGCCGATGCTGCATGCCGACCTCGATTCGTTCTATGCCTCGGTCGAGCAGCGCGATGATCCTCGGCTGCGCGGCCGTCCGATCGCCGTCGGTGGCGGCATCATCATGGCCGCGTCGTACGAGGCGCGAGCCTACGGCGTGTCGTCGCCGATGGGCGAGCGCATCGCGCGCGAACTGTGTCCCGACCTGCTGGTCGTGCCGATGCGACCGAAGGCGTATCAGGAGGCGAGCAAGGCGGTGTTCGCGATCTTCCACGACCTCACGCCCAACGTGGAAGGGATCTCGGTCGACGAGGCCTTCCTCGACGTGGGCGGCCTCCTGCGACTGACCGGCACCCCCGAGCAGGTCGGCGCCTTGCTGCGCCGGCGGGTACGCGAGGAGGTTGGTCTGCCGATCTCGGTGGGTGTGGCGCGCACGAAGTACCTCGCGAAGATCGCCAGTGCCGTGAGCAAACCCGACGGCCTGCTGGTCGTGCCGCACGACGGTGAGGAGCAGTTCCTCTACCCGCTGCCGATCGAGCGTCTGTGGGGCGTGGGCAAGAAGACCTCGCAGAAGCTGCATGCCCGTGGCATCCGCACCATCGGTCAGCTGGCCGAGGTGGAGTATCGCGCGCTGTCGGACACCGTCGGCAAGGCCTCCGGGCGGCACCTGTTCGCACTGACCCACTTCCAGGATCCGCGCCCGGTCGAGCGCGGCAAGCGGCGGGGTTCGATCGGCTCGCAGCGCGCGTTCGGTCCCGGCCGGCGCAGCGACGCCGAACTCGACCAGATACTCGTCGGCATCGTCGACCGGGTGATGCGGCGGGTGCGGGACGGCGGCCGGCCGGGCGCGACGGTCACCGTCCGGGTGCGGTTCGGTGACTACGAGCGGGTCACCCGGTCGCGCACGCTGCCGCGTCCGACGATGGCGACCGAGACGGTGCTGCGGGTCTCGCGTGAGCTTCTGCTGGGTTTGCGTCCGATGATCGCCGATCGCGGAATCACGTTGCTGGGCTTGACGATCGGTGGTCTCGACGCCTCCGGCGCCACTCAGTTGATGCTGCCGCTCGATCCGCACCAGTCGGGTGTGCTCGACACGGCGCTCGACGAGGTGCGGGAGAAGTTCGGCAGCGGGTCGGTGCGGCGCGGTGTGCTGGTCGGTGAACCGGAGGGGTTCGAGGTGCCGATGTTGCCCGACGAGCGTCCGAGGGACGGTGAACGGCAGCGGGCTTAGACTTCGGGGCATGGTCAAGCTGCAGATCGCTCAGGATGTCGAAGCCGACGAGTTGCTCTCGTCCGACCCGTTCGCATTGTTGGTCGGCATGCTCCTCGACCAGCAATACCCGATGGAGCACGCCTTCCGGGGGCCGGCGAAGATCGCGTCGCGGCTCGGCACCATCGACCCCAAGGTGATCGCGGCGCAGGAGCCGGAGCAGTTCGCCGATCTCGCGTCGACGCCTCCGGCGATCCACCGGTACGGCCGTGCGATGGCCGGACGTGTGCAGCAGCTCGCGCAGGTTGTGGTCGATGAATACGACGGCGATGCCGCACGCATCTGGACGACCGCCGGCGACACCAAGGAGTTGTTGAAGCGGCTGAAGGCACTGCCGGGCTACGGCGACCAGAAAGCCCGCATCTTCGCGGCGTTGCTGGCCAAGCAACTCGACGTGCAGCCCGACGGCTGGCGGGAGGCCATCGGGCCGTACGCCGAGCAGGGCAGCTTCCGGTCGGTGGCCGATGTGGTCGACGGCGAGTCGCTGCAGAAGGTGCGCGACTTCAAGAAGCAGGCCAAGGCGGCCGCGAAGGCAGCAGCTGCGAAGTAATGTAGGCAGAACACTTCATCTCGGCTACTTTAGGTATATGCCTGAATCTTCGGAACTGAAGGTTGTGGTCATCACAGCCGACCAGATCGGTAGTCGGCAGGACTCCGATCGGGTGCCGGAAGCCTTGGCCGCGACCCGGAAGCTGCGCCTGGGCGACGGCGCGCGCAAGTTCGCGCGCACAGCGGGGGATGAGATCCAAGGGATGGTCACCGATGCGGATGCGGCGATCCGGGTGATCGAGGAGTTGACCCGCCTCGGCGGCTGGCGCATCGGTGTGGGGGTCGGGGCCGTCGTGCGGCCCGTGCCGCGTGACGTTCGTGCCGCCACCGGCGACGCCTTCGTCGCCGCCCGTGAGGCACTCGTCGCCGCGCACAGCGCGCCCCAGGACCTGCGCGTCTCGGGCGACGACACCGAGGCCGCAGCCGATCTCGAGGCGGCCTTGTGGTTGCTGTGTGCGCTCTGGCGCCGCCGCACCGACACCGGGTGGGAGACGGTCGCGGCCGCCGCAGCAGGGCGACAACAACAGCAGATCGCCCGCAGCCTGGGCATCACGCCGTCGGCGGTGAGCCAGCGCCTGCGTGCCAGTCACTACCCCGAGGCGGAAGCCGGCATCCGCCTCGCGGTGCGGCTGCTCCAGCGATCGCTCTCGGTTTGATGCTCGGTGCCGTCGGTGTCCGGCGCTAGCGTGACCGACATGAACTGGAGTTCCGCCCTGATCGTCGCCGGCATCGGCGTGATCGCCGTCGTGGTCGGCGGGCTGCTCACCATGCTCTGTTTCCGCGTCGTCGATCGCGGACAGCAGCTCACCCAGCACCATTCCACCGGCGAGGACGAGTCGGGTGAGCCGGACGATGCCGAGCAGCCCGACGACGAGCATTCGGTGCAGGCGGCCGCCTCGACGCTGCGCGGCGGCGCCTGGATCGGGGCACTGGAGCGGCTCGCGATCTACTCCGGGCTGCTCATCGGCTGGCCGGAAGCGATCGCGATCGTGCTCGCGGTCAAGGGTCTCGGGCGTTACCCGGAGCTGAAGAACGGCAACAACTCCGCGGTCGCCGAACGCTTCATTATCGGCACCTTCGTCAGTGTGCTCTGGGCCTGCGGTTGCGCCGGGCTCACCCATTGGCTGATCAACTGAAGCAGGGGTGCGCCGTCGGCCGAGGTCCGAGTACCTTCGCCGGGTGAGTGAGATCCGACCGGCGACCGAGGCGGACTGGGCACAGATCTGGCCGTTCTGGCGCGAGATCGTGCGGGCCGGCGAAACCTACGCCTACCCACACGACGCGACGTCCGACGAGGCGGCCGCGATGTGGATGGAACGTCCACCCGGTGCGACGGTTGTGTGGGTCGACGACCACGGCGCGGTGCTCGGCAGCGCCAAGATGGGTCCGAACCGGCCCGGCAACGGTGACCACATCGGCACGGCGAGCTTCGTGGTGTCGCCGGCGGGCCGTGGCAAGGGAGTCGGTCGGGCGTTGGGGGACTACGTCGTGAAGTGGCACCGGCGCAACGGCTTCCATGGCATTCAGTTCAACGCGGTGGTCGAGACGAACGAGACCGCCGTACGGTTGTGGAAATCGTTGGGATTCAACGTGATCGGCACCGTGCCCGAATCTTTCCGGCACCCCGAACACGGGCTCGTCGGACTGCACGTGATGTACCTGCCGCTGCAGGTCAACTCGCCTGCGCGAGACGGGTCGTGAAGTAGAGGTCGATGACCCCGAGGTCGGGTCGCTTGGTGCGCGCGCCGGGCACGGGTGGAGAGGTCGACCGGTAGGTCTTGCCGGTCGCAGTGGTGATCACCACGGTGTGTGGGTGCGAGCCCGGCGGGCCCGCTGCGTGGATCACCTCGGTGTGCCAGCCCGGCATCTCCTTCACCAGGTTGAACCGGCGGCAGATGCCCATGCCGTTGTCGATGCTGGTGGCGCCACCGTCGCTGTGGCGCGCGATGTGGTCATGATCTTCGATCAGGGCATCGCAGAACGGGATTCGGCAGAACTGGTCGCGCAGCCGGATGAACCGGCGGACGGTGCCGTCGAACCGGCGGCGGTTGGTGTCGACGTCGACCAGTTGTCCACTGCATGGGTCGGTGAACACGCGGCGCAGCCACGCCTGGGCGCGGTCGACCTCCGGTGGTGTCGGGCCGAGCGCGTCGGCCACCCCGGCGACCGCCGCCCGGGCGAAGGCTGCCGGCACCGGGCCATAGCCGTCGACCCAGGACGGTCCGTCGGGATCGCGAGGCTCGGGGGAGTCGGGGGTCTCGCCGAACAGTTGCTCCTCCGTCATGACGAGTTGCACCTCGACGGGCACGGCGCAAGCACGCGGCTGGCCGGTGAGCCGCTCGACGAGCAGATCGGCCATCACCTGTTGCAGCGTGCGTCCGCTGCCGTCGCCGAAAGCGATGATCGCCTTGGCGTCCTTGCGCAACGCCCGGTGGGCGGCGACGCCCTGGATACCGGGCAGGTAACCACCGAGCCGGGCCATGCCGTCCTTGGCCGCCCGGAACGAGACGCCGCGCTCACCGGCCGCCTTCGTGGCGCGTTTGGTCGCGCTGTCGGGATCGATCGCGAACGCTGCGGCGCGGGCGGCTCGTGCCGCGCCGGCCGTGGTTGCGTCGGTGATCGCCGGTGACAGTTCGGAGTCGACCTGCTGGCGGTCGGCGCGCGCAAGATGATCGGTCTCGTGATGAACCGCTTGCGCGGTGCGCTCGCTGATGCGGCCCGCCGAGAGCAGTGCACCGGTGCCCGGCAGGTCGTCTCGTAATGCCCGCGCCATGCCGAGGTCGCGGGAGGCCTGGTAGGGCGAGATGCGGCGTGCCAGCGCGATCTGATCGGCGACGCCGCGCCCGCGCTGTCGGGAAGGGACCTGTCGAAGAGCCTGATCGGCGCGCTGCGAGTCGTCGAACTCCACGCTCACCCGGGCCATCGCGCCGTGGGCTGCGTTGGCGATCTGCTGGAGCAGCTCGAGTTGGGTGACCTTGTCGAAATCTGTTGGGGCGCACGACAGCTCGCGAAGCTGACCGACGATGCGATCGAGTTCGGTTGCTGGTTGCTTGGCCATGAAGACACTGAACCACCCGGCACCGACAACCTCATCGAGCCGAACAGAATCGAGCCGACCCGTCAGCCCGACAGGTCGGTGACCTGCCAATAGCTCGACGTCTTGGCCACCTTCAGGCAGGAGTCCTTGAGCTCGGGTCCGTCGACCCGCGCCAGTCGCAGCCGCCACGACCTGCCGTCGCGGTCGGAGACGACGTACACGCCATCGCCCGCCTCCTCGACGCCGAACGCGTCGAGTGCGAGCCGGCCGGTCTGCTCGCGCACGAACGCCTCGGCGGCCTGCGCGGGCGCGCTGAGGCAGCTGCGTCCGCGGTTGTGGAGGGCGCAGTTGAGCGCGGCCGGCACCTCGCGCCGCCGTTCGGCGTCGTACGCCGCCAGCGCGGTCTCGTCGGTCAGCCGGGCGTACGTCTGCCCCGACGGCAGCATCACTGCGGTCGGCGCGAACCGGTGGCCGCCGGTGTGCGAGCACTCCCACACGCGTCCCGGCCGCTGCTCGGACACCGCAGCAGCAACCGGCCGTCCGCGCACCGCACAGCACTGGTCACGCTTGCTGTTGGCGCACACCAACAGCACGACGTCGCGGGTCTCCTCCAGCAGCGGCAGCGTCTCGCTCACCGCGTCGGGGCCCTGCTCGATCTGCCCGCGCCAATCGACCCGCAGCAGGTCGAACGGATCATCGACCTCGCCCTCGAGCAGCCACGGTTCGTCGGCCAACCCGCCTGCGATGTAACAGTTTCGGGGAACGCCGGGGTCGTGCGTGTCGACGTGCCGACCCGGTCGGCGGATCAGCAGCAACCGCCCGCCCGCGGCCGAGACCGCCCGCTCGAGCTCCGGTCCGAGTACGTCCGGAAGGTGGGCACTGGCGATCGCGTCGTGCCCCCACGGGCCGTTCTGTTCCAGGGCAACCCAGAACCGGGCAACCGACGCCGAACCCGGTGCGGGCACCTCGGCGTCGTCCCACTGCCGGGAACACTGCGCGATCTGGCTCATGCCCTCAGGCTTTCACTCGTCCTCGGACGGGGCGACGCCGGCGTCGTCGACGCCGTCCGGCTGACCGGCCGAACCAACGTCGGAACCAACGTCCGAACCGACGTCCGAATTACCGATCGAGCCGCCGATCGCCGCGAGGTTGCCGGTCAGCGGCACACCGCTGCCGTCACGCCGGGTGTCGGCAGCCGGCAGTTCGACCGCAACACCGGCCGAGGTGGCAGCCCGTGGCATGCTGCCCGCCCAGGCGAAGATCAGCTCGTCCTCGCCGCGCAGGAAGCGCTGGCAGCGCACGCCGCCGGTGGCGCGTCCCTTGCCCGGGTAGCCGGCGAACTCGGTGACCTTCACCGAACCGGCGCCCGTGCCCGGCAACGCACCGGAGGAGTCGGCCACCGTCACCAGCACCGCGTCGGTGGCCTCGACCGCTCCGAACCAGACCACCTTGGCTCCTGCCGCAAGCTTCACGCCGGCCATGCCGCCGCCGGCACGACCCTGCGGCCGCACCGTCGACGCCGCGAAGTGCAGCAGCATCGCGGACGAGGTGACGAACGCGAGCTCCGCTGTCGACGAGGAGGGTTGGGCCGCCCCGACGACTTCGTCGCCGTCCTTCAGCGTGATGATCTCGAAGGAGTCCTTGTTCGGGTAGTCGGTGTTGACCCGCTTCACCACGCCGTGCGCCGTGCCGATCGCGAGCGGCGGGGCATCGGGGGAGAGATCCATCAGGGCGAGCACCTTCTCCCCGGCCGGCAGGTCGACGAAGGCTGCGAGCGGGGCGCCGCCCGACAGTGCCGGTGCGTCGTTCGTCGGCACGATCGTCGGCAGCTCCAGCGGTGACAACCGGGTCACCTTGCCCGACGACGTGACGACGCCGAACTCGCCGCGCACGGTCGTGCGCACGGCCCCGATGATCGCGTCGTGTTTCTTGCGAGATCCGGTGTCGGACAACGGATCCGCGTTGGTCGTGCGTGCCAGCAGGCCGGTCGAGGAGAGCAGCACCCAGCACGGGTCGTCGGACACCTCGAGCGGCGTGGCGGCGGTCTTCGGCGCACCCGATGCCTCCAACAGCACGGTGCGGCGCGGGGTGCCGTGGGTCTTGGCGACATCGGCGAGCTCGTTGGAGACCAGCTTGTGCAGCACCTTCTCGTCGCCCAGGATCGCCTCGAGCTCCTCGATGGCCTTGCGCAGCTCCTCGGCTTCCTTCTCCAGCTCGATGCGGGAGAACTTGGTGAGTTGGCGCAGCTGGAGTTCGAGGATGTAGTTGGCCTGCGGCTCGGAGAGATCGAAGACCTGCATCAACCGGCCGCGTGCCTCGCCCGCGTCGTCGGAGGTGCGGATCACCTGGATCACCTCGTCGATGTCGAGGATCGCGATGAGCAGGCCGTCGACCAGGTGCAGGCGGTCCTTCTTCTTCGCCAGCCGGAACTCGGTGCGGCGGCGCACCACGTCGATGCGGAAGTCGACGTAGACCTTCAGCAGTTCCTTCAGGCCGAGGGTGCGCGGCTGGCCGTCGACGAGCGCGACATTGTTGATGCCGAACGACTCCTCCATCGGGGTCAGCTTGTACAGCTGCTCCAGCACCGCGTCGGGGTTGAAGCCGTTCTTGATCTCGATGACCAACTGCAGGCCGTTGGTGCGGTCGGAGAGGTCCTTGACGTCGGAGATGCCCTGGATCTTCTTGGCCTGGTGGAGGTCCTTGATCTTCTCGATGACCTTCTCCGGGCCGACCAGGTAGGGCAGCTCGGTGACGATCAGGCCCTTCTTGCGCGGGGTGACGTTCTCGACCCGCACGGTGGCGCGGGTGCGGAAGGTGCCGCGTCCGGTGAGGTAGGCATCCCGGATGCCCTCGAGACCGACGATCTGGCCACCGAGCGGCAGGTCGGGGCCGGGCACGAACTTCATCAGGTCGTCCAGCGAGCAGTCCGGGTGGGCGATGAGATGCCGCGCGGCGCCGATGACCTCGACCAGGTTGTGCGGAGCCATGTTGGTGGCCATACCGACCGCGATGCCGCTGGCGCCGTTGACCAGCAGGTTCGGGAACGCCGCCGGCAGCACCGCCGGCTGCTGCTCGGACTCGTCGTAGTTGGGCACGAAGTCGACGGTGTCCTCGTCCAGCGAGGCCGTCATCAGCAGTGCGGCCGGTGCCGGGCGGGCCTCGGTGTACCGGGACGCGGCGGGGCCCTGGTCAAGGGATCCGAAGTTGCCGTGGCCGTCGACCAGCGGCAGGCGCATCGTCCAGGTCTGGGCCAGCCGGACGAGGGCGTCGTAGATCGCGCTGTCACCGTGCGGATGGTACTTACCCATCACCTCGCCGACGATGCGGGAGCACTTCACGTGGTTGCGGTCGGGCCGCAGGCCCAACTCCTTCATCGAGAACAGGATGCGGCGCTGCACCGGCTTCAGGCCGTCGCGGGCGTCGGGCAGCGCGCGAGCGTAGATGACCGAGTACGCGTACTCCAGGAACGCCGTCTGCATCTCGTCCTCGACATTGATGTCGACGATGTTCTCGACGAAGTCGGGTTCGAGCGGTTGGTCGTCCTTGCGACGGCGGGCCATGAGTCTCCTCGGTATTGCCGAAAATGCTGCTGCCCCGAGCCGACGCGCGCGCGGCCACAAGGCACCCGCAAGTGTCTGTCACCGCATCACTGCAGCACGGCTCCGACACGCGATTCCCGCGGAATACCGGCGAAATCAGACCTTCGAACGGCGCCAGCCGGCGTTCTGTGCATCAGACTCGGAGCAGAACCAGCGTTCACCCTTGCCGGGGGAGATCTGCGTCTGCGCGTAGTGCCGCTGGCCCGGCACGTGGTAGATCTTCTCGCCGCTGCTGCTGATGTTGCCCTTGATGTCGCACGCCCCGGCGTCATGGGTCGTCGTCGACGGACGCGCCGGCGTGCTGGTGCGGGTGCTCGGCGTGGCCTGGGTGGTCGACGGCTGGGCGAACTGCTGCGGGTTCGTGGCCGACGGGGTGCTGCTGGTGGACGGCGGGTTGAACGCCGATGCGTAGGTGCACGCGCCCCACAATCCGCGCTTGGCGGCCTGCGCCTGCGACTGCGCGACGCGGAACGCGCCCTGCTTCGCGTAGGGCGCGGCGTAGGTGTACTCGCGGCCGAAGCCGCCGGCGATCATCAGCTGGGAGACGTCGGAGCCGTCGGGCAACACGACGTAGCGCACGAGCCGGTTGTAGTGGTCGCGGTCGGCCTGGGTCGGGTCGGCGACCAGACGCACCTGCTTGCTCTGCACCAGCGACTGCATCTTGCTGGTGGCCTCCTTGGCGTAGCAGGCGACCGCGGTGTTCGGCTTCTTGCTCTCCGGAGTGTCGACCCCGAGCAGACGCACCGGCTCCCGCTTGCCGTTGACCCAGACCTTGATGGTGTCGCCGTCGGTGATGCCCGCCACCTGCAGCAGGTCACCCGACGCGGCGGACGATGCGGACGATGCGCCGTCGGCGCCCGTGCTGTCCGAAGTGCCACCCGAAGCGGTCGCGACCCCGGCGTCCGCCTCAGCACCGGCGGAGCCGGTGTCGGTCGAATCTGCCTGCACCGCAGAGGCTTGCGTGCTGGACGTCGACGACGGCGCGGCCGTGCCGTCCGAATTCGCGCCGGAGTTCGGCTGGTTCGACTCCGAACTCGAGGTGTGATCGCCGGCGACGGGGTGCGCCGTGTCGGACGCCGATTGACAGGCGGTGAGGGCGAGCGCGGACAGCACGAACACAGCGGTGGAGCGACGGGGCATGAGCCCGATGCTACGTCGCAGAACAGAAATCTCTCAGGTGGTTCCGAGAATAGGATCGGTCGGACCAGAATGGGGGCCATGGCACTGCGTTGGTACACCGTCGTCGTCGACAGTCGCGACCCCTCCTCGTTGGCCCGCTGGTGGGCCGAGACCCTCGGTTGGGTGATCGTCTTCGAGACCGACGAGGAGGTCGTCGTGGTGCCGTCGGGCGCCGACATTGCCCCGCGCGAGACCTTGGACGACTGGCTCACCGAGGGGCAGGGACTCGTGTTCGTGCCGGTGCCGGAAGGCAAGACGATCAAGAACCGGCTGCACCTCGACCTCGCGCCGCACACCACCCAGGACCGTGACGCCGAGATCGCCGCGCTGCTCGAGCGCGGCGCGACCCACGTGGAGATCGGTCAGTCCGACGCCGCCGAAGAGGAGGTCACCTGGACGGTGCTCGCCGACCCGGAGGGCAACGAGTTCTGCGTGCTCTCCTCCCGCAACCGCTGACTCAGCCGTTCAGTTCGTCGCGCCAACGCAGCCACGGTTCGACCGGCGCGAAGTCGTAGTCGGGGCCGTTCAAACCCATGGTGAACAACCGGGCACCCAGGTCGTACAACGGAACCCCCTCGATCTCCGGCGCGTCGGGCGATCGGCCCTCGCGCCCCTTGCCGCCGACTCCGACCGAGATCTCGATGTCGTCGAAGGACCGTCCCTCACGCTCGCAGTGGTCGCGCAGCACGTCGAGCTTGTGGGCGAGCACGTCGGGCCCGGTGAACGAGTGCCAGATGTCGGCGTGCCGGGCGACGAGCTTGAGCGTCTTCTTCTCCCCGCCGCCACCGATGAGCGTGGGCACCTTGCGGGTCGGCGGCGGGTTGAGCCGGGCAAAGCGGTCCTCGATGACCGGCAGCGCCTCGGCCAGGGCATCGAGCCGTCCGCCTGCCGTGCCGAACTCGTAGCCGTACTCGGTGTAGTCGCGCTCGAACCACCCGGAGCCGATGCCGAGCACCACCCGTCCGCCACTGATGTGGTCGACGGTGCGGGCCATGTCGGCGAGCAGATTGGGGTTGCGGTAGCTGTTGGAGGTGACCAGTGCGCCAAGTTCGACCCGGCTGGTCTGCTCTGCCCAGGCCGCCAACAAGGTCCAGCACTCGTAGTGCGGGCCGTCCGGGTCGCCGTTGAGCGGGAAGAAGTGGTCCCAGTTGAAGACGATGTCGACACCGAGGTCCTCCGCCCGGCGGACGGCGTCACGCAACTGCTTGTAAGTGCCGTGCTGCGGCTGGATCTGGACGCCGATACGCACCGGCCGGGCAGTCAGCATGAAGTCACCATGACGATCACCGTACGCGGGCTAGGGTGGCGCCATGGACGCGCCCATGCACCCGCTGATCGACGGATTCAGGCGGACGGCGCAGGCCGAGCTCGACCCGCCGTTCTGGGAGTACGTCAGCCGCGGTTGCGGCTATGGGGTGTCGGTCGGTGCGGCCGAATCCTCCTGGGCGAGCTACCGATTGCTGCCGCGGGCGTTGCGCGACGTGTCTCGCATCGACACCCGGCTCGAGCTCTTCGGCGACTTCGCGACGCCCGTCGGGGTGGCGCCCACGGCGTTCCACCGGCTCGCCCATGACGAGGGCGAGGTCGCGACGGCGGCGGGCGCGGCCCGCGCCGGATCCCCGTTCGTATTGTCGAGTCGGTCGACCACCCGCATCGAGCACGTCGCCGCGGCGGCCGCCGGCCCCTGGTGGTTCCAGGTCTACGTGACGCTCGACCGTGCGGTCACCGAAGCAATGGTGCGCCGGGCGGTCGCGGCCGGAGCCACGGCGCTCGCCCTCACCGTCGACACGCCATACGTCGGGCACCGCAACATCCCCGGCTCGGGTCGGCCGATGGACCTGTCCGACGACCTCGCCCTGGTGAACATGGCCGAGCACCTCAGCGCCGCCCAACGGGACGACCCGTGGGCGTTCATCGACCAGGACCCGTCGATCGGCCTCGACACCATCGGGTGGTTGCGGCAGATCTCGGGGTTGCCGGTGATCGTCAAGGGAGTGCTCCGGCCCGACGACGCACGCGCGTTCGTCGACGCCGGTGCGGCCGCCGTTTGGGTGAGTTCGCACGGCGGACGCCAGCTCGACCGCGCGATCTCGCCGGCGCACGCGCTTCCCGGAATCGTTGCGGCTGTGGGTGGTTCGGTGCCGGTCGTCGTCGATGGGGGAGTGCGCACCGGGTTCGACGTGCTCACCGCGCTCGGGTTGGGAGCCTCGGCGGTGTTCGTCGGCCGTCCGGCCGTCTGGGCGCTCGCCGCGGACGGTGCAGGGGGCGTCGAAGCACTCCTGGCCGAACTCACCGAGGAACTGCGTCACGTGATGGGGCTCGCCGGGGTCGTCGACCTCGCCGACCTGCGCAGTGCCGGTCTCGTCGACGGCGGCTGAACCGTCAGCTGGTGAGATGTTCGCCCTTCGCCTCCAGCGCTCGCCGCGCCTCGGAGTCGACCTTGTCGAGTGACGCCCCGGTCGACGCGGTGACGCTGGCGACGACGAGACCTTCCACCAGCGGCCCGCCGCACAGGCGCACCCGCTGAGCGAGGTCGGGGTCGACGAACTCCAGCGCCATCTCGGCGCTCATCACCGAACTTCCGAGGTCCATCAGCACCAGCACGCCGTCACCCGAGTCGGCCTGTTCGATCGCGGTGCTGACCGCGGTGGCATCGGTGCCGAAGCCGCCGTCGGCGGTGCCGGCGGCGATCTCGATGGTGGGCACCTGGCCGGCGCCGAAGAGTTCGGTGGTCAGCCCGACGGCAGCCTCCGCCAGAGCGCGGCTGTGCGAGACGATGACGATTCCGATCACGCGGATTCCCCTCCGAGGGTTCTGGCGGCCGACTCCAGCAGCAGCGTCACGCTGGTGGCGCCGGGGTCCTGGTGGTCCTTCGAACGTTCGCCAAGGTACGACGCGCGTCCCTTGCGGGCCACCAGCGGGGTGGCCGCGTCGCGTCCGGATGCTGCCGCCGAGGCCGCCGCGGCCAGCGCCTCGTCGAGCGACCCGGCCGCCTCGAATGCTTCGACCGCGGGCGTGAGCGCGTCGACCATCGTCTTGTCGCCCACCTCGGCCTTGCCGCGCTGCAACACTCCGTCGAGGCCGGCCCGCAGAGCCGCTCCCAGTGCGTCCTTGCCGCCGTCACCGACCGCGCCGGCGAACCGCAGCAGGAACGTGCCGTAGAGCGGCCCGGACGCTCCGCCGACGGTCGACACCAAGGTCATGCCGGCCTTCTTCAGGTAGGCGGCGGCGTCGTCGAAGTCTGCAGCCTCGAGGGCGGCAACGGCTTTCATGCCGCGGTCCATGTTGCTGCCGTGGTCGGCGTCGCCGATCTGCCGATCGAGGTCGGTCAGCAGGTCGGCGTTGTCGTGGATCACCGAGGCGTAGTCGGCCAGCCAGGCGTGTGCCGTCTCCAGGGTCACTGCCATCGATCAGCACCCCCACCGCAGGCCGGGGGTGTTGACCGGTGCGTCCCACAGCTTCAGCAGGTCGTCGTCGGTGCGCAGCACGGTGAGCGAGCACCCTGCCATCTCCAACGAGGTAATGTAGTTGCCGACCAGACTGCGTGCGACCGAAAGTCCTTGGGCCTCAAGGATCTTCACCACCTCGCCGAACATCAGGTAGAGCTCGATCAGCGGCGTGCCGCCCATGCCGTTGAGCATCACGATCGCGGGCGCACCCGTGAAGTCGTGGTCGGCCAGGATCGGATCGACGAGTTCCTGCGCGATCTCCCGGGCGGGCGCCAGCGGCTTCTTCTGGCGGCCCGGCTCGCCGTGGATGCCGATGCCCATCTCGATCTCGTCGTCGGCGAGTTCGAAGGTCGGCTTGCCGGCGGCGGGCACCGTGCACGACGTGAGCGCCATGCCCATCGAGCGTCCGTTGCCGTTGACCTTCTTGGCAACCTCGAGCACCGCGTCGAGGTCGCGCCCCTCCTCGGCGGCCGCACCGACGATCTTCTCCAGCAACACCGTGACACCCACACCGCGGCGCCCGGCGGTGTAGAGGGAGTCCTGCACCGCAACGTCGTCGTCGGTGACGATCGAGGCGACCCGCACCCCGGAGTCGGCCTCGGCCATCTCGGCGGCCATCTCGAAGTTCATGACGTCGCCGGTGTAGTTCTTCACGATGTGCAGCACGCCCGCGCCGCCGTCGACCGCCGTGGTCGCCGCCATCATCTGGTCGGGCACCGGCGAGGTGAACACCTCTCCGCAGCAGGCGGCGTCGAGCATGCCGAGCCCGACGAAGCCGCTGTGCATCGGCTCGTGACCCGATCCGCCGCCGGAAATGAGTCCGACCTTGCCCTGGCGCGGGGCGTCCTTGCGGTAGACGATCTTGTTCTCGTGATCGACACGAACTCGGTCGGAGTGCGCAGCCTCGACGCCGCGCAGCGCGTCGGCGACGACGTCGCCCGGGTCGTTGATGAGCTTCTTCATGTCTTGCATCCTTGCCGAGTTGCCCCGACGACGGAAGATGTTTGTCAGAACATTCGACACATTTCAGTCGGTGGCCCAGGCGCGCCCGAAGCGTCCGTCGTGCACGACCTCACCGGTCGGACGGCGGGTGCGTGACCGGGTGCTGCCCGACGGCTTCTGCGAACGCGGGTAACCCAGCGCCACGACACCGACCAGCGACCGGTCGTCCGGAATACCGAACTCGGCCTTCACCTCGTCGCACCGCTCGACGGGCACACCGAAGAACAACCCGCCGAGCCCCTCGTCGACACCGACCAGGAGCATGATCAGCGCCGCCATGCCGGTGTCGACGTCCCAGTAGGGCACCGGCCAGTGCGCATCGTCCATGTCCTGCCAGGGTTTGTCCGGCTGGGCGTACCGGCGCAGGTAGGTGTTCTTGTCCCCGCAGCACAGGATGAGCGCCGGCGCCGAACTCACCTTCGCCAACCAGCGGTCCATCTCCTCGTCGGCATCGGTCGTCGCGTCCCAGAACGCTTGTCGGTCAGCCGGATCGGTGAGCACGACGAAGTCCCAGCCCTGGCTGAAACCGGCGCTCGGAGCACGTAGCCCGAGCCGCACGGCGCTGTCGAGCACCTCCCGCGGCACCGGCCGGTCGGGGTCGAAGTCGCGCACCATTCGCCGCTTGCGGACGGCGTCCTTGAGTTCCACGGTCACCCCACCTCAGCTCTGGCGCAGGTCGGGGAAGTCGGCTTCCCAGAACTCCAACGTCGACGCGCGCGACGTGGTGTCGCCGCCGTCGCCGTGCGAGTCGGTCTCCCGCTGCCGCAGCTCCACCCGGCGGATCTTGCCGGAGATCGTCTTGGGCAGTCGAAGAACTCGATCCGCCGGATCCGCTTGTAGGGCGCGAGGTGCTCGCGGGTGAACGCGAGGATGTCGCGGGCCACGTCGGCGGACGGCTCGTGGTCGCCCACCAGCACGACGTACGCCTTCGGCACCGACAGACGGGTCGGGTCGGGCGACGGCACGACGGCGGCTTCGGCGACCAGCGGGTGCTCGATGAGCACCGACTCCAGCTCGAAGGGGGAGATGCGGTAGTCGGACGCCTTGAACACATCGTCGGCGCGGCCGACGTAGGTGATGTAGCCGTCCTCGTCGCGGGAGGCGACGTCGCCGGTGTGGTAGACGCCGTCGCGCATCGCCTCGGCGGTCTTGGCCTCGTCGCCGTAGTAGCCGGTCATCAGTCCGGCGGGGCGACCGAGCGGCCCGGACAGCCGCAGGCAGATCTCGCCCTCCTCGCCCGGGCCAGAACGCTGCTCGCCGGTGGCCGGGTCGACCAGCACCACGTCGTAACCGGACAGCGGGCGCCCCATCGAGCCGAGCTTGAGTTCCTGACCGGGGGTGTTGCCGATCTGCGCGGTGGTCTCGGTCTGACCGAACCCGTCGCGGATGGTGAGGTCGAGCGCGGCTCGCACCTGCTGGATCACCTCGGGGTTGAGCGGTTCACCGGCACCGACCATCTCACGCAGCGACAACCGGCCCTTCCACGACGCGAGATCGGCCTGGATCAGCATTCGGTAGACGGTCGGCGGGGCGCAGAAGGTGGTCGCCTTCTCCTGCGCCACCCACTGCAGCAACTCGCGCGGGTCGAACCGCGGCTGGTTGACCACCAGCACGGTCGCCCCGGCGGTCCACGGCGCGAACACATTGCTCCAGGCGTGCTTGGCCCAGCCCGGGGAACTGATGTTGAGGTGCACGTCGCCCGGCTGCAGCCCGATCCAGTACATCGTCGACAGGTGTCCCAGGGGGTAGGACGTCTGGGTGTGCATCACCAGCTTCGGACGGGAGGTCGTGCCGGAGGTGAAGTAGAGCAGCATCGGGTCGGCGGGAGCGGTGACCACCTCGGGCGCCGCCTGTGTGCTCGTGGCGGAGTCGGCGTACGACACCCAGCCCTCCACCGGTTCGCCGACGGCGATCCGGGTGAAATCACCGTCGACCGAGGCGAACGCGCCGGTCACCGAGTCGGCGGCGAGGACGTGCTTGACCTCGCCGCGGTCGACCCGGTCGCGCAGGTCGGCGGCGGTCAGCAGCATCGTTGCGGGGATCGTCACCGCACCGAGCCGGATGCACGCCAGCATGCACTCCCACAGCTCCACCTGGTTGCCGAGCATCAGCAGCACCCGATCGCCCTGCTGCACCCCGAGGCTCGACAGCCACCCGGCCACCTGGAGGCTGCGTTCGGACATCTCGCGGTAGCTGCGCTCCTCGCGCGACTGCGCCGACAGCACGATGAGCGCCGCGCGGTCGGGGTCGGTGCGCGCCACCTCGTCGAACCAATCGGTCGCCCAGTTGAAGGTCTCGAATTCCGTTGTGGCCCAGGCGGATGCGGCGGCGCTGGGATCCTCGCGAGCGGCCAGGAGCGCATCGCGGAGCTTGGCGAACTGTTCGGTCGAGGTACCGCGGGAAGTTGAGTTCGGCATGTCTGTGACTGTAGTCACGCGCCGTCCGCGGGCGGCAGACCCCGTGGCAGACCCGGTGGCAGACATGTGGCCCGTGCGGCGGCGGTCTCGCCGCGGGACCGGCTCGGATGTGAGGATGCTGTACGTGCAGACGTCCCGTGCTCCGCAGCAGGGTGATCGTGCGCGCCCGGAGACCGACGGCGGTGCCACCGCGCCGTGCGACTTCGGTCCCGACTTCGGTCCCGACTTTGGTGAGGCTCAGGTGCAGACCCCCGTCCGCCGGCCCGGCCGGGCCTGGGTCGGGGTGGTGCTGGTGTGCATCGCGGCCCTGTTGGCCGCCGCGGGGATCTGGACCTGGCGCCAGGAACCCTTCGCCGGCGACAGCGTGCGGGCCGGCCGTTCGCTCGGCCCGAACACCTCCGGGAGCAGGGGCTCGTCCGAGCAGTCCGCGGCAGCCGCGGGCGAGGCGCAATTGCCGCAGGGGGTGCCGGCGACGTTCCGCACCTGGTCGGTCAGCAACGCCGGTAGCGGCACGCTCTACAACCTTGGCTCCAGCGAGTGCGGGTCGGACATCTGCCCGACCCTGCTGCGGTCGGGGGCGGACGGCTCGTCGTGGCAGGCGGTGCACATCTTCTCCGGCACCGACACCTCCAGCGCGACCGGCACCGACATCCCCACCGTCCAACCGGACGGCGCGGTGAGCCAGGTGCGCTTCGCCGACTCGCAGGTCGGCTATGTCTACGGCGGCGACCTGTGGCTGACCACCGACCGGGGAGCCAGCTTCGCCCAGGTCAACCACCCGGGCCAGACCGTGCTCGACCTGGAGATCTGGGCCGGCCAGATCTACCTGCTGACCGCGGACGGTTGTGTGCAGGGCCTCTGCTCGGGACCGCTCTACGTCTCGTTCACCGATCGGGTCAACCCGAGTGCGTTCACGATGATCGACTCCACCCCGGTGCGGCGCGCGATCGACGACGCCTCGCTGGTCGTGAAGGACGCACTGGTGGTGGTGCAGACCGGTCGCGGTGGTCGCCCTGCCGCGCAGCCGTGGACCCTCGTGGGTGAAGACCTGAAGGTGATGAGTGGGCCGGTCGTCTGCGGCGGCAACCCGCTCGAAGCCGTCACCATCACAGCCGACACCAACTCTGATCTGGTGGCGCTGTGCCGCCGGGACGAGGACGCGAACGCCTTCCGGGTGCTCGTGCGTGCCAAGGACGGCAGCGACTGGGTGGAGCGGTCGTCGGGCACCCTGCGGCTGCCGCCGATGGGCCAGCTGAGTCTGGCGGCGGCCGACCCCGAGCACCTGCTGGTTTCGGTGGGCGGACCGCGGGGCGGCACCAGCGCCGGCAACGACGCCCGCCACACCCTCCAGGTCTCGACCGACGGAGGGGCGACCTGGACCGTGCCGGACATCCCGGACTCACCGCCGGTGAACGGCTTCGACTGGACGGGATCGCCCGGCGGAGCGGAGTTCTACGCGGTGCCGCGCACCACCCCCGGCTACTGGGCGAGCGCCGATTTCGGCCGGACTTGGAAGGTCGTGCTGCCCGCTCCGTGAGATGCTTGCGGCCATGAGCGAGACGCCCTCGACATACCCGGTGCAGTGGGAAGCGGACGTGGTGCTGCGGGACGGATCGGTGGCGCAGATCCGGCCGATCCGGCCCGACGACGTCGCCGCGCTGCAGGAGTTCCACCGGCGCCAGTCGCCCGAGTCGATCTACCTGCGTTTCTTCGCGCCGATGAAGGAACTTTCGGACAAGGACGCCAAGCGGTTCGCGACGGTCGACTACGTCCAGCGGGTCGCGCTGGTGCTCGAGGCAGGTGAGGAACTCCTCGGCGTCGCTCGCTACGACCGCCTCGACGGCCCGACCGGGCACTCGGCGGAGGTCGCGTTCAACGTGTCCGACCATTTCCAGGGTCGCGGCATCGGGTCGGTGCTGCTCGAACACCTCGCCGCGATCGGGCGGGAGGCCGGCGTCGAGGAGTTCACCGCCGACGTGCTGCCGCAGAACCGCAAGATGATGGGCGTCTTCATCGACGCGGGGTTCGAGGTGAAGCACCACTTCGACGACGGCGTCATCTCCCTGGCCTTCCCGATCGGTGCGACCGACGCCAGCGAAGCGGTACGGGTCGCCCGCGAACAGCGGGCCGAGTCGGCCAGCATCCGCGCCCTGCTCAACCCGCGCAGCGTCGTCGTCATCGGGGTGTCACGCAACCGCGAGTCGACCGGTCGCGACCTGTACGAGCACCTGCGCGGCGGCGGGTTCACCGGCCAGTTGTACGCGGTGAACCGCACCCCGCACGCCGAGGTCGACGGGGAGGTCTTCGCCGCCCTCAGCCAGGTGCCCGGCGAGATCGACCTGGCCGTGGTCGCCGTCCCGGCGCCGGAGGTGCCGACCGTCGTGCGCGAGTGCGCCGACCACGGCGTGCGCGGGGTGCTGGTGGTGTCGTCCGGGTTTGCGGAGGCCGGCGCGGAGGGCGAGGCACTGCAGACCGAACTGTTGCGCACCGCGCGCACGCACGGCATGCGGGTTGTCGGTCCCAACTCCTTCGGGCTGATCAACACCGCCGAGCAGACCTCGATCAATGCCTCGCTGGCGCCGAACATGCCGGCTGCCGGGGCGCTCGGTCTGTTCTCCCAGAGCGGTGCGCTCGCGGTCGCCGGCCTGGAGTCGGTCGCCGAGCGTGGTCTCGGCCTGAGCACCTTCGTGTCGGCCGGCAACCGCGCCGACGTCTCCGGCAACGACCTCATGCAGTACTGGCTCGACGACGACGACACCCGCGCGGTCGGGATGTACCTGGAGTCGATGGGCAACCCGCGCAAGTTCAACCGCATCGCCCGGCGGCTGTCGAAGGCCAAGCCGGTCATCGTCGTGAAGTCGGGGGTGTCTTCCTACGGTGTGCCGCCCGGGCACCGGGTGCGACCCACCCGGATCCCGCCGGAGGCGTTCCGGGCGATGTTGCGGCAGGCGGGTGTCATCCGGGTGGAGAACGTGCACCAGATGTTCGACATCGCCCAACTCGTGGTGCACCAGCCGCTGCCGAAGGGGGAGCGGGTCGCGATCGTCGGCAACTCCGACGCGCTCGGGGCGTTGGCGGCCGATGCGTGCGTGTCGTGGTGGCTGCGGGTCACCCACGGCCCGATCAACCTGTCACCCGAGGCCGACCAACACGCCTTCCGCGACGCCGTCCGGGCGGCCTTCGAAGACCCCGAGGTCGACTCGGTCGTCACCGCGTTCGTGCCGCCCCGTCAGTCCGAGGGGCTGGAGATCGCCCGCACCCTCGGCGAACTCGCGGCCGAGTACGACAAGCCCTGCCTGACCACCTTCCTCGGCATCCAGGGTGTGTCCGAGGTGCTCTCCGGCGGGGTGGGCGCCGGCGGCCGACACGAGGTCGTGCCGTCCTACTCCATGCCCGAGGACGCCATCCGCTCGCTCGCCGCGACCACCCGCTACGCGCAATGGCTCGAACGCCAGACCGACGACCTCGTGATGCCCGACGGCATCGACCACGACCGGGCTGCCGCGATCATCCAGAACGTGCTCGACGAATCGCCCGAAGGCCGCGAACTCGACGCCGTCGAGACCCGGGAGCTGCTGTCCGCGTACGGCATCGAGCTGTGGCCGTCGACCCTGGTCACGTCCGCCCAGGAGGCCGTCGCCGCCGCCGAGGAGATCGGCTACCCGGTGGTGCTGAAGTCGACCTCACCGGTCGTGCGCATCCAACCGGTGTCGTCGGTGCGGGCCGACCTCAACAGCGCGCAGGCGGTGGCCGACGCCTACACCGCGCTTGACGACCGGCTGGCACCGATCGGCGCGAACACCTTCGTGGTGCAGCGGATGGCCGAACCCGGCATCGCCTGCGTGGTCACCTCCGGGGAGGACGCGCTGTTCGGGCCGATCGTCCGGTTCAGTCTCGGCGGTGTGCCGACCGAGGTGATGAACGACTTCGGCTACCGCATCCCGCCGTTCACGACCGGCGACGTCGACGACCTCATCAACTCGGTGCGGGCCGCCCCGATCCTCGACGGCTTCGGGCAGCGGGCCGCGATCGACCGGGACGCACTGCGCGACGTCGTCGCCCGCATCTCGGTGTTGGCGAACAGCCACCCGCAGGTCTACGACCTGCAACTCAACCCGGTGAACACCCACCGGTGGGGAGCCGAAGTGCTCGGGGCGACCGTCGTGGTCGCGCCACCCGTCGGACGCAGCGACGGCGACCGCCGCACGATGAGCGCACTGTGACCTGCCGCTGGCCGGCCGCTGACGAGGTTCGCCGAGTGGGGCTGTCGGGCAGGCGTGGGAAGATGCCGGTTATGTCTTCCTCGCACCTGACCGCGACCACGCTTCCCGACGCGCTGCTGCACGACATCGAGCAGGCGGGCTACTACCCGGCGTTGGTCGCCGACGTGCTCAAGGCCGCGATCGGTCCGCACTCGGTCGACGCCCACCTGGTGCAGGCCGAGACGACCATCGACACCGAGACGGTGCGACGCCACATCACCGTGCTGGTGATGAGCGGCGGACGCCTGGTCATCGCCCACGCCGACGACCACACCCCCTCGCTCGACGCCCCGACCGTGGTGGCTCGCAATGTCGCCACCGCGACCACCGAGACCGTGCCGCTGTCGGCCATCCGCGGCGTGATGCTCACCCACGTGGTCAACTCGCCGGAGAAGTACCGGCCCGGTAGCCTCGGCCGCGAGGTCACGGTGACCATCGGCTGGGGCACCGTCAGCCGCGTCGACATGCTCCCGGCGGCGTGCGGCGACCCCGACTGCGCCGCCGACCACGGCTACGAAGGCACGATCACCGCCGACGACATCAGCATCCGGGTGAGCGCCGACGCCGACGGCGAGCGCAACCTGCAGAACGCGCTCGCCTTCGCCGCCGCCTTGTCGTCGGCGACGGGCCACTGACTCACGTGAGTTCTGCAGGGAGTTCTGCAGGGAGTTCGGCGCTGCCGCCTGCTCCGGGGTACGGGGCCGGTGACCTCGCCGGGGTGCTGCCCTCGGTGGCGGCCTCGCTCGGGGTGAAGGGCTTCACCGGCGCCTTGCCGCAGGCCCGCGGCGCCGTCGTCGTGCTCGTTGACGGTCTCGGCCTCGAACTGCTGCGCGCCCGCTCGGGGCATGCGCCGTTCCTGCGCTCGCTGCTGCCCGAGTCGACTCCGGCCACCGCCGGTTTTCCGGCCACCACCGCGACGAGCATGGGCACCTTCGGCACCGGCCTGCCGCCCGGCGCCCACGGCCTGCTCGGCTATCAGGTGGTCGACCCCGACACCGGGCAGCTGTTCAACGAGTTGTCCTGGGAAGACGGCCCCGACCCGCGCACATGGCAGCGCGAGACCACGGTCTTCGAGCGAGTCGCCGCAGCAGGCATCGCCACCACGATGGTCGCCAACGACTACTTCGAGGGCTCCGGCCTCACCACGGCGGCGTTGCGCGGGGCCGATTTCGCGACCGCTGCCACCCTGGCCCAGCGGGTCGATCTCGTGCTCGCCCGCTTGCGACAGCAACCGCGCAGCCTGACCTACCTCTACTGGGGCAACCTCGACCGCACGGGTCACGAACACGGTTGCGGCTCATGGGAATGGGTTGACGAACTCGAGGCCGTCGACGCCGAACTGCAGCGGCTGGCGCAAGGGCTGCCCGCCGGTGTGTCCCTGACCGTCACCGCCGACCACGGGATGATCGACGTCCCCGCCGACAACAAGGTCGACATCGCCTTCGACGACGAACTCGCCGCCGGCGTCCGCGTCACCGGCGGTGAGATGCGCGCACTGCAGCTGTACTGCGAACCCGGCGCGACCGACGACGTCCTGGCCACGTGGACCGCGCGTCTGGGCGAGCAGGGCTGGGTGCTGCCGATGGCCGACGCTGTCTCGCGAGGACTGTTCGGCCCGGTGCAACCACATATCGCGCCCCGCCTCGGCGACGTGCTCGTGGCGATGGACGGCCCGTACGGCTACTGGGACTCCCGCGTGATGACCACCACGGTCGGAGGGCTCATCGGTCAGCATGGCTCGCTCACCTCGGCTGAGATGGCCGTTCCGGTGCTGCACCGTCCCGCCGACTGAGTCGACCGGCCAGCCGGCCAGCACGCCTAGGCGAGCAACCGTGACCAGGTATCGAGGCCGATCACTGCGTCGGCGGTCAGCGAGCGACTGCTCTGGAACGCCTTCACGGCACGTGAGGTCGCATCGTCGAAGGTGCCGCTGATGGTGGTCCGGTGACCTCGCGCGGTGAGCATCGTCTGCGCCGCGCGGACCGCATCCCGCGCGGTCGAGCCGGTGCGCAGGGTCGGCGTGAGTCCGGACTCCCAGGTCCCCGCGCCAATGATCCCGTCGACGAAGAACATCCCTTTGGCGCCCTGGTAGGACTTCACGACGGAGGTCATTGCGGAGTCGTACCCTCCGTCGACCGGCACCGACCGTCCGGTCTGCCGCAGGAGCAACTGGGCCGCTCGGACGTTCGGGCTCACGTCGCCGGGCGACACCCTGCCCCACGGCCGAGCTGCCATCGAGGTGCGTACCGAGGAGCGCAGGGCGGGCAGCTTCTTGTACAACTGTTCCCCCGGACAGTCGGTGCTCTGGTGGTCGCGATGCCCGACGATGATCTTCGGATCGACTCGGTAGGTGCTGCAGACGAAGGCACAGGTCTCGACCAGACGCTTCCACAATGCCGCGGGTGGCAGGACCTCGCTGTACGTCCCTTCGTTCTCGATGCCGAATGCAACGGGATTCATGTCGGTGCAGTGGGCGCCGAGTGGGAACTGCGTCCGTGTGGCCAACGACTCCAGCGTGCGGTGACGACCCTCCAGGACGTGCCCGCCCCGGCTGATCGTCAGGTGCTGGCCGGTGTCGATCCAATCGCGTGCGAAGTGCGACTGCTGGACCGAGCGGGCGAACGCGAACGCGTGTTTCTGGCTGTAGTCGGTGCTGTTCGGGGTTGCCGTGTGATGCACGATCAACTGTTGCAGCGGCGAGGTCAGACGCACCGGCTCGGTGGGGGGCTTCGCGCCCCACGTGGCACAGGAGGTGATCGGCACCGCGACAGATCGCGCGCCGGTACCGGAGACGGCACCGAGGGCCGACGGCCGGTCGCCGAGGGTGAGCAGGGCACCGGCGCCGAGCGTGCCGGTGAGCATGGCTCTGCGGGAGACGTCCATCGAGCGGTCGGGCAGGTTCATCAGGGTCCTTCCATAGGAGGCTGGGTGTGGACGAGGCCGGCGTCGGAATGGGGGAATCCGGCGCCGGCCCCGGTAGGTCGTGCACAGCCGGTGGTCAGCGGTACCGCACGTGCACGTGGTTGTCGTGATTCGGGTACGCCGTGGTCAGCCCTTCCTTGATCAACACCGGATCGTTGAAGTAGACGAGTGCGATCTGCCCGGGAGCTGCGGCACGGATCGACTTGACCAGTTGCCGGGTGGCGGACCGGTCGTAGGCGGAGGACTTCCAGGTGATGCGACCCGCTGTGCACTGAGCGCTGTCGGTGCGGATCGGCCACAGATCGACATCGACCCCTAGTTCGTGGGAGGCGTGACCGGCAATGTCGCCGCCGTGCTCGAAACTGATGTCGCCCACGGGCACCTTGCCCTGCCCGGTCGCACGGAAGGTGGCCGCTGCGGTGTTCAACTGGGCGATGGTCGAGGCAGCACCCCAGTTGGCCGTCTTGTTCCCGTCGGGATTCTGGTCACAGATGTTCGTCCACGACGGCGTCATGTAGTGCCACGCCAGGTTGCGCCAGGTCGTTGCTCCGGCCACGCCGTCCGCGCTGATGCCGGCGTGCTTCTGGAACGCGGCCACCGCGGATCGGGTACCTGCGCCGAACTTGCCGTCGACCGTGAGGCCGGCGCCGCGCTTGTTGTTCAGCAACATCTGCAACGCCTTGACGTCGTTGCCGGACGAGCCGCTGCGGACGGTCACGGTCAGGGCATCCCAGGTGCGGGCGCCCACCACGCCGTCGGCGGTCAGACGCTTGGACTTCTGGAACGCGACGACAGCCGTCTTGGTGGCGTTGCCGAACGTTCCGTCAGCTCCTACCGAGTGGCCACGTGCGGTCAGCAGGTACTGCACTGCTTGCACGTCGGCGCCGCGGTTTCCCGCAGAGAGCACGGGATACGCCGCCCGGCTGAATGCGTCGGCGCTCGGGGCGAGCGCCGCAGCGGTGGCGAAAACGGAACCGGTAGCAACCGCGGCCGCCGCGATCCGCAACGCGATTCGCCTCCTTTGCGTGGTCGGTGTCATGTGTGTCATGCGTGTCATCGCGACTCACACCCCGCACTTGGACGCGGACCAGATCTTGCCCGAGCGCCAGTCGGCGTGCACATGGTCGCTGTGGGCGGGGTAACCAGGACCGAAGATGCCGCCGTAACCGTTACGGGTGGCGGCCTTGGTGATCGAGCAGTAGGTCTGCGAGCCCATCGGCACGAAGTCGATCGCCATGCCGGTCGTGTGCATCCCGCTTCCGCTGCCGCCGACGGAACGGTCGCAGGCCGGGTCGCGGTAGCCGGAGGTGATCTTCAGCGGCTTGTCACCCATCTTCCTGCGCAGCCCCTCCGCCTGCCACAGCGAACGGCGCAGGTTCGCCTTGTGCCAGGAATTCCCGGTGAAGCCCTTGCCGCAGTTGTTGCTCGCCTCCCGGTAGGTGAAGTGGATCGGCGTGCAGTCGGAGGAGGTGAGGGAACGCAGCTTGCTGAAGGTCTTCGTGCCGGCCACGCCGTCCGCCGTCAGTCCGTACGCTTTCTGGAAGCCGCGGACGGCAGCAACGGTCTGGTCGCCGTAGACGCCGTCGGTACCCATCACCTGACCCGAGGGCACGAAGGCGGCGACTCGGATCTGCAGTTCCTTCACGGCGGCGCCCCTGCTGGACTTGCGCAGCGTCGAACTCCACGAGTCGCATCCGGCGGCCGACGCCGCGTCCGAGTTGTTGACACTGACAGCAACCGCTCCGGTGAACGTGAGGGCGCCGGCCGCGGCGATCGCGGCCACTCGCTTGGTGAGCTTCATCGTTCTTCTCCCTGTGTGATACGTGTGGTGTGACTGTGTGTGAACTGAAGTGGAACGGAACCAGCTTTCAGCGGGAGCGCGTCTCACGCCACGGACAACCCGGACATGTCCGGTCGCCCTTTCGGTCGTACGGGCTGGGAAGTCCATACGCTCGTCAGGCCGGAAGCCGACGAAGTGGTGGTCATCGGGAGTGGCGATGGAGGCTCGTGGATGTCTGTGGAAGCGATCGACAATGCGTTGGACTTCGCGCACCTGTTGCGGGCCCTGCGGCTCGACGCGGGGTTGACCCAGGAGGCTCTCGCCGAACGCAGCGGCCTCAGTATCGAAGGAATCAGCGCCTTGGAGCGGGGGCACCGGCTGCACCCTCGACGGTCCACGATCGATTTGTTGGCTCGTGCATTACGAGTCGATGAGTCGGTTCGTCGCCAGATGGAGGAGCGGGCCCGGCGACCCGCAGCCACCCGAGCCTCGCCCCCGGACTCGGGCACGCCTGCGTCGGCGCGGGAGTCCGATCGAAGGCCCACGGACAACCGCACCGACCACCACCGGCTCGTGCCCGACCAGTTACCGGCACCACCGACGTGTCTGTTCGGACGTGCGGAGCTCGTGGACCACGTCGTCCGCGCTGTTCGTAGGGGTGCTCGCACGGTCGTACTCAGCGGAATGGGTGGCTTGGGAAAGTCGGCGGTGCTCGTCCAGGCTGCGCACCTGTTGGCCGACGAATTCACCGACGGCCGGATTCACCTCGATATGTGTGGGGGACAGCGAGGTTCGGCGTTGACAGCGGACGACGCCCTGTCCTTCGTCCTTGAGTCGCTACTCGCTGAAGGCACGCCCGTACCGACCCGACGTGCGGCCGCGGTCGCCATGTACCGATCGCTCAGCGCGGGTCGAAAGTTGCTGATCGTGCTGGACGACATGCCCCCCGACCTTCCACTGGACGATCTCGTGCCCGGAGGCGACTGCGTCCTGCTGGTCAGTGGACGCGCCGCGCCACCGCTCGGCGTGGATCTGGTGCACGTGGCGGTGCCGGTGCTCGATGACCGGGCTGGTCGCGCGTTGCTGCAGGACCTCGTCGGTGCGCCACGTCTGGAAGCCGAACCGGAGGCGACAGCGTCCCTGCTGCACAGTTGTGCGGGCCTGCCGCTCGCCATCAAGATCATCGGTGCGCGGCTCCAGCGCCGCACGTCGTGGCCGGTCTCCTACCTGGCCGAACGCGTTGCGAGACAGGGCGATCGCCTTCATGAGTTGCGGATCGGCGATGTCGCCGTCCGCAGGTGCATCGAAGAGACGTTGTGGCATCTGGAGACGGGGCGCGGTGACCTCGACGATGCACACCGTCTGTTCGTGCGGATCGGGATTCTGCGCAGGCGCTCGGTCTCGGTCGTCACCGCGGCAGCGCTGGCCGACATCTCGCTGGACCGTGCGCGGGCCGCGTTGGAGCGGCTGACCGACACGAGCCTGCTGGACAGCATCGGCCCGGGGCAGTTCAGTGTTCACGACCTCGTCCACGACCACGCACGCGAACTTGCCGATGAACTCGACGACGCCGAGGTCGCCGGGATCAGGCGTCGCTGCCGGCGCGCGTACGCCGCCTTGGGTTGGACTGCCCGCGAGCAGGTGCGTCCGAGCCACCCCGAGGGCTTGGCGCAGCACCACGCGCAGGATTGGCCGCACGACTTCGACGCGGTGGGGTCGTTGTCGGCGATCGCCCTCGAGGTCGACCACATCCGCGAACTGTTGGCCAGCGGACTGTCGTCGCAGGACGAAGCGGAACAACGCGAGTCCGTGCTGCTGGCGCTGGCCTTCACGGCGTACTGCACCACTCGGTCGATGTTTTTCGACTGGTCCCAGCATCTCCAGGACGCACTGCGCACCTCGGTCGGTCAGGAACCGGTGCTGCGGGCGTCCTTGTTGCTGGATCTCTCCACGGCACAGACCTCGCGAGGCGAGCACCAGGAGAGTCTGAGGTCGGCGCACGAGGCGGACCGTATTGCCGAGGAACTCGGCTCGCCGAGGCTGCAGGCCGCGGCGGCGATGGCACTGTCACTGAGCTCCGGTCGCGTCGGCGCGCCGACCGCCTACGGGTTCGCGGTCCGCGCACTGGAACTCGCCCGACAAGCCAAGGACGACTTCCTGGAGGCGGCGGCGCTGCGCGACGTCGGAGTGCAACTGTGCCGTGACGAGCACCTGCACGAGGGGCTGGATGCCGCGACCCGCTCGCTGGAGATCTTCGAACGCATCGGCAATGAGCGTGGCCGCTGCATGGGTCTGATCAACGTGGGCGTCATGCGCAGGCGGCTCGGACAGCGTGAGCCGGCCAGACAGTTGCTGGAGGACGCGGTGGCGTCCGCGCGTGCCTGTGGCGATCGCGAGTTGGAGACCGAAGCACTCGACGAACTCGGCCGTTGGCATCTCGGAGCCGGTGACCGCGCCCGTGGCCTCGAACTCATGGAATCCGGTCTGTCCCTCGTCGACGCGCGTGGCGCGAGGCAGTGGGAAGCCGGAATCCGGACGCGGATGGCCTCCGCGCTGGCCGAAGCCGGCATGTGGGACGACGCCATCGAACACTGGGACATCGCTCTGCAGATCTGTCGACAGCGCGGGGAGGAAGGTATTGCGGCGGATCTGCAGCGGCAACGAGAACGAGCTCTGTGCGGCGACACAGCTGGTCACTCGCGTCCCCTGTCGGGCCGAGCGGACTCGGCATCTACAGTCGTACCTCGTGGCTGAACTCGTCTTCTTCTCCGGCACCATGGACTGCGGCAAGTCCACACTCGCCCTGCAGATGGAGCACAACCACCGAGCGCGCGGGCGCGAAGGACTCATCTTCACCAAGAACGACCGCGCCGGCGCGGCCGTTCTCTCCTCCCGTCTCGGCCTGTCGCGTGAGGCGGTCGAGGTGACCGACGAGCTGGACTTCTGGGAACTGGTCATCGCGCAGACCGCCCATGGTCGCGAGATCCATTACGTCATCTGCGACGAGGCCCAGTTCTACGAGCCGGAGCAGATCGAGCAGCTCGCGCGGGTCGTCGACGAATGCGACATCGACGTGTACGCGTTCGGCATCATGGCCGACTTTCGAACCCAGCTCTTCCCGGGTTCGAAGCGACTGATCGAACTCGCCGACAGGTTGCAGGTGCCGCAGGTCGAGGCGCTGTGCTGGTGCGGTCGCGGTGCCACTCACAACGCCCGCGTCGTCGACGGACACATGGTCATCGAGGGCGAACAGGTCGTCGTCGGCGACGTCGCCGGCGAAACCGCGCACGCGGTCGAGTACGAGGTGCTGTGTCGACGTCATTACATGCGCCGGATGACCTCGGCCGCCGCCCGCCTGCAGAGCGGTTCCGCGGACATTCTTCCCTTCGATCTCGGATTGTGCCCCCTGCCTTCGGCGCCGATGGGCGATACTTCACCCGGGCAGTGACACCGGCGGATGGAAGCATGATCGACATGGACGCCGGGCAGGGGACGAGGCGATGAGCGAGCGGGACGAACACCGGCCCACCGCCCCGTTGCCGCGCCCGCGCACGGAGCACCCGGACGACCGGCGGCGGGAGTGCCGCCGCTACGACGATCGTGGCCACGAATCCCAGTACGGACGTGACGACGACGATCGCCGTGACCGACGCCGGTTCGACGACAGGTACGCCGACCGCCGAGATGGACCGTCAGGTGGCACCGCGATGCCGTCCTCGCGCACCCGGGTAGTCGGTCGAGGGGTAGCACGCTCGGCCGGCGCTGTCGCCCGGATGACCGCCGGTGCCGGACGAAGCACCCTGAAGGCTGCCCGTCGGGCGAGCAACTCGCACGGCGCCGGTGAGTCCGGTCTCGGCCGCCTCATCGAGGTGCACGCGTTCAGTTCGGCCGGCGACGCCGCCGTCGCCATCGGTCTGGCCGGCACCGTCTTCTTCGCCGCACCCGGGGAGCAGGCCAAGACCCAGACGCTGCTGTTCCTGCTCCTCACAATGCTTCCGTTCGCGATCGTCGCGCCCCTGATCGGTCCCGTGCTCGACCGCCTGCGCCACGGTCGCCGGTGGGCGATCGGCGGCACGCTCGCGATCCGCGCCTTCTTCTGTTGGGTGCTCGCAGGAGCGGTTGCCGCTGAATCCACCCTGCTGTTCCCGGTCGCAATGTGCGTGCTGGTCTCGTCCAAGGCGTATCTGGTCAGCCGATCCGCGGCGACCCCACGCCTGCTGCCCGATTCGATGACGCTGGTGAAGGCCAACAGCCGGCTGTCGCTGGCCGGAGTCGTCGGCGCCGTCATGGCCGGTGCACTTGCCGGTGGTGCGGCGAAGTTCGGCGGGTCGGAGTGGGCACTGCGAGTTGCCTTCGTCCTGTTCACGATCGGCACGATTTTGGCGATCCTGCTGCCACCCCGGGTCGACTCGACCATCGGCGAGAAGCCCGCGCCGATGTTCCGGCGCAAGACGAAGTTTCCGATCTCCGGCGACGTCATCTCCGCGCTGCGGGCGAACGCCGGCCTCCGCTGGCTGTCCGGCTTCCTGACGCTGTTCATGGCCTTCCTGATGCGCGCCGAACCGTTCCCGGGCTGGGAGAACAAGCAGACCCAGTTGCTGGCCCTCGTGCTCGGCGCAGCGGGACTCGGCAATGCTCTTGGCACGGTGATGGGCAACCTGATGAAGGTTGCTTCACCGCGGATCATCGTCCTGGTGATGTTGATCGTCGACGCTGCCGTGGTGGTGTTCGCGGCGTTGAACTTCCGCCTGTGGACGGCCGTCCTGGTGGCGCTCGTCGCCGGTGTCGGACAGCAGTTGGGCAAGCTCGCGCTCGACTCATTGATCCAGGACCGCGTGCCCGAACACATGCGCACCAGCGTCTTCGGCCGCTCCGAGACACTGCTGCAGCTGTCCTGGGTGATCGGCGGCATCATCGCCGTCGCGATCCCGACGAACGCGCATCTCGGCATGTATCTCTCGGCGGCCGTGCTCGTGGTGTGGGCGGTGCTCGTGCTCTGGTGGCACACCGGACGCACCGTCCGCAGCGGCAACGAACCGTACGACCGGGTGCACGACAGCCCGACCGTGGGCATCAGCCGCAAGCAGGCGATGCACCCGCCGCGCGACCGCCGCGGCTGAGCGTCAGCCCTTCGGGCCGCGCTTGCCGAACATGATGTCGTCCCAGCTCGGCACCGCCGGACGTCCCTTGCGGGCCTGGCTCGGACGCTCCGGCACGATGCTCTCCGACTCGCGCTTCGGCGCACTTTCCGGCTCGGGCGTGGGTGCGGCCTTCACCGCGGCCGGCTTCGGCTCCGCGTCCTCGACGGACTCGTCGGACTCGTCGGACTCGTCGGTGGTGGGCTCGTCCGACACGTCGTCCGACGCGTCGTCAGGGGAGCTGTCCGCAGCCGCCTCGTCGACAGCGTCCTCGTCGGGCTGCGCGTCCGGCTCCGCGGTGGGCTCCTTCGCGTCCTCGGTGGGCTGCTCGGTGGGCTGCTCGGTGGCCGGCTGAACCACCTCGCGACGCAGCGGCTCGACCTCTTTCAGCCCGAACAGGTCGGCCGTGCCCGTCACCGGGTCGTGACCCAGGTCGTCGACGGACGGCTTGTGCGGGGCAACCTGCTCGCCGTGCTCCGCGCCGATGGTGGCCTCGTCGACCTCCTCGACGGCGGACTCGTCGTCCGGGTGCTCGGCGGAGGCCGACTGACCCTTGCCGGCCGGATGGTTGGGGGAGTTGTCGGTCTTGCGCCGGCCGCCGGAGCGGCGCCGCGCCTTCGACCGTTCACGCATCACCGACACGAGGTCGACGGGACCGCTGTGCTTCTGCTCGGTCTCCTCGACCTCCGGCTCCGCTGCGGCCGGCTCGGCCTCGGGCTCCTGCTTGGTCGCCACCTCGGCCTCGTCGACCCGCGCGTGCGGGATCTTCGGAGCCGACTGGCGCTGCACGGGTCGCGCCGCGGGCGCCGACTGGTCGAGGCCACCCTCGGCCACGACGTCGTAGACCCCGGAGGCCGGTGTGGTGCGACCGAAGGGGAGGTTCGCCGGCTGCTGCTCCTCCTCGCTCAACCAACGAGCTTCGTCGTCGGTCGGGTGGAGGCTCTGCGTCTGCGCGTCGTAACGCCAGGTCGCGACCCGCGGGCGGCCACCGGCCGGAAAACGGCACTCGATCGTCCAGCCGCGGTCGCCGCGGTAGGCGTTCCACGTGATGTCGGCGGCCTCGACCCCGCGGTGCGCAAGGCGCTCACCGACCCGCTCGCCGACGGTCGAGGTCTGGTCACGGCCGGCGACGCGGGTGTGCAGCGGCAACCGCTGCGCCGTCGTCGCGACGTGGTCGCGCTCGGCGCGAATGGGCGGCTCGAACAGACCGACCTTCGTCGGCGACCAACCCGTGCGTTCGGCTACCTCGTCGATGGTCAGACCCGACCGCAGCATCGCCTGCACGTCACGCGGACGAACGTTTGGGTCGACACCCTCGTCCGAGCTACGCGGACGGACCGTCCGCACCGCACTACGCAGGGCGTCGTCGATCTGAACCTGATGCTGCTGACCGTCCTCATCGACGAGGAGGAGCCGAGTGCCTTCGTCGTCGACACCGACGAACCGCAAGTCGCGCATGTGATGAGTGCCTTCCCGAACCTTCGACTACGGGGCCAACCTTGCCACGCCGCAGCGCCCGGGAACCCGCGGCACGCCGTCGAACACCGGTGTCCGCGAGGTCGGCCGCGTCGGGGAGAATGGGCGCATGAGTTCTCCGACATCCGAACCGCTCGACCCGAAAGACCCCACGGCCCCCGGCCAGGCCGGGCAGCCCCACTCGGAGCAGCCAGTCGACGCAGGCGACGCAGTCGAACTGGTCGAACCCCAGGCCCAACCGACCGGCGTCGGCGACGACGAAGGGCTGCCGCCCTACGACGCCGTGCTGTTGTTGTCCTTCGGTGGGCCGGAAGCGCCCGAGGAGGTGATGCCGTTCCTACGTCGGGTGACCGGTGGACGCGGCATCCCCGATGAGCGCCTCGAGGAGGTTGCCCACCACTACCTGCAGTTCGGTGGCAAGAGTCCGATCAACGACCAATGCCGCGCTCTGAAGTCGGCCCTGCACGACGAACTGCGCCGACGGGGCATCAGCACCCCGGTGCTGTGGGGCAACCGCAACAGCGAACCCTTCCTCACCGACGCGCTGCGCGAGGCCTACGACGCCGGCATGCGCAACATCGTGGCGATCACCACGAGTGCCTACTCCTCCTACAGCTCGTGCCGGCAGTACCGCGAGAACATCGCCGCCTCGTTGGCCGAGCTCGAGCAGGAAGGCAAACGCCTCAACGTCGACAAGGTCCGCCAGTACGCCACCCACCCGAGCTTCTCGCGCACGAATATCCGGCTCATCACCGATGCCGTCCGTGCCGCCGACCAGCCCGACGACGCGCTGCTGCGGGTGTTGTTCGTCACCCACTCCATCCCGGAAGCGATGGACGACACCTCCGGACCCGGCGACGGCGAGGGCAACCTGTACGAACACCAGCACGACGAGCTGGCCCACGTCGCCCTCGACGAGATCGGAGCGACACTCGATCGCGACCTGGACGGCGCACTCGTCTACTGCTCCCGGTCCGGTCCGCCGTCGCAGCCCTGGTTGGAGCCCGACATCAACGACCACCTGCGGTCGCTGGCGGCCGATGGAGTTACCGACGTCGTCGTCGCACCGATCGGGTTCACCTCCGACCACATGGAGGTCGTGTTCGACCTCGACACGGAGGCCGCGGAGACTGCGCAGGAGCTCGGGTTGCGGATGACGCGGGTGCCGACGGTCGGCACCGACCCGGAGTTCGTGCACGGGCTCGTCGACCTCGTCGAGGAGCGGGCGGCACAGGCGCGCGGCGAGCAGGTGCAGATGCCCGCCTGGCCGGGTGAGGCCATGCCGCCGATCTGCCGCCCGGGGTGCTGTCCCAACCTGCGCTCCGCGCTTCCTGCAGCGTGCGGTTCCGACTGATGTCGGTCGTCAACCACCTGCCAGTCGACGTCGACCCGGCCGATCTCGAACACGTCGCTCGCCATGTGGCGGTGCTCGCCGGACGTCTCATCGTTGACGAGCGTCCGGTCGATCTCGGTGTCGCACAGACGAAGTCGAGCCGCACCGACATCGTCACCGAGATGGACAGCCGCAGCGAACAGTTGCTGCGTGCCGAGCTCGCCCGCCTGCGTCCGGACGACGGGGTGCTGGGCGAGGAAGGCACCTCCCATTCCGGTAGCAGTGGCATCACCTGGGTCGTCGACCCGATCGACGGCACGGTGAACTATCTGTACGAGATCCCCGCCTATGCGGTCTCGGTCGCCGCGTGCGTCGGTGACCTCGCCGATCCCGAACGTCTCGTTCCAGTAGCGGGTGCGGTCTTCAATCCCGTGACCCGCGAGCTGTTCCACGCCTACGCCGGCGGCGGTGCCCGGTTGTCGGTCGGCGAACACGAGCGTCGGCTCGAGGTGAGCGCGCAGACCGATCCCGCGCTGGCGCTGCTCGGCACCGGCTTCGGTTACGACAGCGCCAAGCGGGCCCGGCAGGCAGCGTTGCTGACCGACGTGATCTCCCAGGTGCGCGACGTCCGCCGGATCGGCAGCGCCGCCCTCGACCTGTGCTCAATCGCCGCCGGCCGCCTCGACGTCTACTACGAGTCGGGCCTCAACCCGTGGGACCGCGCGGCCGGACAACTGATTGTCGCCGAGGCCGGAGGCGTGGTCCGTGGCATCGACGCCGAGCCCACCAGCGACTTGGTCGTGGCCGGTCCGCAGGTGCTCGTCGAGCAGCTGGCGGCCTGGGTGCTGCCGGCCCGCACCTGGATCGACCCCGCCCGCGAGGCCTGATCGAGCAGCCGGCGATCCGCCCGGCGCGCCGCCCCTACGGGTGAGTAGCGGGGGCGGGTTCACGCGGAGCGTGGGCGATGGTGCACAATCCCGGCTCGACGGGCACAAAAAGTAGCTCGGATGCGTTACCGCGACTGAACCCGGCGAAAGCGCGCGCCGGCGCCCGAGAATCACGACGAAGAAGGACCCCGATGGCCACCGATTACGACGCTCCACGCAAGACCGACGACGACCTCTCCGAGGACAGCCTCGAGGAGCTGAAGTCCCGCCGCAACGACAGCAGCGGCAATGTCGATGTCGACGAGACCGAGCAGGCAGAAGGCTTCGAACTGCCGGGTGCGGACCTCTCCGGTGAGGAGATGGAGATCCGTGTCATCCCGCGTCAGGCCGACGAGTTCACCTGCTCGGTGTGCTTCCTGGTCAACCACCGCAGCCAGCTGGCCGGTGAGCGGGGCGGCTTGCCGATCTGCAAGGACTGCGCCTGACACATCGGCCACCCGCCGCTGACGCACCGATGACCGACCGACTCACGATCAGGATCAAGCAGCTCGACCCGCAGCTGCCTGTGCCCGCGTACGCCCGCCCCGGCGACGCGGGCATGGACCTGTTCGCGGCAGAGCCGGTCCGGCTCGAGCCGGGGGAGCGGGCGCTGGTGGCCACCGGCATCGCCATCGCCGTTCCGGACGGCTGGGTGGGCCTGGTGCATCCGCGCTCGGGGCTCGCGCACCGGCACGGCATCAGCATGGTCAACGCACCTGGCACGATCGACGCCGGTTATCGCGGTGAGATCAAGGTCAACCTCATCAACCTCGACCGCGACGAGGCGTTCGACATCGCCCGAGGCGACCGCATCGCCCAACTCGTCGTGCAGCAATGCGCTCACGTCGTCTGGGAGCCGGTCGACGAGCTTCCCGCTAGCGTGAGGGGTGAGACCGGACACGGGGCCAGCGGTGGCTTCGGATCCGGCACCTGCGACCATTCCCGGGCTGACGCACCCGCCAGCCCGAGCACCACTTCGATGAACGAGGACCGATAACCGTGGCCATCTTCCGCCGCAAGGACAAGACCGCCGATACCGCCGAGTCCACGGCCGAGACCACGGACGAGACCACGGACGAGACCACGACCGACTCCTCGACCGACCCCGTGGTCGAGTCGGAGGCCGAGGACGCTCCGGCCGACGACCTGACGTCCGACGACTCCAGCGACGGTGACCCCGCTGATGCCAGCGAGGACACCGAGGACACCGAGGACACCGAGGACACCGAGGACACCGACACCGACGACGGGGCCGCCGAGGACACCGAGCGGGCGCCGCGCCTCGACTCGCGTGCGGTCGACCGCAGCAACGGGCCGTTCGACCGCTCCGAGGTCGACGACCTCGACGGCTACCTCGACTTCGGCTCGCTCGCCATCCGTCCCAACGGTGAGATGGAACTGCGTCTCGACGTCGACGAGTCGGGCCAGGAGATCACCGGTATCACCGCGGTCATCGGCGAATCCGCCTGCCAGATGCAGGTTTTCGCCGCGCCGAAGACCTCCGGCGTCTGGGACGGCATCCGCGGCGAGATCCACGACAACCTGCTCGCGTCCGGTGGCACCGCCGAGGACAAGGTGGGCGAACTCGGCCACGAGCTGCACGTCCGCATGCCGGCCGCCGGTCCGGACGGCCGCACCTCCTGGTCGCCCGCGACCTTCGTCGGTGTCGACGGCCCGCGTTGGTTCCTGCGTGCAGTCTTCTCGGGCCGCGCCGCGATGGAGGACGACGCGTTCGCCCAGCTGCTGGAGTTCATGCGGGCCACCGTCGTCACCCGTGGCCAGGAACCCCGCGCACCGCGTGAGATGTTGCCCTTGCACCTGCCCGAAGGAGCCGAGCAGGCCGCCGCCGAGGCCGCTGCGGCCGAGGGTGTGCCGAACCCGTTCGAACGCGGCCCGGAGATCACCGAGGTGCGTTGATGGACACCAAGTTGCGTCGGTGGGCGCGCCGCATCGCAGGTGCGAATGCCGAGTACGACCGGGACCACGTGCAGCAGAACGCGCTGCGCGCCGGCAGCACGCCGATCGCCGACATCTGCGACCGCCAACTGGTGCAGTGCACCGGCACGGTCACCGACGTCGCGGTCCATCACGTGGGCGACAACGCACGATCGTTGCTCGTCGCGCTCGACGACGGCAGCCGGGTGCTCACGCTCAGCTGGCTCGGTCGACGTCAGATCGCCGGCATCGAGCCGGGCGTGATGCTCACCGTGTCGGGGCGGGTGGCCTACAAGCGCGGCCTGCCGGTGATGTTCAACCCGCGCTACGAGATCCTTCCCTGCAACCCGCAGAAGAAGTAGTCGCCGCCCGGTCGATCAGAGCCCGTCGTGGCGGACGGTGCGCACCTCGGACAGATCGCGCCCGGTGAGGGTGGAGCCGAGCAGCGGCTCGGAGCTCGGCGTGGTGAGGAACAGCAACTCGTCGAAGCCCTCCACCACGCTGTCCGGCTTCGGGGCGATCGGCAGGTCGTCGCGGATGATCCCGACGAGCACCGTGTCGGCGGGAAGCTCGAGGTCGCCGATGGCGGTGCCGACCACCGGGCTGTCGACCGGCACCGTGATCTCGACCATCGCGGCTCGCCCCTGCTGGAACTGGAACAACCGCACCAGGTCGCCGACGGAGACGGCCTCCTCGACCAGAGCGGTCATCAGGCGCGGCGTCGACACCGCGACGTCGACGCCCCAGCTCTCGTCGAACATCCACTCGTTCTTGGGGTTGCTGATACGGGCGACGGTGCGGCCCACGCCGAACTCCGTCTTGGCCAGCAACGACACGACCAGGTTGACCTTGTCGTCACCGGTCGCGCAGACCACGACGTCGCAGTCCTCGAGGCCGGCTTCGCGCAGCGTGCTGGTCTCGCAGGCGTCGGCGAGTAGCCAGTTGGCATCCGGCACCGACTGGCTCTTGGCCTCGTCGACGTACTTGTCGATGAAGAGCACCTGGTGCTTGTTGTGGATCAGTTCCCGACCGATCGATCGGCCGACCGACCCGGCACCAACGATGACGACGCGCATCGAAACTCCTTCTACGACTTAGAAATCAGCCGGACGGCTGCCCGCGAGCAGTTGCTCGAGCGCGGCGAGTCGATCGGTCTGGACGAGCATCTGGAGCAGGTCGCCGTCCTGCAGCACGGTGCCCTTGGCGGGAAGGACACCCTCCCCGAGACGGGTGAGGTAGGCGACCCGGGCGCCGGTGGCGGCCTCGAGCTTGATCAGCGGCGTGCCGACCCAACTGGTGTCGACCGGGATCTCGGCGAGGGTGATCGCGCCGCTGCTGTCGGTGTGCATCGGCACCGCACCGATCGGCACGAGGCGGCGCAACACCTGGTCGGCGGTCCACTTCACGGTCGCGACGGTGGGAATGCCCAACCGCTGGTAGATCTCGGCGCGACCCGGGTCGTAGATGCGGGCCACGACGTGCTCGACGTCGAAGGTCTCGCGGGCGACGCGGGCCGACAGGATGTTGGAGTTGTCACCACTCGACACCGCGGCGAAGGCGTACGCCTTCTCGATCTCGGCCGCGCGCAGCGTGTCGCGGTCGAAACCCACGCCGGTGACCCGGCGCCCCTCGAAGGTCGCTCCGAGGCGACGGAAGGCCGCTTCGTCCTGGTCGATGACGGCCACCGAGTGCCCTTGGCCCTCCAGCGCAAGGGCCAGCGTCGATCCGACGCGGCCGCAGCCCATGATCACGTAATGCACGCCTCAGACGCTACCGGAGCGGGGGCGACCACTCGACCGGCCGCCTATGCTCGCTAGGTGCATTGCGACGATCTTCACAACCACCCGCTCCCTGGCTGCCCCGGCCGACGACCGTCCACGCCGACCCTCGCGCTGACGTCCGCGCCGACCTTCGGAGGCCGTCGATGAGCCGCGGACGCAGCGAGCGCCGCCGGCCGCGCGCCCGCTCCAACCAGGGACGCTCGCTGGCCGGTCAGGAGTACGAGGTCGAGGTCGGCCCGGTCGCCCACGGCGGGCACTGCGTGGCACGCCACGACGGACGCGTGCTGTTCGTGCGCCACGCACTGCCCGGCGAGACCGTCGTCGCCCGTGTGACGGACGGCGGGGAGAAGTCACGCTTCCTGCGCGCCGATGCCGTGCGCGTGGTCACCCCGTCGGCTCACCGGGTCGACGACGGGTGCCCGTTCGCCGGGCCCGGCCGGTGCGGCGGCTGCGACTGGCAGCACACCACCGCGGCCCACCAGCGCGACCTCAAGACCGACGTGGTGCGCGAGCAGTTGCGCCGGCTCGCCGGATACGAGTGGACCGGCCAGGTCGAGCGGCTCCCCGGCGACGACGACGGTGCCGGCTGGCGCACCCGGGTGGAGTTCTCGCTGACCCGTGACCGCCGTCTCGGGCTGCTGGCCCACCGCTCGCACGATGTCGTCGCGGTCGACCCGTGCCGCATCGCCGACCCGCGGATCGCGGACGTCGGCCTGTACGGCGAACGGTTCGAACCGGGCGTGACCAGCGTCGACGTCACCGCGACCACCCGCGGCGAGGTCGTCGCCGTCGAACTCCCGCTGCGCGACGACGAGGTCGAACCGGTCGTCGTCGAGGACGTCACGGCGGCGGGGGAGACGCACTCCTTCCGGGTCGACGCCCGCGGGTTCTGGCAGGTGCACCCCGGCGCCGCACCGACCTTCGTCACCCACGTGCTGGCGCAGTTGGCTGCGCAGCAGGGCGAGCACGTGCTCGACCTCTACTGCGGGGTCGGCCTGTTCGCCGGGTTCCTCGCCGATGCCGTCGGCGCCGAGCACGTGATCGGCATCGAAGGCGACGAGGCGGCGGTCGACCACGCCCGCGACAACGTCCCGGGAGCGACCTTCATCGCCGGTGACGTCGCCGAGCAGCTGCGTTACCTGGACGCACCGACCGACCTGGTCGTGCTCGATCCGCCGCGCACCGGCGCCGGGCGCGAGGTCGTCGAGCAGATCCTGCAGCGCGGTCCGCGCGCCGTCGCCTATGTGGCGTGCGACCCGGCGGCGCTGGGGCGCGACCTCGGCTATGCCGCCGAGTTCGGCTACACCGTGCGCTCGGTGCGCGGCTTCGACGCCTTTCCGATGACGCACCATGTCGAGACGATCGCGATCCTCGAACCCGCCGACGTCGTGCACTGAGGTCGTCTGCGGGGCTGCGCCGACGCGCAGAACGGTGTTGAATCGTGCCCGTGTGCAGCACGTCGTGGTGCGGCCCCGAGGAAGCCCGCAGGTTAGGTGAACCTTGGTGAATCCGCGGCGGTGCGCTGTGATTGGATTATCTTGACGTCAAGATAATCGTGCTGTTGCCCGCGACAGCCAGACCGAACACGATGAAGGAGTTGGCGTGAGCACCAACAGTTTTGGGGCAAAGGGCACCCTCGAGGCGGGGGACCAGTCCTACGAGATCTACCGACTGAACACGGTCGAAGGTAGCCAGAACCTCCCGTTCAGCCTCAAGGTGCTGCTGGAGAACCTGCTGCGCACCGAAGACGGCGCGAACATCACCAAGGACCACATCAACGCGCTCGGTCAGTGGGACGAGAACGCCGAGCCGGACACCGAGATCCAGTTCACCCCGGCCCGCGTCATCATGCAGGACTTCACCGGTGTGCCCTGCGTCGTCGACCTCGCCACCATGCGTGAGGCCGTCGCCGAACTCGGTGGCGACGCGAAGAAGATCAACCCGCTCGCCCCGGCCGAGATGGTCATCGACCACTCGGTGATCATCGACGTCGCCGGCCGCCCCGACGCGTTCGAGAGGAACGTCGAGATCGAGTACGGCCGCAACCGCGAGCGCTACCAGTTCCTGCGCTGGGGCCAGACCGCGTTCGACGACTTCAAGGTCGTCCCCCCGGGCACCGGCATCGTGCACCAGGTCAACATCGAGCACCTCGCCCGCACCGTCATGGTGCGCGACGGCGTCGCCTACCCCGACTCCTGTGTCGGCACCGACAGCCACACCACGATGGTCAACGGCCTGGGTGTGCTGGGCTGGGGCGTCGGCGGCATCGAGGCCGAGGCCGCGATGCTCGGCCAGCCGGTGTCGATGCTCATCCCGCGCGTGGTGGGCTTCAAGCTGACCGGCTCCATCCCGGCCGGCGCCACCGCCACCGACGTCGTGCTCACGATCACCCAGATGCTGCGTCAGCACGGTGTGGTCGGGAAGTTCGTCGAGTTCTACGGCGAGGGTGTCGCCTCGGTGCCGCTGGCCAACCGCGCCACCATCGGCAACATGAGCCCGGAGTTCGGCTCGACCTGCGCGATCTTCCCGATCGACGACGTGACCCTCGACTACCTGCGCCTCACCGGCCGCAGCGACGAGCAGGTCGCCCTGGTCGAGGCCTACACCAAGGAGCAGGGCCTCTGGCACGACCCGTCGCACGAGCCGCGCTTCTCGGAGTACCTCGAGCTCGACCTGTCGACCGTCGTTCCCTCGATCGCCGGCCCGAAGCGTCCGCAGGACCGCATCGTGGTGTCCGAGGCGAAGGAGCAGTTCAAGCTCGACGTCAAGAACTACGGCGTCGACGGTGACCTGCGCTCGGCCACGGTCAACTCCGGCGGCGGCTACGAGCTGAAGGACGGCGCGGTCGTCATCGCGTCGATCACCTCGTGCACCAACACCTCGAACCCGTCGGTGATGATGGGCGCCGCCCTGCTGGCCAAGAAGGCCGTCGAGAAGGGCCTGTCGGTGCCGCCGTGGGTCAAGACCTCGATGGCGCCGGGTTCGCAGGTCGTCACCGGTTACTACGAGAACGCCGGCATGTGGCCCTACCTGGAGAAGCTCGGCTTCCACCTGGTCGGTTACGGCTGCACCACCTGCATCGGTAACTCGGGTCCGCTCGACGAGGCCGTCTCGGCCACCATCAACGACAACGACCTGTCGGTCGTCTCGGTGCTGTCGGGCAACCGCAACTTCGAGGGTCGCATCAACCCCGACGTGAAGATGAACTACCTGGCCTCGCCGCCGCTGGTCATCGCCTACGCCCTCGCCGGCACGATGGACTTCGACTTCGACACCGACGCGCTCGGCAAGGACACCGAGGGCAACGACGTCTTCCTGAAGGACATCTGGCCCGACCCGGCGGAGGTCGAGTCGACCATCGCCGACGCGATCAACAAGGACCTCTTCGTCAAGGACTACGCCGACGTGTTCGCCGGTGACGAGCGCTGGCAGTCGCTGCCGACGCCGGAGGGCGACACCTTCGAGTGGGACAGCGAGTCGACCTACGTACGCAAGCCCCCGTACTTCGAGGGCATGAAGCTGGAGACCACCCCGGTCTCCGACATCAGCGGGGCCCGCGTGCTCGCCAAGCTGGGTGACTCGGTCACCACCGACCACATCAGCCCGGCCGGAGCGATCAAGGCCGACAGCCCGGCGGGTCGCTACCTGCAGGAGCACGGGGTCGAGCGCAAGGACTTCAACTCCTACGGCTCGCGCCGCGGCAACCACGAGATCATGGTGCGCGGCACCTTCGCCAACATCCGCCTGAAGAACCAGCTGCTGGACGGCGTCGAGGGTGGCTTCACCCGCGACTTCACCGCCGGTGGCGAGCAGGCCGCGATCTTCGACGCTGCCGAGAACTACGCCAAGGCCGGCACCCCGCTGGTCATCCTCGGTGGCAAGGAGTACGGCTCGGGTTCGTCGCGCGACTGGGCCGCCAAGGGCACCCGCCTGCTCGGCGTGAAGGCCGTCATCACCGAGTCGTTCGAGCGCATCCACCGCTCCAACCTCATCGGCATGGGCGTGCTGCCGCTGCAGTTCCCCAAGGGTGAATCGGCCGACTCTCTCGGCCTCGACGGCACGGAGACCTTCGACATCTCCGGCATCACCGCCCTCAACGAGGGCTCGACGCCGAAGACGGTCAAGGTGACCGCCACCAAGGAGGACGGCACCACGGTGGAGTTCGACGCGGTCGTGCGCATCGACACCCCTGGTGAAGCCGACTACTTCCGCAACGACGGCATCCTGCAGTACGTGCTGCGTTCGTTGGTCAAGTAGCACGTTGCACGAAAGGCGCCCCCGGGTCCGCACGGACCGGGGGCGCCTTTCGTCGTTCCTGCCCGGGCGTGCACCGGGCGCATCATATATAGGCAAACAACGCAAATCGTGGGGGTAACGATGCGGTAACGGTGGGCGCGGGTTCGTTTCTTGTGGGGGTGGCGACCAAGTTAAGTGGGGCGCGGCCTGGATATGACCCATGTCACATCCGGCCCTCCTCCCCTCCACAGAATGGTCATCACGTTGCTCTCCATCTCCGACTTGTCCGTGCGGTACGGACGTTCGGTCAAGGCCCTCCATGGTGTCTCCTTCGAGGTTCCCGAGCAGACGGTCGTCGCAGTTCTCGGCAGCAACGGCGCCGGGAAGTCGACGCTGCTGCGCGCGATCTCCGGCACGCTGTCGCTGCACCGCGGCGAGATCACCTCCGGCACCATCCACCTCGACGGCACCCGGATCGACCGGATGGACCCCGCGTCGATCGTCCGTCGCCGCCTCGGCCAGGTGCCCGAGAACCGCCAGGTCTTCGGACGGATGAGCGTCGATGAGAACCTGCGCGCCGGCGGTCTGGCCACCGAGGCATCGCGCCGCGCGGCGGCCCGCGATGCCGTGCTCGATCTGTTCCCCAAGCTCGCCGAGCGGCTCTCGCAGCCTGCCGGTCTGCTCTCCGGCGGCGAGCAGCAGATGCTGGCGATCGGCCGGGCGATGATGGGGGAGCCGAAGGTGCTCCTGCTCGACGAGCCGTCGCTCGGACTCGCGCCACAGATCATCGAGCGCATCGGCAAGGTCGTCAGCGAGATCAACCAGCGCGGCACCACCGTCCTGCTCGTCGAGCAGAACGCGATGATGGCGCTCACCGTGGCCCACACCGCCGTCGTGCTCGAGGTCGGCGAGCTCAAGCTGCGCGGCGACGCCGACGAGCTCAAGCGCAGCGAGGACATCCAACGGCTCTACCTCGGCGGCCACGCCGAGTCCGAGGAGCACGCCGACCAGCAGCAGGGCGAGGCGCAGGAGCGCGTCGAGCGCCGTCGCAAGTCGTTGGGAGTGTGGACGGCATGAGCTCCGACGAACGCAACGTCCAGCCGCTGCAGGTCGAGGACGTCACCGTCCGGTTCGGCGGCATCGTCGCACTCGACGGCGTGTCGTTCACCGTCGAGCCGCGCACCATCCACGCACTCATCGGTCCGAACGGTGCTGGGAAGTCGTCGTGCTTCAACGCGATCACCGGCATCTACAAGGCGGCTTCGGGGCAGGTGCGCCTCGGCGACACCGTGCTCACCGGCATGCCCCCGCACAAGGTGGCACGACAGGGCATCGGGCGAGCGTTCCAGAACCTCGCGCTGATCGACACCTCGAGCGTGCTCGACAACGTGATGCTCGGCCGGTACAGCCTCACCAAGGGTGAGTTCATGGCGTACGGGCTGCGGGCGCCCTGGACGATGCAGCAGGAGCGCCGCCACCAGGAGCGCGCCGCCGAGATCTGCGACTACATGGGCCTCGCGCACCGGTTGCACACCCCGGCGGGTGCGCTCTCGTACGGCGAGCAGAAACGCGTCGACCTGGCCCGTGCCCTCTGCGTCGAGCCGACCGTCCTGATGCTGGACGAGCCGGCCGCCGGCATGAACAGCAGTGAGACGGCGCTGATGGCCGCCCTGATCCACGACCTGCGCGACGACCTCGGCATCTCGATCCTGCTGGTCGAGCACGACATGTCGCTCGTGATGGGCATCGCCGACCGGGTCACGGTTCTCGACTTCGGCCGCCTGATCGCCGACGACATCCCTTCCGTGGTGCAGCGCGACCCAGAGGTGGTTCGCGCCTACCTCGGCACGGCGGCAGACGCCGATGCGGCAACCGCGAACGAATCCCGTTCCGACTCAGGAAAAGAGAGCGCATGAGCACCTTCCTGCAAGTGCTGATCAACGGGCTCGGGACGGGCGCTGTCTTCGGACTGCTGGCGCTCGGCTTCGTGATCATCTACAAGGCCACCGAGGTGGTGAACTTCGCCCACGGGTCGCTGGCACTGTTTGGCGGCTACCTGGCCTTCCAGGTGAAGGACACGCTCGGCTGGTTCGGCGCTGTCGTCGTCGGGGTGCTCGCGGCAGCCCTGCTCGCGCTCCTGATCGAGCGACTGCTCGTCTCCCGGGCCAAGCACGCTTCACACGACAGCCTCGCGATCATGACGATCGGCATCGACACGATCATCCTCGCCGACGTCGTGCGCCGACTCGGCACCGCTGCGGCCCCGTTCCTCGGCGACCCCTACGACACGAAGTCGGTCACGCTCGGATCGCTGACCGTGTCCCGCACCTACCTGGTCGCACTGGCCACCGCGCTCGCGCTCTTCATCGCCTTCTTCGTCGCGTTCCGCAAGACCTCGTGGGGCCTGCAGATGCGCGCACAGTCGGAGAACCGCGAGGCCGCCGCGCTCATGGGCATCCGCAGCTCCCGGGTCACCGCGAGCGCCTGGGTGGTGGGCGGTCTGCTCGCCGGGATCGCGGTGTTCTTCCTGGCGACCAATGACATCGGCGGTGGCTCGGGTCTGCTGTCGTCGCACACGGTCGCCTTCGCGGCCTTCCCGGCGGCGATCATCGGCGGACTGACCTCCACCGAGGGTTCGGTCGTCGGAGGCCTCATCGTCGGTCTGACCAGCGCCCTCGGCGCCCAGTACGTGAACTACGAGTTCGGAGTGGTCGCCGTCTACCTGGTGATGCTGGTCGTGCTCGTGGTTCGTCCCTCAGGTTTGTTCGGAAGGGTGGACCAGGTCCGTGTCTGACACCGACATCGAAACGTCGCCGCAGTCGCCGCAGTCGCCGCACGATCCCGCGTCGCAGGCGCAGCCGGCACCGTCGGCGCGGCGGCCACTGCCCGCCCGGATCCTGCCGCTGCTGGGATGGGCCGTGCTGCTGGTCGTGCTGTTCCTCCTGCCGGTCTACGTGCCGACCGAGTGGCTGTCCGTGCTGTGCTGGGTGATGGCCGGCGGGGTCGCGGCGATGGGGCTGACGATGCTCATCGGCCAGGCGGGGCAGTTCTCCCTGGGGCAGTCGTTCTTCCTGCTGCTGGGCGGTGTCACCTACACCGTCCTCGCGGCCGAGAGCGACGCGGAGTACGTCGGCTTCGGCCTGCCGCCGCTCGTCGCGCTGATCGGCACGATCATCATCACCGGCCTCGTCGGGGCGGCGTTCGCGCCGATCTCCGGACGGTTGCGCGGCATCTACCTCGGTGTGGCCTCGCTGTCGCTGGTGTTCCTCGGCTACTACCTGTCGCACGAGCTGCCGCAGTTCGCGGGCAGTGCCTCCAGTGGTCGCTATGCGCCGGCGTTCAGGATCCCCGGGTTCGACTTCGCCGAGACGAAGCCGTCGCTCATGGTGCTGAACGTGCCGATCGGAGCCTCGGAACGACAGTTCTGGTTGTTCGCACTGATCACGGTCATCGCGTACGCCATCGGGCGTGGCGCGATGAAGGGGCGCATCGGACGTGGTTGGCGTGCGGTGCGGGACAACGAAGCGGTCGCCACCGTGATGGGAGTGTCGGTGCCGGGCCAGAAGGCGAAGGCCTTCGCGATCTCGTCGGCCTACGGCGGACTGGCCGGTGTGATGGTCGTCTGGTGGTACTCGGGTCTGATGAAGCCGGACGAGGCGGTCGAGTTCGGCAGCTACAGCACGTACACCACGATCGCGCTGCTGGCGATGTGTGTGATCGGCGGCCTCGGCTCGCTCGGCGGCGCACTCGTCGGGTCGGCCCTGGTGTTCGGTCTGCCGCTGGCCCTGCCGCTGATCACCGGGTCGAGCCAGACGGTCGATGCGACCGGCACCGCGTTCACTCCGATCGTCATCACCAACCTGCTCTTCGGCGCGTTGATCGTGCTGATCGTGCTGTTCGAACCGCGCGGCTTCGCCGGTCTCGGTGCACGCCTTCGGTCGCTGGTTCGCCGGTGACCGCCCCCCGCACCGTCGGTGCATCTGTCACATCCACGATTCACCACCCCAGGAAGAAGGAAAGTCGCATGATCTCGTCGAAGAGGGCGACCGCAGCGGCGGTCGCAGGACTTGCAGCCGTGAGTCTCGTCGCAGGGTGCAGCACCAAGGCGCAGGACGGTACCGGTAGCAACAACTCCAGCAGCGGCGGTGGCGGCGGTGGCGTCAAGACCGACGTCGGCGTGACCGACAAGGAGATCAGCCTCGGCGCGCTGACCGACCAGACCGGCACCTTCAAGGTGCTCGGCACCGCGGTGACGCAGGGCAACCAGATGTGGGCCGACGAGGTCAACAAGTCCGGCGGCATCTGCGGCCGCCAGATCAAGATCAACGTCTCCGACACGGGGTACAGCGCGGAGAAGGCGGTCACGCTGTACAACCAGGCGAAGTCGAAGGACCTCGGGTTCGTCCAGCTGATCGGTTCGCCCGCGATGGCCGCGCTGAAGAAGCCGCTGGTCACCGACAAGATCGCGGCGGTGCCGCTGTCGTGGTCGTCGAAGAACCTCGACGTGCCGAACGTCCTGATGGTAGGCACCACGTACGACGTCGAGGTCATCAACGGTCTGTCGTACATGCAGTCGAAGGGCAAGATCAAGCCGGGCGACAAGATCGGCCACATCTACTTCAAGACCGAGTACGGCGAGAACGCCGTGTTGGGTTCGAAGGCGTACGCGAGCAAGCACAACATGACGGTCGTGGAGGCCGGCATCAGTGCGACGACGACCGACCTGACCCCCTCGGTCACCCAGCTGAAGGGTGCCGGGGTGAAGGCGATCGTCGTGACCACGGGTCCGGCGCAGCTCGCGTCCGCTCTGGGTGCCGCCCGGGCACAGGGCCTGAACGTGACGGTCTACGGCAGCGGTCCGACCTACACGCCGCAGTTGCTCGAGACGCCCGCGGCGGCATTGCTTACCAGCGGCAACTTCTTCACCAGCGGGGTCAGCGTGCCGTTCAACTCCGCGAACCCCAAGGCGAAGGAGATCGCTACCGCGTGGTCGGCGAAGAACGCCGGCGCGGTGCCGACCTACGGTCCGCAGTTGGGCTACGCACAGGCCATGGTCTGGGGTGCGGTGCTCAAGCAGGCCTGCTCCGACGGCGACCTCACTCGCCAGGGCATCCTCAACGCGATCCGCAAGACGACCGTCGACACCCAGGGGCTGACTCCGAACCAGGACTTCACCCACCCGGGTAGCCCGGCGACGCGCGAGGTGTTCCTCTACACGCCGGCCAAGGTGCCGGGTGGCATCGCGGCGGACGCGCAGAAGTACGTCGCCAAGGAGGCCCAGGAGTACAAGGCGCCGTTCCAGAAGTAGCAGCTGCCTGATTCGGACGGGCAGCCCCGGTCACCGCGACCGGGGCTGTTCGTCTGTCTGCACGGGAGTTCAGACGCGGGCGAGTTCCTCCTCGGACGCCTGGCTCGACGCCGAACCGCCGAGCCACAGGTCGGGGCCGAAAATCTCGTAGGAGATGTCACCGGCGTCCACCCCGCGGCCGATCAGCTCCGAGCGCACATACTGCATGAACGGCACCGAGCCGCACAGGTAGTACAGCGCGTCCTGCGGCAGGTCGAGAGCCGCGACGTCGACCAGCCCGCCCTGGGTGCCGTCCTCGTTCAGTTCGTAGACCACCGAGCCGGACGCGTTCGGCAGGGCGGCGATGTCGGCCGCAACCTGCTCGCGCAGCGGGTGATGAGCGACGTCGGCGTCGGCGTGCACGTGCAGCAGCCGGCGGTCGGAGTTCTGGGCACGGGCGGCCGACAGGATCGCCGCCATTGGGGTGACGCCGATGCCGGCGCTGAACATCACCAGCGGCCGGTCGCCGTGGGACACCCGGATGTCACCGACCGGAACACTCACCTTCACGACGTCGCCGACCGACCGGTCGAACAGGTAGGTCGAGACCGCGCCGTCCGGCGCGCCGTCCGCGCCGGTCACCCGACGGACGGTGATGTCGATGGTGCTCGTGCCGGGCGCGCTGCTGATCGTGTACTGACGGGGCTGGCGGTAGTCGTCGCGCAACTGGACGACCACCGACACGTAGTGTCCGGGAATGTGGGCGGGCGGCTCGGACCCGTCGACAGGTGCGAGCCGGAAGGTGCGGGCGTCCGTGCCAGCATCCTCGATCGCGACGATCTCGTGGTCGGTCAGCATGGTGTCCGGGGTCCGCTCGATCTGCTGGTAGATCCTTGCCTCCGCGCTGATCAGATCGACCGCGAAGAGCCAGTAGACCTCACCCCACGCGCAAGCCACCTCGGGCGTGACGGCGTCGCCGAGCACGTCGCCGATCGCCTCGAGCAGGTTGCGACCCACGACCGTGTAGTCGGCCGGTGCGATGGCGAGGGCGACGTGCTTGTTGGCGATCCGATCGATGACGGCATCGAAGTCGAAGTCGGCATCGCCGAGCAGGTGATGCGCGTAGGCCACGATGCTCGAAGCGAGCGCGACCGGCTGCTCGCCGATCGCCTGATTCGCCTGGTTGAAGACGTTCAGCAACTCCGGGTTGTTCGCGAACATCTTCGGGTAGAACACCTTCGTGATCTCGGTGATGTGCTCGATCACGACCGGTGCCGTGGCCTTGACGATCTCTGCATTGTCCGGCTGAAGCAACGTCCGGCTCCTTCGACTGAGGGGAACGGGTCGGATCCGACCCACTACGGACGCTAGTAGTCAGTTGGTGGGGCGAACCCGGGACCAACGTCCCGAAGCGGCCGTGGCCTGGATCACAGTGCCGGCCACGGCGCAGTCCGCCCCGCGCGGCCTCAGTTCACCTGACGCTCGCGGCCTTCCCAGTAGGGCTCGCGGAGCTTGAACTTCTGCAGCTTTCCGGTGGCGGTGCGCACCAGTTCGTCCCGGAACTCCACCGACGTCGGCGACTTGTAGCCGGCGACCTTCGACTTGCAGTAGGCGATGAGGTCGGCCTCCGTGAGCTGCGAGTCGGGCACCCGGACCACCAGCGCCTTGATGGTCTCGCCCCACTTGTCGCTCGGCACGCCGATCACGGCGACCTCGGCCACCTCGGGGTGGGAGAAGATGGCGTCCTCGACCTCGATCGAGGAGACGTTCTCGCCGCCGGTGATGATGACGTCCTTCTTGCGGTCGGCGATCGTGAGATAGCCGTCGTCGCCGATGCTGCCGCCGTCACCGGTGTGGAACCATCCGTCGCCCAGGGCCCGCTCGGTCTCCTCGGGTTGCTCCCAGTAGCCCTCCAGGACGACGTTGGACCGGGCCAGCACCTCGCCCGACTCGTCAGTCTTCAGCGTGACGCCGAGCGCCGGCGCACCCGCGCGCACCAGCTTCGCGGCGCGCTCGTCGCGGCTCAGGTCGTCCCATTCGGCGCGGCTGCGGTTGATGGTCAGCAGGGGAGAGGTCTCGGTCAGGCCGTAGATCTGGATGAACTCCCAGCCCAGTTCCTCCTCCATCCGCACGACGGTCTTGGTCGGCGGGGGAGCGCCGGCGCAGATCAGCCGGACGCGGTCTCGTCCGGGGATCGGTCCGTCCCACGTCGCTGCGGCGTCGAGTACGGAATTGACCACGGCGGGTGCGGCGCACATGTACGTGCCACCGTGCCGCTCGACCCGGCGCAGGATCTCGGCGCCGTCGACCTTCCGCAGCACGATCTGCGGTATGCCCAGGCCGGCCGCCGCGAACGGCATGCCCCACCCGTTCGCGTGGAACATCGGCAGGGTGTGCAGGTAGACATCGCGATCGGTGAGCCCGGCGTGCATCGCGAAAGTCGTGGCGTTGACCCAGATGTTGCGGTGGGTGATCTGCACTCCCTTCGGTCGCGCCGTGGTGCCGGAGGTGTAGTTGATGGTGGCGGTCGCCGCTTCATCGGCCTCCCACGGCGCGGGCTCGACGCCGGTCAGCAGCAGATCGTCGTCGTCACCGATCACGAACTTGTGCTCGCACTCGACGCTGCGCAGCGAGTCGCTGATCTCCGGGTCGACGTACAGCACCCGGCAACCTGAGTGCTCGACGATGTAGGCGACCTCCGGGGGAGAGAGGCGGAAGTTGATCGGCACGAGCACGCGTCCGAAACCGCTCACCCCGAAGAACGCCGTCGCCAATCGGGCGCTGTTGTGCGACACGATGCCGACCCGTTCGCCCGGGGCGATGCCGAGCGCGTCGAGCTTGGCGGCCATGGCCCGGGCCCGCACTCCGACCTCGCCGTAGCTGAGGCTGTCCCAGGAGTCGGCCACCTGGTCGGGCTCGTCGACGAGTCCGATGCGATCGGCGTAAACCGTCGTCGCGCGGTCCAGGAAGTCCATCACCGAGAAGGGCACGAACACGGTCGATCTCCATTCGCCGTCGGGGCTGTGCTTTCCGGTTCACATCATGGTGGTTTCGACAGCGACTGGCCAGGAATTCGCCGGACCGGCAAACCGCGAGCGACCGCCCGGCCGCCCGGCATTGCTCTGGGCGGCCGACGATCGCCTAAACTCGATTGACCCCTGTGGAAGGAATGTGCGCACCCGTGGGACTGCTCTTCGGTATCAACGGCCCGTCGGACGTCAAGAACGTCCCGCCCGAAAGCATCGACGACCTCGCTCAGGAGATCCGTGATTTCCTCGTCGATTCGGTGTCCAAGACCGGCGGGCACCTCGGGCCCAACCTCGGCGTCGTCGAACTGACGATCGCGTTGCACCGGGTGTTCGACTCACCGAACGACGCGATCGTGTTCGACACCGGACACCAGTCGTACGTTCACAAACTCCTCACCGGACGCCACGACTTCAGCAAGTTGAAGAAGCAGGGCGGCATCTCCGGTTACCCCAGCCGGGTCGAGTCCGAGCACGACGTCGTCGAGAACTCCCACGCGAGCACGTCCTTGTCGTGGGCGCACGGCATCGCCAAGGGTCGTCGGGTGAAGGGCGAGAACCGGCACACCGTCGCGGTGATCGGCGACGGAGCGCTCACCGGCGGCATGGCCTGGGAGGCCCTGAACAACATCGCCGTCGACAAGGACCTCCCGCTGGTCATCGTGATCAACGACAACGAGCGGTCGTACGCGCCGACGATCGGTGGGTTCGCCGAGCACCTCGCCACGCTGCGCACCACCCGTCAGTACGAGCAGGTGCTCGACTGGGGCAAGGACCGTCTGCAGCGCACCCCGGTGGTCGGCAACGCGATGTACCAGTCGTTGCACGGCATGAAGAAGGGACTCAAGGACGTCCTGTCCCCGCAGCGAGGCATGTTCGAGGACCTCGGCATCAAGTACGTCGGCCCGGTCGACGGGCACGACGAGCAAGCCGTCGAGCATGCCCTCGCCAAGGCGAAGGCGTACGGCGGCCCGGTGCTGGTGCACGTCATCACCCAGAAGGGTCGCGGCTATGCCCCGGCCGCCGAGCACGAGGGCGACCAGTGGCACGGCATCGGCAAGTTCAACCCCGAGACCGGGTTGCCGTTCGAGGTGTCGGGTCGCATCTGGACCGACGAGTTCAGCGACGAGATGGTGCGTCTCGGCGCCGAGCGTGACGACATCGTCGCGATCACCGCGGCGATGCTTATCCCGGTCGGTCTCGACCAGTTCGCCGAGAAGTACCCCGAGCGGGTCTTCGACGTCGGCATCGCCGAGCAGCACGCCGCCACCATGGCCGCCGGTCTGTCCTACGCGGGTCTCCACCCGGTCGTCGCGATCTACGCCACCTTCCTCAACCGCGCCTTCGACCAGGTGCTGATGGACTGCGCGCTGCACAAGCAGGGCGTCACCTTCGTGCTCGACCGCGCCGGGGTCACCGGATCGGACGGCCCGTCGCACAACGGAATGTGGGACATGGCGATCTGCTCGATCGTGCCCGGGCTGCGCCTGGCCGCACCGCGCGACGGTGAGCAGGTGAAGGCACAGCTGCGTGAGGCCGTCGACGTCGACGACGCACCGACCGTCATCCGGTTCCCCAAGGGCGACGTCGCCGAGCCGATCGCCGCCCTGCGCAGCGACGACGGCTACGACGTGCTGTACGAGTCGGGCGACGCAGACCACGAGCCGGAGGTGCTCGTCGTCGCGGTGGGCTCGATGTGTCCGGCCGGCATCGCGGTTGCCGAAAAGCTTGAGGCCCAAGGACATTCGGTCACCGTGATCGACCCGCGCTGGGTGCTGCCGGTGTCGGACGGCGTGGTGGCGAAGGCGCGTGCCGCCGGCCACGTCGTCGTGATCGAGGACAACCTCGTCACCCACGGTGTCGGTGTCGCGGTGAGCCACGCCCTGCGTTCCGCCGGGGCGATGGTGCCGGTGCACACCTACGGCATCCCGGGCCAGTTCCTCGACCACGCCTCCCGCGGTCAGGTGCTGGAGTCGATCGGTCTGACCCCCGACGTCATCACCACCGACCTGCTCGGCCGGCTCGCGCCCCGCTGACGGATGACCTCCGCCGAACAAAGCCAGGAGTCCGTCCGCAGCACCGACCAGTGGGGCGATCGACCCGCCACGCAGGTGTGGACCAGCCGGGAGTGGCTGCGTGAAGCCACGGCGTGGATCGACGAGAGTCTCGAGCGCCGTGGCATCACCCGGGTGCCCACGTCGCCGCTGCAGCCGCGGGTGCGTCCGTGGTCGACCCAACTCGTGGTCGACACCGACCACGGACGCGTGTGGTTCAAGGCCGCCGCACCGTCGATGACCCCCGAGGTGCCGATCTACTCGGCGATCGGTGACGTCGCACCCGACCTGCTCCAGCCGCTCTGGGCCTCGGACGCCGAACGGGGGTGGCTGCTGTCACCCGACCAGGGTCCGGTGCTGCGCGACGGCGCCGACGCCGAGACGGTCACCCCGCTGACCTCTGCGGTGCTGCGCCGCTACGCCCGGTTGCAGAAGGCGGCGGTAAAGGTCGCGGATCGGTTGTGCGACAACGGTGTTCCGAGGTTGGAGCCGTACGACCTGGTGCGCGAGTGGGATGCACAGGGCTTCGGACCGCGGGCCACCACCGCGCTGGCCGACGCCGCCGATCGCCTGCTCGCGGCCGGCTTCCCGACCACGATCCAGCACGACGACCTGCATCTCGGCAATGTCTTCGGCGACGGATCGACCGCGGGCGCGCACGACGCCCGCATCTTCGACTGGGGCGACGCCTACGTCGGCCACCCGCTCTGCTCGCTGCTCATCCCGCTGCGCAGCCCGAGCGCCGGATTCGGGTTGCCCGAAGACCCGGAGCGGGACGCCCGTCTGGTGCGCGCCTACCTCACCTGTTGGTTCGAGCTCGGCTCGAGCACGGCGCTGTCGGCGCTGTTGCCCGACGCGCTGTTGCTGGCCCGCGTGGGTCGCATCCTCGGCTGGCAGCGGGCGTTGGCGCATGCCACCGATGCGCAGAAGCGTGAATGGGCGCAGCACCCGCAGCGGTGGATCGACGAGGTCGTCGAACTCGCCGGCTGAGCGGTGCCGGCGCGGTCGCTAGGGTGACGCCCATGAGCGACGAAGTGCAGGCCCGCGCCGATGCCGGCGGGGACTGTGGGCCGAGATCGTGCTGCGAGCCCCGGAAGCACGCGCCGACCATCGCGGCCCGTCGCCCGGAGCGCGAGTGGACGCCGGTGCGTTCTGACCAGGACGGCCAACGAGCGCTGGTCACCGCCGTACTCGACGGCATCCCGCAGGATCCGGCCGCCCTGCGTGCGACACAGGGGAGCCCGACCAGCAGACGCTCGATCTGTTCGACGACATCCTCGAGGACCTCGAGCAAGCCCTTGTGCTGATCAAACATCAGGGCTTGCACGACGAACGCGAGCTGCGGTTCACCACGATGATGTTCGGCGAGCATCCGTTGGATGACTGGCGCTCGAGCGTGCGCTACCGCCCGACCGCCTACGGCGCCGCGCCCTACCTGGCGCTCACCGGCCCGGGCCGTCCGAAGAGGCGCCGTCGTCACCGATCGCGAGCCACGGCTACGACGTACCGGTGGTGCGGTCGGCGATCCTGTTCCGGGGCTGACCCGACGCTCGTGCTTCCGGTCGGGCCGCGCAGCTCGCTCAGGCCCACGTACCTCGTTCCTGCAGAACGTTTTTCAGAACATCGGCACGGTCGCTGATCAGCCCGTCGACACCGAGGTCGAGCAGTTCGTGCATCTCGTCGGCGTCGTTGATCGTCCAGACGTGCACCTGCTTGCCGAGCGCGTGCGCCATCTGCACGAACGACCGGGTGACGACGGTGACGCGTCCCTGCCGATGTGGCACCTGCAGCGCGTCGACCGGCGCCAGGGCCCGGCGGGCGACGGGACGCAGCTTCCCCTTCGAGGCCAGCACCGCCTGCCGGGTGCGGGCCGAACCCGCCGACGTCGCAACGGGTTTCGACAACCGGCGCAGCACCTCGTCGCGGGTGTGGTCGTCGAACGACGCGACGAGCACCCGGTCGTGGGCGGCGTGCTTCTCGATCGCCTCGGCCAACGCCGGGGCGGCCGAGATGTGCTTGCAGTCGATGTTGAGGCGCAGATCGGGCCAGTTGCCGAACAGGTCGTCCATCAGTGGCACCGGCTGGTCGCCGATGCGGGCCTGGCTCACCTGCGACCAGGCGAGCTCGCGGATGAGCCCGGTCGCGTCACTGACCCGGTCGAGGGTGTCGTCGTGGAACGACACGAGCACCCCGTCGGAGGTCACGTGCACGTCGGTCTCGACATAGGTGTAGCCGAGGTCGACGGCTGCCGCGAACGCCTGGAGTGTGTTCTCCAAGCCGTCGCGGGAGAAGCCGCGGTGGGCCATCGCGACCACACCGCCGTGGTCGAGGTAGGGCGTGCGCGCCATGAAGCCGGCCGGATCAGTCGCGGAAGCTCTCGATCCTCGCGCCGAGCGCGTTGAGGCGCTCGGCGAGTTCCTCGTAGCCGCGGTTGATGACGTAGGTGTTGCGCAGCACCGAGGTGCCGGGCGCGGCCAGCATGCCGAGCAGGATCACGACGCCCGGACGCAGCGCCGGCGGGCACATGACCTCGGCGGCGCGCCAGCGGGTCGGGCCTTCGATGAGAACGCGGTGCGGGTCCATCAGCTTGACCTTGGCGCCGAGGGCGTTGAGGTCGATGAGGTAGATCGCGCGGTTGTCGTAGACCCAGTCGTGGATCGTGGTGCTGCCGGTGGCGGTCGCCGCGATGACGGCGAAGAACGGCAGGTTGTCGATGTTGAGGCCGGGGAACGGCATCGGGTGGATCTTGTCCTTCGGCGCCACCAGGTCGCTCGGAATCGTGGTGATGTCGACCAAGCGGGTCTCGCCGTTGTTGGAGAGGTACTCCGGGGTGATCTCGTACTTGAAGCCCATCACCTCGAGCTGCGCGAGTTCCATCTCCATGAACTCGATCGGCACCCGCTTGACGGTGACCTGCGACTTGGTGACGATCGCGGCCGCGATGAGCGACATGGCCTCGATCGGGTCTTCGGACGGGTGGTACTCGACGTCCTTGTTGATGTCGGCGACGCCGTGGACGGTCAGGGTGGTGGTGCCGATGCCCTCGACGGACACGCCGAGCTCGCGCAGGAAGAAGCAGAGGTCCTGCACCATGTAGTTCGGGCTGGCGTTGCGGATGACGGTCTTGCCCTCGTAGCGGGCGGCCGCGAACAGCACGTTCTCGGTGACCGTGTCGCCGCGCTCGGTGAGCACGATCGCACGCTCGGGGCGCACCGACTTGTCGACGGTGGCGTGGTAGTAACCGTGGGTCGCGACGACGTCGAGACCGAAGTGACGCAGCGCGTGCAGGTGCGGTTCGACGGTGCGCTCACCGAGGTCGCAACCGCCGGCGTTCGGCAGCTTGAACTTCTCGTACTCGTGCAGCAGCGGGCCGAGGAACATCAAGATGGTGCGGGTGCGGCGGGCAGCTGCCTCGTCCATCGAATCGAGGTCGATGGTGTCGCCCGGGACGATCTCCAGGTCGGAGCTGTTCGGCAGCCAGCGGGTCTTCACGCCGACCGAGTCGAGCACCTCGGTGATGCGGTTGACCTCTTCGATGCGCGCGAGGTTGCGCAGCGTCGTCTTGCCCTTGTTCAGCAGCGCCGCACACAGACACGCGACTGCGGCGTTCTTGCTGGTGCGTACGTCGATCTCACCCGAGAGCTGACGCCCGCCTTCGATGCGAAGGTTCAGGGGAGTGTTCGATGCCACGGTTACCACCTCGGTGTCGAGAGCCTGTCCGATCCGCGCGAGCGTCTCCAGACTCAAGTTCTGTTTGCCTTGTTCGATGCGCGCGACGGCGCTCTGACTGGTGTTCAAGGATGCTGCAAGTTCGTGCTGGGTCAGTTGTTTGTGGCGCCGCGCGTCGCGAATGATGCGGCCGACGCGTACCAGATAGTCCTCAGTCACCTCGCGAGGGTATCTCACATATGAGATATCGACGGGACGCAGAGCAGTTTGTTCAGCGTAACGCTGATCACCCCTTCGACACGAAAGGCGCGACCCGTCACGTGGACAGGTCGCGCCTTTCGCGCTCGAGATGTGCTCAGGACGTGGGCACGCTCGCAACGCCCGGAGCCAGGAACCGCGAACCCGTGACCTTCTCGGAGGTGCCGGTGCGGTCCAACAGCGGTGAGATGCCGCCGTTCCAGAACGGGAAACCCGCACCGGTGATCATGGCGAGGTCGATGTCCTGCACCTCGGCAACGACGCCTTCGTCCAGCATGCGGCGGATCTCGTCGGCCATCGAGGCCAGCGCGCTCTCGCGCACCTGCTCGGTGGTGAGCTCCTTCGGGTCGGACGGAGCATCGAACAGCTCCATGACCTTCGGGTCGATCTTCCCGTCGGCGCCGTAGAACGAGGGGATCTTCGCCTCCACGACCTTCGCCAGGTTCTTGCTCGCCCGGAAGCGGTCCGGGAAGGCCTTGGCGAGGGTCTCGCTGTTGTGCAGCGCGATCGCCGGGCCGACCAGCGAGATGAGCATGAACGGCGGCATCGGGGTGAGGCCCGCGAACGCGCGCTCGACGGTCTCGATCGGGGTGCCCTCGTCGACGATCCGGCCCGCATCGCCCATGAACCGACCGAGCAGGCGGTTCACCACGAACGAGGGGGAGTTCTTGACCAGGATGCAGGTCTTCTTCAGACCCTTGCCGGTCGCGAACGCGGTCGCCAGCGTCGCATCGTCGGTCTTGTCGCCACGAATGATCTCCAACAGCGGCATGACGGCCACCGGGTTGAAGAAGTGGAATCCGACGACCCGCTCCGGGTGCTGCAGGTCTTCGGCCATCTCGGTGATCGACAGCGACGAGGTGTTGGTCGCGAGCACGCACTCCGGGGTGACGATCTGCTCGACCTCGGCCCAGACGGTCTTCTTGACCGACATCTCCTCGAAGACGGCCTCGATGACGAAGTCGGCGTCGGCGAAGCCGTCCTTGGTGGTCGAGCCGGTGATGAGCCCCTTGAGCCGGTTCACGCCGTCCGCCGAGACGCGGCCCTTGGCCGCGAGCTTGTCGATCTCGGCGTGCACATAGGCGACGCCCTTGTCGACGCGCTCCTGGTCGAGGTCGGTCATGACGACCGGCACCTTGAGCTGGCGGATGAACAGCATCGCCAGCTGGCTCGCCATCAGGCCGGCACCCACGATGCCCACCTTGGTCACCTTGCGGGCCAGCGACTTGTCGGGTGCACCGGCCGGACGCTTGGCGCGGCGCTGCACGAGGTCGAACGCGTAGAGGCCGGCGCGCAGCTCGTCGCTCATGATGAGGTCGGCGAGCGCCTGGTTCTCCGCCTCGAACGCGTCGGCGCGGTCCGCGGTGCGGGCCGCCTCGACGAGGTCGAGCGCCCGCGTGGCCGAGATCGCGGCACCACCGGTGCGCTGCTCGGCCAGCTTGCGTCCGGCCGAAATCGCTGCGTTCCAGGCGTTTTCGTCGGTGCTGACCGCTGCCCGTTCGACCTTCTCGGTGCCGGCGATGACACCTGCGGCGAAGCCGAGCGAGTCCTCCAGGAAGGTGACCGGCTCGATCAGGCGGTCGGCGCAACCAAGGGCGAAGGCGTCCTTGCCCTTGATCATGCGGTTCTGGTTGAGCGGGTTCTCGACGATCAGCTTGAGCGCGTTCTCGACACCGATGAGGTGCGGCAGCAGGTAGGTGCCGCCCCAGCCGGGCACGAGACCGAGGAAGACCTCGGGCGTGGAGTAGGCCGGCACGTCCGCGGAGATCGTGCGGTAGTCGGCGTACAGCGCGATCTCGACACCGCCACCCATCGACGCGCCGTTGATGAACGCGAAGGTGGGCACCGTGAGGTCGGCGATCTTGCTGAAGGTCTCGTGGCCGAGCCGGGCGATCTCGAGGGCCTGCTCACGCGAGGTGATCGTGCCGATGCCCTTGAGGTCTGCGCCCACCGCGAAGATGAACGGCTTCCCGGTGATGCCGAGACCGACGATCTCGCCGGCTTCGGCGCGCGTGGCCGCCTTGTCGAGGGCCGCGGACAGCTCGGCGAGGCCGGCAGGTCCGAAGCTGTTCGGCTTGGTGTGGTCGAACCCGTTGTCGAGGGTGAGCAGCACGAACGTGCCTGCGTCACCGGGCAATTGCACGTCCTGGCTGCGGACGTGGGTGACGACCTCGTCGGGCTGCTGGAGCTGGGTCTGCGTCATCAGGCGACACCTTCCTGGGTCTTGCGGCCGGACGCGTCGTCGGCGACCGAGCTGCGGTAGTCGGCGTGGTGCGGGTTCTCCCAGATGACCGCTCCACCCATGCCGATGCCGATGCACATTGCGGTGAGGCCGTAGCGCACCTCGGGGTGCTCGGCGAACTGGCGCGACAGCTGCGTCATCAGGCGCACACCGGAGGATGCGAGCGGGTGACCGGTGGCGATGGCGCCGCCCCACGGGTTGACACGGGCGTCGTCGTCGGCGATGCCGAAGTGCTCGAGGAAGGCGAGCACCTGCACGGCGAACGCCTCGTTGAGTTCGAACAGGCCGATGTCGTCGATGGTGAGACCGGCGTGGTCGAGGGCCTTCTCGGTGGCCGGCACCGGTCCGATGCCCATGACCTCGGGGTCGACGCCGACGAAGGAGTAGGTGACCATCCGCATGCCGACCGGCAGGTCGAGCTCGTGCGCGGCCCGCTCGGAGGCGAGCAGGCAGGCGGTGGCGCCGTCGTTGAGGCCGGCGGCGTTGCCCGCGGTGACATTGCCGTGCGGGCGGAACGGGGTCTTGAGCGACTCGAGGTCTTCGATCTTCACGCCCTTGCGCGGCGGCTCGTCGACGGTCGCCAGGCCCCAGCCCTTCTCCGCGTGGCGGGTGGCCACGGGCACCAGGTCGGGCTGGATCTTGCCGTCGGCGTACGCCTGCTCGAGCTTGTTCTGCGAGCCCACCGCGAACGCGTCGCAGCGCTGCTTGGTGATGCTCGGGAAGCGGTCGTGCAGGTTCTCGGCGGTTTGGCCCATGACCAGCGCGGACGGGTCGACGAGTTTCTCGGCGACGATCCGCGGGTTCGGGTCGACGCCCTCGCCCATCGGGTGCCGGCCCATGTGCTCGACGCCGCCGGCGATGGCGACCTCGTAGGCGCCGAACGCGATGGACGACGCGGTGTTGGTGACGGCCGTCATGGCGCCGGCGCACATGCGGTCGACCGAGTAGCCCGGCGTCGACTTCGGCAGGCCGGACAGGAGAGCGGCCATCCGGCCGAGGGTCAGACCCTGGTCGCCGATCTGCGTCGTGGCCGCGATCGCGACCTCCTCGACGCGCTCCGGCGGCAGGTTGGGCTGGCGGCGCAGCAGGTCACGGATGCATTTGATGACGAGGTCGTCGGCACGGGTCTGGGCGTAGATGCCCTTCTCGCCTGCCTTGCCGAACGGCGTACGGACGCCGTCGACGAAAACGACCTCGGAGAGTGTGCGGGGCACAGTGCCTCCCGGGTGAGTCGATTGGTCGGCACAACTCTAGCCCGGCTTGTTACTCGCCGGTAAGGGGGTGCTCCGCGACAGCCTTCTCGATCATCGGCGTCACGATGTCGACCTGCCACTCGCGCGCACCGAGCTCGCTGAGTTCGCGCGAGATCGTTTGTGCGTCAAGGGGGTTCGAGGGCTCCCAGAGCACGCGGCGCAGGTAGTCGGGGGTGAGGATGTTCTCCACCGGAACGTGATGTTCCTCGCCGAACGCGGCGAGGTCTTCGCGCACCTGGGTGAGGCGCGCCGCCGCGACGGGGTCGCGATCGGCCCACACCCGCTGCGGCGGGGGAGCGTCGCTGCGCAGGGTTGCCGGCGGCAGGTCGCGCTCGTTCATCGCGCCCACCCGGCGGACGGCGTCGAGCCAGTCGCGCTGGTAGCGCGGCAGGCCCGGGTGCGGGCGTCCGCGGCGATTTGAGGCGCCGGGCAGCGCCATCAGGTCGGCCGCGCTGGTGGGGGCGCCGTTGGCGATCTCGACGAGCAACGCATCGGGCAGCACGCGTCCGGGGGAGGTGTCGCGGTGCTGGGCGATGACGTCGCGGGCCTGCCAGAGTTCACGCACGCGAGCGATCGCCCGCCGGTTGCGGATCTTGTGCATGCCCGAGGTGCGCCGCCAGGGGTCCTTCCGCTGCGGAGGCCCGGTGAACGAGGTGAGCGCGTGGAACTCCTGGGCGGCCCAGTCGGCCTTGCCCTGCGACTCCAGGTCGGCGGCGAGACGGTCACGCACCTCCACCAGCACCTCGACGTCCAGCGCGGCGTAACTGAGCCAGGGCTGCGGCAGCGGACGCTCCGACCAGTCGACCGCGGAGTGCTCCTTGGCGAGGGTGACTCCGACGTAGTGCTCGACGACCGACGCCAGACCGACTCGCGGCAATCCGGCCAGGCGAGAACCGAGTTCGGTGTCGAAGAGTTTGCTCGGGTGCAGGCCGACCTCGGCGAGGCAGGGGAGGTCCTGGGTGGCTGCGTGCAGCACCCACTCGACATCGCCGATGACGTCCTGGATCGGGCCGAGATCGGGGCAGGCGATCGGGTCGATGAGGTGCGTGCCCGATCCGTCACGATGGATCTGAACCAGGTAGGCGCGATTGCCGTACCGGAAACCCGACGCCCGTTCGGCGTCGAGCGCGACGGGTCCGTGGCCGTCGGCGAGGGCGCGGGCGGCGTCCGTCAGCGCGCGCTCGGTGTCGATGACCGGTGGGACACCGTCGGCGGGGGCCGCGAGCAGGGGGTACTCGGGCTGGTCGGTGGGCTGGGTCTCGTCGGTCGTCATCGACGCTGCCCCGGCAGCGGCACCACTCCGTCGGGCAGCGGCGGCAGGCCGGCGATGGTGCAGAGCATCGCGCCCCAGGCCTGCAGGTGCGGGGTGAGGTCTTCGTCGGAGGGAGTCCACGACGCGCGGACCTCCATCTCGACCGTCGTGCCGTTGTCGGTGAGGCCGCCGTAGCCCTGGGACAGCACCCGGGTGACCGTTCCGGCCTCCGCGGTGTAACCGGCTTCGGCCTCGTCGAGGGCGTCGGTCAGCCAGGTCCAGCCGACATCGCCGAGCATCGGGTCGGCGGCGAGTTCGGGCTCGAGTTGGGCGCGGGCGAAGGTGACGATGCGCCAGGCGCCTTCCCACGGTTCGGGGCAGCTCGGGTCGTGGAGCACGACGAAGCGGCCGGAGGCGAGTTCGTCTTCATCCGGGCCGGCGGCGACGTCGGCGGTCATCGCCACGGAGTAGGGCGCGATGCGGCCGGGGGCCGGCACCTCGGTGAGGCTCACCTCGGGCCGAAGGCGCACGCCTTCCAGCGCGCGGACGACGCGGGAGAAGTGCGACCCGATGTCGCTGCTGGCCTTGTTCGAACTCACCCTGCGAGCTTAGGTCGAACATGCCTACGAAGCCGGGAGCGGCACGCGGGAGGATGGGCATCATGGTGTTCGCATGGTGACGCTGTTGGCGCTCTGCTCGAGCCTGGTGTGGGGCACGTCCGACTTCGCCGGTGGCTCGTTCACCAAACGCATCGCGGCGGTGCGCGTGGTCGGTGTCGCACAGATCGGCGGCCTGGTCATCATGACCGTCGTGCTGCTGGTGCGCCTGGTCGCGGGTGAGGTGCCCGCCGACGGGCTGTGGCCGCTGTACGGCGCGCTCGCCGGCATTACCGGCGCCGTCGGACTGGTCTGTTTCTACGCGGCGCTGTCGCTGGGCACGATGGGCGTGGTCTCGCCGATCGCGGCGATGGGGGCGATCGTGCCGGTGACGATCGGCATCAGCCGTGGCGAACGCTTCAGCGTGGCCGTCGGAATCGGCTTGGCGCTCATGCTGATCGGAGTCGTGCTCGCGTCGGGCCCCGAACTCTCGGGCGACGCCGGACGGCTGCCGGTGCTGCTCGCGGCGTGCGCCGCCTGCTGCTTCGGACTCTCGCTGTTCTTCATGAACGAAGGCGCCGCGATCGACATCGTGCCCGCACTGTGGGCGATGCGGGTCGCGAGCGTGGCGACCCTGCTGACCGCGTGGTGGCTGTGGCCGGGAGGTCCGCCCGGGGGCAGCGTGCGGCGACGCGATGTGCTGCCGTTGATGCTCGTCGGCAGCGGCGACCTTGCCGCGAACGTGTTGTTCAGTGTGGCCGCGACGGGCGGACTGGTGAGCGTGGTCAGCGTGCTCGGGTCGCTCTACCCGGTCGTGACACTGCTGTGGGCGCGGGCGCTGCTCGATGAGCGGCTGCGGCCGATCCAGTTGGCCGGGGTGGCGACCACCGTCGCCGGGCTCGCGTTCGTGGTGCAGTGAGGCGGTGCAGTGAGGCGGTGCAGTGAGGTCGTGCACTGAGGTGGTGCAGTGAACGGCGCGCGCCGCGTCTCATGGCAGGATCGGTGCCGTGACTGCTGCACCTGCCGACCCGCGCGACAGCGCCCTCGTCCGAGCCGCCCGTGGCCTGTCCGTGCCGCACACCCCGGTGTGGTTCATGCGCCAGGCCGGACGCTCGCTGCCGGAGTACAAGAAGGTGCGCGAGGGCGTGCCGATGCTCCAGTCGTGCCGCACGCCCGAACTCGTCACCGAGATCACCTTGCAGCCGGTGCGCCGCCACAAGGTCGATGCCGCGATCTTCTTCAGTGACATCGTCGTGCCGTTGGCCGCGGCCGGTATCGACCTCGACATCGTGCCCGGCACGGGTCCGGTTGTCGCCTCGCCGGTGCGTTCGCGCGCCGATGTCGACGCCCTGCCCGAGCTCGACCCGGCGCAGATCGACGACATCGCCACCTCCGTCCGCATGCTCACGGCCGAGCTCGGTGGCACGCCGCTGATCGGCTTCGCGGGTGCGCCGTTCACCCTGGCGAGCTACCTGGTCGAGGGCGGCCCCTCGCGCAACCACGAGCACACCAAGGCGATGATGTACGGCGACCCCGACGCGTGGAACGCGTTGTGCGCCAAGCTGGCCCGCATCTCGGCCACCTTCTTGCAGGTGCAGGTCGACGCCGGCGCGTCGGCGATCCAGCTGTTCGACTCCTGGGTGGGGGCGCTGTCGGCGGCCGACTACGAGCGGTTCGTGCAGCCGCACTCGGCGGCCGTGCTGTCGACGATCGGTCAGCACGACGTGCCGCGCATCCACTTCGGTGTGGGCACCGGTGAGCTTTTGCCGGCGATGGGTGCGGCCGGGGCCGACGTCGTCGGTGTCGACTTCCGGTTGCCGCTCGACGAGGCGGCTCGTCGCATCGGACCCGAGTACTCGGTGCAGGGCAACCTCGACCCGGCGCTGCTGTTCGCGCCGTGGGAACCGCTGCGCGACAAGGTGATCGAGATCCTCGAAGCGGGCAAGGCTGCGCGCGGCCACATCTTCAACCTCGGTCACGGAGTGCTGCCGACCACCGACCCCGACGTGCTCACCCGGGTCGTCGAACTGGTGCACGCACACTCGGCCCGCTGAGGCAGGCGCGACCGAGGTCAGGGGCGACGGCTGGTGAGTTCGACGTGGTCGTCGTCGACCACGTCGCAGGTGATGGTCGTGTCGACCACCTTGAAGCTGGAGCCCTGGGTGCAGATGTTCTCGGCGCCGCCGGCCTGGATGAGCGCCTCGCCGTCCTTCTTGGCGCGCACGAGTCGAATGCGGTCGTTCTTGAGCCGGATCTTGCCGGTGCCGTCCTCGGTCGCGTAGGGGCCAGGCGATCGGTCCGCACGTACGTCACCTACCCGCCCGCCGAGTGATCCGGTCGCGGCGCTCTTGGTCAGTCGCCGCGCTCGGCCAACTCCACCTCGGTCGGGGTGTGGCGTTCGGGCAACTCCACGATGCAGGCCGGCAGGAAGAACTGCACCAGCGGGCCGATCAGCAGGGCGTAGGCGAGCGTGCCGATGCCGACGATTCCGCCCAACAGCCAGCCGATCACGAGCACGGTGAGTTCGATACCGGTGCGCACCAGCCGCAGACTCACCCCGGTGCGTCGGTGCAGCCCGGTCATCAGCCCGTCGCGCGGCCCGGGGCCGAGTTGACTGCCGATATAGAGTGCGCCACCGAGTCCGTTGATCACCAGCGCGGCAGCGAACAGCGGCACCTGGTGGCTCAGCCCGTGGGCCTCGGGCAGCACCCGCAACGAGATGTCGGTGGCGACGCCGATCCAGACCGCGTTCGCGATGGTGCCGAGGCCGGGCCACTGGCGCAGCGGCGCCCAGAGCAGCAGCACCGGGATGCTCACCACGATCACGGCGACGCCGAGTGACCACCCGGTGTGCAGGGAGACGCCGTAGTGGAAGACGTCCCACGGGTCGAGGCCCACGCCGGCGCGTACCATCATCGCCATCGCGAGGCCGTACATCGACAGGCCGACGAACAACTGCACGAGGCGGCGGGTCAGGCGTCCGGCACGCAGTTGTGCCAGTGGGGACAGGTTTGCCAATTGGCGAGGTGCGGGTCGTGCCGCGGCGACGGTCGTGCTCATGCACCCCAGCATGACCGAAAGTGGCCTTGTTCTATATAGCCACTTGTGTGAGAGTGGCTCGGTGACCATGCGCATCTCGGCGAGCCGTCTCGGCTCCCTGCTCGGCGACGACCGCGGCGACGGGCCCGCCTACCTCTGGATCGCCGACGGCATCCGGGCCGCCGTCGCCGACGGACGCGTGATGCACGGGATGCGGCTGCCGGGCGAGCGCGAGCTCGCGCCCGCTCTCGCCGTCTCGCGCACCACGATCACCAAGGCCTACTCCGTGCTCACCGAGCGCGGCTACGCCCAGGCCAAGCAGGGCTCGGGCACCACCGTCGTGCTGCCCGGTGGCCGTCCCGACGAGGGCGACGCCGAACCGCTCGACGACCGGCCGGCCGACCCGCGCCTGCTCAACCTGGTGCAGGCCGCCCCGCCCGCGACACCGGGGCTGCAGGCCGCCTTCGAGACGGCGCTCGAGCAGTTGCCCCGCTTCACCACCGGCCGCGGCTACTACTCGCTCGGCATCCCAGAGTTGCGAGAGGCGATCGCGCAGCGCTTCGTCGATCGCGGGGTCGCCACCAGTGCCGACCAGATCGTGGTCACGGCGGGCGCCAGTTCTGCGGTCGGCATCGTGCTCACCGCCCTCACCGCGCCGCGCGCGGCGGTCGTTCTCGAAAGTCCCGGCTATCCCAACACCGTGCAGGCCGTGCGCGGCACCGGACGGCGACCCGTGGGCGTGCCGGTCGGCGACCTCGCCGCCCACGACGAGGCGCTCGCCCGGGCGAAGACCTGCCTGGTCGTCCTCGACTTCCAGAACCCCACCGGCGGGCTCGCCGACGACGAACATCGGGCCCAGCTCGCGCGGATCTGGACGCGGCGCGGCACCACGCCGATCGTCGACGAGACGCTCGTCGAGACCTGGTTGGACGACGAGCCCCAGGTGCGCCCGATGGCCGCGCACCACCCGGGCGCCATCACCATCGGATCGGCGAGCAAGACCCACTGGGGCGGGATGCGCCTGGGCTGGATCCGGGCTCCGCGCCACCTCGTCGGCGCGCTCTCGGCCGCGCGGCGCAGTTTCGACCTGGGCTCGCCGGTGCTCGAGCAGCTCGCCCTCGACGAGTTGCTGCGCACCCGACCCGGGCTGCATCCGGAGATGCGTCGGATGCTGCGGGGCAGTCGGGATCGGTTGTGGGAGTTCGGAATCGGCTGCGGGTGGGAGGCCACCCGCCCGCACGGCGGCCTCAGCATCTGGTGGCGCCTGCCGCGTCCGCGCGGTGCCGCCCTGGCGACGGCGGCCGAACGCGAGGGCCTGTCGATGCTGCCCGGCGCCGCCTTCGCCGTCGACGGACGCGGGCTCGACTCCTTCCTGCGCACCCCGTTCACGCTGCGTCCCGAAGACATCGATCGGGTGCTGCCGGCGCTGCGCGCGGCGGCGGAGCGCGCCGGCCTCTCGGGCTAGCTACTACCCGGCGTCGGAGTTGTTCGTCGAGCGTGGGAAACTGGCTCTCGTGGTTGATGTAGCCGTCGTCGGAGGCGGAATTGCCGGTCTGAGCGCCGCCTGGGAGTCGGTCGGTTCCGGAGCGAGTGTCACGGTGTTCGAGTCGACCGATCGGGTCGGTGGCAAGCTGCGCACCGAGACCGTTGCCGGCACCGCCGTCGACGTGGGCGCCGAGTCGATGCTCGGCCGTCGCCCCGAGGTGCAGCAACTGCTCGCCGAACTTCGCCTCGAACCCACCCCGCCTGCCCAGGTCGGAGCATCCATCTGGAGTCGCGGGTCGTTGCGCGCGATGCCCAAGGGCACGCTCATGGGGGTGCCTTCGGACGCCGCGGCACTGGCCGGTCTGCTCGAGGCCGACGAGATGGCCCGCGCCACCGACGAACAGCCCATCGAGATCGACAGCGACACCGGTGACATCTCGGTCGGCGACGCCGTCGAGCAGGCGTTCGGCGCGGCCGTCGTCGACCGGCTCGTCGAGCCGCTGCTCGGCGGGGTGTACGCCGGTGATGCCCGCTACCTCTCCCTGCAGGCCTGCGTACCCGCGCTGTACGACGCTGTGCGGCAGGGAAATTCGCTTCGTGAGACCGCCGCGGCCGCGTCACGACAGCCGGCGACCAGCGCGCCCGACCAACCGCCGGTGTTCGCCGGGCTGCCCGGGGGCATCGGGTCACTCCCGGTGCATCTGGCCGACGCGCTGCGCGCCGGGGGCGTCGGCGTGCGCACCGACACGCTCGTGACCGGGGTCGACCGCCGGGAGGAGCCCGACGGTGACACCTGGCGTCTCGTGCTCGGCGACGGCACGACCTTCGACGCCGACGCGGTCGTGTTCGCGACGCCCGCCCCGGCCACCGCCAAGCTGCTGGCCACCATCGCGCCGGCCGCGTGTGACGAACTGCGGGCGATCGAGTACGCCTCGATGGCCGTGGTCACCTACGCCTTCCCGGCAGCCGTGCGAGACCAGCTGGGGGAGCAGTCCGGCTTGCTCGTGCCGCCGGTCGACGACCGGCGGATCAAGGCCTCGACGTTCAGTTCGATCAAGTGGCCGTGGTTGGCGCAGGCCCGCCCCGACCTCGTGTTCGTGCGGGTGTCGGCGGGTCGGTTCCGCGAAACCGAGGCGCTGCGTCGACCCGATGCGGTGCTCGCGGCCGATGGTCTCGCCGAGCTGCGTACGGCGCTCGGTGAATTGCCCGCGCCGGTGGCGGCGCACGTACGGCGCTGGGGCGGTGGCCTCCCGCAGTACGCGATCGGCCACGTCGACCTCGTTGCCCGTCTGCGTCGCGAACTCGCAAGTCTTCCAGCGGTTTCCGTGGCCGGCGCGGCCTACGACGGTGTGGGCATCCCGGCCTGCATCGGGTCGGGCCGCGCCGCAGCACGTACCGTGCTGGACCAGTTGAAGATATCCACCCCCACCGAAGGACGCTGATGACCGACCAGCAGGACACCCACCGCCAGCCCACGGATGCCGAAGCGGAAGCCATCAACGCGAGCATCCGCTACGCGATGTACTCCGTGTTCAAGGCGGAGCGTGCCAAGCCCGAGCACACCAAGAAGGCCGTCAAGGAGGCCGAGAAGTTCTTCGCCGGCCTGGAGAAGTCGGGTGTCACCGTCCGCGGCATCTACGACGTGGGCGGCCTGCGCGCCGACGCCGACCTGCTCATCTGGTGGCACGCCGACACCGTCGAGCAGCTCCAGGAGGCCTACCGCGGCTTCCTCGCCACCCAGTTCGGCCGCAGCTTCGACGGCGTGTGGTCGAACGTCGGCCTGCACCGCGCGGCCGAGTTCAACCGCGGCCACGTGCCGGCGTTCCTGTCGGGTGAGCAGCCGCGCAAGTACGTCTGCGTCTACCCGTTCGTGCGCTCCTACGAGTGGTACCTCCTGCCGGAGGAGGACCGCCGCCGGATGCTGCGCGAGCACGGCGAAGCGGCCCGCGACTTCGCCGACGTGCGCGCCAACACCATCGCCTCGTTCGCCCTCGGCGACTACGAGTGGCTGCTTGCCTTCGAGGCCGACGAACTGCACCGCATCGTCGACCTGATGCGCCAACTGCGCGCCGTCGACGCGCGTAACCACGTGCGCGAGGAGGTGCCGTTCTTCACCGGCCCGCAGACCACCGTCGCCGACCTGGCCGAGCGGCTGCGCTGACGCCGTCCGAGCAGCGAACACGACGAGAGCCCCGGGTGATCCCGGGGCTCTCGTCGTGTGTTGGTGTCACTTGGCGTCTTTGGTAGGGCCGGTCGCTCAGTCCTGCGGCTGCAGCGTCAGCGACACCGAGTTGATGCAGTAGCGCTGATCGGTCGGCGTCGCATAACCCTCGCCCTCGAACACGTGGCCGAGGTGGGAATCGCAACTCGCGCAACGCACTTCGGTGCGCACCATGCCGTGCGAGCGGTCTTCGATCAGTCGCACGTTGTCGTCCTCGGACGGCGCGTAGAACGACGGCCACCCGCAGTGGCTGTGGAACTTGGTCGTCGAGCGGAACAACTCCGCACCGCAGGCGCGGCAGTTGTAGACGCCCTCGGTCTCGGTGTCGGTGTACTCACCGGTGAACGCGCGCTCGGTGCCGCCCTCGCGCAACACCGCGTACTCCATCGGGCTGAGCTGCTCGCGCCACTCCTGGTCTGACTTCGTCACCTTCGTCATGCGCCCATTCTCCTTCTCGTCGGCTCGTCTGGTTCAACGCCGAAGGCCGGGCGGATCATTCCGCCCGGCCTTCGTTGTCGGTGCCCCGATCAGCGGGTCACCTGCACCGGCAGGCGCACGACCTGCGGCTCGTGGTCGGAGTCCTGGTCGCTAAACTCGGAGTTGGTGTGCACGATGTCGTAGGAGTACTTCTTGTTCGCCATCGTCCGCACCAGGTTGGGGCTCAGCAGGATGTGGTCGAGCACCTGGCTGTTGCCCTGGTAGACGTAGGTGTAACGCTCGTTCGCCGGGAGCGTGCGCGGCAGATCGGTCAACGCCGTCGAGCCCGAACCGACGAGGATGTCGGCGGTCTTGCTGAACTCGAAGTCGTTGATGTCACCGAGCACGATCACGTTCGCGTTGGCGTCGGCGGCCAGCAGCTTGTCGACGAAGGTGCGCACCGCGGTCGCCTGGTTGGCGCGCTGGGTCTCCGACGAACGCAGCGGCTGCTGGAAGCGGCCCATCAACGGGTCGTCGCCGCCCTTGGAGGCGAAGTGGTTCGCGATGACGAAGACACTGCGGCCCTTCCAGGTGAACTGGCCGACGAGCGGCTTGCGCGAGCTCGCCCACGCACCGTTCGTCGGATCGATGCGACCCGGCGAGAAGGTCAGCGAGGTGTTGCCGCCTGTGCCCACGACGTCGGTCGCGGTGGTGGCGGTCGCACCCGGCTTGTCGACGAACGACAGGTCGCCAGCGCTGCGGTAGAGGAACACCTGGCGGATGTTGCCGCCCGGCTGACCGCCGTCCGTGCCGTTGGCCGGGTTGACCCACTTGGCCTCGTACGACGGACCACCCGCCGCCTTGATCGCCGCGATCAGCTTGTCGCTGGTGACGGTCGAGTCGGTCACGCCGTCGTTGGTGGCGCCGCTGTTGTCCTGGATCTCCTCCAGCGCCAGGATGTCGGGCGACTTGAGGTTGGTGACGATCTGGCCGGCCAGACGCGCGTACTTGGTGGCCGGGTCGGACGGCGCGAGGTTCTCCACGTTGAACGTCGCCACTGCCAACTCGTTGCCGCTCTGGGCGGTGGTGACCTCACGGGTGAGCCCGCCGGACTTCAGCTGGTTGCCCTGCGTGGCGTAGAGGTTGTAGTTCGCGAACGCGTAGTCGATGATGCCGACGGTCAGCCCCGGGTAGGTGTCGCCGGTCTGGGCGGTCGGGAGCTGGCCCTTGACCAGCGAGTCGTTGAGGATGAGACGCATCGAGTTCGGCGTGTTGTACGAGCCGTACACGACTCCGCCGCGCGGGGAGTTGATCGCGGAGACGTTCTGGCCGGGCACCACCGGGGTCTCACCGTAGGCGGTCGCGGTGGGTCCGACGGCGCGAGCATCCTTGAGCGCCACCCGCATTCCCTCGAGCGACTCGTCGAAGTCGAGCGCGTTCCTGGTCGGGTCGAAGGGGGTGCCCGGCGTCTCGACGTTGCCGGGGTTGCCGTCGAACACGGTCTGCTGCGGGGCGATGCGGTCGACACCGATGACCACCGGCGTCGGCAGCGGCTGACCGCTGGCAACGACCTCGATGGTCGGCGAGTCGAGTTCGGTGGTGGTGAGGTTGGTGGTGCCGCCGCTGCCGCCGGGACGGAACTCGGCAACCTTTCCGGCGAGCTTCACCTTGTCGCTCACGTGCACGGTCGGGGCGGTGCGGGTGAACACGAACAGGCCCTCGCTGGTCGCCGGGTCGTCGTCGGGGGTGGTCGACTGGATCCAGAAACCGGTGCTCTTGGTGGCGGTGACGATGCCCTCGACGTCCTTGACGTCCTTGCCGACCAGCGGCGAGGTGTGCGATGCACCCTGGATCTGAGCGACGGTGGCCGACTGGCCGCCGGGCTCGCCCGGGTCACCCGGGTCGGTCGGCGTGCAGTCCTGCGGACCGGCGGCGGAGTTGCGCGGCGTCGGAGCGCCGACCGTGAAGTCCTTGGCGTTGTTGTCGGTGTCGGTGCACGGCGAGATGCGCGCGACGCTGGTCGCGTTCGTGGTGCCCGCGGCCGGCCCGCCCTCGAAGGTCGCGACGCCGCTGCCCCAACCGACGAGGTCGACGACCTCACCCGCGGGGTTGACGATGGCGACCCGGGCCGCGGTGCCGCTCATCGCGATGGTGCCGATGACGTCGGGGGTCGGCAGCGGGGTGGCGGTGGTGCTGGCACCGTCGGCCTCCTTGACCAGGAAGCTGGTGCCCGGGGCAACCGACCCGGTCAGCGGGGTGCTCTGCGGGGTCGCGCCCGCGGCCGACCAGTACTGCACCTTCCAACCGGTGAGGTCGACGGTGGTGTTGCTGAGGTTGTAGAGCTCGACGAAGTCGCTCTTGTAGGTGGCACCGGAGTTGCCGCCGCCACCGTAGGCCTCGGAGATGACGACCGAGGTCGAGGCGGCCTGGGCGGACGGGGCCATGGCGAGGGCGACGCTGAACGCGATGCTCGCGCCGCTTGCCGCGGCGGCAATGCGGAACAAGGGGGAGGAGGGCATGGGGGCTCCGGGATGCGAGTTGGTGCGAGGTGTTGCGGGGACGTTCGCGAGGTTAGGACCGCCCTGCGACAACGACCGTGCGAATCACGCCGCGCTCGGGTGAACATCCGGCCAAGGTTCGGCAATGAATCAGTCAGGAGTTGGTAAAGCCGCCGCCCACCCGCCGTACACCTCGCCCAGCGGGCCGACCAGGTGCGCGTGCACCCGCGGCGCGCACCTGATCGGCGCTTTGGCGGACCTCTAGGGTGAACTCATGGCAGCAGCGAAGCCGGTGATGCTCACGACCGAGGGCCCGGGCGGGCAGGAACGCGTCGTCAAGGTGTCGAGCCCCGACCGCGTGATCTACCCCGCCGACGGGATCACGAAGGAGGATCTCGCACGCTACCTGATCGCGGTCGGCGAGCCGTTTGTTCGCGCCAACGGCAACAGACCCGTTGCGCTGCAACGCTTTCCGGAAGGCATCGAGGGGGAGCAGTTCTTCTCCAAGAACCCGCCCCGCGGCGTTCCCGACTACGTCCGCACCGTCATGTGCACCTACCCCTCCGGGCGGCGGCACCCACAGTTGGTGCTCGACGAGCCCGCCGCCGCGGTGTGGTGTGCCCAGATGAACACCGTGACCTTCCACCCGTGGCCGGTCACCGCCGACGACAACGACAACCCCGACGAGTTCCGCATCGACCTCGACCCCCAACCCGGGCGTGGGTTCGCCGACGCGGTCGAGGCGGCGCTCGCACTGAAGGAACTGCTCGAGGAGTTGGAGTTCACGCCCCGGGTGAAGACCTCCGGCAACCGGGGCGTGCACGTCTACGCCACGATCGCGCCGACCCACGAGTTCCTCGACGTGCGCCACGGCGTCATCGGGGTCGCGCGCGAACTCGAACGACGCCTGCCCGACCTGGTGACCACCGCGTGGTGGAAGGAAGAGCGCGGCGAGCGGATCTTCGTCGACTTCAACCAGGCCTGCCGCGACCGCACGATCGCCGGCGCCTACTCGCCGCGTCCGTTGCCCGGAGCGCCGGTCTCGATGCCGTTGCGCTGGGCCGACCTGCGCCCTGCCGAACCGGCACAGTTCACCGTGCGCACCGTGCCCGAGCTGGTGGCCGAAGACGGGGACGCCTGGGCCGACCGGGGTGCCCCGGGTGACATCACCCGTGCAATCGCCTTGTGGGACAAGGACGTCCAGCAGCGCGGGCTCGGCGAACTGAACTTCCCGCCCGACTACCCGAAGATGCCCGGCGAGCCGCCGCGGGTGCAGCCGTCCAAGAAGGTGGCCGACCACTGGGACGCGGAAGGCAACCGCGTCGAGAAGTGATGGGTAACGGATGGGTACATGTACCCATTGGCTTGATGCGGCGACCTCGCCATCATCGTCAGGGGGCGATGAGGGGCGCCGGATCCTGTGGGGGAGATGCGGCGCCCTTCATCGTCTGCGGGTCAGCGGGTGAGCACCTCGCCGAGGTCGTACTCGGCGGCCCGGTCGACCTGGTCGAGCAGACATGACTCGGGCTCGCGATCGGGGCGCCAGCGCAGGAAAGTCACACCGTGTCGGAAACGTGACCCCTCGAGCTGGTCGAACTTCACCTCGACGACGCGTTCGGGACGCAGTCGCACGAACGACACGTCCTTGTTGGAGCTGAACCGGGACCGGTCGGTGGCGCCACGCACGGCCTCACCGGAGTCGTCGGTGACCACCAGATCGGCCAGCTCGTCGATGAGTTCGATGCGCCGCTTCGCGGTGAAGGCGAGAATGCCGCCGACATTGCGCAGGTTGCCTTCGTCGTCGTAGAGGCCCAGCAGCAACGACCCGACCCCGTTGCCGCTCTTGTGAATTCGGTAACCCACGAGCACCGCGTCACAGGTGCGGCTGTGTTTGATCTTGAGCATTGCCCGCTTGCCCGGCTGGTAGGTGCCGGCGAGATCCTTGGCGATCACACCGTCGAGGCCGGCGCCCTCGAACTGCTCGAACCAGCGGGCCGCCACCGCGGCGTCGTCGGTGACCCGCGTGACGTGGAACGGGGAACCGGCCGGCAGGTCGGCGAGCGCGTCGACCAGCACCGAGCGACGTTGCTCGAACGGCTGCTCCATCAGCGAGTCGCCGCCAATCCAGAGACAGTCGAAGAACACGATCTCGGCGGGGGTCTCTACCGACAACTTGGTCACGCGCGACTCGGCGGGATGGATGCGTTGGCCGAGGGCCTCGAACGACAGCCGCTCGGCGCCAGGGGTGCCCGACCGCACGATGATCTCGCCGTCGAGCACGCACCGATCCGGCAGGTCGCGCCGGGCGGCCTCGACCAACTCCGGGAAGTAGCGGGTCAGCGGCTTCGACCCGCGCGACTCGAGTTCGACCTCGTCACCGTCCTTGACCAGCACGCACCGGAAGCCGTCCCATTTCGGTTCGTACGACCACGTGCTCTTGTCGTCGGACGTGGGGACCTTCGCGCTCGCCTTGGCGAGCATCGGCGTGATCGGAGTTTCGAAAGGCACCGGCATGACCGCCATTGTTCACCGATCGGGTCGCGGAATCGCCCGGGTGCGACCGGTGGCCTGCCCGAAATGACACGATGGACGGGTGCAACCACGTCAGTTCGTCCGAGCAGCCTCCGTCGTCGGTTCCGTGATCGGCGCCGGTGCGCTGGTAGGCGCCGCCGGCGTGACCGGGGTGGCCGCCTACTTCGCCCGCAAGGTGCTGACCCCGGAGCCGCCGTCCGACGACAGCGTGGTGCGTGCCTACAACGACCTCACGATCACCCTCGATGCGAACGACGAGACGACCTCGCCCGGGCGCTACGGACTGTGGGTCGGTGGCTACGAGACCCACGCCCGCATCGGAGACGTGTTGTCGATCGAGGGGGAGGGCTCGCGCGCCGAGGTCACCCGTGAACTGCTCGGCGTCGACTACGGCGAACTCGCGGTCGGGCCGTGTCGGATCAACGGCAGCTACTTCGTCGGCCCGCCGGCCCACTCGCTCGACGTCGACCTCACCGAGGTCACCTACCGCGGTCCGCTCGGTCACATGCCGGCCTGGCGGGTCGACGTGCCCGACTCCACCCGCTGGGCGGTGCTCGTGCACGGACGCGGCGCGCTGCGTTCGGAGTGTCTGCGCGCGCTGGCGACCCTGCAGGGCTGCGGCATCAACGCGCTGATCATCAACTACCGCAACGATGTCGGCGCACCCGCGGGGTCCGACGGGCTCTACAACCTCGGGCTGACCGAGTGGCAGGACGTCGAGGCCGCGATGCAGTACGTGCTCGACGAGGGAGCCACCGACATTCAGTTGTTCGGTTGGTCGATGGGCGGTGCCACCGTGCTGCAGGCCGTCGATCGTTCGCCGCTGGCGGCGCACGTCAGCCGACTGGTGCTCGACGCGCCGGTGGTGAACTGGCGGCATGTGCTGGCGTTCCAGGCGGGGCTCAACAAGCTGCCACCGGTGGTCAGCCGCATCGGGCAGGACATGATGCGGGGGCCGTTGCACCGCAACGTGATCGGTCTGGCCGAGCCACTGGACATCGCTCGCGCCGACTGGGTGACCCGGGCCGACGAACTCACCAAGCCGATTCTGCTCATCCACTCACTCGACGACGATTTCGTGCCGTTCGCGCCGTCCGCCGATCTGGCTGCGGCTCGCCCCGACCTGGTGCGGTTGGAGCAGTTCGAGGTGGCCCGGCACTGCCGGGAGTGGAACGTCGACAGCGAGCGCTGGGAGAAGGTCGTGCGGGCGTTCTGTGCGCCGGCCGGTGTGCAGCAAGGCGCCGCGCACTAGCAGTACCCGACCCGGGTCGATCAGCGCAGCGACCAGCGAGCCAACAAGGTCGAGTCGTCTTCGACAAGGCCGAGAAGCCGCGCCGGCCGGTCGAATGTCGGCCCGTCGACCATGCGCTGCGCCGAACCGCCGACCAAGCGGGGCGAGGTGGTGTGGCACAACTCGTCGACCAGCTCTGCGTCGAGCGCGAGGCCGGCGACCGTCGGGCCACCCTCGAGCAGCACCCGGCGATAACCCCGCTCACGCAACTGGGCGAAGCAACGTGACACGCCGTCATCGCCGCTGCTGTCGAGGGCGAACACGTCGTCGCGCCCCATCGTGTCCATCCCGTCGGGCAGCTGTGCCTTTCGGCTGAGCACCGCCATCGCCGGGTGCGCCGCGCGGCCCTCACGAAGGTGGACCCACCGCGGGTCGACCACCGGCGCGTCGTAGCCCTCGGCCCTCGCCGTGCCCGACCCGACGACGATGACGTCGGCCCAGGCACGCAGCATCTGGAACACCAGACCGTCGACCTCGTTGTTGATCGACCCCGACCGTTGATCCGACCCCACGACCGAGCCGTCCACTGTCGCAACGAAGTTCACGCGCACGTACCAGTCGTGATCGACGCTCACTCCGTACGCGTCCGGCAGTTGCGAAGGGGTGATCTCGGCCGCGTCGGGCAGCAGCATCCTCATGCGGCCCATTGAATCGTGAGAGCATGCCGCATGGCCAAGAAGAAGTCGAAGAAGTCCGAAAAGGGCCCCGAGAAGTCCGTCGACCTCGCCGCCAAGATCACCGAGAAGCTCCGTGTCACACCGGGATTCGGGCTCGCCTCGTTCGACGCCTCGTCGACCCCGGGGTTCAAGGGTGACAAGGCGGAGGCTGCCGAGGTGCTCGCCGACAGCGACGCCGAGATCGACGACCTGCAGGAGCGCCTCTACGCCAACGGCAAGGACGGCGATGGCCCCTCGGTGCTGCTCGTCGTGCAGGGCATGGACACCTCAGGCAAGGGCGGAATCATGCGCCATGTCGTGGGAAGTGTTGACCCACAAGGCGTTTCGTTGACGTCCTTCAAGTCGCCGACCGCCGAGGAGAAGAAGCATCCGTTCCTGTGGCGCATCCGCAAGGGGCTGCCCGAGCCGGGCATGATCGCGGTCTTCGACCGCTCCCACTACGAGGACGTGCTCATCGTGCGCGTGCACAACCTCGTGCCGGCGAGCACCTGGCAGCGCCGCTACGGACAGATCAACACCTTCGAGCAGTCCGTCACCGACAGCGGCACGAAGATCATCAAGATCATGTTGCACATCGACGCCGACGAGCAGAAGGCGCGACTCAGCGAGCGTCTCGACCGGCCGGACAAGTGGTGGAAGTTCAACCCCGGTGACCTCGACGAGCGCGCCTACTGGGACCACTACCAGGAGGCCTACCAGGTGCTGCTCGACAAGACGTCCACCGACACCGCGCCGTGGTACGTCGTGCCGGCCAACCGCAAATGGTACGCCCGGCTCGCCGTGCAGCAGATCCTGCTGCACCACCTGCGCGGCCTCGACCAGCCCTGGCCTGAGGCGGAGTTCGACGTGGAGGAGCAGAAGGCTCGTCTCGCCGAACTCTGACCTGAGCCCGCCGGTGCCGACTCAGCCGGCGTCGGCGGGTGCCGCGCGCAGCACCGCGATGGAGCGGGCCGGCATCGCCAGTTCATAGCCCCCCGACACCTCGCGGTGCTGTTCGTCGACCTTCGCGTCGGTCTGCGCGGCGGTGTCGAGCACCACCGTCCACTCCGCCTCGGCCACCACGGTCGGCACCGTGAAGACCTTGTCCTCAGGTGCGCCGTTGAACACCAGGAGGAAGTGGTCGTCGACGACGCGTCGACCCTGCGGGTCGGGCGCCTGGATCGCCTCGCCGTTGAAGAACACCGTGACCTCGCGGGCGAGACCGTTGCGCCAGTCGATCTCGGTCATCGCGTTGCCGTCGGGGGTGAACCAACCGATGTCGCCCAGGGTGCTCTCGCCGCCGTGGGCGGCCTCGCCGGAGAAGAAGCGCCGGCGTCGGAACGTCGGGTGCTCCCGACGCAGCGTGATCACCTTCGTCGCGAACTCCACCAACGCCTGCTGTTCGTCGTCGAGTTCCCAATCGATCCAGGACAATTCGTTGTCCTGGCAGTAGACGTTGTTGTTGCCGTGCTGCGTGCGGCCGAGTTCGTCGCCGTGCGCGAGCATCGGCACCCCCTGGCTGAGCAGCAAGGTGGTGAGGAAGTTGCGTTGCTGGCGCGCGCGCAGCGAGCGCACCGCAGGGTCGTCGGTCTCACCCTCGACACCGCAGTTCCACGACCGGTTGTGCGTCTCTCCGTCGTTGCCGCCCTCGCCGTTGGCCTCGTTGTGCTTCTCGTTGTAGCTGACGAGGTCGCGCAGCGTGAAGCCGTCGTGCGCGGTGATGAAGTTGATCGACGCGATCGGACGGCGTCCGGAATGTGCGTAGAGGTCGCTCGACCCGGTGAGCCGGGAGGCGAACTCGGCCAGGGTCGACGGCTCGCCGCGCCAGAAGTCGCGCACCGTGTCGCGGTACTTGCCGTTCCACTCCGTCCACAGCGGCGGGAAGTTGCCGACCTGGTAGCCACCGTCGCCGAGGTCCCACGGCTCGGCGATGAGTTTCACCTGGCTGATGATCGGGTCCTGCTGGATGATGTCGAAGAACGCCGAGAGGCGGTCGACCTCGTGGAATTGGCGCGCGAGGGTCGCGGCCAGGTCGAACCGGAAGCCGTCGACGTGCATCTCGGTCACCCAGTAGCGCAGCGAGTCCATGATCAGCTGCAGCACGTGCGGGCTGCGCATCAGCAAGCTGTTGCCGGTGCCGGTCGTGTCGTAGTAGTGCTCCTCGTCGCCGTCGACCAGCCGGTAGTAGTGCGCGTTGTCGAGTCCACGCAGCGCCAGTGTCGGGCCGAGTTGGTTGCCCTCGGCGGTGTGGTTGTAGACGACATCCAGGATCACCTCGATGTCGGCGGCGTGCAGCGCCTTCACCATGGCCTTGAACTCGGTGACCTGCTGGCCGTCGGAGCCGCTGCTGGCGTAGCCGTTGTGCGGCGCGAGGAAACCGATCGTGTTGTAGCCCCAGTAGTTCGACAGGCCCTTGTCGACGAGGGTGGAGTCCTGCACGAACTGGTGCACCGGTAGCAGTTCGACGGCGGTCACGCCGAGGTTCTTCAGGTGCTCGATGATCGCCGGGTGCGCCACCGCGGCGTACGTGCCGCGGATCTCCTCCGGCACGTCCGGGTGCGTCATCGTGAGGCCCTTGACGTGCATCTCGTAGATGACGCTGTCGTGGTACTCGTGCCGCGGCGGGCGGTCGTGGCCCCAGTCGAAGAACGGGTTGACGACCACCGACACCATCGTGTGCCCGAGCGAGTCGTCGTCGTTGAACGCGGTGGGGTCGTCGAACCGGTAGGAGAACAGCGACTCGTCGCCGTCGATCTGTCCGTCGATCGCCTTGGCGTACGGGTCGAGCAGCAGCTTGGCCGGGTTGCAGCGGTGGCCCTCCTGCGGCTCGTAGGGTCCGTGCACCCGGAAGCCGTACCGCTGACCGGGCTGCACGCCCGGCAGGTACGCGTGCCAGACGTGACCGTCGACCTCGGTGAGTTCGACACGCTCCTCGGTCCACTCACCGTCCTCGGTGGGTGGCTCGAGCAGGCACAGCTCGACCCGCTCTGCGATGGCGGAGAAGACCGCGAAATTGACGCCGGCACCGTCGAAGGTGGCGCCGAGGGGGTAGGGCTGACCCGGCCAGATGTCCATGGCACGCCATTGTGGTGCATGCCGGCGAGTGCTTCGACCACTACCGTGGGGCCATGTTCGTCGCCAGGCCCCGATCGCAGGAGTGCGCTTGAGTCTGCGCAACACGGTTGTCGCGACACTCCGGCAGGTGCCGGGCGGGGTCGCGTTGGCCCGCCTCATCCGCGAAACGGTGCGGTTGTGCATGCAGTACCGGGTCACCGGACTGGCTGCGGAGGCCGGCTTCTTCGCCCTCCTGTCGTTCCCGCCCCTGGTGTTCGGACTGCTCGGTGGTGTCGGTTACCTGGGCCCCTGGCTCGGCGACAACGCTGTGACAAGAGTCACCGAGGCGATCGAGGCCTACGCGTCGCGGTTCCTCACCGAGGAGTCGCTGCGGCAGGTGTTGATGCCGACGATCTCCGATGCGCTGCGCGGTGGACGACCCGATGTCATCTCGGCCGGCTTCGTGCTGTCGCTGTGGTCGGGGTCGCGCGCGCTGAACGTGCTCATCGACACCGTCTCGATCATGTACGGGCAGGGCGGCAAGCGGGGGATCGTGCGCACCAGGCTGATGAGCCTGTCGCTGTACTTCGTGACCTTGCTGTTCGGCGCGATCGTCGTGCCGCTCATCGTCATCGGACCCCAACTGCTCAGCGAATGGCTGCCGGGCCAGTTGCAGGTGTTGATGATCTTCTACTGGCCGCTGGTCGGGGGCCTGACGATCCTCGGTTTCGCGACCCTGTTCTATCTCGCGACGCCGATCAAGACGCCGTGGGTGCGCGACCTGCCGGGCGCGATCCTCACCCTCGCGATCTGGGTGCTGTCGGCGATGGTGTTGCGGTTGATGCTCGGTGCGTCGGTGGGCGGCACGAGCATCTACGGTCCGCTGGCTGCTGCCATCGTGGTGCTCATCTGGTTGTACTTCCTCGGCATCGCGGTGCTGATCGGGGCCGCGCTCAATGCCGCGACGATGAAGCTGTGGCCGGTGCAGGAGTACTCCCCGGCGCACGAGCGCGCCAAGGCCGTCCTCACCGACGGCGTGATCCGCACGAAGGCGATTCTCAACGAGCGCAGCGGGCCGATCCCGATTCGCCGTCCCATCCCGGGGCCCGACGAGGTCGAACAGATCGCTGAGGACGACGGACCAAACGAGGCGTCCGGTGCCCGAGTCTCCGGCGCAGTCGGCGACGGGCCGGACGGTGCGAACGACCGCGCGCCGTCCGAAGATCGGGTCGAGGAACCTGTCGACGAGCGGGCGCGGCGCGCGGACGGGCCTGACACGCCGGGACCCCGGTTGGATTCCGCGGCGTCGATCGGTTAGCCTCGGTCACCGCACCGATCGGCGTCAGCCGAGTGGTTGCAGGCGGACATAGCTCAGTTGGTAGAGCGCAACCTTGCCAAGGTTGAGGTCGCCGGTTCGAGCCCGGTTGTCCGCTCTGGTCGCCCTTCGCGGGGAGATCTCCGGTGGCGTGGCCGAGAGGCGAGGCAACGGCCTGCAAAGCCGTCTACACGGGTTCAAATCCCGTCGCCACCTCGGGCGATTGGCGCAGCGGTAGCGCGCTTCCTTGACACGGAAGAGGTCACTGGTTCAAACCCAGTATCGCCCACCATCTTCGAACCGCCCCTGTCCTGCGTCGCCGCATGGTCGGGTGCGGTTTCGCATGGGTCGCGTCGTACTCCGGGCGTCTCGACCGAGCCGGCGTGAGGAAATTGGATGAGCGCCCCCGAGGTGGCGTCCGGCTCGGCCACCTGAGCGGTCTCCGGTCACCCGTCGGGAATCACCCCGGGGGACGTTGAATGTGTCGGCGTGGGGGACAAGACTTGCGGATGCAGTGGTCGGCACACGGCGCGACCCTCGCCCTTGGAGGTTCATCAGCATGAGCACACCGCAGCGCATCGTCGTCGTCGGCGGAGGTCTGGCGGGAGCCAAGACCGTCGAGGAACTTCGGACGCAGGGTTACGCGGGCGAGCTCACCCTGGTGCATCGGGAGGCGCATCTTCCCTACGAGCGGCCGCCGCTGTCGAAGGACTACCTGCAGGGCAAGGCGCAGTTCGACGACGCACTCGTGCACCCGCAGTCCTGGTACGACGAGCACGACGTGCACCTCGTCGAAGGCGTCGCCACCGCGATCGACCTCGACGCACACGAGGTGCAGGTGGAGGGCGGGGCGACGCTGGGCTACGACCGGCTCGTGCTGGCAACCGGCTCCACGCCGCGTCGACTCCCGATCGACGGTGCCGACGCCGAGGGTGTGCTGACGCTGCGCACCAAGGAGGACTCCGACGCGATCCGCGCGACCTTCGGCTCGGACAAGCGGTTGGTGATCGTCGGCGGCGGCTGGATCGGCCTCGAGGTCGCTGCCGCGGCCCGCGCGAAGGGCACCGCCGTGACCGTGCTCGAAGCGGGGGAGCTGCCCCTGCTCGCGGTGCTCGGACCGGAGATCGCGCAGGTGTTCGCCGACCTGCACACCGAGCAGGGTGTCGACCTGCGCACCGGCGCCCAGGTCGCCGCGATCGAGGTGGAGGACGGCCGGGCGACCGGGGTGCGGATGGGCGACGGTTCGGTGATTGCGGCCGACGCCGTGTTGCTCGGCGTGGGTGCGGCACCCAATGTCGACCTGGCGCAGAGTGCCGGGCTCGACGTCGACAACGGGGTGCTCGTCGACGCGTCCCTGCGCAGTTCCAACCCCGACGTCTACGTGGTCGGCGACATCGCCAACCACGACCACCCGGTGCTCGGTCGACGGCTGCGGGTGGAGCACTGGGCCACGGCTCTGAACCAGCCGAGCGCGGTGGCGGCGTCGCTGGTCGGTGGCGACAAGCCCTACACCGAACTGCCGTACTTCTACACCGATCAGTACGACCTCGGCATGGAGTACATCGGCAACGCCGGCAAGGACGCCTACGACCGGGTGGTGGTGCGCGGCGATCTCGACAGCCGCGAATTCGTGTCGTTCTGGCTCGATGACCAGTCGCGCATCCTGGCTGCGATGAACGTCAATGTCTGGGACGTCGTCGACCAGATCAAGCCGCTCATCGCCGACAGCACCGTCGTCGATGCCGACAAGCTGGCCGACCCGTCCGTCGACTACCCGCAGGTCGCCCGCACGGACGACTGATTGCGCCGTCGCCCCCGGGCGGTGAGCCGTTTTGGAGCAGAGGCGAACTGTCGGGTATTGTCTTCTCGTTGCCCGCGAGGGCGGCAGGCGGACATAGCTCAGTTGGTAGAGCGCAACCTTGCCAAGGTTGAGGTCGCCGGTTCGAGCCCGGTTGTCCGCTCTCGTCATTTCCAAGGGCGATTGGCGCAGCGGTAGCGCGCTTCCTTGACACGGAAGAGGTCACTGGTTCAAACCCAGTATCGCCCACCAGAGCGGGAGGCCCCGGCAGATCTGCCGGGGCCTCTTCGCATCGGTGCCGGCAGGCGTGCCGGACGCAGCAGCGCGCGACGAGGAGGACGCCGTGAGCGACCACGTGACTGGGCCCAGCGCGGGTGAGGTCCGTTTCCGCGACGTGCGTGCCAGCGGCATCGAGCAGGTCCGCCATGACGTCGCCGCCCTCGACGAACCGGGGTTCTGGGTCGTGGTCATCACCTTCGAAGGTCACCTGACCGCCGTACGGATGTCACACGTCGAGCACGAACCCCTCACTGCCGCAGCCGAACCGGACTACGGAGCGGGTGCGCGCAGGTCGATCGACGGCGCCGAGGACGAGTGGGTGAGCTCACTCGGCTACGACCGGTACGAGGCGGCTGTCGAAGAGGTGCGCCGTCGGGTCGCCCGCGGTGAGGTCTACCAGGCGAACATCTGCCGCGTGCTGCGGCGTGAGATCCCGGACGGGTTCGAGCTCGCGCGGCTGTTCGAGGTGGTGCGGGCGGGAAATCCCGCTCCTTACAGCGCGCTCATCGACCTGCCGGCGGCGGGGTTGGAGATCGTCTGCGCCAGCCCGGAGCTGTACCTCGAGCGGTCGGGGGAGCGCATCGCGTCGGCACCGATCAAGGGCACCGCGACCACCGCGGCGGAACTGCTCCCGAAGGACTACACCGAGAACGTCATGATCACCGACCTGGTGCGCAACGACCTCGCTCCGGTCAGCGTGCCCGGCACGGTCGAGGTCGACGGGTTGTGTGCGATCGAGCAGCACCCCGGACTGGTGCATCTGGTGTCGACAGTGCGCAGCACCCTTCGCGCCGGGGTGCGGTGGAGTGACGTCCTGGCCGCCAGCTTCCCTGCGGGGTCGGTGTCGGGCGCGCCGAAAGTGACTGCGTTGCAGGCGATCTGCGACCTCGAGCGGGTGCCTCGCGGCCCGTACTGTGGCGCCATCGGGTTCGTCGACAACGACCGCGGCACGGCCCGGCTCGCCGTCGGCATCCGCACCTTCTGGGCGACCCGCGAGGACGACGCCCGCTGGCTACGGTTCGGCACCGGGGCGGGCATCACCTGGGGCTCGGATCCCGAAGCCGAGTGGTGTGAAACGCTGCTCAAAGCGCAGCGGCTGATCGCACTCGCCGAGACCGCGCTGCAGACAACAGACACGAACTGAGGAGACGACGTCATGACGATTCGGGTGTGGGTCAACGGTCGGCTGGTCGGCACTGAGCCGTCCATCGGGGCGCTGGACCATGCGGTGACCGTCGGCGACGCCGTCTTCGAAACCTGCAAGGTGGAGAACAACGAGGTGTTCGCGCTGCAGCGACACCACGACCGGCTCGACCGGTCGCTCACCGGTCTCGGCCTGCCCGTCGCCGATCGCGACCGCCTGGCGGAGGGCATCGCCGCGGTGCTCGAGGAACCGTTGGAGTTCGGCCGGATTCGCTACAGCGTGACCGCCGGTCCCGGGCCGCTCGGGTCGGATCGCGGCGATGCCGAGCCGACCTACATCGTGCTCGCCGGACCGGTGCCGCGCCCGGCAGGGACGACCGCGATCGCGACCGTGCCGTGGACCCGCAACGAGCACAGCGCCGTCGTCGGTCTCAAGACAACCTCGTACGCCGAGAACGTGGTGGCGCTCGCCCACGCCAAGGAGCACGGCGGCAGCGAGGCGATCTTCGCCAACACCCGCGGTGAGCTGTGTGAAGGCACCGGAAGCAACATCTTCGTGGTGGTGGACGGCGAGGTGCTCACGCCGCCCGTCGAGTCGGGGCTGCTGCCGGGTATCACCCGCGAACTGGCGATCCTGTGCGCCCGCGCCGAGCAGGTGCCGGTGCGGGAGGTGACGCTGCCGCTGTCGGTGCTCGAGACCGCCGACGAGGTCTTCATCACGTCCTCCACGCGGGACATTCAGGCGGTTTCACGCGTTGACCAACGGGTGATCGCCGCACCCGGACCCGTCACACGCCGGGTGGCGCAGGCGTTCGCGACCCACGCCGCAGCATTGGCTTGAGGAGGCCGTAATGGGGGACCAGGGACCACAGACGACGACGTCCGCGCACGAGCCCGAACTGCGCGAACCGTTCAACCCGAACTCGTACAAGTGGGGCTGGCGCCGACGCATCGGTGCGAACCCGGTCACGAACCACACCTACCGGATCACCATCGGTGTCATCGGGTTCATCGTCGTCGCCGTCGGACTCGCCGCCGTGCCGTTGCCCGGACCCGGTTGGTTGATCGTCTTCGTCGGCCTCGGCATCTGGGCGACCGAGTTTCTGTGGGCGGCGAAACTGCTCGCGTTCGCTCGCGCCAAGGTTGCGGCGTGGAACGACTGGTTGCGGCCGAAGCCGTTGTGGGTCAAGGCGATCATCGGCCTGCTGACCTGTGCGTTCGTGATCTTCGTGGTCTGGGCGACGCTCAAGATCGGGGGCATCCCGGGCTTCCTGCCTGCCGGTGCCAAGGACTTCCTGCACCAGATGCCGGGGCTCGGCTGACGCCGCTGCCCCGATTAGGTCGGCGCGCAGCGGGCAGGTAAAGTACTTCCTCGCAGCCCCGCGCGGGCGCGACCTTCCGGATGTATAGCTCAGTTGGTTAGAGCGTTCGCTTCACACGCGAGAGGTCAGGGGTTCGAGTCCCTTTACATCCACCATGACTGTCTTACTCGAACCTTCGCCATGGCGAGGATCGTCGTCCATAGCAGTCAGGCTTGCTTGCAGCGCTTCGCCGATGGCGGAGCGCTGTTTACGTGTGGCCGAGGGGATGGCCAGCCAGACACGGTGCGCGGCGAAGATGGCAATGAAGGGCTCTGTCAGGCGGGCTTCGGCTACTGAGCCGTGCTCAGTGATGTAGAGGGCGTGGAAGAACGCGCGGTTGATCTGCGACCGCCCGTCGTCAGTGGCCCGAGCGTAGAGCTCATACGGGCGGCGCGAGAGATCCAGCGATGCAGTGAGGACTCGGGCGCCGGCCAGGAGGTCGCTCTGGACAGCGTCCATGCGCTCGGCGATGCGGACGCGCTTCATAGCGATGTCGTTGATTCGTGCCCGGATCTTGGCGTGCGGCATGAGTGGGTCGGCGAGCGCGTCGAGAAGCGCGTTCTCCTGTTCGGCGAGTTTCGCCAACTCCGCCCGTAAATGCGACTGCAGCTCCTTCGTCGACCGTGTGTGATCCTCAAGAGACTCTTCCAACGCCGCGGAGAACTCGTTGGCGAAATCGTCAGTCAGCTCGATGGACCGGTAGTACTCCTGTACCTGGAACTCGACCTGGTCGACCGGTAGGTGCGGTAGGTCGCAGACGCCCTCCTGACGGCCACGACAGAGGTAGTAGCGGTAGGTGCCGCCCCTACCCTTTGCCTCGGTGTAGATCAGTCGACTCGTTCGACCAGCGACTCGACAACGGTCGCAGCGCAGCACGCCCTTGAGGTAGTGATGCAGCACCCGGTCACGATTGTCTGCCCCGGAGCGGTCGTCGAGGACCTGCTGCACCCGATCGAAGACCTCCTGAGTGACCAGTGCCTCGTGACGTCCGTCGTAGAGTTCTCCGTCGTACACCGTGTAGCCGGCGTAGTACGGATCACCGAGGATTCGATGCAGGGTGTTCGCGGAGAGTGGCCGTTCGCTCCGCCAGCGGCCGACCGGACGGGCACGGAGGCCATGGTCTTCCATAGCAAGCTGCAGTGCGTCGATTGAGTAGTCGCCCGTGGCATACAGCTCGAAGGCGAGCCGGACGAGCGGCGCACGATCCTGATCGACGATGACGGAGTTCACTTGACGTCCTTCGATGTCGATGCGTGCGTTGAGGTAGCCGATTGGCGCGCGTCCGATCGTGCCGCCGTTCTTGGCCTTGTGGGCCATCTTCATCTTGATGTCTTCGCCAGAGCGCTTCGCCGCCACCAGGCCTGCGCAAGGGTCGGTCAACTCCGCCCGCGGGCATGGACCAGCAGGTCCATGGCCTGGCTGCTCGTGCGCCGGGTCAAACGACTGAATCCGGCCACCGTCCCGGCCGGGCAAGGCGAGCTGTTCACTACCTGGCGGCATCACGCGATGTTCACCGACACAACCCTGGGCAATGCTGCAAGCAGAGCCCCTGGACCGCCAGCACGCGATCATCGAGCAAGTCCACGCCCGACCTCAAGAACGGACCCCTGGCGCACCTGCCTGCGGTCTCGTTCGTCGCGAACAGTGCCTAGTTCGCCCCGGCCGCGATCGCGTTCAACCTCACCCGCGCCGGACCCGAGCACGCCCGCGCAACCACCGCAACGGTCCGCCCCACGGACCACCACGAACTGCGACCGCCTGACCACCCAGCCCAACAGTGCGCAACCCCAGGACACCCGTGGAAGAGCCGGACGGACCGGCCGATACCCCACACCCGGAAATCGGGGCGGACAGAACGCCGATCAACGCCCCGCACTCACGCCCACAGAATGCTCACTCGTGGATCCGGGCTGAGCCGAGACGAGTTGCCAGAGGCCGAGGCTAGGTCATCGGCCGCCAGCGCTGGGAAAGTGTTCAGGGTTGCCGAACGACGTTCGACGTGCTTGAATGGCGTTCATGATCCCGTGGGGATCGACAGAGCGAGGGAGACGGTGATGGTAGACGAGGCTCGGATTGAGGCGCTCAGTGAGACTGCAGCACATTTCGTTCAGTTCCTAGACTGGGCTGAAGCGGCGGGCGAACTGCCCAGCTCGACGATCCAGAACTGGCGTAACGCGTCAGTGAAGGTGTTGCAGATCGAAGACGACTGGCCGCACATCAACGTCGTGAAATTTGATCTGGACGGCCATCTTAGCCGTTTTGACGTTCTCAAACGTGGTAATTATACGTCGGGCTCAATGGCTGCGTACAAGGCGCGGACAAGGAACGCGATTGAGACCTACCGTAAGTGGCTCGCGGACCCCAACTCGGCCGATTGGAAGAAGAGGTCGGGGGCGGGGCGTTCGTCCCAGTCTGACGAAGTAGGCCTGTCGGACACAACAGAGGGAAATGCTCCAGGCGTTGGATCATCAATCTCCGACGTGGATCGCGGCTTCGTTCCGGACCGCATCACCATGATCGAGTACCCGTTACCACTGCGTGCGGGGGTTCAGGCACGGCTTTGGCTGCCAGAAGATCTCGATGAGGTGGAAGCGAAGCGCATAGGTCGTTTCGTGGACAGCTTAGTGTTCAACAACTAGGCATCGTTGAATGGTGACTGTAAAGAGTTGTAATAAATCTCGCTGCTGAGCGGGTGAATCGAGGATTGGCACACCTACGTCGCGCTGCAGGCGACGCTGCTGGGGCTGCCCGAAGAACTGGCGCTACAGGAGCCTTGGCTGCCGGGCTGCGGAAGTCGGAAGAAGGCTTCGTCAGGCGCATGGCCGACTTCTACGCCAGCATGGTGGGCGTCGTGGGTCATCATGTGCGGGACATCCGACGGTCGGCTACGACGCGATCGCGACTCTCGGTGCCGCTGTCGTGGAAGGGCTCGCGATCAACACGATCACGGTGCCGGAGGTGGGGCAGCACCGATTCGAGGCGGATCCCTTCAACACGGGTCTGGTCGGCGAGTGGTCCCTTCCCGCTCTGGGTTTCACAAGCATTCTGACTTCGCTCGTCGAACCTGAGCAGCCGGAAGTTGACTGGGACGACGTCCGTATTGAGCAGTGCCGAGTCCGGCTGCACGAGATCCGGGCGTCTGTCGTCGACGCTTGAACCGCCTGGGAAGCACGCACTCGGGGCGAGTGCCAGAGTCGGCGCCCACCCCGAGCGGTGATTCTGGCTAGCCCTTGTGCTTGGTCTTGTCGACCATCTGCCAGGACTGGCCGGGCTTGCCCGTGGGCGGAAGCGGGCGACCCTGAACTGCGGTGATCTCGGTGTTGCTCACGCGGCCACCGCGTGGGCCGACTGCCTGGTACTGGCCAGACTCGGGTGCCGGGGTGCCCGGCTTGCTGTTCGAAGCCATGACGGCTCCTCCAATCTGGGCTCGCTCCTCGCGCGAGCACCGTTGCAGCACAACCAGACTGGAGTGAATCAAAACCTGTCCGCACGGCTTGTCAAACTTGCGCATATGCAAGCTTGGCCGTACGGTCGGGAACCTACCTGCCCAGTAGAGCCCGAAGCCTCGATCACTCCCGTCACCTCGGCGGTGTGCCGAGGCTTTGGTGCTATGTGGCATCTTCGCTGGTAAATCACAACCGTGCAACTTTCACGCGTCAGGCTGTGTGGACAACCTGTGAGTACTGGTCTCGCTGGCTAGGTGGGCCGACCAACGTGGCTTGGGAGGTTCCGTTCGACACCAGTTGTAGGCGAGTTCGAGCACCGACGAGGATCCATCGGGTCAGCATGTTGGCGAGAGTCGACACCACCAGACGCCAGCACAGATGCTTGGCCGTGCATGCCGTGACTTAGCCAGGCTGCCGTGCGTGGTGCCCAACGGCCTGCGCGATGCGGCCAAGGTCACCGTTGAGGCGTTCCCAGTCGAGCTCGCCGACTGTGGCTACCACTTCCGCGACCCACGCGCGGTGAGCGCTCTGGATCGCCGCGAGTGCGCTCTTTCCGGCTGCCGTCGTGACGAGGAGTCGGGACCGCTGGTGGCGTGGGTTGTCCTCGTAGCGCGCAAGACCGTCTGCTACGAGTTCGTCGGCGACGCGCTGAACGCTCTGCCGCTGGAGCCCGAGCCGGCGGGCGATGTCCGGGACGGTGGCGCGATCGCCGGCTTGGAGGACCATGCGCCGGGAATGTGTTTGACTTGCCGCCGCGGACACTCGCTCCCCGGCGTCGCGCAGGAGCCGGTTGACCTCGAAGATGGCATGCAGTGCCGCGTCGGCGTCGGGGTTCACGCAACTCTCCTTTGACAGCAGACTGTCATGTGCCTAGGGTTTGGCAATGTGACAGCATGCTACCAACTTCTCGTGGGTGCACTCGGGGCCGATGCGGGTTTCGAGTCGCTCCGTAGCCGCTTGAGTCAGACGCGGTGGCCGGTGCTGCCATCGTTGGGCGAGGGGGCGCGCGGTCTTGCGCCGTCGATCGTGGAGCACTATGCGACTGAGTGGGACCACTGGCTTCAGCAGAAGAGCCACGACGGATTGGGTGAGCACGTCGACTTCAGGATCGCGGGCACCCGCGTCCATGCCGTCAGGGTCCGCGGATCAGGGTGCGTGCCAATGTTGCTTCTGCACGGCTGGCCCACCTCTTTCCTCGCCTTCCACCGTGTGATCGAGCCTCTCCGGACTCTCGCCTCCGAGATCGTGCTTGCTTCCCTTCCCGGGTTCGGCACCTCGACTTTGCCAGCAGGTTCCTGGTCGATCACCGACTCAGCGCGCGCACTGGCTGATGCCATGCGGGCGATGGGCCACCACCGGTTCCTCGTCCATGGACAGGACTGGGGGTCCGTCGTCGCTCGAGCCATCGCCGCAGTCGAACCCGAGCGGGTTATCGGTGTCCACGTGAGCGCAGGGCTACGAGGCTTCATGGCCGAGAGCGCGGACGACGAGCCTGCTTGGAGCAGGCTGCAGAGGTTCGCCGTCGACGGCGGCGGATACCTTCAGCTGCAGAGTCGCCGACCGGACTCGCTGGCATTCGCGTTGTCGGACTCTCCCGTAGGGCTGCTCGCCTGGCAGCTTGACAAGTACCAGCTTTGGCAGGCCCCACTGGGGGACGACTTCGGCCTAGGAACCGACTTCATCGTGGCCAACGCGACTCTCTACTGGCTGACAGCGAGTGCCGGCACCAGCATGCGGATCTATTCGATGGACGCTCCGGACGTGGATGCCGCGGCCGGGGGCGTGCCGACCGCAGTGAGCGTTTTCGGTCATGGAGACTTCGCCGCCCGCTCGGTGTCGTCCCGAGCGAACAACCTCGTGGCCTGGTACTCACACGACAGCGGTGGCCACGTCGCCTCACTCGATTCGCCCGCCGAGCTCGTCGACGACCTGACCGACTTCATGAACCGCATAGGAGCAGACACATGACCGCAAGCAGCCCCATCGTCCTCATCGGAGGTAGCGGCCTTGGTCCTTGGGCCTGGGAACGCGTCAGACCGATCCTGCACGACCACGGATTCCACACCATCACGCCGCAACTACGCACGACGGGCGATGACGCGACGCCCGCGAACGCCGTCAGTCTGGATAACTGGATCGAGGACATCGACGAAGCCCTCAGCGACCAAGCGGATGCCACTCTCGTCGCTCACTCATTCGCCGGCTACGTCGCGGCAGGAGTGCTCGAAAGACGACCACAGAGCATCCGCCGACTCATCTTCATCGATGCCGTTCTGCCGCAGCCGGGCAGGTCGTGGTTCGACGTGATGGGGGCCGAGGTCGCCGGGTTCATGACGAGCCTGGCCAACGACGGGGCGATCCCGTGGTTCTCCCGGGATCAGCTCGACCAGCTCTACCCGGACAACGGGATCGGTGACGCCGACTTCGCGTGGATGCAGCAGCATCTGACCGCGCAGCCGATCGGCACCTACACGCAACCTGCGATCAACGAGCCACTGAGCGCAGCCGGCGTGCCCGTAGCGTACGTTCGCTGCCTCCGGACCAGTCCTCCAGTCGCCGAGGTGTCAGCGGAGAAGCTCGGATGGAGCTACCGCACGCTCGACGCCGGCCACTGGCCGATGATCACCCACCCGGCGGAGACAGCGTGCGTCACCATGGAGCTGGCCACATCATGATCACCGTCGCCTTGTTCCGCAACGTCAACCTCGGCCACCCAGGCAGTCCCACTGGTGATGAACTCGTCGAGGCGTTCGGCGGCCCGGCGGTCGCCCGCAGCTTCCAAAGCAACGGCACGGTCGTTTTCGAGGCCATGGATCCGGAGAATGCCTCGGCCGCGGCGATCATCAGATTGCGGGCCACCGGGTATCAGCCAACTGTTGTCATCCGGGCGCTGGAGCAAATTCGGCGCGCGGTAGAGGATGTGCCTCCGGTAGATCCCGGGGAAGGTGTCTATCGCTCGATGATCTCGTTCTTTGACGTGCGCCAGTTCCCGACTGTCCGCTTACCGTTCCGAAGCCCAGATGGCCTCGTAGAGATCCGCGCCATGGGGCCCGACTGCGCCCACAGCGTCTGCTGGAAGCCGCGCCAGACCGCAGGCAACGTCACCGGGTGCCTCGAGCAACTGCTGTCCGTGCCGGTCACGACGCGGACCGTAGCGACGATGCAGCGGCTTCTCGCGACAATTTCGGCCAGCACCCACTGAAGCCGCCATCGCGGATGCCGGCAGTGAATCGAGTCGAGTTGTATGCGGCGATTCGGCGCGACGCCCGCGCGGGGGTTTCGAATCGTGCGCTGCAACGCCAGCACGGCGTCGGCTACCGGACCGTGGTCGCCGCACTGGAGTCGGCCTGGCCGAAGGAGCGGAAGCCACCTCCGAAGCGCGGGTCACGTCTGGACCAGTACCGAGGCGTCATCGATGACTGGCTGCGGGCGGACCTGGACGCGCCTCGCAAGCAGCGGCACACCGCGAAGCGGATCTTCGACCGGCTCCAGGATGAGCACCACACCACCGACGTGTCCTACTGGATGGTGCGCGAGTATGTCGCCACGAGACGCCGCGAGATCCGGATCGAAGCGGGCCGGGAACCCGCGAACACGTACATTCCGCAGGAGCACCTGCCAGGCCGCGAGGCCGAGGTCGACTTCGGCGAGGTCGCGATCCGGCTGCGCGGCGAACTGGTCACCTGCACGTTGTTCAGCCTGCGACTCTCATACTCCGGCAAGGCCGTGCACCGGATCAGTGCGTCCGCCGGGCAGGAAGCCTTCTTCGAGGGCCACACGCACGCGTTCCGAGCCCTCGGGGGCGTCCCGACCGGGAAGATCCGCTACGACAACCTCAAGGCCGCCGTCGCGAGCGTGATCGGGTTCTCCCGCCAGCGGGTCGAGGCCGACCGGTGGACCGCGTTCCGCTCCCACTACGGCATCGAGGCCTTCTACTGCCAGCCCGGCATCCAAGGCGCTCACGAGAAGGGCGGCGTCGAGGGGCAGATCGGCTGGTTCCGACGCAACCACCTGGTCCCCATCCCAGAAGTCCACTCCGTCGCCGAGCTCAACGCCATGGTCGACGTCTGGGACGAAGCCGACGACAGCCGGCGGATCGGATCCCGCGCCCGCACGGTCGGGGAACACTTCGCCACCGAGCAGCCTCTGCTCGCGCCACTGCCCAACGAGTCGTTCGAGACCGGCCGCTGGTTCACCCCACGCGTCGACAGGTACGCCCAGATCGCCGTTCGGATGAACAAATACTCCGTCCCCGCCCGCATGGTCGGCCGTCAAGCCCGAGTGCTGCTCAACGCCAGCGACCTGGTCGTGTTCGACGGCAAGACCGAAATCGCCCGCCACGAGCGCCTAATGACCAAGGGCTCGACCCGGGTCGACCTGGACCACTACCTCGAGGTCCTCCTCCGCAAACCCGGCGCGCTACCCGGCGCGACAGCGCTGGAACAGGCCAGGGCATCGGGGAGGTTCACTCCCGTTCACGACGCCTGGTGGGCCGCGGCCTGCAAGGCCCACGGTGACGCCGACGGCACCCGGGCGCTGATCGAGGTCCTGATGCTGCACCGGCACCTTCCCCACGAACACGTCGTCGCCGGGCTCGCGACAGCGCTGCGCGCAGGCGCGCTCACCGCGGACGCTGTCGCACTTGAAGCGCGCAAGCACAACGAGACGGAAGATGGCGGAGCCGACGACAAGACAGGTCACCACCCGACCCACTTGGGCGGCGACAGGGCACGCGGTGAAGGCGAGACCCCTGCCGTGCGATCGCTGACCGAGCGCCGGCTTCGCGCCCACATCCCGACCGACACTCGGCCGCTGCCGAGCGTGGACAAGTACGACCAGCTGCTGGCCTGCCGCCGTGACCCGCCGAACGAAGGAGCCGCACCGTGACCACCAAGCGCCGAGGGATGACCGAGGAAGCAGCCGACGCCGCGATCGACCAGGCGTGCCGGATGCTGAGGATGCCCACCATCCGCAGCTCCTTCACCGACTACGCCGACCGGGCCGGGCACGAGCAGATGTCCTACCGCGGATACCTCGCCGAACTACTGCTCGCCGAGTGTGACGACCGTGCACGACGCCGGTCCGAGCGTCGGATCAAGGCCGCCAAGTTCCCCCGCGAGAAGTCCCTGCGGGCCTTCGACTTCGACGCCAACCCCAACATCGACCCCGCCGTGATCCACACCCTCGCCAAGTGCGAATGGGTCCAGAAGGGGCAACCGCTGTGTCTGATCGGCGACTCCGGCACCGGCAAATCTCACCTGCTCATCGCGCTCGGCACAGAGGCCGCCATGGCCGGCTACCGGGTCAAGTACACCCTGGCCACCCATCTCGCCAACGAGCTCGTCGAGGCCGCCGACGAGATGACACTCGCCAAGACCATCGCCCGCTACGGACGCGTCGACCTGCTCTGCATTGGCTATGTCAAGTAGTTCTGGCCCCACCGTGACGGCCTGATCTGGCCCCGGTCGATGGGCGGGTCGCGGTGGGGTCTGGTCTTGCTGATTTGGACGCACAGGGGTGCTGCTTCAAGTGCGAGGTGGTGACACTGGCGCATTTGCCTGCGGGCCTCGCCTGAGACCGCCCCATCTAACCGGTTGGAACTCTCACGCTTACCCTGTTGACCAGGTGGTGCCGATAGGCGACGATCATCGTGCTGAGAAAATTCTGTGAATCGGGGGATCATGAAGAAGTTGTGGTTCGTGGCGGCCGGTACAGCGGTCGCCTTGCTGCCGTTGTCGTCAATTGCGGTGGGAGGGTCTGCGCAGGCGGCTTCCGCCCAACCTGCAACGCCGCGCTGGCTGCGAGTTCGAAGTGCACACCCGTGAGTGGTCGCGACAATCCGCATGTGACAGGCGGCGACGCGTCGGGTCACGGCTGGTGGGGCAAGGGGAACTGCAAGAACGACTATGCTGACGTCTACAACTGCCTGTACGAGTACTACACCGATGGCTACTGGTATAAGAAGGCGTGCTCACCGACAAAGAAGCTGAAGCCGTACGGCGGCAGCACTTGGAGGACAAACGCCCGCAAGAAGTGCAACAGCGAGAGCAAGCTCATCTCGTGGCGTAATCACGTCGATGTGAACGTGATTGATGAGCCTGACACCGCGGAGAAGCCGATGAACCAAGCCGCAATCAAATGCGTGGCCAACTAAGTCGGTTCGAAGTCGCTGACGACGCCACGTCGGGAGACTGGCTGCTGCAGAGCGGCACGATTTCCAGTGATCTGATCACGTTCGGGCCGATGGTTTACCCGGCATATGCCCGGCTGAACTACGCAGACGCGACGCTGGAGGACGATGCAGAAGCCCCTACTGACATCACGCTCGTGCGCGAGATGGCAGTGGTCCTAGGTACGTTCACAACTACGCCTGATGACTGCTACTTCTGTGTGTGGGATGGGTACGCAGGGTCTTTTCTCAGTGATGAGTTCGCGGGGCTGCGGAAGCGCGTCCAGATTCCAGGGCGCGACTACGTCCTATTCACTGGACCTCTATCAGCTCTGCATGAATGGGAAAACGAGTTCGGCCGCGGCGGTCCTGCACCAGCTCCTGCCTTCATGTGGCCGCGGGACCGCAGGTGGTGCTTCACCAGCGACGTCGACACCGAATGGGCGACCATCGGCGCCGAGCGAGCTGCCGTCGAGAAACTGATCACGCGCAGCCCACGTGCTGAGAAGTTCGCGCCACCCACGGTATAGGCCAGTCGTTGGCAGTTCGTCGCGACAACTGGGGGTCATGCGGTCAGTTCACTGCGACTGTTGGCCAGTCTGTAGGAGTGGGTGCCCGTTTCGATGATGGTGCCGTGGTAGGTGAGCCGGTCCACGATCGCGGCGCACAGTCGGGGGTCGGTGAAGGTATCGGTCCACCCGGAGAATGACTGATTGGACGCGATCGCGATGCTGTTCTTCTCTTCGCGTTCGGTCAGGACTTGGAACAGGAGTTCGGCACCGCGGCGGTCCAGTTCCATGTAGCCCAGTTCGTCGATGATCAGTAGATCGACGCGGCCGTAGCGGGCGATCGTCTTGGCCAGGATCTTCTCGTCGGCGGCTTCGACCAGCTCGTTCACTAACCGCGTGGCCAGGGTGTACCGGACGCGGTGGCCTTGCTCGGCCGCGGCTGTCCCGAGACCGATCAGCAAATGAGACTTGCCGGTGCCGGAGTCGCCGATCAGGCACAGGGGTTCGCCTTTGCGGATCCAATCGCCTTTGGCGAGCTGGTGGATGGTCGCGGCCTCGATCGCCGGGTTCGCGTCGAAGTCGAAGTCGCCCAGCCATTTGTCCCGAGGGAACTGTGCTGCTTTCACCCGGCGCACGCTGGAACGACGGTCACGGTCATCGACCTCGGCCAGCAGCAGTTCGGCCAGGAAACCTGGGTAGGACAGCTGTTCCTTCTTCGCCACCCCGATGGCTTCATCGAGCACGCCGCGGATCGTGGGGAGGCGTAGCCGGCGGCAGGCCTGATCGACCGCCGCGAGGGCGGCTTCTTCGGTCAGTCCACGTCGTCGCCGCAGGGTCGGGGTGATCGTGGTCGCGGGTGCGGTCGGTGCCATCAGCTGGTACTCGCCTTCGTCAGATTGGGTTCGGTTGTCGTGGCCGCCGCGGCGGTTCGCCGTGGCAGGAGTTCGTCGTAGGCGGCCACGGATGGCAAGGGTCGGGTATCGGCCGGGAGCCCCGCGATCACCGCGGCCGGGTCGGTCAAGCGTCGCTGGGTGAGACTGACAACACGTTGCTCGGGAACGCCGACGCGAGCACCGGGGTGACGGTCAGAACTGGCCCCACCCTCGCCAGCAGCGGCGGAGTCGAGGGTTGCGGCGTGGCGGCGGGCTTCGACCGCGACCACCTCGGCGGTGACCGCACCCACCTTCAGCGAGGCAGTGATCCCGGCGACCACGGCCTCGGCCGGCAACGACCGGTGTAGTAGCAGGACGTCGATGAGTTCCCGGGTGCCCTCGCTGTCGCCGTTGACTTTCCGGGACTCGGCCCAGAACGCGTCATGCGCCGCCGTGAACGCACCCGACGCGCGAGCAGACGCCAGCGCGGTCGACCCCGGTAGCGCGCCCGGCTTGTGCTTGAGGACTTCCAGGTAGTGGTCCAGAACCACGACGTGCCCGCCGCGGGACGCGACCCGTTGGTGAGTGGCCACGGTGGTGTGGCCGTCGAACACGACCAGATGCGACGCTCGCAAGGAGACCCGGACCTTGCGGCCGATCAGCCGTGCGGGGACGGAGTACTTCATCATCCGCACGGTGATCATTGCCGATCGGTCCACTCGTGGGTGCAGCACGAGGCCGGGATCGAACCGGTCGACCGGCAACGCTGCCAACAAGCCACGTTCGGTGGCGTAGTCGGCACCGATCGTGTTCAGTTTGCCGGTGATTCGCCGACCGTCGTCATCGGCCTCCCAGGCGCGGATCTTCTCGTTCAGCTCGTCCAGCGACTCGACCTCGGGCATCGGGGTCAGGTGGTTACGGCGGAACCAGCCGACCTCACCTTCGACGCCGCCTTTCTCGTGCGCGCCGACGATGCCGGGTTGGCAGTAGAACGAGTCGAATCCGTAATGCGATTTGAACAGCACCCACCGGTCGTTCTCTTTCCGCCGTCGGTCGCCGCCGTGCAGCACCGCCAACACCGCCGACGTCAGGTTGTCATACCGGATGTGCCTCGTCGGGATGCCGCCCAACGCTTCGAACGCGTCGATATGGCCTTCCAAGAACGCCTCCTGCGCGCACGTGGGGTAGACCCGGTGGATCGCCTTACCGGAGAACGAGAGTCGGTAGATGAACAAGTGGCACTTGGTCTTCACCCCGTCGATGACGACCCAGACCTCGCCGAAGTCGACCTCGGCCTCCGCGCCCGGTGCATGCACCTGCGGAATAAATGCTTCCTCGACCCGGCGGCCGGCCTCCAGGTCGATTTGTGCCCGGCGGACCCGCACATAATCCCGCACTGTCGAGTACGACAGTTCCGTCGCAGCGTGCTCCTCGACCAGGCGGGCCAGAATCCTGGTCGCAGTGTGTCGCTGCTTCCTGGGCGCCTCCAGATCCGCTCGGAGCATGTCATCGATCGCGGCCTTGAACGGATCCAACCGCGGCGAGGACCTGTCCGGCGTCTTTCGTGCCGGTGGCGTCGCCGAAGCCAACGCCTGCCGCACCGTACGCCGATGCACCCCATGCCGCTTGGCCAGCGCCCGCACGCCCAGGCCCTCGACTCGTGCGTCCCGGCGGATCACCGCGAACAACTCCACCCGTAACTCCATCCCAACCCCGATCCCTCGAACCCAGTAGATGAGCCAAGGTTCAGGCGTGGCCAGATCAAACCGTCATAACCACCCCGGCAAGTCGCGCGAGGGGCCAGATCAAACCGTCACGGTGGGGCCAAACCAACCTGTCATAACCACTGCATCGACGAACTCGGATACATGCAACTCGACCGGCGCGGGGCCGAGCTGTTGTTCCAGGTCCTCACCGAGCGCGAGGAGAAGGCCTCTGTCGCGATCGCGTCCAACGAGTCCTTCGGCGGCTGGACCAAGACCTTTACCGACCCCAGGCTGTGCGCTGCCATCGTCGACCGACTCACCTTCGGCGGCACCATCCTCGAGACCGGCACCGACTCCTACCGTCTGGCCCAAGCCGCAAAACAGCGCACGACCTGACCGCCGCCATGTGCGAGAAGCGGTGTCGACCGAGACCACCATCGCCGGCCCAGATCACGTCTCCTCGGTGTCAGAACTCGCCTACAAGTGGTGTCGAACGAAACCTCCGAAGCCACTGTCTGAGCTCGTCTTGTTCTGCTGCGGAGGAGCATCGAAACGACGCCAGTCTGGACGGTGGTCGTCAAGCAGGTCACGTGGACGTTCCGCCGGATTCATCAGAGGGTTGTTGTCCCGCTTTGGCTGCTTGGAGGGTGGGGTGAGTCCGAACAACGGAACCGGCGCCTCGGTCGGACGGGTCTGACGCTCAGTCGTGAAGGTGCTACCAAGTCGCTCATGTACCCGCCGGATCACCGGCACCTCAACGAAACTGTTGACGGAAGCGACGTACTCACGAAGGTCGTCACGCAGCATGGCGAGCAGGTCCTTTGGTGGGAGACCCACCTGTCTTGCAAGCTCGTGGACGCGTACTCGGGTCCGTGGCGGTTCGTGAAACTTCAGGTGACGCATTCATGTACCTCCTCGTTACATAGCCACCCCGGTGCAGTGCTGGAAATGAGCGTACGCGAGGGGTCCGACAACCTGCTTTGGCTCGCTGCCATCGTGGCGCCACGCGTAGGTGGCGAACGCCAGTTGCTGTATCAAGGAGAAGGTATCGCTACATCAAACTTATTCTATTGAGCTCCAGGCGCCTTCTTGTAATCACGCATAGAAGAGCGCATAATTCTAAGTATATGAGCAATGATGAATTTACTAAACTATACAATCTCATTGTGGCGATGGACCGCAAGTTGGACGGCTTAGCTGAAAGCAAGTCAGACAAGTCGGATATTGATCATGTCCTCAACACGCTCGATGCGGTGCTTGGCAAGGTAGATGAAATCGATGTCGAGCGTTTAGCTGCGGATGCTCAACTAGTGGGCTGCGTTTGAAGTCTTCTGACGGTTGGCCTTCGCGAGGATTTGCTCGGCGGTCTTGGTCCAGACGAACGGGTGGGATCGGTTGTTCCAGCCGGTGATGAAGGCGCGAATCTTGGCGTTTAGGTCGGGCACGGAGGTGAACGTGCCGCGGTGGATCGCTTGGCGTTCGATGATGCCGAACCAGATCTCGACCATGTTCATCCAGGATGCGTGGGTCGGGGTGAAGTGCACGACCACGCGGGGGTTTGCCGCGAGCCATGCCTTGACGTTCGTGTGCTTGTGCGCGGCGTAGTTGTCCATCACCAGGTGCAGTTCCTGGTCGGGGTAGGCCCGGGCGATCTGCTTCAAGAACGCCAGGAACTCCTGGTGGCGGTGCCGGTTCTTGCACGCACCGGTGACCTGCCCGGTCGCGATCTCCAAGGCGGCGAACAAGGTGGACGTGCCATGCCGTTTGTAGTCGTGGGTGCGCCGTTCGGGCAGCCCAGGTTGCATCGGCAACATCGGCGCGGTGCGGTCCAACGCCTGGATCTGAGACTTCTCGTCCACGCACAGCACCACCGCGTTCTCCGGCGGATTCAGGTACAACCCGACGACGTCAGTCACCTTCGCGACCAGCTCCGGGTCGGTGGAGAACTTGAACGTCTGCGAACGCCACGGCTGCACCCCGTACTCACGCCAGGCCCGGGCAATCGTCGCGTCCCCCACGCTCAGATGCTTGGCCAGCAGTCGCGTCGACCAGTGCGTGACGCCGTACTTCTTCGGCGGCGGAGTCAACGTGGCAGACACGATCTCACGGTGATCGATGTGCCGGGGCCTGCCCGACCTTTCCTGATCGACCAGCCCGTCGATCCCCTTGTCCTGGTACCGCTTCCGCCATGAGATCACCGTCGGTCGGCTCACGCCGACCTTGTCAGCGATCTCGGTATTGGAGGAACCGTCGGCAGCCAACAACACGATCCTCGCCCGCTGTGCCAGGCCAGCACGTGTCGACGATGACCGCGTCCACCGGGCCAGCTCCTCCCGATCACCATCACGCAACGACAACGCCGGGGCAGGTCGGTTTGCCATGCCCCAGTCTCCCAAACCATACCGTCAAACGACTAACGACGCGCCGCACTAGATCGACACGAGCGATGGATTGAAGAGCTATCGCGGGCCACCGGCGTGCGCTATCCGGTCTCCGAGTAGCACTCTGCTCAGGCAGTAGATCGTTTCAGGGCGTCACGAACGGCAGTCTCCTTGAACCCCACGTGCGCACAGATGGCACGCACCGACATCCCTTGCTCGCGAAGTCGATGCACGACAGCAGTCTCATCGGCGTTCATGCGGCGCAACTTGCGTGGGACGCCGGCCTCGGATACGAGCGCGAGCACAGTATTGCGTGCGATGCCATAACGATCGGCGAGCGCCTTTGCGCTATCTCCTTGCTGATATGCGTCGATGATCGCCTGACGTGTTGCGTCGGGCAATCGACGCGTGACCCGCCACGCAACGGCCGGCTCAGTTGCACCATCCCGCGCTGGCCTCGTTGCAGTTGCCTTGGCGTGATCCAGTAGCGGTCGATGAAATGCGAGGCTCGAGTATCGGCCGAGGAGCTCGACCATGATCGACTTACTCGAACCTTTGAGCGGACGCGTGCGTCCGCTCTTTGCGTCCTGTTTCGAGTTGTCGTCGATGAGGTCCACCGATACGACAAGACAGAGGCCGGACGCTCGTAGCGTCCGGCCTCTGTCTTGTCGTACGACACCAGCAGCACATCGGCGAGGCTGGATGACGCGAGTGGTCCTGCCTGCGTCAGCTCCGGGGGGCGAAGGTCGACACCCACTGGGTGCCCTCGCTGCTCGCGCCGCCGGCCTGTTCACCGCGGACGGCGAGGCCGTCGGTCGGTCTGCCGTCGGTCCACATGGGTGGCCTGACCCTGAGCGAATGTCGTTGGGCGGCAACGGCATCCGCCTGGCGACGACCTGGTGGCCGGCCGCCGGCGCCGCGCGTGCGATCTCGGTGCCCAGGCCGCGGCCCGCGCCGGTCAGGAGGATGACCTAGCTCATCGGTGAATTCACTCGGCGCAGTGGTGCCCTGGACCTGTGGCATCCCCGAGACGATCGGGAGAGACTGGAGGCATGAACCACCCGAACCAGGTCAATCTGAACGAACTGATCGAGCAGCAGCGGGTCAAGGCCGCGCAGTCACGCGACGGACGCAGCGCCGTGAGCATCTTCGGCGGTGGCGGCAAGCAGTTGGGGCAAGTGTTGCTCACACTGACCGCTGGCGGTTGCCTGCCCGACCACCAGAACCCCGGTGAGGCCACCGTGCAGGTGTTGGAGGGCGAGGTGACGCTCTCGTCCCAGGAAGGTCAAGTGCGGCTCGGCGAGCGTGGCTACGCGATCGTGCCGCACGCGACGCACCGGCTCGACGCCCATGTCGACAGCGTCGTGCTGCTCACCGTGCACCGGGCCGGCTGAACCCAGCTGGACAGCCGGACGCTCGACTCAACCGACGAGCGTCAGCAGGTGCTGCACCGTGGCCGTCATCGCCTCGCGGGCCGGCACGAGGTACTTGCGCGGGTCTGGTGACTCCTGGCTCGCCAGGGTGGCGCACCGCACCGGTGAACGCGATGTTGAGCGCCGAGCCGACGTTGATCTTGCGCATCCCGGCCGCGACGGCCGCGCGCAGTTGCTCGTCGCTGACCCCGGACGAGCCGTGCAGCACCAACGGCACCGGCGTGGCCGCGGTGATCCGGGCGATGAGTTCGCTGTCGAGTTGTGCGCTGCGGTCGGTCATCGCGTGCGAACTGCCGACCGCCACCGCCAGGGCGTCGACCCCGGTGGCGGCGACGAAGGCGGCCGCTTCGTCCGGATCGGTGCGCACACCCTTCGCGTGGGCACTTGCCGGTTGCGTCCCCCTGGACGTACTGGTGTGACCTGCGCCACTCGCGGAGCGGACTGGGGTGATTATGCTCACACAGATTCGGCACCGAATGCATGGATTTTGATCGAACCAAATGAGTAACGATCAGTTTCGATCATTCAGGCCGCTTGGGGGTCGAGTTGTGACTGCCACAGGTCGGCGTACCGGCCGCCGCGCAGCAACAGCTGCTCGTGCGTGCCCTGCTCGACGATGCGACCCCGGTCGAGCACCACGATGCGGTCGGCTCCGCGGACGGTGGTGAGGCGGTGGGCGATCGTGATCGTCGTGCGCCCGTGCGACGCGGCGTCGATCGCGCGCTGCACGGCGCGTTCGGTGGCGTTGTCCAGAGCGGACGTGGCTTCGTCGAGCACCAGAATCTGCGGGTTGCGCAGGATCGTGCGGGCCAGCGCGATGCGCTGCTTTTCGCCGCCGGAGAAGCGATAGCCGCGCGAACCCACGAGCGTGTCGTAGCCGTCGGGCAGAGCGCTGATCAGGTCGTGCACCTGCGCGGCCCGGGCGGCGGCGACGATCTCCTCGTCGGTGGCGTCGGGGCGGGCGTAGCGCAGGTTGTCGGCGACGCTCGCGTGCAGCAGGTAGCTCTCCTGGCTGACGACGCCGACGAGTTCGGCGACATCGGTCAGTCGCAGGTCGCGCAGGTCGTGCCCGTCGATGCGCACGGCACCGGTGGTCGGGTCCTGCAGGCGGGAGACGAGGCCGGCGAGGGTCGACTTGCCCGAGCCGGTGGCACCGACGATCGCGACTGTGCTGCCGGCCGGAACCGTGAGGTCGATGTCGTCGAGGGCGGGCCGGTCGGCGTCGGGGTAGGTCACCCCGACGTGGTCGAGCCGCACCTCGCCGCGCACCGAATCGTGTTGCAGCTCAACGGGGTCGGCGGGGTCGTCGATCTCGACCGGGAGGTCGAGGTATTCGAAGATGCGACTGAACAGCGCCTTCGACGTCACGATCTGCGCGCCGACGTTGAGCACGCCCATGAGCGGACGGAACAGCTGACTCTGCAGCGCGACGAAGGCGACGAGGGTGCCGATCGACATGCCGCCGCCGGTGGCCGGAAGGCCCGCGGCGAGGTAGATGAGGGCGGGGATCGCAGCGAAGATGATCGCCATCGTGCCCATGCGCCAGCGGCCGGCGAGCTGCGACTGCAATTCCAGGCCGGTGAGCACCCGCGACGACTCGGCGAAGCGGCGCGACAGGGTGGGGCCGGAGCCGAGGGTCTTGGCGAGGATGACGCCGTTGATCGACAGCGACTCCTCGATCTGGGTCTGCATGTCGGCCAGGGTGCGTTGCGCCTTCGACTGGATGGCGCGGCGCTGATGGGCGACGCGGCGGGTGAGCCAGATGGCGGGCGGCAGCACGACGAGGCTGAGCAGCGACAAGCGCCAGGACAGCAGGCCCATCGCGATGGCGGTGCCGACGGCGGTGGTGACGTTGGACGCGATCGAGGTGGCCGAGTCGGTGACCACCGACTGCATCGCGTTGATGTCGTTGGTGGCGCGCGACTGCACCTCACCGCTGCGGGTGCGGGTGAAGAAGCCGACCGGCATCCGTTGCAGGTGGCCGAACAGGCGGGTGCGCAGATCGTGCATCACCTGTTGCCCGATCTGGGTCGACATCCAGGTCTGCAGCACGCCGAGCAGCTGGCTGACGACGGTGATCGCGAGCATCGCGCCGACCAGCGCGAGCAGCAGCCCGACGTTCTGATGGGGGATCGCGTCGTCGATCAGGTGCTTGACCAGGAACGGCGACGCCAGGCCGACCGACGAGGTCGCGACGATGAGACCGCAGACGACGGCGAGCCGCCAGCGGTAGGGGCGAAAGAGTGCGGTGATCCGGCGCAGGGGGACCGGGTGCTCCTCGAGTTGAGCGACGTCCTGCTTGTTCTTCTGGGCTACGCGTCCGCCGGCGCCTCCGCCACCACCGCGGGTGGGTGCTCCGGTTCGTGGACTGGCTGTCGTGACCGTCATGCGGTCTCCTCTCGACGAGGTTCGATGTCATTGGTGAGGTTACCTCACGATGATGTAACCCCCTAACCGGCTAGAATCTTCCCGTGACCGAACACGAGCCTCTCGACCGCGCACCGCTGCGCACCCTGCTCATGGGTGTCGCGCGGCTTTCCCGGCGCGCTTGGTCGGCCGATCTCGAGCCGTACGGCTTGTCGCCGCACCTCGCTCGCGCGATGAGCGTGATCGCCCATGCCGGCGGCGCCGGCATCCGTGCCGCCGAACTCGCCGAAGCCCTGCGGGTGTCGCCCCGGTCGGCCACCGAGGTGGTCGACGCGCTCGACGAACGCGGGCTGGCGCAACGTGCACCCGACCCGACCGATCGCCGTGCCAAGGTGATCTCGTTGACCGCCAAGGGAATCGACCTGCACGAGCAGATCGCCGAGTCGCGACGCAACCGCGACGACGCGCTGTTCGACGGTCTCGACGACGGTGAGCGCCGGCGGCTGGCCGACCTGCTGCGTAAGGTGTTGGAGCACAACGAGACGCGTTGATGCGCCCCGTGGCGGGACACGGTTTGGCAGGCTGGAACCGAAGGAATTCCCGTCCCCGAGGAGGACACCATGAACAACTCCGGTCAGGCGAAAGACCTGTTCGACAAGGCCAAGAAGGCCGCCCTCGACGGCGTCGAGAAGGCGAAGAAGGCGGCTGCGGACAACCCCGACAAGGTGCGCGGCGGCATCGACAAGGTCACCGGCGCGGCCAACAAGGTGACCAAGGGCAAGTACGCCGACAAGATCAACGCGGCCGCCGACAAGGTCGAGGAGACCGTGCAGAAGGGCGCCCACAGCAAGCCGGTCGGCGGCACCACCGGCACGACTGGCACGACCCATACCGCCGACACGCGCGGCGGCGACGCGGCCGGCACCAGTGGCGCTCCCGGGGCACCCGGCACCCCGGGCGGACCCGACGCCGCGACCAAGGGGCGTCACCCCGGCGAGGTGCCCGAGCCGGTCGACGTGCCCGACCCGATCGACCGACCCGGCCCGATCAGCTGAGTCGTTCAACTCACCTCGAACCCTCGACGGGCCTGGCTCGTGCTCTGCGGCGCGCATCGCGCCGACCGCGTCATGGTCGACGGACGCTGGGTGGTCACCGACGGGGCCGTCGAGGGTCTCGACCTGCCGGCCGTGCCGGCTCGACACCGCGAGCACGCCGCGCGTCTCGTCGCCGGCTGACGCCGACCGGCGCTGACCGGCGACCCCATATCGGGTCGAGAACACCCGTGCGCGCCCGATAACCTTGCCGGGTTCGATCCCGAACGATCACCCGAACTCCCGAGGAGCAACCGTGTCCAGCCAGATCACCGTGTCCGTCGCCGGAAGCGAGCGAGCGGTGCAGCAGGGCACTACCGGCTCCGATCTGTTCGGCGACGACCGCAGCGTTGTCGCGATGCGGGTCGACGGTCAGCTCCAGGACCTCTTCCGTGAGGTGCCCGAGGGTGCGGACGTCGAGCCGGTCGACCTCACCCAGCAGGACGGCCTGAACATCCTGCGCCACTCGGCCGCGCACGTGCTCGCGCAGGCGGTGCAGCAGGTCAACCTCGACGCCAAGCTCGGCATCGGTCCGCCGATCACCGACGGCTTCTACTACGACTTCGACGTCGAGACCCCGTTCACCCCGGACGACCTCAAGGCGCTGGAGAAGGCGATGCAGAAGATCGTCAACGAGGGGCAGACCTTCAGCCGCCGGGTCGTCTCCGACGACGACGCCCGCGCGGAGCTGGCGGCGGAACCGTACAAGATCGAGCTCATCGGGCTGAAGGGCAACGCGGCCGACGCCGCCGAGGGAGCCGACGCGGAGGTCGGTGGCGGCGAGCTGACGATCTACGACAACCTGCGTCGCGACGGGTCGCGCGCCTGGGGCGACCTGTGCCGCGGCCCGCACGTGCCGTCGACCAAGATCCTCGGCAACGCCTTCAAGCTGATGCGTTCGGCCGCGGCCTACTGGCGCGGCAGCGAGAAGAACCCGCAGCTGCAGCGGGTCTACGGCACCGCGTGGGCCAGCAAGGACGACCTCAAGACCTACCTCGACCGGCTCGCCGAGGCCGAGCGGCGCGACCACCGCAAGCTCGGCCGCGAGCTCGACCTCTACTCCTTCCCAGAGGAGCTCGGCCCCGGCCTGGTCGTCTTCCACCCGCGCGGTGGCGTCATCAAGCGCGAGATGGAGGACTACGTCCGCCGGCGGCACATCGAGGAGGGCTTCGAGTACGTCGGCACCCCGCACATCACCAAGGAGGGGTTGTTCTACACCTCCGGGCACCTGCCCTACTACGCCGAGACGATGTACCCGGCGATGGAGGTCGACGACGCGAAGTACCGCCTCAAGGCGATGAGCTGCCCGATGCACAACCTCATCTACCAGTCGCGGCAGCGCTCCTACCGTGAGCTGCCGTTGCGGTTGTTCGAGTTCGGTGGCGTCTACCGCTATGAGAAGTCGGGCGTCGTCGGTGGCCTCACCCGGGTGCGCGGCCTCACCCAGGACGACTCGCACTCCTATGTCACCCAGGAGCAGGCGGCCGACGAGATCCAGCACCTGCTGAACTTCTGCCTCGGTCTGTTCCGCGACTTCGGTCTGAACGACTTCTACCTCGAACTGTCGACCCGCGACGACGAGAAGAAGGACAAGTTCATCGGCACCGACGAGCAGTGGGAGGTCGCCACCGCCGTGCTGGAGCGGGTCGCGACCGAGTCGGGTCTCGAGCTCGTGCCCGACCCGGGCGGCGCCGCGTTCTACGGACCGAAGATCTCGGTGCAGGCCAAGGACGCCATCGGGCGCACGTGGCAGATGTCGACCGTGCAGTACGACTTCGGTCAGCCGGACGGCTTCGGTCTGGAGTACGTCGCCGCCGACGGTTCGCGGCAGCGTCCGGTGATGATCCACTCGGCCAAGTTCGGCTCGATCGAGCGGTTCATCGGGGTGCTCGTGGAGCACTACGCCGGCGCGTTCCCGGTGTGGCTGTCGCCGGTGCAGGTGCTCGGGGTGCCGGTGGCCGACGAGTTCGCCGACTACCTGAACGACGTGCTGAAGACGATGAAGGCGCAGGGCATCCGGGTCGAACTCGACGAGACCGACGACCGCTTCCCGAAGAAGATCCGCAACGCCTCGAAGGCGAAGGTGCCGTTCGTGCTCATCGCCGGTGGTGACGACCGCGACGGCAACACCGTCTCGTTCCGGTTCCGCGACGGATCGCAGCGGAACGGTGTGGCGATCGACGAGGCAATCTCGTTGGTGCGCAAGGCGATCGACGAGAAGGCTCAGGTCAGCACGGCCGACGACCTCGGCTGACGACGAGCTGACGGCACCGCCGTCGCCTGCCGGATCGTGGTTGTATGCCCTCATGACCACCATCCGGCAGGCCACCCGCGACGACGCGTTGATCCTCGGCGCGCTGACGCTGCAGGAGGGCGTCGCCGCCGGCGGTGCGACCCGTCCAGGCTTCGTCATCGAGTTCGCCGACGCCTGGTTGGCGCAGTGCGAGCAGATGCCTACGTGGATCGCCTTCGGCGACGACGGTTCGGCGATCGGCTTCGTGCAGACCAGTCTTGTGCGCAAGCTGCCGAGCCTGCGCCGCGAGGCCAGCAGCTGGATCCACGTGAAGAACGTGTTCGTCGTCGAATCGGCGCGCGGCAACAAGGTGGCCGAGCGGATGTTGACCGAGATGATCGCGTGGGGCGACGCCAACAACGTCAGCCGCTACCAACTGAACGCCGAGCCGAAGGCGCGCAGCCTCTACGAGCGGCTCGGCTTCGGCGCGCCCAACGGACGGTTGATGGAACGTCACTCCTAGGGTGGGGCGCGTGGAGCCGAACCGAACCGATCGCCCGGTCATCGCCGTCGCGGCGCGCTACACCCGCGACGACACGAGCACCGAGATCGTCGGTCTGGAGGTGCGCCGCGCGGTGGCCGCCGCGATCGTGGCGGCCGGTGGCCTGCCGGTCGTGCTCGCCGTCGAAGACCCTGCCCTGCTGGCCGACTCGTTGGCCCTGGCCGATGGACTCGTCATGCCCGGCGGAGGAGACTCCGACCCGGCGATGTACGGCCAGGAACCCCACCCGCGACTCGACCTGGTGCCGCCCGAACACGACGCCGGCGACATCGCGATCCTGCGCGCCGCACTCCGGCGGCGGATGCCGGTGCTCGGCATCTGCCGTGGCATGCAGTCGCTCAACATCGCCCTCGGCGGCGACCTGGTGCAGCACCTGGAGGAGACGAGCGTCGCCCACCGCGACGCCACCCACGAGGTGACCGTCTGCGCGTCCGGCACCCTCGTCGAACAGGTGATGGGGGCGTCGTCGTGGCAGGGGCGCAGCATCCACCACCAGGTGGTGGGGCGCGTCGCCGACGGGCTGATCGCCTCGGCCCGCACTGCCGACGGTCAGATCGAGGCGATCGAGTCGGTCGACCGACGCGAGCACCCGTGGCTCGGGGTGCAATGGCACCCCGAACTGCAGTGGCGCAGCGACCCGGCCCAGCTCGCGCCGTTCCGGTGGCTGGTTACGGCTGCGTCGGCTCGATGAGCAGCGCCGGGATCAACCGGTCGGTCTTGGTCTGGTACTCCGCGTAGGGCGGGAAGGCCGCCACCGCACGCTCCCACCACTCCTCGCGCTCGGCGCCGGAGATCTCGCGGGCGACACCGTCGATGTGACGGATGCCGTCGTGTACCTCGACCTCGGGGTTGGCGGTGATGTTGCCGTACCACGCGGGGTGCTCCGGGGCGCCGCCCTTGGAGGCGACCGCGGCGTAGACACCGTCGTGCTCGACCCGCATCAGCGGCACGCGACGCAGCAGTCCCGACTTACGGCCACGGATGGTGAAGACCACGACGTCCATGCCCTGCACGCCGACGGACGCGGTCGTGCCGGTCTCGTCGATCGTGGCCAGCTGCTTGGCCACCCACGGGGTCTTCTCCGGTGCGTACTCGCCCTGCAACGGCATCTGTGCTCCTTCGGTTCGAGGGCCGCACTGCGCGACCATCGTCGCAACACCCGCGCGGGGTCGCGCTATTCCGGCCCATAGGATCTAGGCCGTGACCCAGGAGCAGCAGACCCACCAACCGTCGTCCGAGGCTGTCGTCGAGGACGCCGACGGGTTCGCCGGGGTGCCCGACGCCTTCCAACGGCTCTGGACGCCGCACCGGATGGCCTACATCGAGGCCGACAAGCCGGAGGTCAACGACGACGAGGCCTGCCCGTTCTGCGCGGCCCCGAAGAAGGACGACCAGGCCGGGCTGGTCGTGCACCGCGGTGAGCACTGCTTCGTGGTGATGAACCTCTTCCCGTACAACCCGGGCCACCTGTTGGTCTGCCCCTACCGGCACGTGCCGCTCTACCTCGACCTCACCGACGAGGAGACCGCCGAGTTCACCGCGCTGACCAAGCAGGGCATCCGGGCGTTGCAGGAGGTGTCGTCGCCGATGGGCTTCAACCTCGGCATGAACCAGGGGGAGGTCGCCGGCGCCGGTGTCGCGGCCCACCTGCACCAGCACATCGTGCCGCGGTGGGGCGGCGACTCCAACTTCCTGCCGATCATCGCGCAGACCAAGGCGCTGCCGCAGTTGCTGGAGGACGCCCGCTCGCGGCTCGCCGCAGCATGGCCGAAGAACTGACCCGACCTGTCGGTAACCTGGGGCCACCATGCTGAACAAGTACGCCCGGGCATTCTTCACGAAGATCTTCACGCCCGTCGCCAAACTCTTCCTCAAAATGGGCATCAGCCCCGACATCGTCACGATCATCGGCACCCTCGGTGTCTGCTTCGGTGCCCTGGCGTTCTACCCGCGGCACGAGTTCCTGATCGGCACGCTGGTGATCACCGCGTTCGTGTTCAGCGACACCATCGACGGTGTGATGGCGCGCATGTCGGGCCGCTCGAGCGTGTGGGGTGCTTACCTCGACTCGACCCTCGACCGGGTCGGTGACGCCGCGATCTTCGGCGCCCTCGTCATCTACTACGCCGGCGACCAGGGCCACAACATGGTGCTGGCCGGTCTGGCGCTCGCCTGCCTGATCCTCGGCAGCGTCGTCTCCTATGCGAAGGCGCGGGCCGAGGGCCTCGGCATGACCGCCAACGTCGGCATCGCCGAGCGCGCCGACCGCCTGGTCGCGGTGCTGGTCACCACCGGCCTGTGCGGCTGGTTTCTGTCGCCGTGGGAGACCTGGATCATGGGCATCGTGCTCGGTCTGCTGGCGCTCGCGAGCTTCATCACCGTGCTGCAGCGCATGCTGACCGTGCGCAAGCAGGCCCTCGGCAAGGCTCTGTGAGTTTCGCCGAGGTTGCCCAGGTCGCCGGTTTCCGGGCGGCCTGGAAGGTCGTCTGCAAGCTGCCCGAGTCGGCCGCGTACGCGATGTTCGACCGCATCGCCGACATCACTTTCTGCCGCAATGGGCCGTCGGTGCGACGAATGCGAGCCAACTACGCGAAGGTGCGGCCAGACCTCGCCGGTGACGCCCTCGAGCAGGTGGTGCGCGAGGGCGTGCGGTCCTACCTGCACTACTGGTGCGACGCATTTCGACTGTCGGTGCACAGCCCCGAGCAACTGGCCGAGCGGATGCGCCTGGTCGGCAACGACGCCGAGGCCCGCGCGATCGTCGGGTGCGGCGAGCCGATCATCCTGTTCCTGGGGCACATGGGCAACTGGGACCTCGCCGGTGCCTGGTCGACCACCTACTTCGCCCCGGTCACGACCGTCGCCGAACGACTGAAGCCGGAGGAGTTGTACGAGGAGTTCCTCGCCTTCCGGGAGTCGCTCGGCATGACGATCCTGCCGCTGACCGGCGGCGACGACACCTACCCGACGTTGGTCGCCGCGCTGGAGAACGGCGGGTTCGTGCCGTTGCTCGCCGACCGCGACCTCACCCGGCACGGGGTGGGGGTCGAACTGCTCGGCCACCCGATCAAGGCGGCCACCGGACCCGCCCGGCTCGCACTCGACACCGGCGCGGCGTTGTTCCCGCTGTCGGTCAGCTACGAGCAGGTGCCCGGCCGCGCCGCGCCGCGCGTGGTCGCCGACTTCGGCCCCCGGGTGCAGGTGCCGACCACGGGCGACCGCAGCGAGCAGGTGCGCGCGATGACCCAGGCGTGCATCGACCACCTCGGCGCCGGCATCCGCGAACACACCGCCGACTGGCACATGATGCAGCGCGTCTTCCTGGCCGACTTCGACGATCTCGAGGACCGCGGGTGAGGATCGGCCTGGTCAGCCCGTACTCCTTCGACGTGCCCGGGGGAGTGCAACTGCATGTGCGTGACCTGGCCGAGTACCTCATCGCGCACGGTCACTACGTCGAGGTGCTCGCCCCCGCCGAGCCGGCCACCCCGCTCCCGCCGTACGTCGTGAGCGCGGGGAGCGCGCTGCCGGTGCCCTACAACGGGTCGGTCGCCCGGCTGACCTTCGGCCCGGTGACCGCCGGGCGCGTCACCCGCTGGATGGAACGCGGACGGTTCGACGTGGTGCACGTGCACGAACCGATCAGTCCCAGCGTGTCGATGCTGGCGATGTGGGCCGCCGAAGGCCCGCTGGTCGCGACCTTTCACACCAGCAACACCAGGTCGCGCGCGCTGCTCGCGGTCGGTCCGATGCTGCAACCCGGACTGGAGAAACTGATGGGTCGCATCGCGGTGTCGGGTGAGGCGCGCCGGTTCGTGCGCGACCACATCGGCGGCGACGCGGTGATCATCCCGAACGGCGTCTACGTCGACCGGTTCGCCGACGCCGCGCCGACGCCCCGCTGGCAGGGCACCAATGAGCGTCCGACCATCGCCTTCCTCGGCCGCATCGAAGAACCCCGCAAGGGGCTGCACGTGCTGCTCGACGCGATGCCCAAGATGCTCGCCGCCCGCCCGGGGCTGCGGCTGCTCATCGCCGGCCCCGGTGATCCGAAAGCGGTGCTCGACGGGCGACCCGATGCCGTCGTCGCGGCGTGCGAGTTCCTCGGGCCGATCAGCGACGCCGAGAAGCAGTCGTTCCTGCGCTCGGTCGACTGCTACATCGCGCCGAACACCGGTGGTGAGAGCTTCGGCATCATCCTCGTCGAGGCGATGGGTGCCGGCGCGGCCGTGGTGGCCAGCGACATCAAGGCGTTCCGGGCCGTGCTCGACGACGGTTGGGCCGGTGCGCTCTTCGCCAACGAGCAGCCGGGCGAACTCGCCGACGTGGTGCTCGACCTGTTGGCGCAACCCGCCGATCGCGCCCAACTGGCCGGGCAGGGCGCGCGCCGTGCGCACCGGTTCGACTGGTCCAGGGTCGGTGCCGACGTCTACTCGGTGTACGAAACCGTCTGTGCCGCAGCGATTCCGGTATTAGACAAGTCCGAAGTGCGTCCGATCCGTTGGTGGAGGAGCAACTGATGCGTGTCTGGTTCTGGGTGGTTCTGGTCGTCGCCATCATCGCTCTGGTCGCGTGGTACCTCTCCTATACGGCGGCCCGTCTCGACCGCCTGCACGCCCGGGTCGAGGGTTCGGTGTCGTCGCTCGACGCCCAACTCGTGCGCCGCGCCGAAGCCGTGATGGAGCTCGCGCATGCCGGGGTGCTCGACCCGGCGACGTCGATGCTGTTGGCGCACGCGGCCTCGACCTCGCTCGATCTGGCCGATGACGCCGAGGTGCACGACGAGGTGCGCGATTTCGGCATCGACCGGGAGCGCGCGACGGCGGAGTCGGATCTGAGCCACACCCTGCGGGTTGCGCTCACCCCGGATGCGTTGCGCGACATCGATGCTCGCCCCGGGGCCCACACCCTGCTGCAGCGCGTGACCCAAGCCGGTCAGCGGGTCGTGCTGGCGCGCGCCTTCCACGATGACGCGGTGCGCGCCGTCCGTCGGGTGCGCGCGCAACCGTTGGTGCGGGCCTTCCACCTCGCCGGTCGCACGACGATGCCGCAGGTGGTCGACTTCGATTTGGAGCCGCCGGCCGTCGACGCGTATTGAATCGAGGCGAGTCGCTGACTGTTGCCTGCCGTGGCAGGAAGATGACACCGGGCGATAAATGGCGCTAAGTGGACTTTCGACGGGTCTAGCCTGGCGGGAGAAGTAGTCCGCACAGCCTTCGAGGAAGTCATGATGACCGGTTCAGCCGACACCGCCACGCCGCAGTCCACCACTCAGACCAGCCGGACGGGTACTGCCCGCGTGAAGCGCGGCATGGCCGAGATGCTGAAGGGCGGCGTGATCATGGACGTCGTCACCCCCGAACAGGCGAAGATCGCCGAGGACGCCGGCGCGGTCGCGGTCATGGCGTTGGAGCGGGTGCCGGCGGACATCCGTGCCCAGGGCGGCGTCTCGCGGATGAGCGACCCCGACATGATCGACGGCATCATCGAAGCCGTGTCGATCCCGGTCATGGCGAAGGCTCGCATCGGTCACTTCGTCGAGGCGCAGGTGCTGCAGAGCCTCGGTGTCGACTACATCGACGAGTCCGAGGTGCTCACCCCGGCCGACTACGCCAACCACATCGACAAGTGGCAGTTCACGGTGCCGTTCGTGTGCGGCGCGACCAATCTCGGCGAAGCTCTTCGTCGCATCACCGAGGGCGCGGCGATGATCCGCTCCAAGGGCGAGGCCGGCACCGGCGATGTCTCCAACGCCACCACGCACATGCGCTCGATCCGTCAGGAGATCCGCCGGCTGCAGAACCTGCCCGAGGACGAACTGTTCGTGGCGGCAAAGGAGTTGCAGGCGCCGTACGAGCTCGTCAAGGAGGTGGCCGAACTCGGCAAGCTGCCGGTCGTGCTGTTCACCGCCGGTGGCATCGCCACCCCGGCCGACGCCGCGATGATGATGCAGCTCGGCGCCGAGGGCGTGTTCGTCGGTTCGGGAATCTTCAAGAGCGGCAACCCGGCCGAGCGGGCGGCCGCGATCGTCAAGGCCACCACGTTCTACGACGATCCGGACGTGATCGCGAAGGTCTCGCGCGGGTTGGGCGAGGCGATGATCGGCATCAACGTCGACGAGATTCCACAGCCGCACCGGCTCGCCGAGCGCGGTTGGTAACGACGGCGTCCGAAGCGGGCAGCTCAGACGGGGTCGACGACTGTCAATCCGAGCTGCTCGGCGACCTTCTTCATCACGCTGTCGTGGGTGGCGACCAGCACGGGTTCACCGATCAGCAGCGCGGTGGCGAGGTGCAAGGCATCCAGTGTCTTGACGTGCCGTTCGATGGACTCCGCGATCGAATGTGTCTCGCGGGGCATGTCGAGCAGGCCGACTCGGTCGAGAAGTGGGCGGCCGTCGGTCAGGGCGCGATCGTCGCGCCGTAACACCCTGATGACCTCGGTGTGGAGCAGTCGGGACGAGACGAAGGTCGCTTGGGTCGCCTGCATCCAGTCCTGTAGGCGTCGCCGTTCCGGCACGTCGAGGATCGTTCGTAGTGCGACGGAGGAGTCGAGGTAGACCAGCGAGCCCGCCATCGTCAGTGGTCGCCCCGCAACTCGTCCAGGAGTGCCGCGGCCTCGTGTTCGGTGTAGCGCGGGCCGCCGGGCCGGTCGGGCCAGGCAACCGGTTCGTTGGACGGCGGGGTGTAGCGGCCCTCGCGCGCCAGGCGGGCCAGTGGGGTGTCGTCGTCGCGCACGAGGCTCACCCGCCACCGCGGCTCGCCGCGTTCGGTCACGATGACGTCGTCCGTCGCGTTGACCTGTGCGAGGACGGCTGCGGTCTGCTGGTTCAGCTCTCGCTTGCTCACGGTGGACACAGGCCAATTGTACTACTTATGTAGGACAATCGGTGCGACTTGTCGCAACCGCTGCGCGGCCCGGCTGTCGTCTCCAACGGTCGGCCGGTGGCGCTGCACTCAGCCGGTGCTGCGGGCCGGCAGCGCGACCGTGAGCCGGTCGCCGTAAGACAACCCGGGGATGTCGGGCAGCAACAACTCGATGACCGAATTCGGTTGGAAATTGGTCGGTTTGGTCTCCGGATGCGGCCAGTAGACGTAACCGTGCAGGGTGTGCCCGTCGCGCTCGACGGCACAGCGTACGAACGAGAAAGTCTCGGGGCCGTGCAGGTCGGTCCAGTCGACCTCGACCAGGGTGACTGTCGGTCGCTGCACCGACACCGGTTCGCCCAGGTCGAGATTGACGGTGGCGGGCCGCAGCCCGTCGAGGTGGAACCCGCGGTCGGCGAAGTGGGGTGTCTGCAGCGCCACGGCGCCGGCCGGGTACGGGCTGGACGGCGACCGGCCCGAGGCGACACCGTGGCCGGCGACGACCGTGCCGGTGCGGTGGGTGATGCCGACGTCGTCGGGCAACTCGAAAAACTCCACGTCGGGCTCACCGTCGGGCAGCCAGTCCGGACGCCCGTCGCCGATGTGCCGCCAGCCGCGGTGCCGGTAGACCGACGCGGCGTACGAGGCCGTCCGGGTGACGTCGAGCACCGGCCGCAGCCCGGCGCCACGGATCTCGGCGACCGCGGTGTCGAGCAGCCGGCCGCCGACGCCGGTCGAGGTGGTCTGTGGCCCCACGAAAAGCACTGAGAGACAACCGAGTCGGTCGATCGGCAGGCCCGTGCCCGCCGACCAGATCGCTCCGGTGGCGTCGTCGGGCACGACGGTGTGGCTCACGTGGCCGGCAAGCGTGCCGTCGACCTCCGCGACCCACGCCTGCCGCTCCGACTCCCGCTGCACGAACCGCTCGGGCGGGTAGGGCAACGGCCACATCAACGGGTAGAGCGAGTGTGGCTGCTGCGCGGCGAGCAGGGACACTAGAGCAGGAAGATCGCCGGGCCGACGTGGCCGGACCACTACCGAGGGAGCTGACACATGCAGCAGGTTAGGCGGCAGCCGCGCATCGGCGTCCTCGCCGTTCAGGGAGACGTGCGCGAGCACCTGCGCAGCCTGGCCGCCGCGGGAGCCGACGCGATCGCCGTACGGCGGCCCGCCGAGGTGGCCGAGATCGACGCACTCGTGCTGCCGGGCGGCGAGTCGACCACCATCGACAAGTTGCTGCGCATCTTCGAACTGCGCGACCCGATCCGAGAGCGGATCGCCGCCGGGATGCCCGCGTACGGCTCGTGCGCGGGGATGGTCCTGCTCGCCGACAGCATCCTTGACGGCACGCACGATCAGCAGACCTTGGGTGGCATGCGGATCACGGTGCGGCGCAACGCTTTCGGACGTCAGGTCGACTCCTTCGAGTGCGACCTGCCGATGCCGGCGGTGGGGGAGGAGCCGGTGCACGCGGTCTTCATTCGTGCTCCGTGGGTGGAGGAGGTCGGCGACGCGGTCGAGGTGCTCGCGCGGGTGCCCGAAGGCCACGGGCTCGCCTCCGGACACCCGGTCGCGGTGCGACAGGGCAACCTGTTGGCCACCTCCTTCCACCCGGAGGTCACCGGCGACGAACGGGTGCACGCCTACTTCGTCGAGATGGTGCAAGCCGCCCTCGCGACCGGGTCGGCGGCGTAGCCTCGAACCGAAGTCGTCCGCCCGTGGAGGCAGGGACTGGGGTAGCCCGGTCTCGACGTGACCGGCTGCGGGGCCGCGACGTAGGATGGCCGACGGCCTCCGGCCGACAACCACAGCACGCAGAACGTACGACTGGCAGTAGAGGGAGACATGAGCGGTCACTCCAAATGGGCGACGACCAAGCACAAGAAGGCTGCGATCGACGCCAAGCGGGGCAAGCTCTTCGCGAAGCTCATCAAGAACATCGAGGTCGCGGCGCGGCAGGGCGGCGGCGACCCGGCCGGTAACCCGACCCTCTACGACGCCATCCAGAAGGCCAAGAAGTCGTCGGTGCCCAACGACAACATCGACCGCGCGGTCAAGCGCGGCTCGGGTGCCGAGGCGGGCGGCGCCGAGTACATGAACCTCATGTACGAGGGCTACGCCCCCGGCGGTGTCGCGCTGCTCATCGAGTGCCTCACCGACAACAAGAACCGCGCCGTCGCCGAGGTGCGCACCGCACTGCAGAAGAACGGCGGCTCGATGGCCGACTCCGGTTCGGTCGCGTTCCAGTTCCAGCGCAAGGGCGTTGTCATCGTGCCCAAGGGGGACAAGACCGAGGACGACCTGCTCGAGATCGTGCTCGACGCCGGCGCCGAGGAGATCAATGACCTCGGCGAGAGCTTCGAGATCGTCTCCGAGGCCGGCGATTTCGTCGCCGTGCGTGAGGCTCTGCAGGCCGCCGACGTCGACTACGACTCGGCCGAGTCGTCGTGGCTGCCGACCGTCGAGGTGCCGCTCGACAAGGAGGGCGCCAAGAAGATGTTCCGGGTCATCGAGGCCCTCGAGGACTCCGACGACGTGCAGAACGTCTTCGCCAACGGCGACGTCTCCGACGAGGTGCTCGCCGAACTCGACGAAGAGGACTGACCAACGGGTCCATCCCGCGGGAAAGGGGGTCGGTGCGCTGCGCACCGGCCCCCTTTTGCGCGCCGGCGCCCACCCTGCGGTTACCGACGGGTGAGAATGCAGGATGTCCGCGAACGAGCCGTCCGACCTGATCTTCTCCATCGGCGACGTCCTCATGGGAGTGGCGACCTGCGCCGTCCAGATCGAGGGCGGCGACCGCAACAACAACTGGTACGACTGGGCGCAACAGCCCGGCACGATCAAGGACGGCTCGATCCCCGAGCGGGCCACCGACCACTGGCGGCGTTGGCGCGAAGACACCGACCTGATGGCGCAACTCGGCCTGCAGACCTATCGGATGGGTCTGGAATGGTCACGGCTCGAACCCGAACAGGGGCGCGGTGCTGCGCAACTTCGCCGAGGCCCACTGCCGCGCCTACGACCTCATCCACGAGATCCAGCCGGAGGCGAAGGTCGGCTTCGCCCACCACATGCGGGTGTTCGAGCCGCTCGACCGGCGCAACCCGATGCACCACGTGTTCACCAAGCTGTCGAGCTACCTGTTCCAGGACGCGATCGCCGACGCGATGCTGCTCGGCCGGTTCGGCAAGGTGCTCGGCCAACCCGACACCGTCGAGGCCGGACGCCGCTACTTCGACTACCTCGGCATCAACTACTACTCGCGCACCGCAGTCTCCAAGCTCGACGACGGCACCTTCCCGGGTGCGCCGATCAACGACCTGGGCTGGGAGATCTACCCCGACGGACTGGTGCAGTGCGTGCGCGAACTCTCCGCCAAGTACGGCGGTCCGGTCTGGATCACCGAGAACGGCACCTGCGACAACACCGACCCCGAGGCGTTCCGGTGCCGCTTCCTCGCCGAGCAGTTGCAGGCGATGAGCACGGCGAACCTGCCGGTCGAGCGCTACTACCACTGGTGCTTCGTCGACAACTGGGAGTGGAACGAGGGCGACGAGCCACACTTCGGCATCGTCGCGATGGACCGCGACACCGGCGACCGCACGGTGAAGCCGTCCGGGCGGTTGTACGCGGACATCATCGCGCGCCGCGGCCTCACCCGCGCGGCGTACGAGGAGTACGTCGCGCCCAGCAGTACAAGGTGCTCGACGGCGCGCCTGCGTGAACCGGCGCACCCGCTCGGGTTATCGTTCCTGCGAGCCGAACATGTGTGCGAGGAGCGACGAGTGCGAGTACTGGGTGTCGACCCGGGTCTGACCCGCTGCGGCATCGGCGTCGTCGAGGGTGGCATCGGTCAGCCCGTGCGGCTCGTGGCCGTCGGGGTGATCCGCACCCCCGTCGCCGACGACCCTGCGGAACGATTGCTCACCCTGCAGACCGAGATCGACCAGTGGATGTCCGACCATCGACCCGACGTGGTCGCCGTCGAGCGGGTCTTCGCCAAGGCCAACATCAAAGGCATCATGGGCACCGCCCAGGCGTCGGCCGTGCCGATGCTCGCCGCAGCCCGCGACGGGTTGCCGCTGGTGATGTACACCCCCACCGAAGTGAAGGCCTCCGTCACCGGCAACGGGCGAGCGGAGAAGGCTCAGGTCATCTCGATGGTGACGCGCATCCTGCGACTCGAGGTCGCACCCAAGCCGGCCGACGCCGCCGACGCACTCGCCCTGGCGATCTGCCACGTCTGGCGCGGCGGCGCACAAGACCGCATCGCGAACGCCGCTGCGGCACAGGCGCGTCCGACCCAATCGCCAAGCACCCGCCGGGCCGAGCAGCCCGCCCGATCCGTCAGCAGGTATGCACGATGACCATCACCCCACGAAGTTCTCCGTTCGTGCCTGACTCCGATACTTCGCGAGGACCCCGATGATTGCCTCCGTCCGTGGCACCGTCCTGTCCATCGGTCTCGACCATGTCGTCGTCGAGGTCGGGGGAGTGGGGATGCTCGTGCACACCACCCCATCCGGCGCGTCGTCGGCCCGCACCGGTCAGGAAGCCACCTTCTTCACCACCCTCGTCGTGCGCGAAGACTCCTTGACGTTGTTCGGTTTCGCTGACGACGCCGAGCGCCGCTTGTTCGAGTTGGTGCAGACGGTCAGCGGGGTGGGGCCGCGATTGGCGCTGGCGATGCTCGCCGTGCACGCACCCGACGCGCTGCGTGCGGCGATCGCCGGCGGCGACGTGCCGACCCTCGTCAAGGTGCCCGGCATCGGCAAGAAGGGTGCCGAGCGCATCGTGCTCGAACTCAAGGACAAGGTCGGCGCGTTACCGGGCGGAGCCACGCCGGTGAGCGAAGCGCCGTCGGCGCCGGCCGCCGACGAGACCCAGCAGCAGGTCGTCGACGCCCTCACCGGCCTCGGCTGGTCGACCAAGCAGGCACAGGACGCCGTCGCCAAGGTGGCCAAGGCCGACGACGCCCCCACCCAGGTCGCCGACCTGTTGCGGGCGACGCTGCGTAGCCTCGGCAGGTGACCAGAGCATGAGTGACTACGACGACGACTCCTACGAGGCCACCGCCCGCATCGTCGACCCGGGCGGCGCCCCCGACGAACGCCACTTCGAGGCCGCACTGCGACCGCGCCGCCTGGCGGAGTTTCCGGGGCAGCCGCGGGTGAGCGAGCAACTCGGCCTCGTGCTGGCTGCTGCCAAGCGGCGGGGCACGACCCCCGACCACGTGCTGCTGTCGGGTCCGCCCGGCCTCGGCAAGACCAGCCTGGCGATGATCATCGCCGCCGAACTCGAGCAGCCGATCCGCATCACCAGCGGCCCGGCGATCCAGCACGCGGGCGACCTCGCAGCGATCCTGTCGTCGTTGGCCGAGGGGGAGGTGCTCTTCCTCGACGAGATCCACCGCATGGCGCGGGCCGCCGAGGAGATGCTCTACCTGGCGATGGAGGACTTCCGGGTCGACGTGATCGTCGGCAAGGGTCCCGGAGCCACCGCGATCCCGTTGGAGCTGCCGCCGTTCACCGTCGTCGGCGCGACCACCCGCGCCGGCCTGCTACCCGCCCCGCTGCGCGACCGGTTCGGCTTCACCGGCCACCTCGACTTCTACTCCGCCGACGACCTCGCCGCGATCCTGCACCGCAGTGCGGGCCTGCTCGGGGTCGAGGCCACCCGGCAGGGCATCGCCGAGATCGCCGGACGCTCGCGCGGCACGCCGCGCATCGCCAACCGGTTGCTGCGCCGGGTGCGCGACTACGCCCAGATCCACGGCGCCGAAGTGGTCGACCAGCCGTCGGCGAAGGCCGCCCTCGAACTCTTCGACGTCGACGCCAAGGGTCTCGACCGGCTCGACCGCGGAGTGTTGGAGACCCTCTGCCGACGATTTGCCGGCGGACCGGTCGGCCTCACCACCCTCGCCGTCGCGGTCGGGGAGGAGCCCGACACCGTCGAGACGGTCGCCGAGCCCTACCTGGTGCGGGAGGGCTATCTGCTGCGCACCCCGCGCGGCCGCACCGCGACACCGCAGGCGTGGCAGCACCTCGGTCTTACCCCGCCGGCCTCCGACGGCCAGGACGGCGGAACCTGGGCGCAGCAGTTGTCGTTACCCGACGGTGAAGGTCGCTTCTCGGATTGAGCGGCGCGAGACTCGGGCCGCCGAGCCGGGCCGAGGTCTTGTGGCATGACACACCTCACACCCAACTTGGGACTGTCAGCAGCCTGACCTAGACTCACCGGGCGGCCTTAGCGGGCGATTCGCCCCAGCGCCACCCATCCACGTTCCAGGGAGCACCACTGACATGCACGCACTCGTGACCGCGACCAACAGCGGGCAGAGCTCGTCCGGCATGATCCTGTTGCTGCTGCCGCTCGCCCTGCTGGCAGTGATGTTCTGGTTCAGCCGTCGGCGGCAGAAGCAGTTCCAGCAGGCCCAGCGCGAGATCACCGTCGGCGACGAGGTGACCACCACCTCCGGCCTGTTCGGTCGTCTCGTCGCGATGGACGACGAGGTCGCCACGCTCGAGGTGGCGAACGGTGTGCAGTTGCGCTTCGACCGCCGCGCGATCGTGCCGCGCCGCCTGGTCGAGACTCCCGACTCGTCCGCCGCGGCGCCCGAATCCACCGACGAGAAGGCCTGATTCCGTGGCAACACGTGCCCGACGCGCGCCGGCTGCCAAGCCCAAGCGCACGCTTTTCCTGCTCCTGCTGATCATCGCCGCGCTGTTCGGCGGGATCGCGGCCACCACCGCGTGGGGCAACCCGAAGGGTCAGTGGACCCCGAAGCTCGGCCTCGACCTCGAGGGCGGCCGTCAGGTCGTGCTCGAGCCGGTGCTCGGCGCCGGCCAGCAGGTCAACGCCGGCCAGGTCAACCAGGCCGTCAACATCATCCGCCAGCGGGTCGACGGCACCGGTGTGGCCGAGGCCGAGGTGAGCACCCTCGGTGACCGCAGCATCGTCGTCTCGATCCCGGGCAACCCCTCGAAGGCGATCCTCGACTCGCTCGCGCAGTCCTCGAAGCTGACGATCCGCGCCGTCATCGCCGCGTCGCAGCCGCTGGTCGACGCACCCACGACGTCCGCTTCGCCGAGCGCGACCAGCTCGGGTGCCGCCACGTCCAGCTCGACGTCCAGCCCGGCCTCGAGCCCGGCCACCAGCACCTCGGCGCCGGCCGCGAACTCGTCCGCCTCCGCCACCCCTTCTTCGTCTGCGTCGTCCTCTGCGTCTGCGACTGCCTCGGCGACCACCTCGGCGAACGCTCCGTTCCCGGAGGCCTACGCCGCGGCCACGACCACCCCGGCGGCACCGTCCGCGTCGACCTCGACCTCGGCGTCCACCAGCGTACCGGCGTCCACCAACGCCCCGGCCGCGACCACCTCGGTGCAGCCGACCCTGCCGGGCGGCGCGGCCGCCAGCACCTCCTCGGCAACCACCGCCGAGCCGGTGCAGCCGACCCTGCCCGGTGCCGCCACCGCCGGCATCCCCGAGAGCCCCAGCGACACGCAGTGGGCCACCAAGCCGGTCGCCGACATCTGGGTGCGCAACGGCCTCGCCAAGAAGGGCACGACCTACCAGCAACTGCTCGCACAGATCAGCTGCCACAACACCGACCCGAAGAAGGGCCCGACGGCCGCCAAGTGGCGTGAGATCTCCGCGCAGGCGCCGGAGAACCAGCCGACCGTGGCCTGCTCCAAGGAAGGTGACGCCACCTACCTGATGGGCCCGGTCGAGGTCGACGGCTCGACGATCACCAACGCGTCCTTCGGCCAGCGCACCAACGCCAACGGCGTCGCCACCGGCGAGATCGCGGTCAACCTGGAGTTCAACAGCAAGGGCGCCAAGGCCTTCGGCGAGATGACCCGCCGCATCGCCGCACTGCAGGGTGACCAGAACAAGTCCGCGATCAACGTCGACGGTGTCGTCATCTCCGACCCGAGCACCAACGGCCCGATCCTCGACGGTCGCGCCGAGATCAGCGGCGGCTTCACCTCGGCCAGCGCCAAGACCCTCGCCGACCAGTTGAAGTTCGGTGCGCTGCCGTTCAGCTTCAAGGAGCTGACTTCCGACCAGATCAGCCCGCAGCTGGGCACCGAGCAGCTGCAGAAGGGCCTGCTCGCCGGCCTCATCGGTCTGCTGCTGGTGGTTCTCTACTCGCTGTTCCAGTACCGCGCGCTCGGTCTGGTGACCGTGGCCTCGCTGGTCGTCGCGGGCTCGATCACCTACGGCGCCGTCACCTTCCTCGGCTACGCCAACAACTTCCGGCTCACGATGGCCGGCATCACCGGTCTGATCGTGTCGATCGGTATCACCGCCGACTCGTTCATCGTCTACTTCGAACGAGTGCGCGACGAGGTGAGATCGGGACGCCCGTTGCGGGCCGCGGTCGAGACCGGCTGGGCCCGGGCGCGCCGCACGATCATCATTTCGGACGCGGTGAACTTCCTCGCCGCCGCGGTGCTGTACGTGCTGTCCGAGTCGAGCGTGAAGGCCTTCGCGTTCACCCTCGGTGTCACCACCCTGATCGACCTCATGGTCGTGATGATGTTCACCCACCCGACACTGTCGCTGCTGGCCCGCACGAAGTTCTTCGGCAACGGTCACAAGTGGTCCGGTTTCGACCCGGAGCGCCTCGGCGCCGCCGGCGTGACCTACGCCGGACGTGGCCGAGTGACGATCGCCGATCGCAAGGCCGCTGCGGCCGAAGGGGCGCTGTAACCCATGATGAGCTTCGCGCAATTCGGTAACGACCTCTACACCGGTCGCCGTCAGTTCGACTTCGTCGGACGCCGGCGCACCTGGTACGCCATCTCGATCGTGCTGCTGGTGGTCGCCGCCCTCGGCCTCCTCGGCCGCGGAATCAACCTCAGCCTCGAGTTCAAGGGTGGTTCGGAGCTGCGGGTGCAGGGCGTCACCCAGATGAACAACTACGAGCAGCGGGCCACGGACACCGTCCGCAAGGTCACCGGCAGTGACGACCCGATCAGTGTCACCAAGCTCGGCACCAACCAGATCCGCATCCAGGCCAAGAAACTCGGCGACAACTCCGCCGCGACCACCGACAAGGTGTCGCAGGCGTTGGCGACCGAGTTCGGGGTGCCGACGGCCTCGGTCGACAGTTCCTACATCGGTCCGTCATGGGGCAAGACCGTCACCAACAAGGCGCTGATTGCGCTGGTGGTCTTCCTCGTGCTCGTGTCGGTGGTGCTGGCGCTCTACTTCCGCACCTGGGCGATGGCGTTCTCCGCCCTCGTCGCCCTGCTGCACGACCTCGCGTTCACGGTCGGCATCTACGCCCTCACCGGCTTCGAGGTCTCGCCGGCCACCATGATCGGCTTCCTGACCATCCTCGGTTACTCGATCTACGACACCGTGGTGGTGTTCGACAAAGTGCGTGAGAACGCGGCCGAGGCGTTCGCCACCGGACGCCGGTCGTACGGCCAGGCGGCCAACTACGCGGTCAACCAGACGCTGGTGCGATCGATCAACACCTCCGTCGTCGCGCTGCTGCCGATCCTGTCGCTGCTGGTCGTCGGTTTCACGCTGCTCGGCCCCGGCACGCTGCTCGACCTCGCGCTCGTGCTCTTCGTCGGTATCGCCGTCGGCACCTACTCCTCGATCTTCATCGCGACGCCGCTGCTGGTCTCGCTGCGCAACCGTGAACCGGCGGTGCAGGAACTCGCGCGCCGCGCGAAGCAGTACCAGGAGCTCACCGCGTCGGACGAGACCGGCACCGCCCAGTCGTCCTCCGGTGTGGTCGACCCCGACCGGGAGAAGGTACTCGCCGAGGCGCGCGCCGAGCGGGCCGCGAACAAGCGCGAGTTGCACCCCTGGGCGACCAAGGACGCCGAATGAGCGGCGGGACGGGTAGCGACGTGACCACCGATATCCAGCAGTTGCTGCTGTCGCGGGTGCACGACATCCCCGACTTCCCCAAGCCGGGCGTGCTGTTCAAGGACCTCAACCCGCTGTTCGCCGACGCTGCAGCGTTCGCTGCGGTGCTCGACCACATCGCCTCCCGGTGGGAGGGCAAGGTCGACATGGTCGGCGGCATCGAGGCGCGCGGCTTCATCGTCGGCACGCCGTTGGCGCAGCGGATGGGCGTCGGCTTCCTGCCGGTGCGCAAGGCCGGCAAGCTGCCGGGGGAGACGATCAGCCAGACCTACGACCTGGAGTACGGCACGGCCACCGTCGAGGTGGCCAAGGACGCCTGCCGCGGGAAGCGTGTGCTGCTGGTCGACGACGTGTTGGCCACCGGCGGCACGGCCTCGGCGACGGCGCAGCTGCTGCAGCGCGCGGGCGCCGAGGTGGCCGGACTGGAGTTCCTGCTCGAGGTCGCCTTCCTCCAAGGGCGGGCGCTGCTGGCCGACCACGAAATCAGTGTCGTCGCACAGGCCTGAGCCTGCGGATCGACCCAGCCGCTGCGACTAAGATCCATCCATGGTCGAGCAGGAACGTTCCGGATCCCGCGTGCGGGCCCGGCTGGTGCGCCTCGGCGCACCCCGCACCCCCCAGCACCAGGTGTTGGGACCCCTGCTGCGCACCGTCCGGGCCACCCACCCGAAGGCCGACGTCACGCTCATCGAGCGGGCCTACGCAGTGGCCGAGCGGGCCCACCGCGGCCAGACCCGCAAGTCGGGCGACCCGTACATCACCCATCCGCTCGCGGTCACCACGATCCTCGCCGAGCTGGGGATGCAGCCGGCGGTGCTCGCGGCGGCCCTGCTGCACGACACGGTCGAAGACACCGACTACTCGCTGACCCAGCTGCGGGCCGACTTCGGCGACGAGATCGCGCTGCTGGTCGACGGCGTCACCAAGCTCGACAAGATGACCTACGGGCAGGCCGCCCAGGCCGAGACCGTCCGCAAGATGGTCGTGGCGATGGCCAAGGACATCCGGGTGCTCGTCATCAAACTCGCCGACCGCCTGCACAACGCCCGCACCTGGCGGTACGTGTCGGTGGAGTCGGCCACCCGCAAGGCCAACGAGACTCTCGACATCTACGCCCCGCTGGCGCACCGCCTCGGCATGAACACCATCAAGTGGGAGTTGGAAGATCTCTGCTTCGCGGTGTTGCATCCGAAGGTCTACGACGAGATCGCCCGGCTGGTCGCCGAGGCGGCACCGGCCCGCGAGCAGTACCTGCAGGGTTTCCGGGAGCAGGTGACCAGCGACCTCAAGGCGGCCCGCATCGAGGCGGCGGTCACCAGCCGTCCGAAGCACTACTACTCCGTGTACCAGAAGATGATCGTGCGCGGCCGGGAGTTCAAGGACATCTACGACCTGGTCGCGGTGCGCATCCTGGTCGACTCCGTGCGTGACTGTTATGCGGTGCTCGGCACACTGCACACCCGGTGGAGCCCGGTGCCGGGGCGGTTCAAGGACTACATCGCCACCCCGAAGATGAACATGTACCAGTCGTTGCACACGACGGTCATCGGCCCCGACGGCAAGGCCGTCGAGATCCAGATCCGCACCCACGCGATGCACCACCGCGCCGAATACGGTGTCGCCGCCCACTGGAAGTACAAGGACGAAGCCAAGTCGGCGGCCACCGGCATCCCGGCAGCCCCCGACGGTGGCCAGGTCGACGAGATGGCGTGGTTCCGGCAGCTGCTCGAATGGCAGCGCGAGACCTCCGACCCCGACGAGTTCCTCGACAACCTGCGCTTCGACGTCGGCAGCCAGGAGGTCTACGTCTTCACCCCGAAGGGCGAGGTCGTCGGGCTCCCGGTCGGGTCGACCCCGGTCGACTTCGCCTACGCGGTGCACACCGAGGTCGGTCACCACACCATCGGTGCGCGCATCAACGGACGGCTCGCGCCGCTGGAGTCGCCGGTCGAGAACGGCGACGTCATCGAGATCCTGACCAGCAAGGCCGACGGTGCCGGCCCGAGCCGCGACTGGCTGAACTTCGTCAAGAGCCCCCGGGCCCGCAGCAAGATCAGGCAGTGGTTCTCCCGCGAGCGTCGCGAAGAAGCCATCGAGTCGGGCAAAGACCTGCTCGCCAAGGCGCTGCGCAAGCAGGGCCAGGGCATCCAGCGGCTGATGAACGCCGACCTGCTCGCGCAGGTGGCCCGCGACCTGCACTACCAAGACATCGACGCGCTCTACGCCGCGGTCGGCGACAACCACGTGTCGGCCGAACACGTCTCCAAGCTGCTGCGCGATGCTGTCGGCGGGGCCGACGAGACGGCCGCCGAGACCGAAGACCCGGAGCCGATCACCACCCGCGCCCAGACGCGGCGACGGGCCGGCGACCCGGGTGTCACCGTCGTCGGCACCGACGACGTGTGGGTGAAGCTGGCCCGCTGCTGCACTCCGATGCCGGGTGACGACATCATCGGGTTCGTCACCACCGGCCACGGGGTGTCGGTGCACCGCGACGACTGCACCAACGCCGACCAGTTGCGCGCACAACCCGACCGGCTCATCGAGGTCGCGTGGGCGCCGTCCGCCGCGAGCGTGTTCATGGTGCAGTTGCAGGTCGAGGCCCTCGACCGCAAGGGGCTGCTGTCGGACGTGACCCGCGTGCTCACCGAGCAGCACGTCAACATCCTGTCGGCGAACCTCTCGACCGCCCAGAACCGCGTCGCGATCTCCCGGTTCACCTTCGAGATGGGCGATGCCGGACACCTCGACCACGTGATCCGCGCCGTCCGCAAGGTCGACGGGGTGTTCGACGTCTACCGGCTCACCGGCTCCGGCCACCGGGTCGGCGCCTGAAACCACCCCCGCACCACCCGCAAAGGCTGCAGGCAACTGCAGCGTTTGCGTAGTCGCGTCAGGCGGGGGACAGGAACGCCGCGAGGGCGGCGGCGTACATGCCCTGGTCGGCGGCGCCGACGAGTTCGCGCACCGAGTGCATCGACAGCGTCGGTGCACCGAAGTCGACGGTCGTCGCACCGGTCAGCGCGGAGGTCATCGGGCCGACGGTCGAACCACACGGGAGGTCGGAGCGCATCACGAACGACTGCATCGGCACCCCGGCCTGCTCGCAGGCCAGCTTGAACGACGCCGCCCCGACGCTGTCGGTGGCGTAGCGACCGTTGGTGTTGACCTTGAGCACGGGCCCGCCGTTCAGGGCGATTTGGTGGTCGGGTTCGTGCCGGTCGGCGTAGTTGGGGTGGGTCGCGTGCGCCATGTCCCCGGACGCGATGACCGTGCCGGCCAGGGCCCGGTGGAACTCCTCGCGTCCGCCGCCGAGGCCGGTGACGATGCGCTCGAGCACCGTCGGCAGCAGCACCGAGAACGCGCCGCGTTCGGTCATGCTGCCGATCTCCTCGTGGTCGAACAGCACCAACACCTGGGTGGTGGGGGCGGACGGCGCGGCGTCGACCGCCGCGATCAGCGCGCGGGTGCCGGCGTACGACGTCGCCAGGTTGTCCATCCGGGCGCCGGCGACGAACTCGCCGTTCAACCCGGTGCGGGCCGCGGGCTGCACGTCGTGGGTCATGACGTCCCAGCCGAGCACGTCCTGCGGCTCGACCGCCAACCGTTCGGCGAGGAAGTGCGCGAACGACGGCACTTCGCCGAGGCCCCAGTGCGGTGCCAACTGGAACTGTCGGTTGAGCGACTCACCCTCGGCGGCGCTGCGGTCGAGGTGGATCGCGAGGCGGGAGATGCGCAGGAGCGGCTCGTCGATCTGCAGCAAACGGGTTGTCGCAGAGCCGTTCTCGCGCACGGCGACGCGTCCGGAGAGTCCCAGGTCGCGGTCGAGCCAGCTGTTGACGATCAGGCCGCCGTAGGGCTCGACCCCCAACTGAGCGAAGCCGAGCCGGCCGTGGTCGGGGTTCGGTTTGATGCGGAAGTTGGGGGAGTCGGTGTGGGCCCCGACGATCCGGAACGGCGTGGTGGCGTCCGCGGAATGCTCGGTCGACCAGGCGACCAGCGTGCCACCACGCACCAGGTAGTAGCGGCCGGACTCGGTCGGCCAGGCGTCGGTCTCGGCGACCTTCCGGAACCCGGCGGCCTCGAGCAGACCACCGGAGGTCGCGCAGGCGTGAAACGGCGACGGGCTGGCGTTGAGGTAGTCGACGAGCCCGTCGGCCGCGTCGTGACCCGAATCGATGGAGGACTGACCGGACGTCATCAGCCGCCGAACTCCTTCACGCCGCCCATCGCCTGGTCGAGCCAGGCCTGCTTCGCCTTGAGCTCCTCGCCGATCTTCGCGGCCTTCTTGGAATCGCCGGCGGCCTCGGCGGCGCTCAGGTCGGCCTGCAGGTCGTCGACGGCCTTCTGCAACTGGGCCGCGAACGACCCTGCGCGAGCAGCGAGCTCGGGATCGGACTTCTTCCACTGCGCGCCCTCGGCGTCGCGGATCGCCTGCTCGACCTTGCGCATGCCGCGCTCCATCCGGTCGATGTCCTTGCGTGGCACCTTGCCGGCGGCGTCCCACTTGTCCTGGATCGCGTGGAGGTCCTTCTTGGTCTGCTCGAGGTTCTTGATCGGCAGCAACGCCTGGGCCTGGGCGAGGAGTTCTTCCTTCACCTTCAGGTTGGCCTCGAACTCGACGTTCTCGGCGGCGACGACCTCGTCCTTGGCGTTGAAGAACGCGTCCTGTGCGGCCTTGAACTTCGCCCACAGCGCGTCGTCGTCGGAGCGCGACGCCCGGCCGGCGCGCTTCCAATCGGACATCAGACGCTTGAACGCTGACGCCGTCGGGCCCCACGCGGTGCTGGTCGACAGCTTCTCGGCCTCGGCGACGAGCTTCTGCTTGGCGGCCTTCGCCGACGCGTGCTCCTCGTCGAGCTTGGCGAAGTGGGAGCGGCGGGTCTTGTCGAAGCCGTTGCGGGCTGCGCTGAAGCGGGCCCAGAGCGCGTTCTCGGTCTCCTTGTCGAGGCGAACCTGGCTGCGCTGCAACGCCTTCCACTCATCCAGCAGCTCACGCATGCGGGAGGTCGACTGCTTCCACTGCACCTTCTCGACCGGCTGCCCGGCGATCTTCTCGGCCTCGGCCACGAGCGCCTCGCGCTGGCCGGCGGCTTCCTTCTTTGCCTCGGCGCGGGCCTGCGACTCGACCTCGGCCTTCGCAGACAGCGCGGTCGCGATCTGCTCGACGGTGTTGTCGAGCGCGGGCAGGTCGCCGACGACATTCGCCTCGGCCACCTGCTGGCGCAGGGTCTTCAGCGACGCCTGCCCGTCCTGGGTCGACAGATCGGTCTGCACGACGCGCTGCAGCAGCAGGTTGGCCGACGCGGCCAGTTCGTCGTACTTGCGCGCGAAGTAGGCGAGCGCCTCCTCGTGGGTGGCATCCGGGTAGGAGCCCACCTCCTTCTCGCCGTCGGGGGTGCGCACGAACACGGTGCCGTCTTCGGCGACCCGGCCGAAGGAGGTGGAGTTGCTCGCCGGTGCGGCGGGGGTGGCCGACGGCGCATCCGCGGCCGGCGGATGCGGCTTCATCGCGGCGGGCGTGGGCACTCCCGGGCGGGGGGTCGGCTTCGGTGCGTCGGTCGACATCGGTCAGGCCTTCTTCTCGGTCACTTCTTGCTGATGCTGATCTTCAGGACGGAGATCGGCTGGTTGGGTGCGGTGTTGCCATTGGCGTCCTCGGCCGCGGCGCCGGCCGCGGCGACATGGTCGACCACGTCCATTCCACCCACTACCTTGCCAAAGATCGTGTACCCACCGGCGGAGTCGGCGGGAATGGAGGTGTCGGCGACGGTGATGAAGAACTGTCCACCGTTGCTGTCGGCGTTGTTGGCCTGGCGGGCCATCGCCAGGGTGCCCTTGGGGTACTGGTTGTCGGACGGCGCGTTCTCGATGCCGAAGGTGTAGCCCGGACCGCCCTGACCGGTGCCGGTCGGGTCGCCGCACTGCAGCACGAACTCGGGCACGAACCGGTGGCACGGGGTGTCGTCGTAGTAGCCCTTGGCCAACTGCAGAAACGACGCCACGGTCTGCGGCGCCTTGTCGCCGTCCAGTTCCAGGGTGATCGTGCCGCAGTTGGTCTCGACCTTGGCGATGAACACCTGGCCCTGCGCGGTCTTCTTGTCCGGCAGCGTCAGCGCCTGATCCTTGGCACGCGGCGTCGGCGCGGTCGTGCAGGTGACCGGCGTCGACTTCTGCGACGAGGTGACGTTCTGCGGGCTGTCCGCGCCGTCGGCGCACGCCGACAGGCCGGCGGTAAGGCAGGCCGTCGCCAACACGGCGATCAGCGGACGCCGCAGCGACACCAAAAGGTGCTGACGGTGGTGCAGGGTGTGACGCACGGGTCTCCTCGTAGAAACGACCGGCCGGGGTGTTGCGCACGGCCGCCGGTCAGTCTAGGGACAGGGCCCGACGCCGTGGTGTGCGGCAGGTCACGAGCCGGATACACCTCGCGACCGACCCCCGCGTTGCGTGGATACGCTTGACCGTGTGTTGACCGTCTACTTCCCGGCCCAGGCCTTCGCCACCAACTGCTACGTGCTCGCCACCGGACGCGGCCAGGAATGCGTGGTGGTCGACCCGGGCATCGGTGTCGTCGACCAGTTGCGTGAGGTGCTCACCGAGTACGACCTCAAACCGACCGCGGTGCTGCTCACCCACGGTCACGTCGACCACGTCTACTCGGTCACCCCGGTCTGCGGCGGCGAACTGGGCGCCTACATCCACGGCGACGACCGCTACCGGCTGGAAGACCCGCTGAAGCTGCTTCAGCCCGGCATGCTCGCGATGTTCGAGCAGCAGTTCGGCGCGTCGGCCACCTGGAAGGAGCCGGAGAAGATCGTCGAGGTGAACGACCAGCAGCGCCTGAGCCTGGCCGGGCTCGACCTCACCGTGCATCACGCCCCGGGTCACACCGAGGGCTCGGTGATGTTCTCGCTCGACACCGTGCCCGACGGTCTGCCCGACGAGGTCGGCGTGACCTCGACGCTGCTGTCCGGAGACGTGCTGTTCTCCGGGTCGATCGGCCGCACCGACCTGCCGGGCGGCTCGCACGACGCGATGCAGCGCTCGCTGAAGAACGTGGTGCTGCCGATGCCCGACGACCGTCTGGTGCTGCCCGGGCACGGTCCGGGCACCACGGTGGCGGCCGAGCGCGCGGCAAACCCCTTCCTGCAGGGCCTGTGAGCCACTGCCCGTCCGACACCACCTCTTGTCTGAACAACCTTTTCTCAGAACAACCAAGGACTGAACCGAACACATGGCTTCCAAGGTCACCCCGATCAGTGGCTTCCAGGAATGGCTGCCGACCGACCGCATCGTCGAGCAGCACTTCCTCGACACCATCCGCGAGGTCTTCGAACTGCACGGGTTCGCCTCGATCAACACCCGCTCGGTCGAGCCGGTCGAGCGGCTGTCCAGCCAGGGTGAGGACGCCGACAAGGAGATCTACGCCGTCCGCCGGTTGGCCGCGCCGGCCGGTGACGACTCCGAGCCGTCGCTCGGCCTGCACTTCGACATGACGGTGCCCTTCGCGCGTTACGTTCTGGAGAACGCCGGCAAGCTCACCTTCCCGTTCCGTCGCTACCAGATCCAGCAGGCGTGGCGCGGGGAGCGGCCCCAGCGTGGCCGCTACCGCGAGTTCATCCAGGCAGACATCGACATCGTCGACGCCGACCAGTTGCCCTCGCACTACGAGGCCGAACTGCTGCTGGTGATCGCCGACGTCTTCTCCCGTCTCCCGGTCGGCGACTACACGATCCACGTCAACAACCGCAAGATCTGCGAAGGCTTCTACCGCGGGCTCGGCATCGACGACGTCATCGGCACCCTGCGCATCGTCGACAAGCTTGACAAGATCGGTGCCGAGAAGGTCGCCGAGTTGCTCGTCGCGAACGGCCTCACCGACGACCAGGCCAAGCAGTGCCTGGCGCTCGCCGAGATCAGTTCGCCCGACGGTTCGTTCGTCGAGCGGGTGCGTGCACTGGGTGTGGAGCACCCGACCCTGGACGAGGGCCTCGAACACCTGGCGTCGGTGATCGCCACCGCGTCCGAGCACGCGCCGGGTGTCGCCGTCGCCGACCTGCGCATCGCCCGCGGCCTCGACTACTACACCGGCACGGTCTACGAGACGATGCTCGAGCGCGACCCCGGCTACGGCTCGATCTGCTCCGGTGGGCGCTACGACTCGCTCGCCTCCGACGGCAAGCGCACCTTCCCCGGTGTCGGCATCTCGATCGGTGTATCCCGCCTGCTCGGGCTGCTCATCGGCGAGGAGGGTCTGACCGCGTCGCGCCAGACGCCGGTGGCGGTGCTCGTGGCCGTCAACGACGAGGACAGCCGGGCCGAGTCGACCCGCATCGCAACGGCGTTGCGCGCCAGGGGCATTCGCACCCTTGTCGCGCCGAAGGCGGCGAAGTTCGGCAAGCAGATCCAGTTCGCCGACCGGCGCGGCATCCCGTTCGTGTGGTTCCCGGGTGCGGGCGACGACGGTAGCGACCAGGTGAAGGACATCCGCTCGGGTGAGCAGGTGGGCGCCGATGCGGCCACCTGGGCACCGCCGTCCGCCGATCTGTTGCCGTCGTTGGTGTTGCCGCAGCAGCCGGCGAACTCCTAGGAGGCTCAGGCCTCGTCGGGCTGCGCGGCCGCGCCGCGTGCCGTCGCGGCACGGGAGACGATGGCCTCCGCCTTGCCCGGCTTGAGGCCGAGGCGCCGCAGGTGGAGCTCACCGAGGGCCTTGGTGGTGTCGGCGTCGCCGACCCGCCAGCCCGCGGCCGGGCCGGTGCTGATCGCGAACAGGTCTGCGGCACTGCGGTGTTGCAGCGCGCGCAGAGCCAGCACGTCCATGCCGGCCTCGGTGGCGCGCAGCTTCGCCGCCTGCGTGGCCCGCCTGACGTAGGGCAGTCGCACCGCGGCCCAGAGCGCCACCCCGAACAGGAACGGCGCGAGCATGGTCAGCAGGCCGAGCAGGTTGCCCAGGTTGTCGAGGCCGACACCGAGGTCGTGGCCGGCGACCGAGATCTGGTTGGCCGCACCGGCCGACTTGTCGAAGGGTTCCTGCAGCGTGTCGCCGACCAGCGGCACCTTGCGCAGCCGTTGACCGGCGTCGGTGAGGTTGCCACTCAGCGAGGAGGCGCTGGTCTGCAGCTTCTGCGCGCCGGTCATGCCTTTGTCGGCCTCGTCGTTGACTGCGTGCCCCAGGCGCCACCACAGGATCAACCAGCCGACCACGACGGCGTCGAAGACGATCTGTCGAACCAACCGGGCCGGTCGTTCGGCGTAAATCTTCATCGGGGTCCCCTCCTGCGATGCATGCGGCGAACCTACCCGTAGGCCCACCTGTGTCGGTGACAAGCAGGCACAATGCTCCTCCATGAGCTCCACACCGTTGGATCGAGCAGCAAGGGGCTGGCTCGATCACCTAAGGGTCGAACGCGGCTTGTCACCGCACACCCTCAAGGCGTACGGGCGTGACATCTCCCGCTACACCGCCTATCTCGCCGCGGCCGGCGTGCGTGAACCGAAGGACATCACCGAGACGATGGTGAGCGGTTTCCTCGCCCATCTGCGGCAGGGCGACGACGAGCACCGTCCGCTCGCCGCCTCGTCGGCGGCACGGTCGCTGGTGGCGGTGCGGATGTTCCACCGGTTCCTGGCGTTGGAGGGGGAGACCGCCGTCGATGCCGCCGAGGGTGTCGCGCCGCCCACGCCGGGACGACGGCTGCCGAAGGCGATCGGTCAGGACGAGATGGCCCGCCTGCTCGACGCGGCCGCTGTCGGCGACACCCCGAACTCGTTGCGGGACAGAGCTGTTCTGGAGTTGATGTACGGCATCGGCGCGCGGGTCAGCGAGGTGACCGGCCTCGACGTCGACGACGTCGATTTGCAGACCGACACCGTGCGGGTGTTCGGCAAGGGCGACAAGGAACGGCTGCTGCCGCTCGGCCGGTTCGCGAAGGAAGCGATCGAGGCGTATCTGGTGCGCGCCCGCCCGGTGTTCGCGGGGCAGGGCAGCGGCACCCCCGCGCTCTTCCTCAACCAGCGCGGCGGACGCCTGACCAGGCAGTCGGTCTGGAACCTCGTCCAGGCCTGTGGCGAGCGCGCGAACCTCGGCATGCACCTGTCGCCGCACACCCTGCGGCACTCGTTCGCGACCCATCTGCTCGACGGCGGCGCCGACGTGCGGGTCGTGCAGGAACTGCTCGGCCACGCCTCGGTGACCACCACGCAGATCTACACGATGGTCACCGTCCAGCAGTTGCGTGAGGTGTTCGCCGGCGCTCACCCGCGCGCGACCTGAGCGCAGGTGACGATCGGCACGCCCCGCACGGACGCGCCGACCCCGGCGACGTAATACCCTTGCGGTTGATCGGCGAGAGCCAGAGCACAAGGAGAGATGTTGAGCCAGCAGGACACGTTGGGTCCGACCGGACGACCGCTGCCGAACTTCCCGTCCCCACCCCGCCTCACCGCGCACGGCCCGGCGCGCATCATCGCGATGTGCAACCAGAAGGGCGGCGTCGGCAAGACGACCACGACGATCAACCTCGGTGCGGCGCTCGCGGAGTACGGCCGCAAGGTGCTCGTCGTCGACTTCGATCCGCAGGGTGCCCTGTCGGCGGGGCTCGGCGTGCGCAGCAACGAACTCGACGAGACGGTCTACAACCTGCTGGTCGAGCGCGGCCACGACATCCACAAGGTGATTCAGCCGTCGGGCGTCGACAATCTCGACGTGCTGCCGGCCAACATCGACCTGTCGGCGGCCGAGGTGCAACTGGTCGGTGAGGTCGCCCGCGAGATGATCCTGGCCCGGGTGCTGCGCCCGGTCGAGGACGAATACGACGTCATTCTCATCGACTGCCAGCCGAGCCTCGGCCTGCTCACCGTCAACGCGCTCACCGCGTCGCACGGCGTGATCATTCCGCTGGAGTGCGAGTTCTTCGCGATGCGCGGCGTCGCGTTGCTGGTCGAGACGATCGACAAGGTGACCGACCGGCTCAACCCGCGCCTGGAGATCGACGGCATCCTCGCCACGATGTACGACGGCCGCACCCTGCACAGCCGCGACGTCGTGCGCTCGGTGGTCGACCACTTCGGCGACAAGGTGTTCCACACCACCATCAACCGCACGGTGAAGTTCCCCGACGCCACGCTCGCCGCGGAGCCGATCACCAAGTACGCCTCGAGCCACGGCGCTGCCGAGGCCTACCGACAGTTGGCTCGTGAACTCATCGCTCGCGGCGACGCAGCCTGAGCCGGTAGGCGAGCCGAGCACCGACCCCGAGGTCGAGGCAGGCGCCGACCTCGACCCGTCGGTTCCCGGCGGTGTCATCACCAAACGCGCGTCGTCGGCGCCGTTCGAGGTGCACCTCGACGTCTTCTCCGGCCCGTTCGAACTGCTGCTCGGGCTGATCTCCAAGCACAAGCTCGACGTCACCGAGATCGCGCTGCACAAGGTCACCGACGAGTTCATCGCCCACATCCGTGCGGCGCAGAAGTCGCAGGCCGACTGGGACCTCGGGCAGGCCTCGGAGTTCCTGCTCATCGCGGCAACCCTGTTGGACCTCAAGGCTGCCCGGCTGCTGCCCAACTCCGGCCCGGAGGACGAGGAGGATCTCGCGCTCATCGAGGCACGCGACCTGCTGTTCGCCCGGCTGCTGCAGTACCGCGCGTTCAAACAGGTGGCGAGTGCCTTCGAGCAGCGGATGGCGACGGCCGGGCGCATCACCGCGCGCCAGGCCGGGCTGGAGGAACGGTTCGCCGGCCTGCTGCCCGAACTGGTGATGAACGTGACCCCGGAGCAGCTGGCGATGATCGCGGCGAACGCGATGATCCCCAAACCGCCGCCGCAGGTGGGGTTGGAGCACCTGCACCAGGCCGCGGTGAGCGTGCGCGAACAGGCCGGCATCGTCGCCGACAAGTTGCGCAGCGCGAAGGTTTCGTCGTTCCGCGACCTCGTCGAGGACGCCGACTCCACCCTGGTGATCGTCGCTCGCTTCCTGGCGGTGCTGGAGCTGTTCAAGGAGGCGGTGATCGTGTTCGAGCAGCCGGAGGCGCTGGGCGAACTCACCGTCCGGTGGACGGCGGACGAGGACGCGCAGGTGCAGGTGAGCGCGGAGTTCGACGAGGCCGATCAGACGACCGAAGAGACGACCGAAGAGACGACCGCAGATCGTGACGAAGCTGAAGGAGGCGCCGATGACTGACGCCGAGGACCGGCCCGGCGAGGCCCTGCCGATCGAGGTGCCCGACGCGCCGGTGGAGGCTCCGGTGGAAACGCCGGTCGAACCCGAGGGGTTCGACCTCGACGACTTCCCGGGCGGTGCGCGCAGCACGATCGAGGCGATCCTCATGGTGGTCGACCAGCCGCTCAGCGAACTCGAACTCGCCGACGCCCTCGAACTCGAGGAGTCGGAGGTGCACGATCACCTCGTCGCGCTCGAAGACGAATACGCCTCGCAGCAGCGCGGATTCACGCTGCGCCAGATCAACGGCGGGTGGCGCGTCTACAGCCGCGCCAATTACGCCCCGGCGGTCGAGAAGTTCCTCATGGGCGGTCAGCAGGCCAAACTGACCCAGGCATCGCTGGAGACCCTTGCGGTGATCGCCTACCGGCAGCCGATCTCGCGCGCCCGGGTCAGCGCCGTCCGCGGGGTGAACGTCGACGGTGTGATCCGCACGCTCACCACCCGTGGGCTCATCGCCGAGACCGGCACCGACGGTGACGGCGGTGCGATGCTTTACGGCACCACCCCCTACTTCCTGCAGCGCATGGGCCTGTCGTCGCTCGACGAACTGCCCGCGCTCGCCCCTTATCTGCCCGACACCGACGTCATCGACGAACTCATCGAACAGGGACACGCATGAGCACCCCCCGTAACAACCCGCGCAACTCCGGCAACTCCGGTGGTCGACCGGCCAAGAAGGCGACCCACCGCAAGGGCAAGGGCCCGGTCGCCCAGGGCCGACACGGCGCACCGGCCGGCACCCAGCGTCCGCCGAGCCGTCCGGCCCCGGAGCCGGTCGACGTGCACGACCCCGACGGCGTGCGCCTGCAGAAGCTGCTCGCGGCGGCCGGCGTCGGCAGCCGACGGGTATGCGAACAACTGATCGCCGACGGACGGGTCACCGTCGACGACCAGGTCGTCACCGAACTCGGCGTGCGCATCGACCCGCTCAAGCAGGTGGTGCACGTCGACGGCGAGCGCGTCGTGCTCGACGAGAACCGCGTCTACTTCGCGTTCAACAAGCCGCTCAACGTCGTTTCCACCATGGAGGACGATCTCGGCCGGGAGTCGGTCGGCGACTTCGTCGGCGACCGTAAGGAGCGGCTCTTCCACGTCGGCCGGCTCGATGCCGACACCGCCGGCCTGCTGTTGCTCACCAATGACGGCGAGCTCGCCAACCGCCTGCAGCACCCGCGGTACGGGGTGCAGAAGACGTACGTCGCGGTGGTGCGCGGTCCGCTCGAGCATGGCGTCGGCAGGGCGTTGCGCGAGGGCATCGAACTCGAGGACGGCCCGGTGAAGGTCGACTCGTTCAAGGTCATCGACTCCCAGCCGGGTTGGGTGATGCTCGAGGTCGTGCTCCACGAGGGGCGCAACCGCATCGTGCGGCGCATGCTCGAAGCCGTCGGCCACCCGGTCGAGTCGCTGGTGCGCACCGACGTCGGGCCGGTGCAGCTGGGCGACCTGCGCCCGGGCAAGATGCGTCCGTTGTCGTCGAGCGAGGTCAAGGCCCTCTACAAGGCCGCCGGCCTCTGAAACCCCACGAAGTTCTCCGCTCGTTCCTCGCTCCGATACTTCGCGGGGACCCCGAAAAGGCAGAAGGGAGCACGTGCACCACGTGAAGCACATACGCATCGTCGGCTGCGGCCTCATCGGCACCTCTGCCGGACTCTCGTTGTCCCGCAGTGGTTTCCGGGTGTCGCTGCACGACCCGTCGCCGACCGCGCAGGCCATCGCCCGTGACATGGGCGCGGGACAGACCGGCGTGACCGACGCGCCCGACCTGGTGCTGGTCGCGGCACCGCCCGACGTCGCCGCCCACGTGGTCGCCGACGAGTTGCGGCGGTGGCCGCAGGCGGTCGTCACCGACGTCGCGTCGGTGAAGGAACAGGTGCTGAACGGGGTGCGGGCGGCGGGCGGCGACCTGTCGCGCTACGTCGGGTCTCACCCGATGGCCGGACGCGAGCGGTCCGGGGCCGTCGCGGCACGCGCCGACCTGTTCGACGGCCGCACCTGGGTGATCTGTCCCGGCGACGACTCCGCCGCCGAGGCCGTCGCCGCGGTGAAAGCGGTCGCCGAGGCGACCGGTGCGGCGACCGTCACGATGGACCCGGTCGAGCACGACCACGCCGTGGCGGCCGTGTCGCACGTGCCGCAGCTGGCGTCGAGCCTGGTTGCAGCCCGGCTCCGTGAGCTCTCCGATGCGGCGATCCGGTTGTCGGGCCAGGGAATTCGTGACGTCACCCGCATCGCCGAGAGCGACCCGATGCTCTGGACGCAGATCCTGTCGGGCAACGCGGCCGCGGTCGCCCCGGTGCTCGACGCGCTGCTCGACGACCTCACGGCGGTGCGCACCGCGATCACCGACCTCGCGGGAACGGGCGCAGACACGGACACCGCGCCGGGCGCGCGCCAGGTGCTCGCGCGCACGATCGCCGAGGGCCAACTCGGGCACGCGCGCATCCCCGGCAAGCACGGCAGCGCGCCGACCGCGTACGCCACGGTCGTCGTCGTGGTGCCCGACGAACCCGGTCAGCTCGGCCGACTGTTCAACGACATGGGTGAGGCCGGCATCAACCTCGAAGACCTCCACCTGGAGCACGGCGAGGGCATCCCGGTCGGTCTGGCCGAGGTGTCGGTGTTGCCCTCGGTGGTCGACCGGTTGATCGACGAACTCGGGGCGAAGGGCTGGACGGTGCACCGGTGAGTGCGGGGCAAGCAATGACGGCAGTGAAGGGAAGCAGGATGAATCAGGTGCAGGTCGCGATCGACGGGCCGTCGGGCACGGGCAAGTCGTCGGTGTCGAAGCTGGCCGCGAAGGAGCACGGCTGGGGCTACCTCGACACCGGTGCGATGTACCGCGCGCTCACCTGGTGGTGCCTCGATCAGGGCATCGACCTCACCGACCAGCAGGCGGTGGCCGAGGCGGGCCGCACGTTCGATCTGCGGATGGGCACCGACCCGTCCGCGCCGTCCGTCGCGGTGGGAGAACGGCGCATCGACGCCGAGATCCGTGAGCCCGCGCTCACCGAGCAGGTTGCCGCAGTGGCCACCAATCTCGAGGTGCGCGCGAACATGCGCGACCGTCAACGGGCCCTGATGGAGCAACTTGCCCAGGAAACCGGGGGAGTCGTGGCCGAGGGCCGGGACATCACGACCGTCGTCGCCCCCGACGCGCAGGTGCGCATCCTGATGACGGCCAGCGAGCAGGCGCGGCTGGCCCGCCGCTCCAAGGAGCTGAGCTCGACGGTGGAGGCGACCCGGGCGCAGATCGTCGACCGCGACAAGGCCGATTCCACCGTGTCGCAGTTCATGACGGCGGCCGACGGTGTGCGCCTGGTCGACACCTCCGATCTCACCTTCGAGCAGTCGCTGGCGGCGGTGCTGCAGATCGTGCAGGAGGCCATCGACGCAGGGGAGCGAGAATGACCGAGCAGGTGCAGTTCGACCGGCACTGGGCCGATCGCGGACGCCGCATCGGCAACCGACTCGGCCGCGCGATCTACAAGGTGCAGGTGCTGCACCCCGACCGGCTGCCCGCGGACGGCCCGGTGGTGCTGGTGTCGAACCACACCGGCTTCCTCGACGGTCCGGTGGTGTTCTGCCTCGCGCCGCGCACCGTGCACTTCCTGGTGAAGCGCAGCTACTTCAAGTCGGTGTGGGGCCGCATCCTCACCGGCGTCGGGCAGATCCCGATCGAGCAGCGCACCGGTGACCGTGAGGCGCTGGCGATCGCGAAGTCGTTGCTGGCCGACGGTCACGTCGTCGGTATCTTCCCCGAGGGCACCCGCGGCGCCGGCACCGTCGAGTCGGCCCACCAGGGCGCCGCGTGGCTGGCCCTGCAGACCGGTGCGACGATCGTGCCGGCCGCGACCCTCGGCACCCGTGGCACCGGCAGCGGGCGTGAGTCGTGGCCCAAGCCGCGCTCGCCGATCGCGATCAGCTTCGGCGAAGCATTCGATCTGCCCGACTTCAAGGGTGTGCCCGGACGGCAGAAGCTGACGTTGGCGACCGAGGAGATCCGCACCCGCTTGGTCGAGCAGGTGCAGGCCGCGGTGGCCGAGACCGGTCTGCAACTGCCGACGGACGCGCCCCCGCCCGCCTGAGTTTCGGAATCACCCGGGGTGTCGGGGATGATGGGGGAATGACCGAAGAAACCCCCACCGCAAACCACGACGAGGAACAGGTCGAGCGTGCCCTGCGAGCGGGGTTGGAAGACTTCGACCTCAGTGACGAAGACCGCGCGCTGCTGTCCCGTGAGGGCGGTGACGACGACGAACTCTCCGAGGAGGAGACGCGTCCGGTCGTCGCGATCATCGGCCGCCCGAACGTCGGCAAGTCGACCCTGGTCAACCGAGTCATCGGACGCCGCGAGGCCGTTGTCGAGGACGTCCCGGGTGTCACCCGCGACCGCGTCGCCTACGACGGTGAGTGGAGCGGACGCCGCTTCACCCTGGTCGACACCGGTGGCTGGGAGATCGACGCTCAGGGCATCCACCTGCGCGTGGCCGAGCAGGCCGAGGTGGCCATCGACCTCGCCGACGCTGTGTTGTTCGTCGTCGACGCCACGGTCGGCGCCACCGACGCCGACGAAGCCGTCGTGAAGCTGCTGCGCCGCTCCAAGAAGCCGGTCGTGCTCGTGGCCAACAAGGTCGACGACCAGCGCACCGAGGCCGATGCCGCGATGCTGTGGTCGCTCGGTCTCGGCCAGCCGTGGCCGGTCTCCGCACTGCACGGACGCGGCACCGGCGACGCGCTCGACGCGCTGCTCGACGTGCTGCCCGCCAAGACCACCGTCGCCGGCGCCTATCAGCGCGGTGGCCCGCGCCGTGTCGCCCTCGTCGGCCGCCCGAACGTCGGCAAGTCGTCGCTGCTGAACAAGCTCGCCCGCGAAGACCGCGTGGTCGTCGACAATGTCGCCGGCACCACCCGCGACCCGGTCGACGAGTACATCGAACTCGGCGGCAAGACGTGGCGATTCGTCGACACCGCCGGTATCCGCCGTCGCGTGCACCAGACCCGCGGCGCCGACTTCTACGCCTCGCTGCGCACCCAGACCGCGATCGAGAAGGCCGAGGTGGCGGTCGTGCTGATCGACGCCGAGGAGTCGATCGCCGAGCAGGACATTCGGGTCGTGCAGCAGGTCATCGACGCCGGCCGCTCGCTGGTCGTCGCGTTCAACAAGTGGGACCTGCTCGACGAGGAGCGCCGCTACTACCTCGAGCGTGAGATCGAGCGTGAGTTGGTGCAGATGACTTGGGCGCCCCGGGTCAACATCTCCGCGCAGACCGGTCGCAACGTCGACAAGTTGGTGCCGGCGATCGAGACCGCGCTCGACTCGTGGGACACCCGCATCCCGACCGGTCGTCTCAACGCGTTCATCGGTGAGATCGTCGCCGGCCACCCGCACCCGGTGCGAGGTGGCAAGCAGCCGCGCATCCTGTTCGCGACCCAGGCGTCCACCCGTCCGCCGCGCTTCGTGATCTTCGCGTCGGGCTTCATCGAGCACGGTTACCGCCGGTTCGTCGAGCGTCGGCTGCGCGAGGAGTTCGGCTTCGAGGGCACCCCGATCGAGATCTCGGTGCGGGTGCGCGAGCGCCGCGGCAAGAACGCCGGCCGCTGACATTCGCCACCCACCACCTCCCGCGCTGCGAGTTCAGTCGCAGCTGAACAGATCGCCCACCTCGCACTGCAGCACGTCGCACAGTGCGGTGAGGGTGCTGAACCGGATCGCCTTGCCGCGGTTGTTCTTCAACACCGACAGGTTCACCACGGTCACCCCGACGGCGTCGGCGAGTGTCTGAAGGGTCATGCCACGGGCGGCGAGCAGCTCGTCGAGGTGGCAGGTGATGCGGTGCGGGTCGTCGACCGGCACCTCAGATCACGCCTTCGAGGTCGTCTCGCATCCGGTCGCCGGCGGCGAACGCTTCGGCGATCAACGCCACGACCAGTGCGGCGCCGATGGGCCAGAGCGGGAAGGTCACCGAAAAACCCTGCGGCTGTAGGGCATCGAGCGCAGTGCCGGCGACCACCATCGCCTGACCCATCGAAGTGAGCATCGGGACGACGATCGACCCGACCAGCGCGAGCGCGGCGATCGTGCGGATGCGGCGCACGTTCAGCGGCACGAACGGGTTGCCTCGTGAGATGTCTCGGGCCACCCCGAACACCAGCCAGAGGGCGGCCAGGACGAGCCCGCAGAGCGCGAGGTCGGGCAGCAACGACCAGATGCGCGGACCGACTTCGCCCACCGGCACCTGGACGGTGGTCGACACGTCGTCGTACTTCAGGCCGGCGCGATTGAGAGCGTCGATCGTTGCCTTGCCGGAGTAGTCAACCGGCACCGGATCGCCATTGATCCAGCGCGCGATCGGCCCGGCGACGAGCCCGATGATCGACCCGATTGCGATGACCGACAACACGATTTGCAGGAACCAGTGGTCTGTGCGGCCGAAGCTCCAGACACTTCGGCGGGCGGTTGAGTTCATCGGTAGTGCCCCCTGTCGTTGTGCCGGCGGCTGATCCACCAGCTATCGAAAAACGATATGCATATCGTTTTTCGATGTCAAGGGGCGACCCGGGGCCGCCCGCATCTCCGGTCGGGTGGCCGACCTCTCGGGCCCAGCCAAGTCGGTCAAGCGCAAGGGTGCCCGCTGACGCCGTGCGCCCGCACGGCGACCGCACCAACTCGCGTCGGACGCGAATTACTCGCGCGTACGCGCTGAAACCGCCAAGTAAGTCGCGCCTGACGCGACTTCGTGCGCACGGACGGTGCGGTGCGAGCGCCGGCCCAGTCGGGCCACCCGAGATTGACTGCCGGACAGGTCTTGTCGCGCGCCTGTGACCACTGTCACACTCCTGCGTCGGGGGCGTGCAACGGTGCACGCCCCCTTCGTTCCGAGAGGACTCCGATGGTCTTGCCTCGCTTCTCCCTGTTCCGCCGTTCTGTTGCCCCAGTCGCCGCACTCGCGCTTGCCGCGACCGGCCTCGTCGTGCAGGCCCCGCAGGCCCGCGCCGACGGCCCCGGCCAGGGCACGCCGTACGTCGCCACGCTGGGTGACTCGTACATCTCCGGGGAGGCCGGCCGCTGGGCCGGCAGCTCGAACAGCAGCTCCACCGCCGCCGATGCGCTCGGCAGAACCGCCTACTACGACAACGCAACTCACACCGCCGAGCAGATCAACCGATGCCACCGCAGCGCGTCGGCAGAGGCATACATCGGTGGGGGAGTGAACGGCGTCAACTTCGCCTGCTCCGGTGCGACCACGAGCACCACGACCGGCACCTACTTCAAGCCGGGCATCGACTTCTACTCCGGCTCGGCCGGGCAGGGTCAGGCCGCGATGCTGCAGTCGTTCGCCGGCGCGCACAACGTGAAGATGGTCGTCGTGTCGATCGGCGGCAACGACTTCAACTTCGCCTCGATCGTGCAGACCTGCGTCACCGACTTCCTCACGACGCCCTCGTGGCTGCCGAGCTACTGCAAGAACGACTCGAGTGTGAAGGCCAACTTCACCGCGGCCAACGTCGCCGCGGTGCGCGCCAAGATCACCGGTGCCCTGCAGAACGTGCGCACCGCGATGCGCAACGCCGGCTACGCCGACAACGGCTGGACGCTGGTGGTGCAGAACTACGCCTCGCCGATCCCGAGCAGCGCGGGCTTCCGGTACAGCCAGAGCGGCTACACCCGGCAGAGCACCGGCGGCTGTGGCTTCTGGAACGCGGACGCGGACTGGGCCAACAGCACCGCCCTCCCGACCATCAACTCGGCCGTGCAGGGCGCGGTCAGCGACTCCGGTATCGCCGGTGCGAAGGTGCTCAACCTGTCGGCTGCCTTCAACGGAAGGCGCCTGTGCGAGAAGGGAGTTGGCCTCTACGAGGAGGTCGGGCTCTCGTCGTGGCAGTCGGCCGGAGCGGTCGACAGGACGGAGTGGGTCAACCAGATCCGCACGGTGAGCACGGCCACGTCGAACTACTACATCTAGGAGAGTCTGCACCCGAACTACTGGGCGCAGCTGGCCACCCGCAACTGTGTGCGCCAGGTCTGGAACGGCGGCACCCCGCGCGGCGGCAGCTGCACGATCTCCGGCACCGGCCTTGTCGGCGGCGAGCCGCGAATGGTGCTGAACTGATCGCATGACGACGATGAGCGGTTCGGCCGCCGGTCTGCTGCTCGCGGCCGGCGCCGGACGCCGGATCGGCGGGCCGAAGGCGTTGCGACACGACGCCGACGGCACCTCCTGGTTGCTGCGTGCAGTGGGAGTGCTGCGCGACGGCGGGTGCGACCCGATCGTGGTCGTGCTCGGCGCCGCCGCCGACGAAGCGGCCGAACTGCTCACCGGCGACACCGTGCGGACGGTGGTCGCCGCCGACTGGGACGAGGGCATGGGCGCCTCGCTGCGCGCCGGGCTGCGCGCACTGGGTGAAACGGATTCCGCGGTCGCGGTCATCCACCTCGTCGATCTGCCCGACGTCGGCCCGGCCGTGCTGACGCGCCTTCGGGAAGGGGCGGGTGGCGACGAATCCGCACTGGTGCGAGCCGAATACGGTGGACGACCCGGTCACCCGGTGGTGATCGGCCGAGCCCACTGGGCCGACCTGGCCGCCGAACTCGAGGGCGACGAGGGCGCCCGGCGCTACCTGAAGAAGCACGGCGCGCAGGTCGTCGAATGCGGCGATCTCGCCACGGGAGAAGACGTCGACGAATTACCGGACAATACGTGATCCACGCCACATCACGACCTAGGGTGTGAGGGATGGATCTTCACGTCGAGTCGGCAGCTGAAGTCGCCGAACACCTCCGCGGCACCGGATACGTGTGCGACGACGCCCTCGCGACGGTCACCTTCCTGTCGCTGCGCCTACAGCGCCCGCTGCTGCTCGAGGGCGAACCCGGCACCGGCAAGACCGCACTGGCCGAGTCGCTCGCCGAAGCGTTCGACATCCCGCTCATCCGGCTGCAGTGTTACGAGGGCATCGACGCCTCCCAAGCGCTCTACGACTGGGATTTCCCGCGGCAGATTCTGCACCTGCGGGCGGTCGAAGCGGTCGCCGCCGACCGCGATGCGCAGCGGGCCGAGGAGGTCGAGGCGTCACTGTTCGACGAGCGCTACCTGCTGGCGCGACCGGTGCTGCGCGCACTGCGCGAGACCCCCGCGGTGCTGCTCATCGACGAGATCGACCGTGCTGACGACGAATTCGAGGCATTCCTGCTGGAGGTGCTGTCGAGTTGGCAGGTGACCATCCCCGAGGTCGGCACGATCAAGGCCGACCCGCCGCCGATCGTGGTGCTCACCTCCAACCGCACCCGCGAACTGCACGACGCGCTGAAGCGCCGTTGCCTCTACCACTGGATCGACCACCCGAGCATCGAGCGTGAACTCGAGATCGTGCGCAGCCGGGCACCGGAAGTGGGCGAGAAGCTGGCCGACCAGGTCGTGCGGGCCAGCCAGTCGCTGCGCGGGCGCGACGACCTGCGCAAGCCGCCCGGAGTGGCCGAGACGCTCGACTGGGTGCGCGCCCTCAACGAACTCGGCCGCTGCGACCTCGACCTCGAGACCGCGTCGGCGACCCTCGGTGTTGCGGTGAAGTACCGCGAAGACCTCGCCCGAGTGCGCGACAGCCTCGACCGGATCCTGGCCGGGCAATGACACAGGCAATGACACGCCCCGTCGCCGAGGGAACACCCCCGGACGCGATCCTGCTCGGCTTCGCGCGGGTGCTGCGCAAGGCCGGCGTGGCGGTCACCCCCGATCGCGAGGCGACCTACCTGCGTGCCGTCGCGACGCTCGACCTGGGTGATCGAGCAGCCACCTACTGGGCCGGCCGGGCCACGCTCTGCTCATCGCCCGACGACTTCTCGCGCTACGACCGGGCCTTCGAGGCGTGGTTCAAGCCACCGGAGGAGCAACGCCCCGGCGAGGTGGCGAACGTGCGCGCCGAACCGTCGCGCAACCTGCTCGGCACCGGTCAGGGTGCCCCCGACGAGACCGAGGAGGGCGAGGTGATCCGAGCCGGCGCGAGCGAGCAGGAGGTGCTGCGCCACCGCGACGTCGCAGAGCTCTCCCGCGCCGAAAAGAGTTTGCTCGCAACGATGTTCGGTTCGCTGCCGCGTCCTGAGCCGACGCGGCGCACCAACCGGACGGTGCCCGCGCGGCGGGGGAGTATCGACGCCCGCCGCACCATGCGCGCCCAACTCGCCCACCTCGGCGAACCTGTGGAGTTGCGTCGGCGCCACCGCACCGTGAAGCGGCGGCGCATCGTGGTGCTGATCGACGTCTCCGGGTCGATGCGTGACTACGCCGACGCGCTGCTGCGACTCGCGCACCACTGGGCCGGCAGCGGGCACCCCGTCGAGGTGTTCACCCTCGGCACGCGGCTCACCCGGGTGACGCGCGCCCTGCACCAGCGCGACGCCGAACTCGCTCTCGTCGACGCCGGCGACACCGTGCCCGACTGGTCGGGCGGCACCCGTCTGGGGGAGTCGCTCAAGGCGTTCCTCGACCGGTGGGGGCGGCGCGGAACGGCCCGCGGCGCCGTCGTGGTCGTGTGCAGTGACGGCTGGGAGCGGCACGACACGACGCTGCTCGCTGAACAGATGCAACAGCTCGCGGCCCTCGCGCACAAGGTCGTCTGGGTCAACCCGCACGCCGGCAAGGCCGGCTACCTACCGATCCAGGCCGGCATCGTCGCAGCCCTGCCGCATCTCGACGCGCTGGTCGCCGGGCACTCGCTGCACACCTTCGCAAAGGTGGCGGGGGTGGTCGATCTTGCGTGAGGTGTTGCCCGACCTGCTCGGCTGGTGGCGCGAGGGTCAGGACGTCGCGATGGCCACGGTCGTAGGCACGTGGCGGTCGGCACCGCGACAGCCGGGTGCGGCGATGCTCGTCGGTCCGGGCGGTGCCGCCGTCGGATCCGTCTCCGGCGGCTGCGTCGAGGGCGCGGTGTACGAACTCGGCCAAGAAGTGCTCGACACCGGCACCCCGGCGTTGCAGCGCTACGGCGTCAGCGACGACGACGCCTTTGCGGTCGGCCTCACCTGCGGCGGCATCCTCGACATCTACGTCGAGAAGGTCTCCCAGCAGACCTACCCCGAGTTCGGCGACGTCGCCGACGACATCGAGGCCGGCCGCCCGGTCGCGGTCGTGACGGTCGTGCAGCATCCCGACGCCGCGTTCGTCGGACGCCGGATGATCGTGCGACCGGCAGAGACACGTCCGTCGCGCAGCGGCTCGCTGGGCAGCGCCCGCATCGACGACGCCGTGGCCGACGACGTCGCGGGGCTCATCAGCAGCGGGCACAGCGCGGCGCTCACCTACGGCCCGGACGGCGAACGGCGCGGCGAGGGAATGCGTGTGTTCGCAGCGGTTTTCGCGCCGCGTCCGCGGATGATCGTGTTCGGCGCAATCGACTTCGCCGCCGCGTGCGCGCGGATGGGGCGCTTCCTCGGCTACCGAGTGACGGTCTGCGACGCCCGCGCGGTGTTCGCCACCAACACCCGGTTTCCCGACGCCGACGAGGTGGTCGTGCAGTGGCCGCACAAATATCTCGCCAAGGAGGCAGAGGCCGGACGCGTCGACGAACGCACGGTGCTGTGCGTGCTGACGCACGACCCGAAGTTCGATGTGCCGCTGTTGGAAGTGGCGTTACGCCTGCCGAAGGTGGCCTACATCGGAGCCATGGGCTCGCGCCGCACCCACGACGACCGCACCGAGCGCCTGCGGGAGGCGGGGCTGTCCGACGGCGAACTCGGCCGCTTGTCCAGCCCGATCGGCCTCGACCTCGGTGCCCGCACCCCGGAGGAGACGGCGGTCAGCATCGCCGCCGAGATCGTGGCGCTGCGCTGGGGCGGACGCGGTGACCGGCTCACGGCGACCGACGGGCCGATCCACCACCACGAGTTGCCTGATCGGCCCGATGATGTGAGTGAACTCACAGAATCCCTTGCGGATGCAAGCGGATCCGACCACGATCGGGAAGCAGCGGAACCGAACGACAGGGCGAGCACGACCCGCACGAAAGAAGCAGAGTCAAGCAGTACCGACCGGCACTAGGAGTCGAGGATGACCCGGATCAGCGTGAAGGTGGATGGCGACAGTTTCACCGACGAGGTGGAGCCGCGCATGTTGTTGGTGCATTACCTGCGAGAACGGTTGGGGAAGGTCGGCACGGTCGTCGGCTGCGACACCAGCAACTGTGGCGCCTGCACCGTGCACCTCGACGGGGTGAGCGTGAAGTCGTGCAACATGCTCGCCGTGCAGGCCGACGGTCACGATGTCACCACGATCGAGGGCATCGCGCGCAACGGCCAACTGCACCCGGTGCAGCAGGCGTTCCACGACAACCACGCCCTCCAATGCGGTTACTGCACACCGGGAATGGTGATGCAGTCGATCGACGTGCTGCGAGCCAACCCGAACCCTTCGGAGGAAGAGATCCGGGTCGGGCTGGAGGGCAACCTGTGTCGGTGCACCGGCTACCAGAACATCGTCAAGGCGGTTCGACAGGCCGCCGGCGGCACCAATCTGAGCCCCGTCGGGGCGAGCCAGGGGAGTGAGCAGGCATGACCACCGTCGACGACGCACCGGCAACCGCGACACCCGAGATCGGCAATGCACGCAAGCGCAAGGAGGATCAGCGGCTGCTGACCGGGCGCACCAAGTGGACCGACAACATCCAGTTGGCCGGCATGCTGCACCTCGCAATGGTGCGAAGCCCGTTGGCACACGCGAAGATTCGCTCGATCGACACCTCGGCCGCGCGGGAGGCGTCCGGCGTCATCGACGTCGTCACCGGCGCCGACATCGCGCAGACGCAGGGCGTCAACATCAACGCCTGGCCGATCAGCCCCGAACAGAAGACCCCCGATCACCTGCCGATGGTGCTCGAACACGTCGCGTGCGCCGGCGAGATCGTCGCGGCGGTCGTCGCCCGGTCGGCCGCCGAAGCGCGCGACGCCGCCGAACTGGTCGACGTCGACTACGAGGAACTCCCCGCGGTGCTCGACATGAAGGAGGCGCTCAAGGACGAGGTGCTGGCGCACCCCGACCTCGGCACCAACAAGTCGGCCTTCTGGCAATTGGACTCCGCCACAGAGGGATCCGGCGGCAACGTCGACGAAGCCATCGCCGAGGCACAGGCCAACGGCATCGTCATCGAGCGGGAGTTCCGGCAGCAGCGGTTGATCCCGGCGTTCATGGAGCCGCGGTCGACGGTCTGCGACCCCACCGGTGAGCAGTTGACGATCTGGTCGGCCACCCAGGTGCCGCACATCCTGCGGTTCGCGCTGGCCGCGACCACCGGCATCCCGGAGTCGAAGCTACGCGTCATCGCCCCCGACGTCGGTGGTGGCTTCGGCGGCAAGCTGCAGACCACCCCCGAGGAGTTCATCACCGTCGCGGTGGCCCGCCGGCTCGGCAAGCCGGTGAAGTACACCGAGACCCGCTCGGAGTCGCTGCTGTCGGCCCACCACGGCCGTGACCAGTGGCAGAAGCTCACCCTCGCCGCGACCAAGGAAGGCATCGTCACCGGCCTCAAGGTCGACCTGCTGGCCGACCTCGGCGCCTACGTCGCGATCGTCGGCGGCGGCGTGCCGGTGCTCGGCGCGTGGATGTTCAACTCCATCTACAAGTTCAAGGCTTACCAGTTCAACTGCCAGACGGTGCTGACCAACAAGACGTGGGTCGACGCCTATCGCGGTGCCGGCCGACCGGAGGCCACCTTCGGCATCGAGCGGATCATGGACGAACTCGCCGCCGAGCTGAACATGGACCCGCTGGAAGTGCGCGAGAAGAACTGGATCAAGCACGAGGAGTTCCCATTCACCACGGTCGCCGGCATGGAGTACGACTCCGGCAACTACGAGGCCGCCACCGCCCGCGCGAAAGAACTCTTCGGCTACGACGAGTTGCGTGCCGAGCAGCAGCGGCGTCGGGAGTCGAACGACGCGGTGCAACTCGGCATCGGCGTTTCCACCTTCACCGAGATGTGCGGCCTGGCGCCCTCGCGGGTGCTCGGTTCGCTCAGCTACGGAGCCGGCGGTTGGGAGCACGCGAGCATCCGGATGCTCGCCACCGGCAAGGTTGAGGTCGTCACCGGCACCTCCCCGCACGGTCAGGGACACGAGACGGCCTGGAGCCAGATCGTCGCCGACCGGTTGGGCGTGGCGTTCGAGGACGTCGAGGTCTTGCACGGCGACACCCAGATCGCGCACAAGGGTCTCGACACCTACGGTTCGCGCTCGTTGGTCGTCGGTGGCGAGGCGATCGTGCGGGCCGCCGACAAGGTGATCGAGAAGGCGCGGCCGATCGCGGCGCACATCCTCGAGGCCAACACCGACGACCTGGAGTTCGCGGCCGGCAAGTTCACGGTCAAGGGCACCGACAAGGGCGTCACGATGGCCGAGCTCGCCCTGGCTAGCTTCGCGGCCCACAACCTGCCGGACGGCGTGGAGCCGGGTCTCGACGCCGAGTCGACCTACGACCCGATCAACTTCTCCTTCCCGCACGGCACGCACCTGTGCGCGGTCGAGGTCGACACCGAGACCGGGGCGACCAAGCTGCACAAGTACGTCTGTGTCGACGACATCGGCGTGGTGATCAACCCGCTGATCGTCGAGGGACAGATCCACGGCGGCCTCGTGCAGGGAATCGCCCAAGCCCTGTGGGAGGGAGCCGAATACGACGAGTTCGGCACGCTGGTGACCGGTTCGTTCGTCGACTACACGCTGCCGACGGCGGCCGACACGATCAACTTCGTCACCGACAACACGGTTTCGCCGTCCACCACCAACACGCTCGGCACCAAGGGCGTGGGGGAGGCCGGCACCATCGCCTCGACCCCCGCGGTGGTCAACGCGGTCGTCGACGCGGTGCGGCCGCTCGGCATCAACGACATCGAAATGCCCTGCACCCCGCAACGGGTGTGGCGCGCGATCCAGGGAGGTGCCCGATGATCCCGGCACAGTTCGACTACGTCGCCCCCACCACCGTCGCCGAGGCGTTGACCGCCTTGGCCGAGGCCGGTGACGAGGGCAAGGTGTTGGCCGGCGGGCAGAGCCTGCTGCCGATCCTGCGGATGCGGCTCAACTCGCCGGAGAAGGTGATCGACCTCGGGCGCATCGCCGAGCTGCGCGAGATCACCGACGACGGCGACTCGATCGTGATCGGCGCGATGGCCACTCACGACACGGTGTTGCGTGACGCGTCGGTCGCTCAGCACGCGGCGCTGCTCACCCGAACCCTCGCGGAGGTCGCCGACCCGCAAGTGCGGCACCGCGGCACCGTCGGGGGCGCGCTGGTGCACGCCGACCCCGCCGGCGACATCGGCGCCGCGGCACTGGCGCTCGACGCGAGCTTCGTGATCGCCGGACAAGGCGGTGCCACCCGCACCGTGCCGGCGTCCGAGTTCTTCGTCGACCTCTTTGAGAGCGCGGTCGGTGAGGACGAACTGCTCACCCAGATCCGGGTGCCCAAGCACACCGGGTGGGGCGCGCACTACGAGAAGTTCGTGCGTGTCGTGCACCAGTGGGCGATCGTCGCGGTGGCCGCGACCGTGCGGGTCGAGGGCGGCACGATCGCCGAGGCGCGCGTCGGGCTGACCAACATGGGCTCCACCCCGTTGCGCGCGACCACGGTCGAGCAGGCACTGGTGGGCAAGCCCGCCACCGACGAGGCCGTGCGGGAGGCCGCCGTCGCCGCGGCGGAGGGCACCAACCCGCCGTCCGATCTCAACGGCGACGCCGACTACCGCAAGCACCTCGCCACAGTGCTCACCCGGCGCGCGGTGTTGGCCGCGGCAGGCGGGGCGGCCTGATGGATCTGAAGCACTCCTTCACCGTCCCCGCCGACGCCGAACGCACCTGGGCCACCCTCACCGACCTCGAGGGGGTGGCCGGGTGCTTCCCGGGCGCCACCATCACCTCGGCCGAGGGCGACCACTTCGAGGGCACCGTCAAGGTGAAGCTCGGACCCATCGCGCTGGTCTACGCCGGTAGCGGCGACTTCGTCGAACGTGACGACGCCGCACACACGGCGGTCATCGACGCGAAGGGCAAGGACAAGCGCGGCAACGGCACCGCGGGTGCCACCGTGCACCTTTCCCTTCAGCCGCAAGGCGATTCGACGAAGGTCGATGTCGTCACCGACCTGAAGGTCACCGGCAAACCCGCGCAGTTCGGGCGCGGGGTGATGCAGGACGTCTCTGACAAGCTGTTGCAGCAGTTCGTTGCCTGCCTGGAAAGCCGTCTGTCGCAACCCGCCGACGAACCGGTCAGCACCGCCGACACGACACCCGTCGAAGCGACACCCGAGGCGGCGTCCGCCGAAGCACCGGCGGCCGCCCCGGCTCCGGCGCCTTCGCCGCCCGCCGCTGCACCTGCGTCCAAGCCTGCGCCCGCGCTGCGCGTGGCCCAGCCGGTGGCCGACGACTCGATCGACCTCGGCGGACTGGTCGGTCCGACGCTGCTCAAGGCGTATCTGCCGCAGTTGCTGAGCGCGGCCGTCGGGGTGGCGCTCGGATACGTGATCGGACGCCGTTCGGGGTCATGACCGCGCGGCATGTCGCTGTGACAGGGCGCCGGGTGTGATGGAATCCGTTGCCGTGCAGATCATTCGGTTCGCGGACATCGACCCGTCGCCCTGGCGCAACGGCGGCGGCATCACCTGGGAGGTCGCCGCCCAGCCGGGTGAGGGCGGCCACTTCGACTGGCGGATCAGCATCGCCGAGGTCGCCCGGGCGGGGCCGTTCTCGGCCTACCCGGACGTCGACCGGGTGATCACGTTGATCACGGGTGCCGCCATGGACCTGATGGTGGCGGGAGAGCCGCTGCGGCTCGTCCCGCTCGAGCCCTATGCGTTCGCGGGTGAAGTCGAGGTCGACGCCACGCTGCCGAGCGGCACCACCCGCGACCTCAACGTCATGACCCGCCGCGGACGCGTGCACGCGACAGTGCGCGTGCATCGCGACGGCGAGGCGTGGACCACGGCCGACGACGGCGTGCAGCGGTTCCTCGTCTGCGTCGGCGAGCCGGCCGACGTCACCGCTGCGGGGGAGTCCGTGCGGCTGCAGCGGTACGACTCGCTGCGGGTGTCGCAGGCGGTGCAGATGGGTGCGGGCGACGTGGTCGAGATCGAAATCACCTGAGCCCGGCGACATTTCGTCGTGCCGCTTCGCCCAACCGGTACATCGGATACCAATACGGTTTCCGAATGGCCAGAAACGGGGTATTGCGCACCAAGGACGTCGACACCGTCCTGGAACAGAACAAGGACAAGGGGAGCGGCCACCACCATGCCCGGCTGAGCAAACGGCTCACCGCCTGGGACCTCATGGGGTTCGGCATCGGGATCGTCATCGGCACCGGCATCTTCACCCTCACCGGGGTCGAGGCGAAGAACCACGCGGGCCCGGCCATCGTCATCTCGTTCGCCGTCGCCGGTGTCGTCAGCTTGCTCGCGGCCCTTTGTTACGCCGAGCTCGCAGCTGGTGACGAACGCCCTCGTCGTGATCAAGGTGTCGATCTGCATCTTCGTCGTGGTGGCCGGCGTCTTCTTCGTGAAGGCGAGCAACCTCAAGCCCTTCGTGCCGCCATCGAAGCCGGTCGAGGAAGGCACCAGCGGACTCGGGCAGCCGCTGTGGCAAGCCGTCTCCGGGGTCACCCCGACCGCCTTCGGCTTCACCGGCATCCTCGTCGCCTCGGCGGTCGTCTTCTTCGCCTACAGCGGCTTCGAAGCCGTCGCGAATCTCGGTGAGGAGACCAAGGACCCCGCCAAGGACATGCCGCGCGGACTCATCGGCACCCTGGTCATCTGCACCGTGCTCTACCTCGCGGTGTGCCTCGTCATCACCGGCATGGTGAAGTACTCCAGCATCTCCGAGGGTGCCCCCATCGCCGACGCCTTCGACCAGGTCGGCCTCGGCTGGGCCAAGGTGCTCATCGGCATCGCGGCGATCGCAGGTCTGAGCTCGGTGATCCTCGTCGACATCGTCGCGATGGGACGCATCGGTTTCGCGCTGTGCCGCGACGGGCTGCTGCCGGCCGGCGTCGGCAAGGTGCACCCGAAGTTCCAGACCCCGTGGCGCATCACCCTCGCCACGACGGTGGTCGTCTGCGTGTTGGCCGGACTGGTGCCGCTCGGCGTGCTCGCCGAGATGGTGAGCATCGGCACGCTGTTAGCCTTCCTCGTGGTGTCGATCGCGGTAGCCGTCCTGCGGCGACGAAGCCCAGGATGAAGCGGCCGTTCCGCACGCCGGCAGTGCCACTGCTGCCGATCGTGTCGGCGCTGCGCTGTCTCGGCCTGATGGCGGCGCTGTCGGTGGAGACCTGGCTGCGTTTCCTGGTCTGGCTCGTGATCGGCCTGGTCATTTACCTCGGTGGGCCCTACCCCCGGATCGTGGACACGGGGTGTGATTACGCGGCAGGTCGCAGCGTAGCGGTGTAGCCGGCTTCGTAGGCGACCGGCGAGGTGTAGCGGCACCAGGAATGGCGGCGCTTGGTGTTGTAGCGGACGAGCCACTTGAAGACCTGCCGGCGACAGGCCAACTCGTCACTCCAGCAGGCGGCGTCTTGGAGGACCTCGCGCTTCATGGTGGCATTGAACGACTCCGCCAGCGCGTTGTCCGCGCTGGTGCCGACGGCGCCCATGGACTGGGTGACGCCGAGCTTGCGGCAGAGCTTGGCGTAGGCCTTCGAGCAGTAGACCGAGCCGTGGTCGCTGTGGAAAACGGCGCCCTTGAGGCTGCCGCGGGTTGCGGCGGCTGCCTTGAGCGCGTCCTCGACGAGCTCGGTGCGCATGTGGTCGGCGACCGCCCATCCGACGAGCCTGCGGGAGTAGCAGTCGATCACGGTCGCCAGGTACAGATTGGTGCCGTCGGCGGCCGGTTGCGTCCGCTTCCAACGTGAGTCGATCGGTGCTCACCAGATGATGGCGGGACTCACGGAGGTCGAACCGCAGGAGGTGGCGCGCGGTGGAGGACGCGCTCGGACAGTTCGAAGGTCCGAACGGGTTCATCGGCCAGTGCGAGATGTTGGTGGGTGCCGGAACGGTTCGTTGAGCCCAAGGACTGCGTGCTCGGTGGGAGAGTGGCGTCATGCCTGAGTACTCGGTCAACAAGATGGCCGTCACACATGCGCGCAAGCTCATCCGCGAGGGCAAGGTTGTGACGAAGTCGCAGTGGGGCGATGCGCAGCCCGACGCGAACCAGGAGAACGAGTTTCTGGACTCACACTCGTGGACCGAGTACGGCGCGTGGCATCTGGCGCTGGTTGATGGCGCGACCGAACAGACCAAGGGGCGCTACGGCTTCGGGTTCGGCGACTTCGACAAGGTGCACCGCTCAGGGCTGCTGGCATGCCAATATCGAGCAGCCGAGTGGAAGCACCGGGAGATCGAGGACGCTGCGACCAAGCTGCTGCGGTACCTGGACGACCAGACCGAAGACTGAGGCGGCGTCAGTTGTCGGCGATCGCTTGCTCGATCGTGGCGACGTCGATCTTCTGCATGGTCATCATGGCGGTGAACGCGCGTTCGCTGACTCCAGGATCAGTCGAGTTCATCGCCTCGCTGAGGACGCGGGGTGTGATCTGCCAGGACACGCCCCACTTGTCCTTGCACCAACCGCAGTCGCTTTCCTGTCCACCATTGCCGACGATCGCGTCCCAGTAGCGATCGGTCTCGGCTTGGTCATCGGTGGCGACCTGGAACGAGAACGCCTCGCTCTGCTTGAACGTGTCGCCGCCGTTGAGGCCGAGGCACGGGAGACCGAGAACGGTGAAGTGCACGGTGAGGACGTCGTCCTTCTTGCCGCCCGGAAAGTCGGTCGGTGCGCTGTGGACAGCCTCGATCTCGCTGTCGGGGAAGACGGACGCGTAGAAGTGCGCAGCTTCTTCCGCGTCCTTGTCGTACCACAGGCAGATGGTGTTCTTCGGGATGTTCATGGTTCGCTCCGCTCGATCGAAAGAAGTGGCAGGACGAGTCCAGCAGAGATCAGGCCCGCGTGCACTCAGCGCCACTACCGTGGCGGCATGGCTGTCGCTCATCCCAACCGTTAGTGTGTGGATCACGAACCCGGCAACCCGCTGACCAGCACAAACACCGCGTCAGGTGCCATCAATCGGCATCACCTGTGCAAGTCAGGTGGGATGTTCGTGCGGGTGCAATCCTTGACGTCTAGGGAACCTGATCAGGAGGACGAGTGATGAGTGCTCAGCCGCAGTGCGTGAATCGCCCCGGCATGTCCGGAGACTCCAGATGTTGGGAAGGTTGGAGTCATGGCAGGCACTGGTACGAAGAGGTATCCCGCGGAGCTCAAGGAGCGCGCGGTGCGGATGGTGACCGAGCGGCCCTCGGACGAGAGTGAGTGGCCGGCGATCCAGCGGGTCGCTCCTTTGTTGGGGATCGGGTCGGCCGAGACGCTTCGGAAGTGGGTGCGTCAGGCAGAGGCTGACGCCGGCGCTGCTGGCGGTGTCGGCGGGGTCGGGACGGCCGAGTCGGAGGAACTGCGCAGGCTGCGGCGCGAGGTCGCCGAGTTGAAGCGAGCGAACTCGATCCTGAAGGCAGCCTCGGCTTTCTTCGCAGCCGAGCTCGACCGGCCACGCGGCTGATCGTGGACTTCATCAGGGTGCACGCCGATCGGCGTGAACCTGGTGGTCTGCGGTGGGGTGTCGAGCCGATCTGTTCCGTGCTGACCGAGCACGGGATCACGATCGCCCCATCGACCTATTACGAACTCGTGGATCGCCCGATGACCACCTCGGACTGGCGAGAAGCGTTGCTGACCAGAGAGATTCACCGTGTCTACACCGAGAACTACAGCGTGTACGGGGCTCGGAAGGTGTGGTTGCAACTCAACCGCGAAGGCCACCGGGTTGCCCGGTGCACGGTGGAGCGGATCATGCGTGAACGCGGGTGGCGGGGCGCGATCCGCGGCACGGTCAAGCGGACCACGACGCCCGACGCGTCGGCCGCTGATCGGCGTCCGGATGATCTGGTGTGTCGCCGGTTCGCGCCGTTGGCGCCGGACCGGCTGTGGGTCGCCGACTTCACCTATGTCAGCACGTGGTCGGGGTGGGTGTACGTCGCGTTCGTCGTCGACGCCTACGCGCGGCGGATCTTGGGGTGGTCGGTGTCGACGTCGATGACGACGGACTTCGTGTTGCATGCGTTCGAGCAGGCTGTCTGGACCCGGAACCGTTACGGGACAGCTGATTTCAGCGCGTTGGTGCATCACCACGATCGGGGGTCTCAGTACACCTCGATCCGGTTCGGTCAAGCCCTGGCCGAGGCCGGTGTCGCGGATTCCATTGGTAGTACTGGGGATTCGTACGACAACGCGTTAGCGGAGTCGATCAACGGGTTGTACAAGACCGAGTTGATCAAGCGAGCCAAGCCCTGGAAGGGCGCCGATGACGTCGAGATCGCGACCACCGAATGGGTCGACTGGTTCAACCATCGGCGCCTGTACGAGTACTGCGGCGACATCCCACCCGTCGAGCTTGAGGAGGCGTACTACGCTCGCAAAACAGCCCAGCAAACCGCTGCGCTGACCGTTTGAGAAAGTCTCCGGACACTCCGGGGCGATTCAGCGCGCGGCGCCATCGTGGGCCTGTCACGGTTCAACACCAACGCCCACGTCGCAAGAGCCACCCTCGAGGCGATCTGCTACCAGTCACGCGACGTCGTCGACGCGATGGCCGCCGACTCCGGGGTCACCCTCACCACCCTCAAGGTCGACGGGGGCATCACCGCCAACACCCTGTGCATGCAGCTGCAGGCCAACATCCTCGGTGTGCCGGTGTCCAAGCCGGTCGTGCCGGAGACCACGGCCCTCGGTGCCGCCTACGCTGCGGGGCTCGCCACCGGGTTCTGGTCGGGCACCGACGAACTGCGTGCCAACTGGGCCCAGGCGCAGCGGTGGGAACCGCAGTGGACCGACGCGCAGCGGCGCGACGGCTACGCCGGGTGGCGCAAGGCGGTCGAGCGGACCCTGGGTTGGGTCGACGTCGAGTGACTCAGGCGAGGCCATCGACCATCGCCCGATGACAGATGTCGGCGACCTCGTTGATGGTGCGCCGACCGTGGCTGAACCCGGCAGTGCTTCGCGACAGGATGCTGAGCACGTACTGCCGGTCCGCTCCGCTCACCCACCCTGTCGAGTTCAGACGGTAGCCGTCGGGCAGGGGGCCCCAGCCGTTCTTGGCCGCCACGTGCACGCGGCGCGACTCCGGGGCGAAGACGCCCCACCGCTGCTGGGGCACCACATCGGCCATGAGCATTCGGGCGATCGTGCGACGGCCCCCGTCGAGCACCCGATCAGAGGACAACACGGCATCCACCATGAGCGACAGGTCACCGGGGACGGTTCGCCAGAAGCCCCACCATCCCGAGTCGATCTGGGTCTTCGTCATCCCGACGAGCCCGGCGACCCGCTCGACCTCATCGCGCCCCACCTGGGCGAGGAGGGTCTCGGTCGCCCCGTTGTCGCTGCGGGTGATCATCCGCCTCGCGAGGTCGCGCTCGCGCTCGGTGAGGTCTTCACCGGCCTCCTGCGCCTGGCGGAGCACCGTGGTGAGAACCAGCACCTTGATGGTGCTGTAGCAGAACCCCTCGCTCGCCTCGTGGCGAAAGCTCTGCCCGCGGCGCAGGTCCACGATCTCCAGGCCCAGTCGCCCGCTGCGCCCCGACAGGTACTCCTCGAGCCGGTTGGCGAGCTTCAGCGCCTCCACCGGCGAGGCCTGGCCCTCGGGAACGCCTGAGGCGCCCGCCGTCGGGCTGGGCGAGGGGGATGCCGTGGCACCGGTGGGTTCGCCGGTCGACCCTTCGCCGGTGGTCGGCCCAGCCGTGGTCGCCATCGCTGGGGAGGCGGTGGCGTCGTCGGTGACCAGTTCGCGCACCCCGAGGCCCAGCGCCCCCACCCCGAGGAGCGCGCCGCCCCCGACGACCAGCCGGCGACGGGCGATGACCTCGGGCGAGGGTCGCCGCGATCGCCGGAGGTCGGCCCGTCGCGGGTCGTGAGGCCTGTGCGGGGAAGTCATCGGGACAAGCGTAAGGGCGGGCCGTGGTGGTCCCCGACGCCCAGGACCTCCCCGTCGAGTTCCACCCGGGGAAGTCCGGGCGACCCGCTCCCCGCGGCCGCCGCCCAGTCGTGCTCGAACGCGACGTGGGCGAGCGGCATCCGCCCTCGCGCCACCCGGACCGCGTCCTGCACGGCGGCGGTCTCCTCGGCAGGCCAGTACATCCGGGTGACGGAGTGCCACACCACCGTGAGGACGCCGTCGGGCACCGGCTCGGCGAGCCGCTCGGCCACCCACTGCGAGGCCGGAGCCCGGTCAACCACGACAGGGTGCTCCCTCGCGACCGCGAGAGCCGCCGCGAGTCGTGCGTGGCGCTCACGCTGCCACGGCCACACGAAGGAGGTCAGGTAGACGCCCCCCTCGGCCGCCGCCGTGTCGACCGGGTCCAGATCGCACCCCCGGCGGTCGACGACCTCGAAGGCTTCAGGCAAAACCCCACCCCGGGCACACGCGGGCCCTACCCCCGGATCGTGGACACGGGGTGTGATTACGCGGCAGGTCGCAGCGTAGCGGTGTAGCCGGCTTCGTAGGCGACCGGCGAGGTGTAGCGGCACCAGGAATGGCGGCGCTTGGTGTTGTAGCGGACGAGCCACTTGAAGACCTGCCGGCGACAGGCCAACTCGTCACTCCAGCAGGCGGCGTCTTGGAGGACCTCGCGCTTCATGGTGGCATTGAACGACTCCGCCAGCGCGTTGTCCGCGCTGGTGCCGACGGCGCCCATGGACTGGGTGACGCCGAGCTTGCGGCAGAGCTTGGCGTAGGCCTTCGAGCAGTAGACCGAGCCGTGGTCGCTGTGGAAAACGGCGCCCTTGAGGCTGCCGCGGGTTGCGGCGGCTGCCTTGAGCGCGTCCTCGACGAGCTCGGTGCGCATGTGGTCGGCGACCGCCCATCCGACGAGCCTGCGGGAGTAGCAGTCGATCACGGTCGCCAGGTTCAGATTGGTGCCGTCGGCGATCGGCAGGTAGGTGATGTCGCCGACGTAGCGCTCGTTCGGGCGCTCGGCGGTGAAGTCACGCTTGAGCAGGTCGGGGTGCTTCTGCCCCGATGGCTCGGGAATCGTGGTGCGGACCTTGCGGCGCTTCATGTAGCCCCGGATGCCCTCGAGCCGCATCACCCTCGCGACACGCTTGTGGTTGACCCGCTCACCGGCAGCCGCGCTGTCACCGAGTTGAGCGTTGAGCTCGGCGGTGATCCGCGGCGCGCCCTGAGTGTTGTCCTCGGCATGGACCGCTCTGATCCGCTCAGCCAGCGCCGCGTCGTCAGCTGCTCTGGCTTCGCGGGCCGGCGCGGCGTTGAGCCAGGCGTAGTAGGACGAGCGCTCGATCTCGACGAGCTCGCACAGTCGCTTCACCTCGAAGGTGGCGGAGTTATCGGCGACGAACTGGAAGCGACTCACCAGCGCGTCTCCCCGGCGAAATATTTCGCCGCCTGCTGCAGGATCTCCCGCTCAGTCGTGAGCTTGGTCGTCTCTGCTCGCAGTGCCGCGTTCTCAGCTTCGAGCCGGGCGACCCGCTGCTCAAGCGGCTCGACTCTCACGGGCGAAGACGGTGTCGTTCTGGGCTTCAGCGGGCTCGCGGTCAGCGTTCCGTCAGCGGCGGTCTTCTTGCCGGTCCCGTAGACCTCGAGCCAGTGCCGCAGCGTGCCGCGGACGATGCCGAGGTCCTCGGCGATCTCGCGCACCGTCGCCCCCGGCGTGGTCTCGTACAAGTCGACGGCCTGACGACGGAACTCCTCGGAGTAGTTCTTCCTGGCCATAGTTCTTCGATCATCTCGCTTCCCCAGCAGATGCTGGATTCAGCGTGTCCAAGAACCGGGGTCAGGCCCCCCTCTCTTGCTTTCGGGACGCTTTACGCCGAGTCCCAGCGCCGGTACCTGGAATCGGTCGCACCCTGCGCGCGCCGCTTGATCGACCAGGCAGGCGTCCCCGATGTCGACTCGATCGAGGGACTGCCGCCGGCGGTCGCACTGCAGCAGCAACGCGGCGGCGGCAACGCCCGATCCACCGTCGCGAGCGTGACGACGCTGTCGAACCTCGTCCGCATGCTGTACTCGCGCGCCGGTTGGTATCCGCCGGGCCAACCGATGCTCTACGCCGAGGACTTCTCGTCCAACACCGCCCAGGGTGCGTGCCCGACCTGCCACGGGATCGGCCGGGTCTACGAGGTCACCGAAGAACAGATGGTGCCCGACCCGTCGCTGACGATCCGCGAGCGCGCCATCGCGTCCTGGCCGCCGGCGTGGCAGGGGCAGAACCAGCGCGACATCCTCGTCTCGATGGGCTACGAGAGGAGCGCCCGACCGTCCCGGTGTACGCCGGCCTGACTCCGGCCCAGACGAAGCGAGCGATCAAGAAGGACCTCGAACCGAGCTACCAAGGCACCTTCGTCGGCGCTCGCCGGTACGTGCTGGACACCTTCGCCTCCACCAAGAGCGCGATCGTGAAACGCCGCGTCTCGCAATTCGTCACCAGTGCTGTGTGCCCCACCTGTCACGGCAAGCAACTCAAGGTCGAATCGCTGTCGGTCACGTTCGAGGGCTTCGACATCGCCGAGTTCGCCGCGCTGCCGCTGGATCAGGTGGCCGACATCGCGCGGCGTGTGATCGCCGACGATCGGGTGCCGGTCGAGGGCACGGCAGGCGAAGCGTTGGACGACGCCTCCCGGGCGCGTGCCAGAAAGGCGCGGGTGGATGCCGGCGGTGCGTCCCATGACGCGGCACCCGACGTCCGTCGCACCTCGAACATCTCGGCGGAGAAGCAGGCCGCGGCCGGTCGCCTGTGCGCCGAACTGCTCGAACGACTGCAACCGATGATCGATCTCGGCCTCGGCTACCTCTCGCTGGGGCGGACGACACCAACCCTCTCCGGCGGTGAACTGCAGCGGCTACGGCTGGCAACTCAGTTGTCGTCCAAGCTTTTCGGTGTCGTGTACGTGCTGGACGAACCATCCGCCGGCCTCCACCCGCGTGACCTCGAAGCGCTGCTCGGCATCCTGCGCGGACTCAAGCAGCGCGGCAACAGCGTGTTCGTGGTGGAGCACTCGATACCGGTGGTCAAGGAGGCCGACTGGCTGGTCGACATCGGACCCGGCGCCGGCGAGCAGGGCGGACGCGTCCTGTTCAGCGGCGAACCCTCGGGCCTCGCGGACGTCAAGGAATCGGTCACCCGCCGCTACCTGTTCGCGCCTCCCACGCCGGTGTCCAGGCGGCCCCGCGAGCCGCATGGCTGGCTGCGATTCGCGGACGTCAGCCGCAACAACCTGCACGAGGTCAAGGTGCAGTTCCCGCTGGGATGTCTGACCGCGGTCACCGGCATCTCCGGGTCGGGCAAGTCGAGCCTGGTCAGTCAGGCCGTGCCCACGCTGGTCGAGGCCGCTCTCGGTCGGTCCACGACAGCGGAGCTCGAGGACGGGGACGACGACGTCGACCTGTTGCTCACCGGCGATCAGGGTTCGGTGCACGGGCACGTCGAAGGTGGCCGCGAAGGACTCGGAGGTCTGCGTCGAGTGGTTGCGATCGACCAGAAGCCGATCGGTCGCACCCCTCGGTCGAATGTCGCCACCTACACCGGACTGTTCGACCACGTCCGCAAGTTGTACGCGGCGACCCCGCAGGCCCGTCGGCGCCACTACAAGGCCGGCCGGTTCTCGTTCAACGTCGCCGCCGGACGATGCCCGACGTGTGAGGGAGAGGGCTCGGTCATGGTCGAGTTGCTGTTCCTGCCGAGCATCTACAGCCCGTGCCCCACGTGTCACGGCACACGGTTCAAGGAGAGCACGCTCGAGATCACCTGGCACGACCGGAACATCGCCGACGTCCTGGCGATGAGTGTGGACGAAGCCCACGAATTCTTCGCCGATGAGACCGAGATCGAGCGCTCGCTGCACGTACTGCGCGACGTCGGGTTGGGATATCTGCGCCTCGGCCAGCCCGCGCCCGAACTCTCCGGCGGCGAAGCGCAGCGGGTGAAGCTGGCCTCCGAACTGCAGCGTGCCCACCGGGGCGACGCCCTCTACGTCCTCGACGAACCCACTGCGGGTCTGCACAGTGCCGACAGCGACCGCCTGATGGCGCATCTGCAGGGCCTGGTCGACGCCGGCAACACCGTCGTCATGGTCGAGTTGGACATGCGCATGGTCGCCCAGGCCGACCACGTGATCGATCTGGGGCCCGGCGCCGGTGACGACGGCGGACGCATCGTCGCCACCGGCACCCCCGGCGAAGTCGCCGCCGACATCGACAGCCTCACGGCCGCGTACCTGAGGGACGTCCTGGCGGGCAGATCCTGAGAAGAGGAGCGCTGCAAGAATCGGTTAGCAACGAGGTCAATTCCAACGTCCACGATCCATATCACGAGATATCATTACCTGATGTCGACGGTTGCTGAATTGCGTGCCGCTGCGGGAATCAGTCAGGCTGAGCTGGCCCGCCGCAGCGGTGTTGCGCAACCGAACATCGCCGCCTACGAAACCGGTCGCCGACGTCCGTCGCCCCAGATGCTGGATCGCTTGCGGGATGCCCTCCGGCCGCGCCCGAGTGAACTGTTGAAGCATCACCGTGCCGAGGTGCTGGCGATCCTGTCCGGTCACGGCCTCACGTCTGCGCGGGTGTTCGGGTCGGTGGCTCGCGGCGATGACACTCCGGGCAGCGATATCGACCTCGTCGTCGAGATCGGCCGTGACGGCGACGTGCTCGACCTGATCGATGCCGCCGACGAGTTGGAACAGTTGCTCGGTTGCGCAGTGGATCTGGTGACGACTCGGGCACTTTGGTCGGGGCACGAGATCGATCGCACCTCGGTGCCGCTGTGAGTTTGCTGGACGAGAGGTACGGCCCCGGGACATCCGACAAGCTGTCCGACATCTCGCGACTGTGCCGGAGAGCTGAGCAGCTCGCGGCACGTGGACGAGAGTGGTACGACAGTGATCCCGACCTCCATGTGCCCAAGCTTTCTGCAGATTCTCTCGTGCTCAAGCTGGGCGAAGCGGTGCGGCGGCTTCCCGAGGCGTTCCTCGATGAGCATCGCCGAGACACGTCGTGGCGGCGGGCCATCGGCATGCGCAACCGCCTCGCTCACGAGTACGAAGCAGTCGACTACGAACTCGTCTGGGCCGTCGTGTCCCGTCACGCCGAACAACTACGGGCCGAGGTCGACGAACTGCAAGGCACGTAGGGCATGGCGCGCACCCCGAAATTCACCCGCACGGACGACTCCCGTGGGTCGGTGCTCCGTCGGTACGGTCGGAATCATCACGACCACCAGGAGGAGCCATGCCCACGGAGTGGAGCGACAAGGACGAGCGGCAGTACGAGCACGTGAAGGAGTCCGAAGAAGACCAGGGTCGCAGCGAGGACCGCGCCGAGGAGATCGCCGCGGCCACTGTGAACAAGCAGCGCAGCAAGGAAGGCCGGATTAAGGAGTCGAAGGACCACGAGTGAGGTCGCCGAGTCGGATGAGTGTCCTGGATCGATGCTTTCAGCCGCTTGGTCGACGTCTGCGCGGCGAGCATCAACGGGCTGGACAAGATGGTGCGCCACGGCGAGTTCGAGCAGTTCCTCGAGTACGAACGGGCGTTCGTACTGGGTCATGAGGCTGAGCGCACCGGACGTTAACCTCGCCGCATGACCGAGTCTCCGAATCCCGGCCGCCGCGGTCGCGACGTCACCTCCGTCGAACTCGTCGGCGGAGTGGAGAAGCGAGACCTCGTCATCGAGAACACGACCCGTCCTGGACCAGCGCTTTCACCGAGCACGAGCATCGCATCAGGGCGGCTCTGGGGGCGACCGCGAAGCAGGTCGAACACATCGGCTCCACCTCGGTGCCCGGACTCGCGGCCAAGCCGATCATCGACATCCTCGTGGTCGTCGACGACGTCACCGCCGAGGAGGACTACCTGCCGCAACTCCACACCGGTTACATGTTGCGGGCTCGCGAGCCCGGGCACCGGCTCGTACGCACCCCCGAACTCGACGTGCACGTGCACATCCTCGAGACCGGCGACGTGGCCGCGGACGATTACCTGTTGTTGCGCGACCGACTGCGCACCGACCAGGGCGATCGAGAACTGTACGAACGCACCAAGCGGGACCTCGTCGCTCAGGACTGGCCGGACATGAACGCGTACTCGGACGCCAAGGGTCAGGTGATCGCCGAGATCAAGCAGCGCGCCCGTGACAACCGGGGTTAATTCGCCCCCAGAACCTGGGTAAACCGGTTCGGATCGATCGGCCGCGTGGAGCTCGTCGGTGTCGTGAACCTTCTTCGGGTTGCGGCTGGACCAGGCGGATGTCGCGGGTGTGGTTGCGGTACAGCTCGCGGGCGAGTTCTTCGGCGATCTGCCCGATCGCACCGAGGACGGTCTGCATCGTGATTTCTGCCTGAATCAGCTCGACTTCTGGGAGGACTCAGTCTCCTCGTCACCCTGGTTCGTCGCCCAGAGGGCCCACGCCACCAGCAGCGGCTGGAACGCGAGCCGGACGGCGCGCTCGGTGTCGGTGTCCAGACCGAAACCGTCCTTCTGCTCCAGAAACTGGCTGATGTTGCCGGGGAACACGGCGACGAAGAACGCTGCGATGATCCTGCCGACCGTCTTTTGGTTCCAACCGGAGATCAGCGCCAGCCCCTGCACGATCTCCACTACGCCGGACGCGAGGACGACGGCGTCCTTGTCGGCGGGGAACCAGTCGGGCACCTGAGCCTGGAACTCCTGCCGGGCAAAAGTGAGGTGACCGGTGCCGGCGAAGGTCAGGAACGAGCCGAGTGCGACGCGGGCGAGAGTACGGCCTGTGGACATGGTGTCTCCATTGCTGAGGCGGTGGCGGGCCCTTCGAATCTAACGCGGCCGGAACGATTCGACGGTTGCGGGAAGCAAGTTTGTCCAGGGTTGGGGAATCGGTGCCGGCGTCGTGCTGTTTGCGCTGTCGGCACGCCTGGTTCGGGTGAGCCGTCCGCGAAGCACGAGGAGATGGATCGATGAGCGACACGAACGTTTGGCTGGTGACCGGAGCGGGACGTGGTCTCGGCGTCGACATCGCACGAGCCGCCCCGGACGCCGGTCACCGTGTGGTCGCGACTGCCCGCAAGACCGAAGCCGTCACCGCCGCGCTCGGCGAGCACGAGAACCTGCTTGCCGTCGCACACGACGAGACCTGAGCCACCCGCTCGCTGAGCACTTCCGCGGTGCTCCCTGTGCGAGGGTTGCCGGATGACCGAACCTGGACCCCGATTCCGCGTCCGCCCGCTCGGCGGCACCGCCGGCTGCGTGGGCATGATCCTGTTCTCAATCGTCGCCTCGATCATCCTCACGGTGATCCTCAACCTGCTTGCTCGCTGACGGGAGACCCGAGGTGAGCGATTCGCTGCAGGTGCTGACCGCGGAGCAGGTGCTCGAGTCGGATCTCCCGGACTGGCGTCAGTTGTACGCGTCGCTCCACACCCGTTACCTGACAACCGAATTCGCCAACGGCCTTCGTCTCGTTGCGGCCATCGGCGCGGTGGTGGAGGCCGCCGGTCATCACCCGGAGATCACCCTCACCCAGGACTTCGTCGACGTGTCGCTGACCAGTCACGACGCCGGTGGCGTGACCGCGCGCGATGTCGAACTCGCCCGCGCCATCTCCGCCATTGCAGCCGAGCAGGGGGTCGACGTCGACGGGGACGAGGTCCACGGCCAGGCCGGCATCGGACCCACGCTGTGGTTCCAGCACCGGGAGCCTGACGACGAGCAGCGCTTCCACCTCGACGTCCGGGTGCCGCATGACATCGCTGCACAGCGCATCCAGCAGGTCGTGGATGCCGGTGGCACCGTCGTCCGTGACGGATCGCCGGCGTACGTCGTCCTGCAGGATGTGGACGGCAACAAGGCGTGCATCTGCACAAACCTCGGGCGTGAAGGTTGGTCCGCACCCTGATCGTCCTTACCACGCGGCTATATCGCTCGCGATAACCCTCGCGGCTAGAACCATCGCCATGTGTGACGTGCTCGCCGAACTGGTTGCCATGGACGAGACCGAGTTCGTGGGGGACGTCCGGACCCAATGGGCAGTGGAGATGGGACTGATCAGGATCGGCGAGACCATCAACCGCATCCCCGACGACGTCCTCGCCCGATTCCCAGACCTCGATGACCTCGAGTGCGCCGAGATCATGCAATGCGTCGAAGTCATCGTCCTGAGTGACCACCGCAAGCCCATTGGCGAATCATGCGCACACCCTCACCCGCGTAATTCGGCGCGGGAGCGCATGTCGGCCTGATCCGCGGCCTGTCGGCCGTGGTGCCAGCCCTCCCGGTCGAACCTCGCCCGCGACCTGGCCTGTACGACCTGAGGGAAAAGCCGTTCATACGCGTCGGTGACGTGCTGATCACGTTCAATCAGTGCGGGCAGGCGTTCTCCGCGGGCTGCTCCGCCGAACTCCGCTGTCGCAGAACGCTCCTCGACATCGGTGGCTTCCTGCAGCCGCTCCCCGATCCGGAACGCGAACGCGCTGAGGAAAGAGGCACGGAACGACCGCGATCGACGATGGGCACCCTGGACCGATCGCTGCCCGGCTGCCGTCATCGTGTTGGTCGCCTGCAGCAGCAGCGAGGTGTAGAGCAGCTCGACACCCGACAGGTCGGACGGGAAGCCGACCACTGTGGCAAACCCGAGTTCCTTGCTCCACACGACCTTGCAGGAGTTCGCCTCGGCCACCGCGTTGAGCAGTTGCACCTTGGGTTGCTCGTACGGGTTCTCGACGCCGATGCGGGTCGCACTCGCACCGTCCTTGGGTTGGTCGGTGCGGGACGCCGCGAGCATCGCCTCACTGATGCGGTGCCGTGCGATGAGTGAGGCGGCTCCGGCGGTGAACGTCTCGGCCTCGGCCTCGTACGGCGTCGACTCCGCCTTCGCCAACAGCATCCGGACGCGAGTGAGGATCCGATCGTCCACCTCGGTCTCGTCCGGATCGGTCGGCTTCACCCACTCGCCGGGACGCGGGCCGATGATCTGCACCGGCGGCAGGATCAGGAGCACGTGCAGGCAACGAGCCGCAGCGTCCATGATCGCCAGCCAACTCATGCCGTCCTGGCGACAGGACATGATCGGATCCTGCGGCGACTCCGCGCCCTCACGCAGTTCGGCGATCTGAGCTCGCCAGCCCGGATGGATCGTGTCTCGCGCGTAGCTGCGCAACTGATGCTCGATCACCCGAAGCGTGAAGTCGGCAACCGGTTTGGTCGAGCGCCGAAGCACCATCCGATGGATGTCGGCGGGCTGCCAGCCACTGTCCCACGCCGCCTGCAGGCGATCCTCCAGCGCTTGTCGCACCTGGCTGTGCACCGTCGCGCGCATCGCCGGTTGGTCGCATCGGGCAGCCAGCATCACCACGTTGTCGTCGAACCGGGTCATGTCATCGGCCTGCACCGCCACGGCCGCGTCGTGCAGCAGCAGGCGGACATCGTCCTGCGGGTTGTCGTCCGAGCGCGGTAGATCGTCGCCGCGTCCGAAAGCGGCTCCCGTGTGGGGCCGCCGCCTTCGGGGCTTGTGCTCGTGGCGCTTCGTGCTCACGTGGTCGTCCTCTCGTCGGCACGATTCTTACCGCGGTCACCGACAACGGATCGAGGTTCTCCACACGACGCGAGATTCGGCCGCTGGGTGAGGTCAGCCTAGGCAGTCGGCAAGGCTGCATGAACTCGAGGGCATGCCTGCGACAACTCCTGAAGAGCGGTCTGCGCACTGCGCTCGAGTTGGCAGCCGTGGGTGAACAGATGGTGCGAGACCTGCGCTCGCCGGCGCGGGCGTACCTGGCGTCAGCCAGAGCATCTTGTCTCGGGTCAGCGTCGAAGTTCGTCGCGTCTGCGAGCCAGGTAGCGCTGTTCGGCGGGATTGCCCGCAAGCCTGATCGCGGTGTCGTAGGCCGCCACAGCCTCGTCCGTACGTCCGAGGAGTCGCAGCAGGTGTGCGCGGGCGGCGTGGAACGCGTGATAGTCGGCCAGAGCGTCGGTCAGTCGGTCGACCTCAGCGAGTCCGACTGCAGGACCGTCGTATTCGCTGAGCGCGACGGCTCTGTTGAGCCGGACGACGGGGGAGGGTTCGATCTCGACCAACCGGTCGTACAGCGTCACGATCTGTGACCAGTCGGTCCGGTTCGCCGACGGAGCGTAGGTGTGCACGGAATTGACCGCAGCGAGCAACTGGTAGCGGCCGGGTGGTGCAGCTCCCGCGTCCACCGCGGCCAGCCTTTCGCGCACAAGCGCCCACCCCTCGACGAGCTGATCACGGTCCCAGCTGCTGCGGTCCTGATCGCCGAGTGTGACGAGTTCGCCATCCGGCGGCACCCGGGCCGCGTGTCGGGCCCCGGTGAGCAGCATGAGCGCCAGCAGCCCGGTGACCTCACCGTCGGAGGGCAGAAGCTCGCGCAGCAACCGGCCGAGGCGGATGGCCTCGCCGCTCAGATCGGTGCGCAAGTTCTCGTCACCGCCGCTGGGCAGGTAGCCCTCGTTGAAGATCAGGTACACCACCGCGAGCACGCCGGTCAGCCGCCGCTGAACCTCGGTTGCCGACGGCACTAGATACGGAATGTGCGCCGCCTTGATCTTCCTCTTCGCGCGGGTGATTCGTTGTGCCAGAGTCGTTTCCGGAACGAGGAAGGCGCTTGCGATCTCACCGACGGTCAGGCCGCCGACCAGCCGGAGCGTCAAGGCCACCCGCGCCTCCATCGACAACGCGGGATGGCAGCAGGTGAACACGAGCCGTAGCCTGTCGTCCTCGATCGGACCGTCCGCGACGGCGGGAGAATTGTCGATCAGCATGGACGCCGCCTGGTACTTGGCGTCGCGATGCGACTCGCGACGCAACCGGTCAATGGCGCGTCGGGTCGCGGTGATGATGAGCCAGCCACCCGGGTTCGGGGGGACACCGTTTCTTCGCCAGTGCTCGACGGCAGCAGCAAAAGCCTCGGCGGTGGCGTCCTCGGCGACGTCGAGATCGCCGAAGCGACGTGCGAGACCGGCGACCACCCGCGCCCATTCGTCGTGATGGACGCGGGCGATCGCCTCGTCGATCGGGGCCGTCACGAACCGAGCATCTCCTGGATGTCCTGTTCCGTGTGGAACGGCCGCACCTCGACCCTTCCTCGGCAAGCCTTCGAACCTTCGGCAGCGAGGGCGAGCGCAACATCGAGGTCGGGGGCTTCGATGACCCAGAACCCACCGACATGTTCCTTGGTCTCCAGGTACGGTCCATCGGTGAACACGGGCTGGGCACCCCGGCCGTCGACGGTCGTTGCGTTGGTAGCGGCGGAGAGTCCGTCGGCGAAGACGAAGTAGCCCTCGCGCTCGAGCTTCTCGTTGAAGGCACCGGTGTCGGCGAACGCCTGCAGCATCGCCTCCTTGGAGTCGTAATCGCCGAAGTCGGTGCGTTCGGTGGGACCGAAGACGGACAGCATGTAACGAGCCATGGTGATCAGTTTCCCTCTGTCGTGGTGGGATCGGTGAACGGTGAAGCAGGGAAGCGGTGGAGCTCCTGCGGCCAGTCCAGGCCTACGGCGAGGCGCCCGGCCCAGTCGCGGGCCGTGTCGTCGTCCGGCACGTCGATGACGCAGAAGCCGCCGAGGTGTTCCTTGGTCTCGACGAACGGCCCGTCGGTGAAGATCGGCTCGCCGTCCTGCGACTCGACGCTGCAGACCACGGTGGACGCGTCCAGGGCGCCGTTGCTATAGACGAACACGCCCGCCTCGCGCATCTGGTCGACGACGGCGGTGGCGGCACGACTCTTGGCGCGGATCTCCTCGGCGGAGTGTTCGGGCACCCACTCGTCGTTGAACTTGATCAGGTATTGAGGCACTGTCGGTCTCCTCTCGGATCGGCAGCCCGGTCGGCCGCCGTACACACACTCCACGAACGACATCATCCGAATACGACACCTTCGCGGGAAGGAATTTCAGGATTCGTGACCGGGGCGTCGATGAAGTGCTCGATGGCCGTAGCGTTGTCCCTCGGCTCACCGATCTCCATCCGCCCGACCGGTGCTGCGACGCAGGGCGGGACGGACGATCGGATGCCATGCACATCGCGGTTCTTGCCACGACACGCAACCCATTGCGTGAACCGTTCGCCGGTGGCCAGGAAGCACAGACGGCGTCGCTCACCGCGGGCCTGCGCGCTCGCGGACACACGGTTCGGCTGTACGCACAGGCCGGCACCGATCCTCGTCTTGCGGACGAGCTGGCCACGTACGCACAGGTTCCCACCATCCGCACACCCGAGGATGAACCGTTGGCCGGGCTCTGGCGGGACGATGCCGCGATGTCCTGGGCGATGGCCGACCTCGTGCGACGACCGGTCGATCTGGTGCACAACCAGAGCCTGCATCACTTCCCGCTGGCGATGAGCCGGGCCATGCCCAGCACGATGGTCACGACGTTGCACTGCCCGCCGTACCCGCTGGCCGAGATCGGTGTCTCGCTCGCCGCGGACGATGCCGTGTACGTCGGTGTCAGTGAGGCGGTTGCGAGCATGTGGCGTCTGCTCCCGATCGAACCGCTGGTGATTCACAACGGTGTGCGGTCGGGTTTGTTCGAATTCGGTTCAGGTGGAAAGGAACTCGTCTGGGTCGGGCGAATCACCCCCGAGAAGGGCGCCGACCTCGCGATCCGAGCGGCCCGCACTGCCGGGCTGCCGCTCACGATCGTGGGTCCGATCGCGGATGCGGCCTTTTACCGAGACCACGTCGAGCCGTTGCTGGGCGACGGCGTTCGTCATGCCGGTCACCTGGATCAACGAGCGATCGCCCGGATCGTCGGCTCGAGCCTTGCGATTCTCGTGACTCCACGCTGGGACGAGCCGTTCGGCATGGTCGCCGCCGAGGCGATGATGTCTGGCACCCCGGTGATCGCCATCGGACGAGGCGGTCTGCGCGAAGTCGTCTCAGAGCGGTCGGGGGTGCTGGTAGGTGAGGCAGGAACCGCCACGGCCGATCTCGTCGTGGGACTCGCGGACGCCGTGTCCCGCGTGCGCGATCTCGACCGCGCCGACGTCCGAGCGGACGCGGTCGCCCGATTCGATGAGCAGCGCATGGTCGAGCAGTACTGCGCGTTGTTCGAGTCACTGGCCGCCCGTCGCTGACGCGGTCCACATCTGGTGGTGCGGCTCGCATCTGGCCATCCAGGTCACAACTACTGCTCCAGGGTGTTGCGCGGGCGCGTCGAGCGCAGCAGAGTTGTGCCCATGAGCGAACAAGACCCGAAGGTTCAGCCCGATACCGTCTCCGACCCCGCCAACGACGACGAGGTGGGAAGCGACTGGAGCGGCGAAGGCGGCGCCACCCCGGAAGGCCCTGCCACCGATGAGGACGCGGACGATTCGTCGTCCGACAAGGACTGACGCCCTCGTTCGGGCAACCACATGAAACTGCTGCCGACCTCCGGTGGTGTCACCAACGACAGCATCCGCGAGGCGCTGGTCGATCTGCTCTCGGCGGTCAGCGCCTCGTCAGGCGAATCAGACCTCGAGTCAACCCTCGGACCATCCCGTCCGAAGACGCCGTCCATGCTGCGTCGTGGGGCATCCGCTCCATCGGATCTCGCCGGTCACAATCCGAATCGGAGTCGACGATCGCCCTCTGGAGTGACTCCCGTAGGGGCATGAGTTGCCATCCGGGGGGCAGTAGGTCGGTCACGAAGTCGTCATCGGCGCAGACCATGTCGTGGGAGAGGCTGTCGATGAGCGCTTCGACCGTCGAGCCCGGCGCGCCGACGAGCGCGCCTGCGAGGTCGGCGACGAGCGGCTCGGGCAGGAACGGCACGAACACGCGCGGACGTCGACGCAGGCCGGCGGCTCGGCCGAACTCCCAGAGCAACATGCCGTATCCGATCGCGGTGGGTCCGCCGATGTCGTACCAGCGGGAGGGCACGCGCGGATCCAGTGCGCCGACCAGGGCTTCGAGCGCGTCGACAACAGAGATCGGCTGGAGGCGAGAGTTCATCCACGTCGGAAGTGGTTGTGCTGGAAGGCGATTGCTCAACTGGCGCATGATCTCCAGTGAGGTGGATCCACCGCCGATCACCATTGCTGCGCGCAGCGTCACCGTCGAGGGTGCACGAGTGGTGAGCACCTGCTCGACCTCGAGTCGCGACCGAAGGTGGGGCGACAGTTCGGACGCCGGGAGCATGGGCACCAGACCCGACAGATAGATCACTCGCTCCACACCCGCGCGGGTTGCTGCTTGCGCGAGTGTTTCCGCAGCCAGGCGATCGAGCCGTTCGAAATCAGGATCAGCCAGTCCGTGGATCAAGTAGTACGCCGTCGCCACACCCTCCACTGCTGCGTCGACGGAAGCCGCGTCGAAAACGTCCATCTGCACGGTCTCGACCTGCGGATCCTCGTGCCACCACAGCGAATTCGCGCGCGAGACGCTGGTGAAGGTGGCGCGGACCCGATGTCCGTCGGCCAGCAGCCGTGGTACCAGACGACTGCCGATGTAGCCGCCTGCTCCGGTGACCAGGATCATCGGCTCGACCGGCGGCTCAGCAGCAGTTCGCCCCATGCGGCCGCCCGCTCGGTCAGCTTCGGCAGGATCACCAGCATCCCGGTCGACCAGGTGCCGTGGACGATGATCGGGGATAGCACGCCACCGGTCACGCGCCGTGAAACACCGGTGAGTCCACCCAGCAGCGCGGACGCGAACACCAGCATCGGGTTGCCCGTCGCCAGGGTGGTCGTGCCGTACACGACGGTCGTCACCGCGACCTGATGCGGTTGCGGGGTGGCTGCGTACAACGCGCCTCGGAAGAAGAGTTCTTCGGCGGCGCCCGTTGCGATGGTCAGCGGCACCACGATGCGTAGGTCGCCGACCCGCGCGTGCTGCACGACGCTCTCGATCTCCCTGCGCAGCAAGGGGATCTGCACGACGGCCATGCCACCGATAGTGAAGACCGCCACCGCTGCCGACCCGATCGCCAATGGTCGCACGATCGGCCGCACCGGCCCGCGCGAGGAGTTGGAGTGCCCAACATGCAGCGGTCCGGACGCCAACGCGCCGGCGGTCCAGACGCCGGCCAGCGCCACGGTCCACAGCTGGAAGGAACGGCTGCCGGGTGGCTGGCGCAGCGCCGTCCGCAACACCGGCGCGCCGACGACGAGCGTGCCGAGCGAGACGAGCTGGCGGCGGCGGAATTCGGCGGGTGTCTGCCAGTGATCGCGGTCCACCGGGCGTAGCCACGGCAGCTGTTTCAAGCGCCCCGCGATCTCGGTCAGGCGTGACGAATGACGCATCTGTTGCAAACTCCTCGGGGTGGTCGGTAGCTCCTAGTGTGGAACACCCACCGTCCCGAAGGGCTTCCGCCGTGAACTCATTCTCCGCACGCAATGTCTCCGAGGAGACCGTGCCGTACGACGTCGACGCTCTGTGGGAGGTGCTGACCGATGCGAAGACCCTGCAGAAGCTCACCCCGCTGGTGCACCGGATCACCCCGGACGGCGACCGCTGGCTGTGGGAGATGACCTCCGTCCCGGTGTTGAACCAGAAGTTCAAGCCGGTCTTCACCGCGCTCATGGACTTCGATCCCAAGAAAGGGATCTCCTACTCCCACGACCCCGCGCGAAGCGACGAGCTCGTTGCGGTCGACGGCATCTACACCCTCACGCCCGTCGACGGCGGCACGCACCTGAGCATCGACATCGACATCACCGCGCGGTTGCCCTTCCCCAAGATCATGGGTCCGGCGGTCCGCGCCGCGATGACCGTCGTGATGACCCAGATGGGCAATGGTTTCGCACGCAACTTGGACAAGCACCTGCGCTGACCCTTGCCTGCTGCCGGCGTCCCCTACGGTGACGGATGGGTGCCGCGCGGCACTCTCGGACGGCATCCGGTAACAGCGGTGCCGCTCGATCGGCCGGTGACAGGCCGAGCAGCGTCCTCCCCGCCCGGACGCGGCGCCGCGTCGCGATGCGTCGTGCCCGGACGTCGTGGCACGACCCCGAACCGAGAGGAAGACGAACGATGAAGATTCTTGTGACCGGCGCGACCGGATACGTGGGTGGACGACTGGTGCCCGAACTGCTGAAGGCGGGCCACGATGTCCGCACCACCAAGACGGCGGACGAGGACGTCTACCCGTGGTGGAGCGATCAGGTCGAGACCGTCGAGATGGATGTGCTCGACCAGAGCGACGTGGAGAACGCGATCGTCGGCGTCGACGCCATCTACTACCTGATCCACGGGATGGGTGGCGACGACTTCGCCGACAACGACCGCAAGGCTGCCGAACTCGTCCGCGGCGCAATCGAATTGCACGGTGTGCAGCGGGTCGTCTACCTGTCCGGGATCGTCCCCGACGTTCCCGAGAGTGAACTGTCCGAGCACATCACCTCGCGCCTCGAGGTGGAACGAATCCTGACCGCCAGTTCGGCGACCGTGATCACGTTGCGGGCTGCCGTGCTGCTGGGCAGCGCGTCGACGTCGTTCGAGATCATCCGTCAGGTCAGCGAACGGATGCCGCTGCAGACGGTTCCGGACTGGATGAACTCCGACGTGCAGCCGATTGCGGTCGTCGACGCGATCCAGGCGTTGGTGGGTGCGCTCACGATCGATGGCCCCTCGCGACACTTCGACGTCGGCGGGCCCGAGTCGATGCCGTACGCCGATCTGCTCGACCTGTACGCCGACGTCGCCGATCTCAAGCGACCGCAGGTCAACGTGCCGCTCCTGCCGACCGGACTGGTGGGGTCACTGGTTGCCACATTGATCGACGTGCCGAAACCCACCGTCGAAGCGCTGGTCGAGAGCCTGCACCACGACATGGTTTGTGGCGACGGCGGGCCGGGGGTCCGCGAACTGCTGCCGGACGGGCACCGATTGATACCGATGCGTGAGGCGATCCAGCGTTCGCTGGCCGAGCGCACGGCGGAGCCGAAGGACGCCGACCCGATGGGTCCGCTTCCGCACGACCCGCCGTGGGCACAGGGCGGCGAGGACAAGTCGTTGCTCGATCGGGTGAAGGACGTTCTTCCCGGCGGCCACTGAGGTTGCAGCCTCGTCACGCCCGAATGCGTTGACCGCAACCCGGGACGAACAGCCCATGTGGTCACGATTCGCGCCTGAAGGACGTCACTGCGCCATGGTTGAACACCCGGCCCGTACGGCAGGGCGGCCACGTGGATGTTCCACGCGGCCGCCCCGATACTCGAACGCGATCAGCTCACGTCGGCGATGATGCGGTCGGCGAGGTCCTCGGACGACTGCGGGTTCTGGCCGGTGTAGACGTTCCGGTCGACGACGACGTGCGGACGCATCGGCAGCTTGGCCTTCTCGTACTCCACGCCGGCTTCCTCCAGCTTGTCCTGCAACAGCCACTTCGCCTTCTTGGCGAGACCGTTGAGCGTCTCCTCGGCGTTCGACAGGCCGGTCATCTTGTAACCGGCGAACGGCGAGGTGCCGTCGGCGTTCTGAGCGGCGAGGATCGCGGCCGGCGCGTGGCACAACAGGGCCAGCGGACGGCCTGACTCCATACGCTTCCGGATGATCGCGCCGGACACCTCGTCGTACGCGAGGTCCTCCATCGGGGCGTGGCCACCGGGGTAGAAGACCACGTCGAACGCGTCAGGGTCAACATTCGAGAGGTTCTCCGGCGCGTCGAGAACCGTTGCGAGACGGGCGAGTTCGTCCTTCAGCGTGGCGATCTTGTTGGGCAGGAGACCGCCCTTGACGCTGAGGCTGGTCTGGTCGACCGTCGGCTTCTGCCCGCCGGGCGTCGCGACGACGACGTCCCAGCCGGCCTCCTTGAACTTGTTGTAAGGCGCCAGGAACTCCTCGGCCCAGAAGCCGGTCGGGTGCTTGCTGCCGTCCTTGAGCGTCCAGTGGTCGGCGGCGGACAGAATCATCAGTACGGAGGTCATCGAGATTCCCTTCAGGTAATTGAACAACCCACTAAGTATCCCCTCGTTCGTCCGGCAGGACGGCCTGCGGGCGCAGCTAATGTTCCTGCGAAGGCCCGGCCCGGTGCGCTGGACGACGCCCAACGGCTCACGGGCGTGGTAGCCACGAAGGTGCGGTGGGATTGGTCGGCGAGGTAGCTGACACCTAACCCGCAAGTCGCGGCGGTGGCCAGCACCAGAGTTGCTGCGGGTCGGCGTGCGCCGATCGAGGGGTCGGACTCCATGAGCCAGAATGAACCTCCACCAGCGACGCCTCGCCGACGGTGTACGCGCGAACTGCGCTGAGGGTCTGACCGTGGTGAGGGTCGTTGTCTCTGGCGACTGTTTCACCAAGAGCGCGCGCCTGTTCCATGAGGCTGTGGGCGGCTGTTTCCATCTGCGTTGCTTGGAGGCTGAGCAGGGTGCGTGTTCCGGTATCCACGCCGTGCTGGTGCGACGGGCGGTCGGCTCGACCCCGTCCAGACCAAGCTGAACGTTGCCCCTGCGTGACTGTTCCAGCCATCCTCAGACCTCGTTTCCCTGTCACGAATCCTGTCGCGGATTCGGAGACTTCATGAAAAACGCCTTCTGAAACGCGAAAACCCGCGGAAATCCGCGGGTTTTCAGTCGGGCTGACAGGATTTGAACCTGCGACCCCTTGACCCCCAGTCAAGTGCGCTACCAAACTGCGCCACAGCCCGTCGGCTCGTTGCCGAACCTCGGAAATGGTAGCCGACACGGTGGCGGGCCGACGAATCGGTTCCCACCCGCTGGCTGTGCACAGGCCGAATGCTTGCCTGCGGAGGTTGTCGGTGGTGGGTGGCAGACTTTGTTCATGGAGCTGGACGAGGGGTTCGCAGGAGCGGGATCGGTTGAGACACAATCCGATCCGCCGTTCGGTTGCACCCAGCCGGGCTTGTCCCAGGGTGACGCGGCGTGCGCGGCGCGGTACGACCTGGAAGCCGCCTCGGGTGTCCTGACCGCCGCCTACCGGCACCTGGTCCACCTCACCCGCATCAGCCTGGACGAACAGCATTGGGCCGGGTCGGGCATCCGTTCACCCGAACACTGGCTCACCTGCTTCGCGGGTGTCTCCCGGGCCGCCGCGAAAGACATCGTGCAGGTCGCCTCCCGCGCCCACGAACTCCCACACGCGATGACGGCGTTCGACACCACCGCGATGACCTTCCACCAACTGGTCATCATCGCCCGACACGTCCCCGCCCCGTACGAAGAAGCAGTCACCCGCCTGGCACCCCACACCGACGTCGGCCAACTCGGCCGCGCCGTCCGCACATTCCCCTTCCACACCGACGACACCGACGCCGCCGACGATCCCTGTGACGAGGACGCGATTCCTGACCCGGACCCGGCGACCAAGCCCGCCAGCATGGAGTCCTGGTTCGCCGACCAGCGCTACCACCTGCGGTTCGAAGGCAGCATCGAACAAGGCGAACTCATCGAACAAGCCCTCCGCGAGGTCAAAGACTTCCTCTTCGCCGCAACCCGCCACAACACCCACGACGTCGACACCGGCGACGATGACAACGACCGCGAGCACCACACCACCAACCACGCCGACACCGATCACGCCGACACCGAGTTCACGGACGCGTTCATCGACGATGAGTTCACGGACGAGGCCACCGACGTCGAGGTCATCGACAAAGACGTCGACGAAGAATCGGGCGATGACGACTCCGACGACGTGCCCGACGGCGAGCCCGAAAGCAGCACGGCCGACGTGGCCGACGTGGCCGACGTGGCCGACGTGGCCGACGTGGCCGATCCGGCGGGTGCGCTCGACCCGGAGTTGCTCGGGTTGTTGTTCGGCACCGGACTCGACGCTGCCGGCAAACCCCGCATCACCCTCGCCGACGCCCTTGTCGCCGCGATGGACCGCGCCCTGCACGCCGGCACCGCTGGTGTGGCCGGACGCGCCGACACCTACCGGGTGCTGTTCCACCTCGACACCGACCACCACGCCTGGACCACCCGCGCCGGAGCGATCCCACCCTCGATGGCCGCGAAACTCACCTGCGACGGACTCCTCGTCCCGATCTGGGAAAAGGACGGGTCACCCGTCAACGTCGGCCGCACCCAACGCATCGTCCCGTTACGCACCCGACGCCTCGTCGATGACCGCGACGGCGGCTGCCGCTTCCCCGGCTGCCCCACCCACCGCTACATCGAGATCCATCACATCATCCACTGGGCCGACGGCGGCACCACCGACCTGCACAACCTCATCAGCCTCTGCCCACACCACCACGACCGACTCCACGCCGGCGACTTCACCATCACCCCCGGCCAGGGCGACGACCGAAACGGTGGCCTACCAGTCTTCCGCGACCAACGCGGCAGACCCCTCCACCGCAGACCAGCCCCACCCGGCACACCACCACCACAAGCACCCCACGCACCACCCTACGAGCGCCGATCCTGGGACGACCTCGACTACAACTGGATCGACTTCGAACGATCAGGGTGACGGTGCCACAGCTCCCATCCGAGTGATCGCCTCGGTGAGGATCTCGGGGGAGGTCGCGAAGTTCAGTCGTGCGAAGCCACGCCCGGCGTCGGGTGCGTAGTTGATGCCGGGGGAGAGCGCGACCTTCGCCTCGGTGCGCCATCGTGTGGCTGGGTCGTCGCCCAATCCTGTTGCGCGACAGTCCAACCAGGCGAGGTAGGTCGAGTCGGGCGGGGTGTAACGCACCATCGGGAGGTGCTCGGCGAGCAGCGTCGACACCAGCCGGCGGTTCTCGTCCAGTTCCCGCTTCAGTTGGGCGAGCCACGGGCGTCCTTCGGTGAAGGCCGCCACATGGGCCATGATCCCGAAGTGGCTGGCGCCGTGGGTGTGCACGTCGTGCATCGTGGCGAACGGTGCATCTGCGCCGGTCACGACCGCGGCCGCCTTCAACGCGGCGAGGTTCCACGCCTTCGACGCCGCGATCACCGTGATGCCGGTCGATCCGCCCGGCACGGTGAGGAACGGGGTGTACGAACCCTCGTGCACAAGCGGAGCGTGGATCTCGTCCGAGACGACCGTGATGCCGAACTGGTTCGCCAACTGTGCAAGTCGCGTCAACTCGACGACGGTGTGTACGGCGCCGGTCGGGTTCTGCGGGTTCGACAACAAGTACGCGCAGCGCCGACCGGTCGCCGCCACCTGCTCGAACGCCGAGCCGATCGCGTCGAGGTCGAGGCGTCCCTGCGCGGTGAGGGGCGCGTCGACCGGGGCGCGGTGCAGCATGTCGACGAAGCCGTGGAACGAGTCGTAACAAGGCGACGACACCACGATCGCGCCGTCGGCGTCGGTGACCTCGCGCAACACCTCGGCCACGCCGATCATCACGTCGGCGACGATTGTCGTGCGACCGGGCGGCACGTCCCATCCCCACGTTTCAGAGGCGAATTCGCGCAGCGCGTCGGCGTACCGCGGCCCCCACCCATAGCCGGTGTCGCCGCGCTGCACCGCCTGCGAGATCGCCCGCACCACGGGCTCGCACGGTCGGGCGTCCATCTCGGCGACCCACAAGGGGATGACCTCGGGACCGAACGCCGTCCACTTCACACTGGTGTGCGTCGCACGTGCCTCGGCGAGCGACAGGTTGAGAATCTCGTGCGCCATGCTCCGACCTTACGAAGCAGGCCCGACCAACAGATCGACGGCCTCGGCGAACAACTCGGTGTGCCGAGCGACATCGGCCTCGGTGGTCACCGGACACATCAAGGCCATGTTGTGGAAGGGCGTCATCAGCACACCCCGGTTCGCCAGGAACACGTGCAGGAAGTCTTCGAGGTCGGCGTCGTAGGCGTCGACCGACTCGCTGCCGTTGCGCGGTGCGGGGGAGGCGAATCGGTACTCGGCGCGGGCACCGAGTTGCGCGATCGACCACGGCACCCCGGTGCGGTCGATGGTGTCCTGCACGCCCCGGGTGAAGGACGACGCGAGCGCGGTCATCCGCGAGAAGGCATCGGCGGTCAACACCTCCGACAACGTCGCCCGCGCCGCCGCGAGTGACAGTGCGTTGCCGGCCAGGGTGCCGCCGACACCACCCATGTCGATGAGGTCGAGGTCGCTGCGCGCCAGCAGTGACTCGGCGAGCGCGGACGAGATGCCGTAGGCCCCGATCGGGATTCCGCCGCCGATCGCCTTGCCGATCGTCACGATGTCGGGCTTCAACCCCCAGGCCCGGGTCGCTCCGCCGACACCCGCGGAGAAGGTGTGCGTCTCGTCGTTCACCAGCAACACGCCGTACCGCTCGGTCAGCTCGCGCACTCCGTCGAGGTAACCGGGCTCGGGGAGGATCAGGCCGATATTGGTCAGCGCCGGCTCCATCATCATGGCGGCCACGTCGCCCTGGGCAAGCTGCTTCTCCAGGCCCTCGAGGTCGTTGAACTCGGCGACCCGCGAGGTGCGGGTCACCTCGACGGGCGCACCGACATTGCCCGGCCGGTCGGCTCCGTCGAAGCTGTCGTCACACACGATCAGCGACTCGTCGACCGACCCGTGGTAGCAGTAGCTGTGGAACAGGATCTTCGGTCGGCCGGTGATCGCCCGCACCAGCCGGAGCACCCAGCGGTTGGCGTCGGTGGCGGTCAGCGAGAAGCTCCACCGGTCGACGCCGAATCGCGAACTCAGCTCGGCCGCAACCCATTCGGCGTCCTGCGTCGGCATCATCGCGGTGGCGCCACCGAGTTCGCCGAACCGTTTCGCCACTGCCGCGACGACCGGCGCGGGGGAGTGACCCGCCATCGCACCGGTGTCGCCGAGGCAGAAGTCGATGTACTCGTGGCCGTCCAGGTCCCAGACCCGGGCGCCGTCCGCCCGGTCGAGACCGAGCGGAAACCCGCCGGCCGCCTTGTTCATCCACGTCATGGGCACCCGCCCGAACAGGTGCTCACCTGCGTCGTACAACTCCCGTGAGCGCGGGTTGCGCCGCGCGTACTCGGCGCGTTCGGATGCGAGCAGGTCGCGCAGGCGGGAGCGGTCGATCGACATGGGAGGTCCTTCCACGGGGCCCGAGGTGGCTTGCTCCGGATGCTAGAACCACCGGCGCGAAGGTGGGTGTGCTTCTAGCGAACTCCCAGCGCACGCGCCATAGGGTGTGGCCGTGAATCACAACGAGTCACCGGTCAGTTGCCGGGTGTGGCGCGACGGCGCGATGGTCGAGGAAACCGTCCGCAAGGACGAGATCATCGACGCTCTCAACGACTCCGACCGGCTCGTCTGGCTCGACGTCGTCGACGCGAAACCGGAAGCTCTCGGCTCGCTCATCGACGCCCTCCGGTTGCCGGCCACCGAGATCGAGGACGCGTTCGCGCCGCACGAACGGCCCAAGGTCAGCCGACACGGCGACCATCTGTTCTTCACCACGTACGCCACCGAGCTCGCCGGACGACTCGCCGACCTCGAGGGCGACCGGCTGCGCACGCACCGGATCTCCGGTTTCGTGCTGCCGAGCGCGCTCGTCACCATCCGCTCGTCGGACTTCGACATCGAGCCGGTGTTGCGCGCTTGGGACGAGAACTCCGACCTGCTGAAGGCGGGTCCGCGGGCGCTCGTGCACGGCCTGATGGACACGATCGTCGACGGACACTTCGCCACGATCCAGACCCTCGACGACGACATCGAAGACCTCGAGGACGTGCTCTTCGAGGAGAACCGCACCGGTCGCGGCTTCCAGCAGCAGGTCTACTCGCTGCGCAAGGAACTCGTCGCGCTGCGCCGGGTGGTGCTGCCGATGCGTGAGGTGGTCAACGGGCTGCTGCGCCACGGCGGCCGCACCAACACCGAACTCGACAGTTGGTACGAGGACCTCTACGACCACATCCTGCGAGCGGCCGAATGGACCGAGTCGCTGCGCGACATGGTCACCTCGGTCTTCGAGACGAACCTGTCGCTGCAGGACGCCCGACTCAACACCACCATGCGCAAGCTCGCCGCATGGGCCGCGATCATCGCCGTGCCGACCGCGATCACCGGATGGTTCGGGCAGAACGTGCCCTATCCCGGCTTCCAGAAGGAGTTCGGGCTGTGGGTCAGTGTCGTGACGATCGTGCTGGGGTCGTTGGCGATGTGGTGGTCGTTCCGGCGGCGTCGCTGGCTCTGAGCCGGCTTCAGCGATCCTCAGAAGTCGATGCAGCCGAGGTCGCACCCGTCGCAGCCGTCGCACCCGTCGGAGCAGCCGTCGGCGCTGTCGAACAGGTCGGACGCCGAGGAGGTGAAGCTCTCGAACGCGTCGGAGATGTCCAACAGGCCGACGTCGATGTCGCCTCCCAGATCGATCAGAGCGCCGATGCCTTGGCCGACGTCGCCGATCAGGGAGATGGCATCCATGCCCATGCTGGTGAGGTCGGATGCGTATTCGAGGTTGTCGAGACCCCGCTCGAGGCGACCCTGACGCAGCGCGTCGCCGACGACCTTCGCCCACCGATCGGCCAACCCGAAGACGATCGCGAACGGCAGATAGCGGGTGAAGAGGCCGGCGGCCTCCTCGTAGCGGATCTGGTCGGCCTCGGCGGTTGCGAGGTACCGCTCGAACCCGAGCGTCTGGATGCGTGCGGCGGTGCCCTCTGCGGTGCGGGCCGACCGTCCGCGACCCAGGGTGAACAACAACACGGACGCCACCAGCGTCGCCACCGGGAGGGCGAACAGATACGGGTCGTCGTCACGCGCGTAGACCGAGTACGCGCCGCCGGCGAGCACCGCAGTGACGATCAACATGAGGATGCCGAACAGGGTGGTCCAGGCGCTGCGCGAGCGGGGGTGCTTGCGATACCAGCCGCGGTCGATCATCTCGCGGTACAGGTCGATCTGCGCCTCGCGCAGGCTCAGCCCGAGGTTGTCCTTCAGGGTCGACAGCGGCACCTGGTCGCCGTGCGAGAACACCGCGTCGAGCATCCGCCGCTCGGCGGGCGAGACCGGCTCCCGAGGTGGGTTCTGATTGCGCACGAACAACCAATCGGACTTCGCCGACCCGTCCTTGGCGCGTCCCTTGGTGCCGTCACCGCTCAGCGGCTCGAGGGTGAAGAACCCGCGCAACGACAGATCGACCAGCATCGCCGCGAGGTCACGTCCGTCGACCTTGCCGTCGACCACGGTGCCCGCCACCGCCGGGCCGATGCCGGCCGGCGGCGCGAAGGCGACCGCGACCGGCCCCTTCCATTCCTGCCCGCCGCGCACTCGTCGGACGCGGCGCGGCTGACCGGGTGCCGGAACGACACCCGGCGTGACTCCGACGAACTCCTGGTCGCGTCGACGCCAACGCAGCAGTGCCACGGCCCCGGCCGCGATCACCAGCACGACGCCCGACACCGCCAACCAGGCCATGTCCACCTCGGTCACGGAAATCCCCTCAGTACCCTCGACGGTATGATTGCACCGACCCTACGGCCTCGGGTCGCGTCGAACCCGGGCGCAACAACCGCTGTGGACGACTGATGGGGCGCCGCACAGATCGCAGACGCCTGGTTCAGGTGACTTTCGGTGCCGACCGGGTCAGCGCGCGTGAACGGTCCGAGACGGTGGCCGTCGAGGAACCGCTGGAGATCCGGGTCGGCGGCGAGAGTCTCACCGTGACGATGAGGTTGCCCGGCGACGACATGGAGCTCGTGCACGGGCTCCTGCTGTCCGAGGGGCTCATCCGGCACCGCGAAGACCTCATGGTCGCGCGCTACTGCGCCGACACCGACACGATGAACGTGATCGACGTGACCCTCGCCGACGGGCCGCGTCCGTTACCGGTGAGCGCTCAGCGTTCCTTGGTCATGCACGGCGGTTGCGGGCTCTGCGGCAAGGCGAACATCGACGCGATCACTGCTTCCGTCGGGGTTCTGAACTCTGAACGTCGAGTTGAGGCTGAAGTTCTACGAGCCCTTCCGGGCCGCCTGCGCGCAGGCCAGCAGACCTTCGACCGCACCGGCGGAACACACGCGGCCGGGCTCTTCACGGCGACCGGCGAGACGGTCGTCATCCGCGAGGACGTCGGGCGCCACAACGCCGTCGACAAGGTGCTCGGCTGGGCCTTGGTCAATGGTCACGACGCCGCGAACGACGTGTTGCAGGTCTCCTCGCGGGCGTCGTTCGAGATCGTGCAGAAGGCCGCCATGGCCGGGGTGGGCGTGCTCAGTTGCGTGTCCGCGCCGTCCGCCCTGGCCATCGACGCGGCAATCGACACCGGGGTGACGCTGATCGCGTTCAGCCGTGAAGACCGGCTGACGATCTGCTCCCACCCCGACCGGGTGCTGTTGCCCGGATCTCGTGAGCCGCTGCACGGCGCCGCCGGCGCGGGCGCTTAGGCTTCCGGACGTGGAACAGGCGGATCAGGTCAGCAACCGCATCTGGACGGTGCCCAACGCACTCTCCGTGCTGCGGCTGCTCGGTGTCCCCGTCTTCTTCTGGTTGATCCTCGCCGAGCACGACTGGTGGGCGTTGATCGTGCTCATGGTGTCGGGGTTCACCGACTACCTCGACGGCAAGCTGGCACGCGCCCTGAACCAGATGTCGAAACTCGGCCAGGTGCTCGACCCGGCCGCCGACCGTCTGTACATCCTCGCCACGATCGTCGCGCTGGCGATCCGCGACATCATCCCGGTCTGGTTGGTCGCGATCCTGATCGCCCGCGAGGTGTTCATCGCCTGCCTCGGCCCCATCCTGCGCACGCACCGGCTGCCGTTGCCTCCGGTGTCCTTCATCGGCAAGTCCGCCACGTTCAACCTCATCTACGCCTTCCCGCTGGTGCTGCTGGGGGAGCAGGCCGGGGTCGTCGGTGACATCGCGCGCCCGCTCGGCTGGGCGTTCGTCTGGTGGGGCACGGCGCTCTACTGGGTGGCCGGCATCCTCTACGCCGTCCAGGTCAACCAGATGGTCGCGGCCAAGAAGGGTGCCACGCCGCGATGAAGTGGTCGAAACTGCCCAAGCTCACCCCCGACGAGCCGACCCCGCCGCGCGACCCCGCCGCCTCGATGAGCCTGATCAACGACGTGATCAGGCACCCGCTCGACCCGTCGTACGAGGCCGCCGCCGCGAAGAAGCGCGCCGCCGGCCTCGCGCCCACCTCGGGCACCCGCTCGCCCCTGCTCATCCTGGTGATGGTGCTGATCGGTTTCGGGCTCGCGGTCAGCGCGCTGACGCTGCGCACCCCGCTCGGTGAGGCCAAGAAGCAACACGACGAACTCGTGTCGCGGATCAACAAGGGGCAGACGCTCATCGACCAGCGCTCGCGCTCGGTCACCGGGCTCAACACCGAGATCGCCGGGCTGCAGGAGTCGGCGCTGAGCCGAGGCAACCGGCAGGACACCACCGATGAACTGCACGTCGCCGAGGCGGTCGCCGGTGCGGTCGCCGTGCACGGTCCCGGATTCGTGCTGAGCGTGAACGACGCGAAGGACGCCGGCACCGATGCCCAGGGTGATCCGCGCACCTCCGGGTCCGACACCGGGCGGGTGACCTCCGCCGACCTGCAGATGGTCGTCAACGGTCTGTGGGAAGCGGGCGCCGAGGCGATCGCCATCAACGGCCAGCGGGTCACCTCGCTCACCGCGATCCGGTTCGCCGGCGAGGCGATCCTCGTCAACTACCGTCCGCTCGTGCCGCCCTACGACATCTCGATCATCGGACCGTCGGGTCTGCATGCGGCATTCGACAAGAACGCAGGTGGCAACTACCTGTCGACCATCAGTAAGGGTGTCGGCGTGCGCTCGAGTTGGCGCACGTCGCAGAACGTTCAGCTTCCCGAGGCACCCTCGGTGTCGCTGAACTACGCACGCCCCGCGAAGGAGAAGTCCCAGTGATCCCTGCCCTCGGCCTCGTTGCCGGCCTCGTCATCGGCATCGTCCTGTCCCCGGACGTGCCGCTGTGGCTGCAGCCGTACCTGCCGATCGCGGTCATCGCCGCTCTCGACGCCGTGTTCGGCGCCGTGCGTGCCGTGCTCGACGGCATCTTCGACGACAAGGTGTTCGTCGTCTCGTTCCTGTCGAACGTCGTCGTCGCCTCGTTCATCGTCTTCCTCGGCGACCAGCTCGGTGTCGGTTCCCAGCTGTCGACCGGTGTGGTCGTCGTGCTCGGCTTGCGCATCTTCAGCAACGTCGCCTCCATCCGTCGACACCTCTTCCACGCATGAGCCCCAGGAAGCGCAAGCCCGACCCCGAGGCGTCGCCACCCGGCGAGGTCGATCCGGCGCTGGCCGCGTACGAGGACGAAGTGCCCGACGAGACCGAGTCCGTCGAAACCCGGCCCGCCGCGTCCCAGACACCCTCACAGGGCTGGGGACGGCTGGCCCGGATGGGGCGCCCGCGGTTCACCAAGGCCAACCTTCTGGTCACCGCGTTGGCGGTGCTGCTCGGTTTCGCGATGGTCACGCAGGTGCAGCAGTACCGCGCGTCCGGCCTGGAGAACATGCGCCAGGAAGACCTGGTCACGCTGCTCGACGGCGTCAACCAGCAGAGTGGCAAGCTCGGCGACGAGATCAACCGGCTCACCCGCACCCGTGACTCGTTGCGGGCCGGCGGGGGAGACGCGGCGGCCATCAAGGCCGCGGAGGACCGCCTCGCGGCCCTCGGCATCCTGGCCGGCACCGTCCGCGCGACCGGGCCGGGCATCATCCTGACGATTCCCGACCAGGCCCGACAGATCCAGCCGAACAACGTGCTCGACACCGTGCAGGAACTGCGCGACGCCGGCGCCGAGGCGATCCAGATCAACGACAGCCGGGTCACCGCCAACACCTGGTTCGGGCTGACGATGCAGGGCCAACTGATCGTCGACGGCAAGACGCTGACCGCCCCGTACACCGTGCGGGCGATCGGTGATCCGCACACCATGTCGACCGCGCTGGCGATCCCCGGTGGTGTGCTGGAGACGTTGCGGCAGTTGGGAATCGCCGCCACAGTGGCCTCCAAGAACCCAGTTGAGGTGACCGCGTTGCGGCCCTCGGAGGTGCCTGGATACGCTCAGGCGGACACAGCCCGGTAGACCTCCGGTTTTCCGCGTGCATCACGCATCGTCGACCTAGGAGCATCATGAGCGACCTCGAGTACCCCGCCGACCTGCGCTACACCAGTGACCACGAGTGGGTGAAGGAGCAGGGCGACGGTGTCGTCCGCGTCGGCATCACGGCGTTCGCGCAGGATGCCCTCGGCGATGTGGTCTACGTGAGCCTGCCGGGCGTCGGTGACACCGTCTCGGCGGGTGACTCGTGCGGTGAGGTCGAGTCGACCAAGTCGGTCAGCGACCTCTACTCGCCGCTGGAGGGCGAGGTGACCGCTGTCAACGAGCAGCTCGACGCGACCCCCGAACTGGTCAACTCCGACCCGTACGGCGAGGGCTGGATGTACGAGCTCAAGGTGGCCGACCCGGCCGCCGTGGAGCAGCTCCAGGACGTCGACGCGTACAAGTCCTCGCTCAACTGAGCTCCGTCGCCCTGCGGGGCCGATCGATTAGGCTGAACAGATGAACGACCAGCAGCACCCTGGAACCGACCAGCCGGGTGGTGACGCCACTGCCCGTTTCACCATCGGCTCCGACGCCGTCGTCCCGGCGGAGTTCTCCGGTGAGCTGCGCCTGTCGCAGTCCGACCAGGCGATGGTCGACGCGTTGCGACCCGGCACGGCCCTGTTGATCGCGATGCGCGGCCCGAACTCCGGTGCACGATTCCTGCTCGACGACGAGGAGATCGGCAGCGGTCGGCACACCGACAGCGACATCTTCCTCGACGACGTCACCGTTTCCCGTCGGCACGCGGTGTTCCGCCGTCGCCAGCAGGGCTACAGCGTGGTCGACGTGGGCTCGCTCAACGGCACCTACGTCAACGGTGCGATCACCGACGCCGCCGAACTGCACAGCGGTGACGAGGTGCAGATCGGCAAGTTCCGGTTCGTCTACTTCGCCGCCCCCGCGGGGTCGTGAGCGAGCAACGGCCGACGCTCGCCATCGGCGCGGTCCTGAAGCAACTGCAGGACGAGTTCCCTGACCTCACCCTGTCGAAGGTGCGATTCCTCGACGCGCAGGGCGTCGTCAGTCCGCAGCGTGCCGGCAGTGGCTACCGGCGCTACACCGAGCGTGATGTGGAGCGGCTGCGGTTCGTGCTGCGCGCCCAACGCGACCGGTTCTGGCCGCTCAAGGTGATCCGCGAGGCGCTCGACGCGTTCGACCGCGGTTTGGAGCCGGCTCCGGTCGAGGGCCGACCATCGGTGCCGGCCTCGGCATCCGACGCCGACGCCGACGCGCCGACCGTCGCCGACATCGTCGCCGAGGGCGACCACGACCTACGGCTGTCCGTCGACGAACTGTGCGCGGCCACCGGGCTCGACGCGAAGGCGGTCGCCGGACTGGCCGATTTCGGGCTGGTGCGCCCGGGCAAGGACGGCTACTACGACGCCGACGGTCTGCAGATCGCCCGCGCGGCCGCAGCGTTGCTCGCCTATGGCATCGACGCGCGCCACCTGCGCCCCTTCCGGCTGGCGGCCGACCGTGAGGTGGGGCTGGTGCAGCAGCTCAGTTTCCGACCGGGCGACTCCGACCGCGACGCTGCGGCCGAGGTGGTGCGCGAATGTCTCGCTCTGCACCTTGCTCTCGTGCGAGCCGGGCTGCGGGGGTAGCGTTGTCGGTGTGAGACAGGTCGAGGTGATGGGCGTCCGTGTCGAGATGCCCACGAACAAGCCGATCGTCATCCTGCGCGAGGCCGACGGAGGTCGGTGCGTGCCGATCTGGATCGGGGCTCCCGAGGCTGCCGCCATCGCACACGTGATGGAAGGCGTCGAGCCGCCGCGACCCCTGACCCATGACCTGTTGCTCACCGTGATGGAAACTCTCGGTGGCCGCCTGTCGCACGTCGACATCGTCTCGATGACCGAGGGTGTGTTCTACGCCGAGCTGGTGTTGGCCAATGGCACCCGCATCGACGCGCGCAGTTCCGACGCGATCGCACTGGCGCTGCGGTCCGGTTGCGCGGTCTACGTCGACGATTCGATCCTGGAGGAGATCGGCATCACGATGGATGTCGAGGAGGACGAGGTCGAGCGGTTCCGGGAGTTCCTGGACAACGTTTCCGCGGAGGATTTCGAGGACGCCGAGGGCGGAACCGAAGAATCCGGCGGAACGACGGGCGAGAATCCTTAACCATGAACTACAGGTTGAAGGTTTGTGGAGGCGGCTTGTCGAGGCGCGACACGCCGAGGGAGTTCGTTGACGCTCCCTCGTCCCACCCGTACCTTGATTCACAGGCACGCGAGGGCGTGCAGCAGTCATTTACGAGGAAGAGGTAGCCATGGCACGCGCTGATGTGCAGCCCGAAGGCTCCCCGGCTCCGGCCCCGCTCGAGGCGCCGGTCACCGACGGCATCGACCTGCCGGACGACGACCAGCTGGGCTACCGCGGACCCGCGGCCTGCCGCGCCTCCGGCGTGACCTACCGCCAGCTCGACTACTGGGCCCGCACCGGCTTGGTCGAGCCCTCGGTGCGCAACCCGAGCGGTTCGGGCAACCACCGTCTCTACAGCTTTCGCGACATCCTCGTGCTGAAGGTGGTCAAGCGACTGCTCGACACCGGCGTCTCGCTGCAGCAGATCCGCATCGCGGTGGCCGCCCTGCGCGACCACGGCGTCGACGACCTCGCGACCATCACCCTGATGTCCGACGGTGCGAGCGTCTACGAGTGCACCTCCGACGACCAGGTGATCGACCTCATGCGCGGCGGCCAGGGCGTCTTCGGCATCGCACTCGGTTCGGTCTGGCGCGAGGTGGAGGGCACGCTGTCCGAGCTGCCCTCGGAGCGCCCCGGAGCCGAGGAGATCGCCGAACACCCCGGCGACGAACTCCGCAGCCGCCGCGAGCGTCGCAAGGCCGTCTGAAGGCCGGGCAACGAGTTTGCCGCCACGATGCGGCACCAGCACCGGACGTTTCGACGTCCGGTGCTATTTTTGTGCTCAGCTCGCGACACCGGGTGGGAGAGTCCTGCACTCACATCCACCGATGTGGTCCAGGCGCCGAAGGTGCAATTCTCCCCAGAACCTCTCAGGCCACCGGACCACCCGGACGAGGCGACTCTGAAGACGCTGCCGTCCGGCGGCGCCGACAGAGGGGGAGACGTACCAGCCGTACCTCGCCAGAAGGAAGAGCATGACGAACAGCACCCCCGGCCCTGATTTCGTCGGCCGGCACATCGGTCCGTCGCAGTCGGAGATCGACGCCATGCTGGAGGTCATCGGTTACCCCAGCGTCGATGCCCTGGTCGACAAGGCGACCCCGGCCACCATCCGGATCAGCGAAGCCCTCGACGTCGAGGCCGCACCGAGCGAGGCGGCCGTGCTCGCCGAACTGCGGGAGAAGGCGTCTCGCAACAAGGTGCTCACCTCGATGATCGGCCTCGGCTACTACGGCACCCACACCCCGGGCGTCATCAAGCGCAACATCCTGGAGAACCCCGCCTGGTACACCGCGTACACGCCCTACCAGCCGGAGATCTCCCAGGGCCGGCTCGAGGCACTCCTGAACTTCCAGACGGTCGTCTCCGACCTGACCGGCCTGCAGACCTCGTCGGCGAGCCTGCTCGACGAGGGCACCGCGGTCGCCGAGGCGATGGCGCTGATGCACCGCGCCACCCGGGCCAAGGACGACGCCGTCCTGCTGATCGACGCGCAGGTGCTGCCGCAGTCGATCGCGGTCACCCAGACCCGCGCCGACGCGGTCGGCTTCGAGGTGGTCGTCGCCGACCTGCGCGGCGCCACCACCGCCGACGCGCTGCGCGAACTGGCCGGTGACCGTCCGGTCTTCGGTGTCGTGGTGCAGTACCCCGCCGCGAACGGAGAGATCGTCGACTGGGCCGCTCTGGGCACCGCGGCGCACGACGCCGGTGCGCTGGTCACTGCCGCGGCCGACCTGCTGGCCCTCACCCTGTTGAAGTCGCCGGGCGAGTGGGGCGCCGACATCGCGGTCGGCACCACCCAACGCTTCGGTGTGCCGATGGGCTTCGGCGGCCCGCACGCCGGCTACATGTGCGTGCGCGACGGCCTGGAGCGCAACCTGCCCGGACGCCTGGTCGGCGTGTCGATCGACGCGGACGGCGCGCAGGCGTTCCGGCTCGCGCTGCAGACCCGCGAGCAGCACATCCGCCGTGAGAAGGCGACCAGCAACATCTGCACGGCGCAGGTGCTGCTGGCCGTGATGGCATCGATGTACGCCGTCTACCACGGCCCCGACGGACTGCGCCGGATCGCTCGCGAGGTGCACGGCAAGGCCGTCGGTCTCGCCGCGGCGCTGCGTGCCGGGGGAGTCGAGCTCGTCGCCGACAGCTTCTTCGACACGCTGACCGCGGTCGTCTCCGGCCGGGCCGACGCCGTCGTGTCGGCGGCGCTCGACCGCGGCGTCAACGTGTGGCGGGTCGACGCCGACCACGTCAGCTTGAGCGTCGACGAGACCACCACCGAGGCCGAGTTGGCCGCCGTGGCCGCCGCCTTCGGCGTCAACGCGCCCGTGCCCTCCGACGGCACCCCGACCTGGGCGGCGTCGCTGGTGCGTGAGTCGCACTTCCTCGGCCACCCGGTGTTCAGCACCCACCACAGCGAGACCGAGATGCTGCGCTACCTGCGCGGTCTCGCCGACCGCGACTACGCGCTCGACCGCGGCATGATCCCGCTCGGCTCCTGCACGATGAAGCTGAACGCCACCACGGAGATGGAGTCGATCACCTGGCCGGAGTTTGCGAACCTGCACCCGTTCGCACCGGCCGATCAGACCGTCGGCATCCGTGAGCTCATCGGCGAACTCGAGCAGTGGTTGTGCGCGATCACCGGCTACGACTCGGTGTCGCTGCAGCCGAACGCCGGCGCGCAGGGCGAGTTCGCCGGACTGCTCGCGATCCACGCCTACCACCAGGCGCACGGCAACGGACACCGCAATGTCTGCCTCATCCCGGCGTCCGCGCACGGCACCAACGCCGCGTCGGCCGCGATGGCCGGCATGAAGGTGGTCGTCGTGAAGACCGCGCCGACCGGCGAGATCGACATGGACGACCTGAAGCTGAAGTTGAAGCAGCACGGCGAGAACCTCGCCGCGATCATGGTCACCTACCCCTCGACCCACGGCGTGTACGAGGACACCATCACCGAGCTGTGCGACCTCGTGCACGAGGCCGGCGGCCAGGTGTACGTCGACGGCGCCAACCTCAACGCGCTCGTCGGCCTTGCCCAGCCGGGTGTCTTCGGTGGTGACGTGTCGCACCTCAACCTGCACAAGACCTTTTGCATCCCGCACGGCGGCGGTGGCCCGGGCGTCGGTCCGGTGGCGGTGCGTTCGCACCTCGCGCCGTACCTGCCCAACCACCCGCTGTCGGCCCACGCCGGCCCTGCGACCGGGGTCGGTCCGATCTCGGCCGCGCCGTTCGGTTCGGCGTCGATCCTGCCGATCTCGTGGGCCTACGTGCGCCTCATGGGTGGCGCCGGTCTGACCCAGGCCACCCAGGCCGCGGTCGTCAACGCCAACTACGTCGCCGCCCGGTTGAACGAGCACTACCCGGTGCTCTACACCGGCGAGGGCGGCCTCGTCGCGCACGAGTGCATTCTCGACCTGCGCGGGCTGACCAAGGAATCGGGCATCACCGTCGACGACGTCGCCAAGCGACTCATCGACTACGGCTTCCACGCGCCGACGATGTCGTTCCCGGTGGCCGGCACGCTGATGGTCGAGCCGACCGAGTCGGAGAGCCAGGCCGAGCTCGACCGTTTCTGCGAGGCGATGATCGCCATCCGCGCCGAGATCCAGGCCGTCATCGACGGTGCGGTCAGCGCCGACGACAGCGTGTTGCGCGGCGCCCCGCACACCGCGCTGAGCCTGGCCGGCGACTGGCCTTACGCCTACCCCCGCAAGGAGGCCGCGTACCCGGCCGGTGTCGACCCGCTGCGCAAGTACTGGGCGCCGGTGCGCCGCATCGACGGGGCGTACGGCGACCGCAACCTGATCTGCTCCTGCCCGGCGCCTGAGGCGTACGAGGACTGACCGGGTAAGAGGGATGGGGGCGCTCAGCGCATGGTCGCGAGGAACTCGTCGATGCGGCCGATCGCCTCGGTGAGCAGTTCGACGTCGGGCAGCGTCACCAACCGGAAGTGGTCGGGTTCGAACCAGTTGAAGCCCGTGCCGTGGGTAACGAGGATCTTCTTCGCACGCAGCAGGTCGATCACGAACTGCTGGTCGTCGTCGATCTTGTAGACCTCGGGGTCGAGGCGCGGGAAGCAATACAGCGCGCCCTGGGGTTCGACGCAACTCACGCCGGGAATGTCGTTGAGCAGCTTGGACGCCAGCTTGCTCTGCTCGTAGAACCGGCCGCCGGGCACGATGAGTTCGTTGATCGACTGGTAGCCACCGAGCGCGGTCTGGATGGCGTGCTGGGCCGGCACGTTGGCGCACATGCGCATGTTCGCCAGCAGGGTCAGGCCCTCCAGGAAGTCGGTGGCGAGGTGCTTCGGGCCGGTGATGAACACCCAGCCGGCGCGGTAACCGCAGACCCGGTAGGCCTTCGACAACCCGGAGAAGGTGAGGCAGAGGACGTCGTCGGCCGCGTAGGTGGCGGCGTGGTGGTGCACGGCGTCGTCGAACAGGATCTTCTCGTAGATCTCGTCGGCCATCACCACCAGGTCGTGGCGGCGGGCGATGTCGATGAGGCCCTTGACGATCTCGGGGGAGTAGACGGCGCCGGTCGGGTTGTTCGGGTTGATGATCACCATCGCGTGGGTGTTGGCGGTGATCTTCGACTCGATGTCCTCGAGGTCGGGGTTCCAGCCGTTCTCCTCGTCGCACCGGTAGTGCACCGGGATGCCGCCGGACAGGGTGACCGCGCCGGTCCACAGCGGGTAGTCGGGCGCCGGCACGAGGATCTCGTTGCCGTCGTCGATGAAGGTCTGCAGCACCATCGTGATGAGCTCGGAGACACCGTTGCCGATGAACACGTCGTCGACGACCGCGTCGCGGAAACCGCGCGACTGGTAGTACTGCGCGACTGCGGTGCGAGCGCTGTAGATGCCGCGCGAGTCGCTGTAACCCTGGGCGTCGGGCAGTGCCTGCACCATGTCGGCCACGATCGCCTCGGGGGCCTCGAAACCGAACGGGGCGGTGTTGCCGATGTTCAGCTTGAGGATCCGGTGGCCCTCGGCCTCGAGGCGCTGGGCCTCGACGAGGATCGGTCCACGGACGTCGTAACGGACTCCCTGCAGCTTGCGGGATTGTCGGATGGTGCGCATGGGCTCACCTTTGCACAGCGGTTCAGGCGGCCGACGACGCATCGCCGACATGCACCTCGACGCGTGACCCTTGTTCTGTCTTGTGGACGCGGATCTGCGCCGGCACCCGGCTGCGTAGCTCGCTCACGTGGCTGACGATGCCGACCGTGCGCCCGCCGGACCGTAGGTCGTCGAGCACCTGCATCACGAGTTCGAGCGACTCGTCGTCGAGGCTGCCGAAGCCCTCGTCGACCAGCAGGGTCTCCAGCGGACGGCCGCCCGCGTCGTGCAGGACGGCTTCGCCGAGCGCGAGCGCCAGAGCGAGCGACACCATGAAGGTCTCGCCGCCGGAGAGAGTGGCGGTGTCGCGGGCGGTGCCGGTCCAGGAATCGCGCACATGAAGGCCGAGGCCGCTGCGGGCACCGCCCTTCGCCTTGGCGTCGGTGTGTTCGAGGCGGTAACGACCGGCCGACATCACCTCGAGTTGGTGATTGGCCAGGGTGGTGACCTGCTCGAGCCGGGCCGCCAGCACATAGGCGGACAGTCGCATCCGCAGCTGGTTGTCGCCGGCGCCGGTGGTGAGGTCGGCCACCCGGTCGAGCACCGGCAACGACTCGCGGTCGGCCCGTGATTCGGCCAGGAGGCGGTCGACGTCGGCCGCGAGACGTTCCAAGCTGGCGGCTGCACGCTTCGCACCGGCGAACTGCTCGCGGGCCTGCCGGTCGGCCGACTGTGCCTCCCGGCGCAGCGCCAACGCACCCGCGGGGTCGGCCGGGTCGGCGGCCATCGCGGCCACGACGTCGGGTTGGTCGAGCACCCCGCGGGCCTGCTGCGCGGCGTCACGCGCCGAGCGCAACTGCGCGACGAGTTCGGCTTCGGCGGCCGTCGACAGCAGGGCAGCCCGGGCCTGTTCGACGCCGGAGAATCCTTCATCCTCCAGTTGACGGTCAAGCTCGGTGCGGGCTTCGGCCAGCGACTGCTGTGTCGCTGCGACCTGGTGTGACACGGTCGTCCACCGCTCGAGGAGTTGTTCGAGGTCGCGGTGCCGGCGGTGCGCGAGCGCCGGGTCGTCGGTAGGGTGATCGGCTGCGGTGTCGGCGCTCGGGCGCGCGCAGGCGCAGACCTCGCGGTGGCGGCTCAGCGCTTCGGCGCGACGGTCGACCGCGTCCTGCAGCGCCTGCCGCAGGCTGTCGCGCTCGGCGGTGGCCTGCAGGACCGCTTGCTCCGACCGGCGCTGCTCCTGCTCGAGGTCGAGCCGGCGGGCCTCGAGCGCAGCGTGCTCCTGCTCGGCGGCGGCCAGCACCTGGCGGGCGCGGGCGACGTCGTCGAGTTGCGTCGCGAGATCGGACTGCAGGGTGGTGAGGTTCGACGGTTCGAGGCTCGCTCCGGTGAGCGCCGCCCACTGTTCGGCCAGGGACGCCTGGCGTTCGGCGAGCGCGACGACCGTCGTCCGCGCCGCGGTCTGCTCACGCTCGGCCGCGCGGTGAGCGTCGGCGGCGCTGCGCGCTACCTGCTCGGCGGCGGCGACATCGTCGGCGCCCACGCCTGCTGCGGACGACGCTGGACGCGGATGTTCGGCCGAACCGCACACCGGGCAGGGCGCGCCTGGCCGCAGACCGAGCGCGAGCTCGCCGGCGAAACCGGCCAGGCGGCGGGTGCGCAGGTCGATGACCTCGGCCTCGGCCTCGGCGTACCGGCGCGCGGTCTCGGTGACGCGCTCGACGGCGCGGGCGTCGCGGCGTTCGGCGTCGCGCAGTGTGGCGGTGCTGCCCCGCCATTCGTCGAGCAGCGCCTTGCGGTGCTGCAGGTCTGCCGCGCCCTGACTGGTCTGCCGCGCTGTCGTGATCGTGGTCGTCAGCACGACCAGGCGTTCGTCGAGCCGTGTGCGGGTGGTCGCCAGGGTGCCGACGGCCGTGCGGGCGGTCTCGACCGCGGTGTTCCTGGCCGGGAGTTGCTGCTCGGCCAACCGGGCGCCGCGGTCGGCCTCGAGCGCCTGGCTCAACGGTTCACGCCCGTCGGCCAGCAGTCGGGTGCCCTGGTCGGGGTCGGCGATGCCGGCCGCCTCCAGCGAGGCCCGCACCGGCGCGGCGGTCTCACCGGCCGTGCGGTGACGGACGGCGGCGCGCTCGGCCGCGCGCACTGAGGGCATGACACGGGCGGCCCGCCGATGGGCGGCGAGCACGCCCTCGGCCGACGCCCGCTCGTCGTCCTGGGCCTCCCATTGGGCCCAGGTGGCCGCGGCCGCCGCGCCCTTGCGTTGCAGCCCGAGCAGTGCGTCGGCCTGCTCGTGGGTGCGCACTGCCGCGTCGAGCGCGGTCGCGGTGCGTTCGGTGAGCGCCATCGCCTCCGACAACCGGGTGGACGTTGCGGCCGCGGCCTCGGTGACGGCCGCGGGCAGGGCGTCGACCGGCAGACCGCGCCATTGTTCGATCTGCGGGGCGAGATCGACCAACGACTCCTCGGCGCGCACCACCGAGGTGTGGATCGCCCGGTCGTTCTCGGTGACCTGCGCGCGCACCGTGCGCCGGCGATCGGCGAGCCAGGTCTCGAGGTCGGCGAACCGCGAGATGTCGAACAGCCGCTGCAGCAGCGCGGCGCGGTCGTCGGCCTTGGCGCGCAGGAACGCAGCGAACTCGCCCTGCGGCAGCAGCACCACCTGCGCGAACTGGTCGAGGCCGAGCCCGATGAGGTCGTCGAGAATCTCGGCGGTCTCGTCGGCGCGGGTGCTCAGCGCCGTCCACCGTCCGGCGAGGCGCTCCTCGAGCAACACCTTCGCCTGGCGGGGAGTCTGCCCGTGTCCGCGCTTCTTGGTGACGAGGTGTTTGGGGGAGCGGGTGATGCGCAGCCGGCGCTGGGCGACGGTGAACTCGAGCCGCACTTCGGGGGAGGTGCCCGGCTGCGCGTGGTCGCTCACCAGTCGCTCGGTCTGGCTGCGTCGGGCTCCCGGCACCGCGGCGAACAGCGCGAAGCAGACGGCGTCGAGCACGGTGGTCTTGCCGCTGCCGGTGGCGCCGTGCATCAGAAACAGCCCGTGGGCGCCGAGCGCGTCGAAGTCGATCGCCTCGGTGCCACCGAACGGACCGAAGGCCCGGATCTGCAGGTGGTGCAGCCTCACGCCACTCCCTCCCGCGCTTCGCCACCGATGGCGGCGATTCCCTCGTCGTCGGCGCGGGCGCGGTCGATCTGAACGGCCGCGATGCCCTCCTGCAGGAGCGCGTGTTCGGCCTCGTCGGCCGGGCGTGAGCGCACGTGGTCGACGAAGTCGCAGCAGATGTCGACATCGCTGCGCGCCCGCAACCGCTGCGCGTAGCTGACCTGGGCGCCGATGCGGGCCGGACCGTCGAAGCCGAGCGCGAGGGTGTGCGGGAACCGCGCCCGGATGCGTTCCATCGCTCCCACCGGCTGGATCGCATCGGTCAGCGTGACCTCGCACCAGGCGTCCTCGGCGTGATCGAGCGCCGGGTCGTCGAGCAGTTGCTCCAACTCGCCGCGCAGTCGCGCGACCGGGCGGTGCACCGGCGTCGGGATCAGTGACTGCTCGCCCGAGTCGAGGTCGACCAGCACCGACGACTTCACCTGCCCGGCCTCGCTGAACGAGAACGCCATCGGGGCCCCGCTGTAGCGCACGTGGTCGCGCACCACCTGCGGACGGTGCAGGTGGCCGAGGGCCACGTAGTCGATGTCGTCGAACACCTCGACCGGCACGACGCCGAGCCCGCCGACCGAGACGTCGCGTTCGGAATCGCTGGTCGTGGCGCCGGCCACGAACGCATGCGCCATCACGACCCTGCGGTCACCGATCGCACAGTCACGCACGCGGTCCATCGCGGCCCGCATGACGGTGGCGTGGGTGCGTTCGGTGGCGCCGAGAGCCTCGGCGACCACGGCCGGCTCGAGGTAGGGCAGCGGGTGGATCGCGACGTCGTCGAGCAGGATCGGGGCACCGATCGAGGCGACGTCGGTGGCGATGTGCAGGCCGAGCCGGGACATGATGCGCGAGCCGAAGCCCAGCCGCCGGGCGGAGTCGTGGTTGCCGGCCGACAGCACGACGGTGGTGCCGGTGTCGAGCAGCGCGACCAGAGCGTCGTCGAGCGCGGTCACCGTGTCGGGCGCGGGCAGCGCACGGTCGTAGATGTCACCGGAGACGAGCAAGGCGTCGACGTCGTGCTCCTGGACGACCTGCACGAGGTGGCGCAGATAGGCCCGCTGGGCATCGAGCAGCCCGACTCCGTGGAACGACCGGCCGAGATGCCAGTCGGAGGTGTGCAGCAGGCGCATACCCGGAGGTTATGTCGGGGCACGGACAACATCCCCGACCAACACGGCGTACCACTAGCGTTGGCGCAGCAGAGCAGGCAGCTGCGCAGTCACGTGTAGGAACCGTGCGAAGGAGTGGACATGGGATCTGACGTCACCGGCAACAACTACACGCGCGAGGAACGGCAGCGGTACCGCGAGAAGGTCCGCCAGGACCTCGACGTGTTCGAGCGGATGCTGCACAGCCGCGGCTTCGAGTTCGACCGGCAGCTGACCGGCATGGAGATCGAGATGAACCTCGTCGACTCCGGCATGCAGCCCACGATGAGCAACGCGGCGGTGCTCGACAAGATCCAGGACGGCGACTACCAGACCGAGCTCGGGCAGTACAACATCGAGTTGAACGTGAGCCCTCGTCCGATGCCGGGCGAGGAGGCGTTGCACCTCGAACGCGACCTTCGCGCCAGCCTCAACCGGGCCGATGAGCTCGCCCGGCAGGCGGGGTCACGGATGGTGATGATCGGCATCCTCCCGACGATCATGCCCGAGCACTTCCACACCGAATGGATGAGTGCCAACATCCGCTACGGCGCGCTCAACGAGGCGATCTTCAACGCTCGCGGTGAAGACCTGTTCATCGACATCGAGGGTCCGACCGGTGAACGTCTCGCGACATACGCCGACTCCATCGCCCCCGAATCGGCGTGCACCTCGGTGCAATTGCACCTGCAGGTGCGGCCGATGCAGTTCGCGGCCTACTGGAACGCCGCACAGGCGCTGTCGAGTGTGCAGCTCGCGCTCGGTGCCAACTCGCCGTTCTTCTTCGGCAAGCAGTTGTGGCACGAGACCCGCATCCCGCTGTTCAAGCAGGCGACCGACACCCGCAGCATCGAGTTGAAGAACCAGGGTGTGCGTCCGCGGGTGTGGTTCGGCGAGCGGTGGATCACCTCGATCTTCGACCTGTTCGAGGAGAACGTGCGCTACTTCCCCTCGCTGCTGCCCGAGTGCAGCGACGAAGACCCGGTGGCGTTGTTCGAGCAGGGCGAGGCACCGGTGCTGTCGGAGCTGCGGCTGCACAACGGCACCGTCTACCGCTGGAACCGTCCGATCTACGACATCGTCGACGGCAAGCCGCACCTGCGCGTCGAGAACCGCGTGCTGCCGGCCGGGCCGACGATCGTCGACACCATCGCCAACTCGGCGTTCTACTACGGCGTGGTGCGCATGCTGGCCGAGGACGAGCGCCCGATCTGGACGCGGATGAGTTTCGCGGCCGCCAACGACAACTTCACCCAGTGCGCGCGGCGCGGTATCGAGGCGAAGGTCTACTGGCCGGGCTTCGGCGAGGTCGCCGCCGACGAGCTGATCCTGCGGCACCTGTTGCCGCTGGCGCACGAGGGCCTGGAGAAGTGGGGCGTCGCGCAGTCGGTGCGCGACCGCTTCCTCGGTGTCGTCGAGGACCGCTGCCGGGCCGGCGTCAACGGCGCCAGTTGGCAGATCGCGTGCGTGCAGCGGCTCGAGGCCCAGGGCGCCTCGCGCCGTGATGCGCTGGTCGGGATGCTCGAGCGCTACCTGGTCGGCATGAGCGACAACGCCCCGGTGCACACCTGGGAGCTGCCGGCCTGAGCGGTCAGGCCCCGCGGGTTTGCCGGTTCCACACCTGGATCGTCGGCTGCCCGTGGTGGAAGCCGAGCATCGACAGCGAGCCGGCGTCGAGCAGCAGGCGCGCGCCGAAGCGCGGGCTCATCTGCAGGAACACCGACGCCAGGATGCGCAGCGAGTGCCCGTGCGCCACGAGTGCTACGTTGCCCTCGTCGAGCAGCGGGGTCACCTTGGCGAGCACGTGCGACACCCGCGCCGCGACGTCCCACACCGACTCGCCGGGGGTGTCGCCGGGCACGGTGCCGTCCTTGAAGATCTCCCACGTTGGGTCACCGGTCTGCTCGCGGATCTGCGGGGTGGTCAGGCCCTCGTAGCCGCCGTAGTCCCACTCGCGCAGTTCGGGGGCGAGCTCCACGTCGCGCAGTCCGGCCAGTTCGGCGGTGCGGACGGCGCGCTGCAGCGGTGAGCAGAACGCGGCCACGAACGACATGCCGGCGAGCAGTTCACCGGCCCGGCGGGCGCACGCCTCGCCTTCGGGCAGGAGCGGAAGATCGGTGGTGCCGGTGTGCTGACCGCTGCGCGACCATTCGGTCTCGCCGTGCCGGATGAGCACGATGCTGTGCTCGACCTCGACGTGGTTCGCAGCGGGCTGGCTCGCGGGGTGGCTCATGACCCACCACGCTAGTGGCAGGCTGATCCCATGACGAACCCCGAGGCCATGCGCTCAGTCACCATCACCCGGACGTCGGCGGGCAAGTTCCGCGCCACCAACGCCCGCGGCGGCACATTCGACTTCGGCAGCGGCGGCGACGACCAGTTCACCCCGGTCGAGTTGCTGCTCACCGCGATTGCCGGCTGCTCCGCGATCGACGTCGACATCCTCACCTCGCGCCGCAGCGAGCCGACCACCTTCGACGTCACCGCGTCGGGGGAGAAGCTGCGCGACGAGCAGCACAACCACATGGGTCCGATCACCGTGCGCTTCGAGGTGAGCTTCCCAGAGGGCGCCGAGGGCGATGCCGCCCGCTCGGTCTACCCCGACGCCGTCGAGCGTTCGCACGACCGGTTGTGCACGGTGAGCCGCACCGTGCAGTTGGGCGCCGACGTCACCATGCAGATCGCGGGCGAGAGCGGCGACTGATGGCGCAGTACGTCGCGTTCCTGCGGGCGGTGAACGTGTCTGCGCGCTGGGTGAAGATGGAACGCCTGCGGGAACTCTTGGGCGACAGCGGATTCCGTGACGTCGCCACACACATCCAGAGCGGCAACGTGCTCTTCGGCACCTCGATGCGCAGTCGCGCGAAGATCATCGATGCGCTGGAGTCGGCGATGGAGACGGAGTTCGGTTTCCCGGTGCCGGTGGTGTTGCGCACACCCGTGCAGCTCGTCGAGATCGCCGACACCGCGCACGGTCTCGACGACCCGTTGGGCGGTGCCGACCGGCGCTACGTGACGTTGTGCGCGCAGACACCGTCCGCCGACGCCGTCCGCACCCTCGACGAGTGGGACGTCGACGGTGAGCGGTTGAAGGTCGTGGGCGATGAGATCCATTGGTGGTTGGGCAAATCCACGCACGAGGCCAAGATCAGCAATGCGCGCATCGAGAAGCTCGTCGGGGTCGCCACTACCCGCGACCTGAAGGTGATGCGCACGCTCGCCGACAAGTGGGGCGCGCGGGCGTAGGTTGACGCCATGGCCCGCTATTTCGACGTCCACCCGGTCGACCCACAGCCACGCAGCATCAACCAGGCCGTCGCGATCCTGCGCGACGGTGGACTGATCGCGTACCCGACCGACTCCTGTTTCGCGCTCGGCGCGATGCTCGGCAACGTCGAGGCGAAGGAGCGCATCGTGCGCATCCGTCACCTCGACGACAAGCACCACTTCACGTTGATGTGCCACGACTTCGCGCAGTTGGGGGAGTTCGTGATCATGGACAACCGGGTCTTCCGGGCGTTGAAGGCGGCGACGCCGGGCCAGTACACCTTCATCCTGCCGGCAACCGGCGAGGTGCCGCGGCGCTTCCTGCACGCGAAGAAGAAGACCGTCGGGGTGCGCATCCCGCAGCACCCGGTGGTGCACGCGTTGTTGGAGACGCTGGGGGAGCCGCTGATGACCAGCACCCTGCTGCTGCCCGACGAGGAGGAGCCGATGGTCGACGGTTGGTCGATCAAGGAACGCCTCGACCACGAGGTCGACGCGGTGATCGACAGCGGCGAGTGCGGTGTCGAACCGACGACCGTCGTCGACTTCTCCTCCGGGTACCCCGAGGTCGTCCGGGTCGGAGCGGGTGACCCGACGCCGTTCGAGTGACGGTCGCTAGGGTGAATCACATGACCCGTGCACTCATCGTGACCGAACACGGCGACCGGTCCGTCCTGGCCGTCCGAGACATCGACGTCGCGGCTCCCGCGGCCGGCCAACTGCAGGTGAAGGTGGCGGCCGTCGGCGTCAACTTCATCGACGTCTACAAGCGCCAGGGCGTCTATCCGCTCGACACGCCGTTCGTGCTCGGCGAGGAGGCGGCCGGCGAGGTCGTCGCCGTCGGCGAAGGGGTTGAAGGTTTCACCGTCGGTCAGCGCGTCGCATGGGCCCAGTTCACCGGCAGTGCGGCCGAACTCGTCAACGTCGACGCCGCCGGTGTGGTGCCGGTGCCCGACGGACTCGACCTCGAGACCGCTGCCGCCGCGATGCTCCAGGGCATGACCGCTCACTACCTGACCAACTCGACCTGGGCGCTGCAGGCCGACGAGATCGCGCTCGTGCACGCGGCCGCGGGTGGTGTCGGTCAGTTGCTGGTGCAGATGGCCCGCACCAAGGGTGCCGTCGTCGTCGCCACCGCGGGCAGCGAGGAGAAGCTGCAGATCGCCCGCGACCTCGGTGCGAACCACACGATCAACTACCGCGAGTTCGAAGCAGAGGCGCTCGCCGCCGAGGTGCGGCGGCTCGCCGGACGCGGCGTCGACGTGGTCTACGACGGCGTCGGCAAGGCGACCTTCGACGCGTCGCTGGCCAGCCTGCGTCCGCGTGGCCTGATGTGCCTCTTCGGTGGCGCCAGTGGGCAGGTGCCGCCGTTCGACCTGCAGCGGCTCAACGCCGCCGGGTCGCTGTTCGTGACCCGTCCGACGCTGGGCAGCTACCTGCTCGACCGTGACGAACTGCTTTGGCGCTCAGGGGACGTGCTCGGTGCGCTGGCCGACGGGTCGCTGAAGCTGGGGATCGGCGGACGCTACCCGCTGGAGCGGGCGGCCGACGCGTACGAGGCGCTCGAGGGGCGGCAGACCACCGGCAAGCTGATCCTCACGATCTGAGCGTCAGTTTTGACCGTCAGTCGCGTGCGGTGAGACCCCAGACCTGCGCGAGCGCATCGTACGACTCGCGCCGGTGCGCCGGGTCGTAGGTGTAGGTCGTCACGATGACCTCGTCGAGCTCGTAGTCGTCGACGAAGCCCTGCAAGCCGTCGCGCACCTGCTCCGCCGTGCCGACGAAGGTGGCCGGGCCGTCGGGGCGTCCGGCGAACTCCAGTGCGCCCTCGGGCAGCACGGTCGACAGGTCGTCGACCGGCGGGAGCAGCGGCCCGAGCTGGCCGGTGCGCAGGTGCACCCGCATCTGCTGGGAGGTCGTGAACCGTCGCTCGGCCTCGGCGCGGGTGTCGGCGATCAGGACGTTGACCCCGGCCATCACCCGCGGTTGCTCGATCTGGGCGGTGCGCACCGAGGCGTCGAAGCCGTCGCGGTAGACCGCGAGCGCCTCGCGGATCTGCTGGGGTGCGAAGTGTGAGGCGAACGAATAGGGCAGGCCCAGGGCGGCCGCGACCTGCGCGCCGCCGGTCGACGACCCGAGCATCCACACCGGCACCCGCGTCTCCTCGCCGGGAATGGCGCGCACGCCGCCGGGCAGTGAGCGGGCGTCGCCGAGCAGGTCGATGATCGCGACGACGTCACTGGCGAAACCGTTGAGGTCGGGGTTGCCGCGGCGCAGTGCGGCGGCGGTCATCGGGTCGGTGCCGGGTGCCCGGCCAATGCCGAGGTCGAACCGGTCGCCGTACAGGGTGGCGAGGGTGCCGTAGTACTCCGCGACCATCAGCGGGGCGTGGTTGGGCAGCATCACGCCGCCGCTGCCGAGGCGGATGCCGCTGGTGTGATGGGCGAGGTCGCCGAGGATCACCGAGGTGGCCGACGCCATGAAGGTGGTGCTGCCGTGGTGTTCGGCGACCCACAGGCGTTCGTAACCGAGTCGGTCGACCTGCGCCGCCAGGGTGCGGGTCTCGTCGAACGCGGCCGAGCGGGTCATCCCCTCACTCACCGGGACGAGATCGAGCACGGACAGTGGGACCGACGTGTGCGCTGACTGGGCTTCGGGGGAGTTGGTCACGAATGGTCCAACCAACCGGTGCGGCCGGTTGTTCCGAGTCATAGGGTGAATCCAACCTTTGGGAGGAGCCCTGACATGACGCAGGCAGGCGAGCCGACGGACGGCGACGCACGGGTGCAGGACCTGGTGGCTCGGCTGGGCGCCGACATCGTGCGCACCTCGGCGGAGCAACGCGAGGCCTATCGCTACGACTGGGCCCGCGACCCAGACGCACAGCTGCCGCTCGCGGTGGTGCTGCCGCGCGAGGTCGGCCAGGTGCAGGAGACGATGCGGTGGGCCACCGAGCACGGTGTCGTGGTCGTGCCGCGCGGTGCCGGTTCGGGGTTGTCCGGCGGTGCGTCCGCGCAGCCCGACGGCATCGTGCTCTGCCTCGAGCGGATGACCACGATCGAGGTCGACCCGGCCACCCGCACCGCCCGGGCACAGGCCGGGGCGCTCAACGTCGACATCAAGAAGGTCGCCGCCAAGGACGGGCTCTGGTATCCGCCCGACCCGTCGTCGTACGAGATCTCGACGATCGGCGGCAATGTCGCCACCAACGCGGGCGGGTTGTGCTGCGTCAAGTACGGCGTGACCGTCGACTACATCATGGGCCTGCAGGTGGTGCTCGCCGACGGACGCCTCATCGAACTCGGCGGCCCGCGGATCAAGGACGTCGCCGGACTCAACCTCATCAAGTTGTTGGTCGGCAGCGAGGGCACCCTCGGCATCGTCACGCAGGTGCTGTGCCGACTGGTGCCCAAGCTCGCGGCGCCGGCCACCCTCGTCGCGATGTTCGCGACGGTCGAGGACGCCGCCCGCGCGGTCGTCGCGACCTGTGCCACCAGCCGTCCGTCGATGGTGGAGTTGATGGACAACGCGTCGATCAATGCCGTCGAGGACTTCCAACCGATGGGCCTCGACCGGTCGGTGGGCGCGATGCTGCTCATCCAGTCGGACGCGGCGGGGGAGTCGCGCACTCTGGAGCTGCAGGCCGCGCGCGAGGCCTGCGAGCAGGCGGCGGCCCAGGAGATCTTCGAGACCGACGACCCGGCCGAGGGCGAGATGTTCGTGCAGGCCCGGCGTGCGGTCTTCCCGGCGGTGGAGCGGCTCGGCGCCTACATGCTCGAGGACGTCGGGGCGCCGGTGCCGAAGCTGCCCGAGCTGGTCGGTGGGGTCGCGGCGATCGCCGCCGAGCACGACCTGCGGATCGTCACGGTGGCACACGCGGGCGACGGCAACGCCCACCCGGTGATCGTCTACGACGCCACTGATGCAGACGAAAAGGCCCGGGCCGCAAGGGCTTTCACCGAGATCATGGCGTTGGCGCTCTCGATCGGCGGCACGATCACCGGCGAGCACGGCATCGGCCGGCTCAAGCAGCCGTTGTTGCGCAACCAACTCGGCGACGACGTGCTCGACCTGCAACACGCCATCCGCAAGGTGTGGGATCCGGACGGGTTGCTCAACCCGGGAGCGGGTTACTAGCCACCCAGCGTGCCTGGGGTTCTGCCCGATTGCTGGTGGGTAGGCGTCACACTTCAGAGTTGTTGACGCGTCAACTGTATTCGTTCTAGGCTGGTGCTATGAGCGAACGCATGCCGGTCATCTACCTTTCCCACGGCGCCCCGCCACTGGCCGACGACGACACCTGGACGGCGCAGCTGGCCCAGTGGTCGAAGGAACTGCCGAGGCCGAAGAACGTGCTGATCGTCTCCGCACACTGGGAGAACAACCCGATCACCGTGTCCTCGACGACCGGCGCGCCGCTGACGTACGACTTCTGGGGTTTCCCGAGCAAGTACTACGACGTCACCTACGAAACCCCGCCGGCGGAGGAACTCGCGCACGCCGTCGCCCGCAATGTGTCCGACCTCGGCCCGGTCTACCAGGATCAGTCGCGCGGCCTCGACCACGGCGCCTACGTGCCGATGGTCGAGATGTTCCCCGAGGCCGACGTGCCGGTGCTGCAGGTGTCGATGCCGACCCTCGACCCGCGTCAGCTGTTCGAGTTCGGCAAGCGCCTGTCCGGGCTGCGCGACGAGGGCACGCTGATCGTCGGCTCCGGCTTCACCACGCACAACCTGCGCTGGTTCCACCCGCACGAGCCCGCCGATGCTCCCGCGCCGATCGCGTCGCAGGAGTTCGACCACTGGGCCGCGGAGAAGGTCGCCGAGGGTGACGTCGACGCGATTCTCGACTGGGAGTTCAAGGCGCCGGCCGCCCACGAGGCACACCCGCGCTCGGAGCACTGGGCGCCGCTGTTCGTCAGCCTCGGTGCGACCAGCGTCGAGGGAAGCGTCAACGGCGACAGCCAGATCGACGGCTTCTGGTACGGCCTGAGCAAGCGGAGCTGGACCTTCAACTGACCCACCCCACCCGCAAACGCTGCGGCAGCCGCAGCGTTTGCGGTAAGTGGGGGCCGGCGGGTCAGCGGTACTGGCGCAGTTCCCGGCGCGCGATCGAGCGCTTGTGCACCTCGTCCGGGCCGTCGGCCAGGCGCAGCGTGCGCACACCGGCGTAGGCGCGGGCGAGCGGGAAGTCGTTCGTCACGCCGCCGCCTCCGTGCACCTGGATGGCCCGGTCGATGATCTTCAGCGCCATGTTCGGGCCGGCCACCTTGATCGCGGCGATCTCGGTCTGGGCCTGCTTGTTGCCGACGGTGTCCATCAGGTACGCCGCCTTGAGGCACAGCAGGCGCACCATCTCGATGTCGATGCGGGCCTCGGCGATCCAGTCCTGGATGTTGGCGTTGTCGGCGACCGGCTTGCCGAAGGTGCTGCGCGCCAACGCCCGCTTGCACAGCAACTCGAGCGCGCGCTCGGCCACGCCGATGGTGCGCATGCAGTGGTGGATGCGGCCGGGGCCGAGGCGGGCCTGGCTGATCGCGAAACCCTCGCCCTCGCCCTTCAGCAGGTCGGACGCCGGCACCCGGACGTCTTTGAAGACGATCTCGGCGTGACCCTCGCGGTCGATGTAACCGAAGACCGGCAGGTTGCGCTCCACGGTGATACCGGGGGTGTTCGCGTCGACGACGAACATCGACTGCTGGCGGTGGGTCTCTGCCGACGGGTCGGTCTTGCCCATCACGATGTAGACACCGCAGTTCTTGTGAAGAGCGTTGGAGGAGAACCACTTTCGCCCGTTCATGACGTATACGTCGCCGTCGCGCTCCATCGACATCTCGATGTTGGTGGCGTCGGAACTGGCGACGGCGGGCTCGGTCATCAGGAAGGCGGAGCGCAGCGTGCCGTCGAGCAACGGCTTGAGGTACTTCTCCTGGTGTTCGGGCGTGCCGAAGAGGGTGAGCACCTCCATGTTGCCGGTGTCGGGGGCGTTGCAGTTGAACACCTCCGGTGCCCAGTGCACGCGTCCCATCAGCTCGGCCAGCGGGGCGTACTCGAGGTTGGTGAGACCCGGACCCCATTCGGCGTGCGGGTGGAACAGGTTCCACAGGCCCTGCTCCTTGGCCTTGGCCTTGAGGTCCTCCAGGATCTGCGGCTGGTGGTGCGGGTCACCCGACTCCTCGATCTGCTGCTCGTACACCTCCTCGGCGGGGTACACGAACTCGTCCATGAACGCGCAGACGCGCCGGTGGTAGTCGGCACCACGCTCGGTCATCTCGAACATCGTCGTCATCGGGTCTGGCCTTTCGTCTTGTCTGCAGTGGTCATCGGGGGTCATCGGGGGTCATCGGGGGTCATCGGGGGTCATCGGGAATCGTTGAGCAGGGACGCCTGGTAGCGCCGCATGCCACCCAACCAGCGTTCGTGGTCGGAGGTCTTCTGGCGCATCATCTCCAGCACACTGGCGTGCGGGAGGATCAGGCAGCGCTCGTCGGCGACGGCATCGAGCACGATGGTGGCGACGTGCTGCGGGGTGAGCACCTCACCCGCGCTCAGCACGGCGTTGGTCGCGGCGACCCCGAGCGGGTCACCGGTCTCCCGTCCGGCATAGAGCAGATCGGTCTCCACACCCATCGGGCACAGGCAGCTGGCCCGCACCCCGGCGTCGCCGTACGTGATGTTGAGCCACTCGGCGAACCCGACGGCCGCGTGCTTGGTGACCGTGTAGGTGGCCGAACCGATCTGGGTGAGCAGACCGGCGGCGGACGCGGTGCTGACGAAGTAGCCTTCGCCGGCCTCGACCCAGCGGGGCACGAGCTTCTTGGCCGCGCGGATGTGAGCGCGCAGGTTGACGTCGATCGATGTGTCCCAGTCGGATTCGCTGACGTCGAGGCCGGGGGCGCCGATGATGCCGGCATTGGCGAAGTAGAGCTGCAGAGCGCCGAAGGTGTCGTCGGCGAGTCGCACCAGGTCGTCGATGACGGCTTCGGCGCAGACGTCACCGACATGGGCCACCGCCACCGGAGCGCTGTCGCCGGCGGCCTCGTTGAGGGTCGCCGCGACCTCCTCGACCTTGGGTGACAGATCGCCCAGCACCACCCGCGCGCCGCGCGACACGAGCTCCTGCGCGAGTGCCGCTCCGATCCCGGCGCCCGCACCGGTGACGATCGCAACCTTGCCGTCGACGTCCATGTCGCTCCTTCGCTTGTCGGCCACCTGCATTCAATCCGACCGGGCGCCGTTGCCCAAGGGCGGGGTTGCCTGGTGATACGCGTCGGCGATCGGCAGTCGGCGCCCGCTGCGCAGCACCCGTGAGGTGCCGTCGATCGGGTCGACGAAGGTCAACTGTTCGGCGAGCAGCTGCAGCGGGTGGTCGAAGTCGTCACGGGCGACGGTCTGTTGGACGGGGTACAGCGGGTCGCCGACGATCGGGGCGCCGAGGTGACTCATCGTGGCCCGCAGTTGGTGGGTGCGGCCGGTGGTGGGCTCGAGCCGGTACAGGCCGAGCGGGCCGCCGGCGACGAACTGGTCGACGAGCGCAATCCGGGTGTGCGCGTTGGGTGCCGGATGCCCCACTTCGACGGTGGTCGCGTGCCGGCCGTGCACCTTGACCAGGTGCAGGTGGACGTCGCGCGGACGGTCGAAGCCGTCGAGCACCGGCGCCAGGGCGAGGTAGGTCTTGCCGGCGCGGCGGGCCGCGAACAACTCCTGGTAGGGCCCGCGCCAGCGCGGATGTTTGGTGAGCACCAGAACGCCACTGGTCAGCCGATCGAGCCGGTGCGCCGGGCTGAGCAGCGGCAGGTCGAGTTCGTCCCGCAGGCGCGCCACCGCGGTCTGGGTGATGTGGCTGCCGCGCGGCATGGTGGCCAGGAAGGGCGGCTTGTCGATGACCAGGATGCGGTCGTCCTGCTCGATCACCGGAATGTCGAAGGGCACGACCGGCTCGGGTGCGAACTCCCGCCGCACGAACACCACCCGACCGCCGACGTACGGCGTGGAGCCGGTCACCGGCGTGCCGTCGGGTGCGGCGACGTCGCCGGCCGCGAGCTTGGCATCGAGCTCAGCCGCGCTGAGCTTGCTGAGTCGGTCGAGCAGATGCTCACGCACCGTCGTCCACCCGCCGTCGTGCGGCAGCGTGACGCGCATGGCGTCGATGCCGTGCTCCTGGGGGAAGGGGGAGACCGGACGGTGCCGACGGGATCGGCTCACGACCGCGCCGGCAAGATCATCGGCGGGCCAACTGCACGAGCACCTCGTGGTGGGTGCTCTGCGGGAACATGTGGAATACCCGCGCCCGCTCGACGACGAAGCCGGGCATCCGGTCGAGGTCGGTGGCCAGGCTGCGCGGGTTGCAACTGGAGTAGACGAGGTGCTCGACCTGGGCGTGCTCGAGCCAGTCGCACAGGTGGTCCCCGATGCCGCGTCGGGGCGGGTTCACCACGACGACGTCGGCGGACGGCGCGTCGGCGAGCGCGTGGAAGGCGTCGCCCGCGACATAGTGGAAAGTCGTTGTGGGCGAGTCGAGTTCGGCAGCCGACCGACGAGCGCTCGACACCGCGTCGGCAGAGATCTCCACCCCGAACACCTCGCGCACACCCGCACCGGCAGCGGTCAGACCGAAACCGCCGACCCCGCAGAAGAGGTCCAGCAGCACGCCGGGTGCCAGCTCGCCGATCCACGTCGCGGCCTGGCGGTACAGCTGCTCGGCGACCGTGGTGTTGGTCTGGAAGAAGCTCGCCGGCCGCAGGTGCAGTCGCACCGTGCCCAGGCGCATCGGCAGGGTGTCGTGCTCGGTGAGCACGATCTCCTCCTCGCCCTCCATCACCGCGCGATGGCCGGGCAGGAGGTTGGCGGTGACGACGCGGGCGTTCGGCAGGCGCTGCTGCAGGTCGGGCAGCGCGCGCTCGAGCTTGCCCAGTTGGCCGGTCGAGCGCAGCACGAACCGCACCATCAGTTCGCCGTCGGGCGAATAAGTGACCAGCAGGTTCTTCAGCTCACCGTTGCGGGTCGGCACGTCGTAGGGCGTCAGGCCGATGTCTGCGACGAACTCGCGCAGGGTGGGCAGCGCGGCGGCCAGCCCGGGCTCGTACAGCCCGCATCCGGTGAGGTCGACGCCGTTGCCGCCGGCGTCGAGAATGCCCAGGGCGGGTGCGCCGCGGCGGCCGGCGACGACGAGCTTGGCCTTGTTCCGGAAACCCGCCTCGGGCCCGGTGGCGCTGGGCAGCCAGGAGTCGACGCGGTCGGCAAGGGTCGCCCGCACGGCGTCGTCGCCCGAGGCGACCTGGTCGGCGTACGGGACGTTCATCAGGGTGCACGACCGGCACTCATGTCGGTCGAAGTACCCGCAGCGCATGGGTCGAGGATAGGCGGAGTGCGCCGTCGCCTCCGGGAGCGGCCGAACGCAGCAAGGCACCGGCTTCGGGCCGGTGCCTTGCTGTCGTAGGGGGCTAGGCGGGCCGGTCAGGCCTCGGTGGCCAGCGCGGAGGCGAACCCCAGCATCACCAGCCCGGTGCCACCTTCGATCGCCTGCTGGAACCGCTTGCGCTGCAATGCTCCTCGCACCCGTCCGGCGATCGTGACCACCAGCAGCAGCACCAGCAGGCCGACGACGGTCAGCGTGAGTGCGTAGGCCATCAGCCCGGCAAGGCCGGTGTCGGGCGAGGCGAACTGCGGCAGCACGGCGAGGTTGAACGCGAGCACCTTCGGGTTGGTGATGTTGCACAGGAAGCCCTGGCGGAAGGCGCGCCACGGCGACGCGGCCGTCTTCTCCCCGGCCGCCCAGTCGGCGTCGCGGGCGCGCAGCGCGGCACGGATGGCAATCACACCGAGATAGACAAGGTAGGCGACACCGGCCCACCGGATGGCCTCGAAGACCGGTCGCGCGTTCGCGATGATCGCACCCAGCCCGATCGCGGCGAGGATGCCCTGCGTGGCACCGGCGACGCAGATGCCGAAGGTCGTCCACAGTCCGCGGCCGCGACCACCGATGACGGTGTTGCGCAGCGTCAGGAAGGTGTCGGGTCCGGGCGCGACGGCGATGGCGGTCGCGAAGAGGACGAAGCTGAAGTAGTGGGCCACATCCGGAGTATGCGACCGGCGCGCGACTACCCGCCAGTCCGGTCCGGACGGTGGTCGGGCGCCGCGCCGGCGGCAGTTCGGGGTGACCGTGCTCGACCATCTGCGCCGGCGCGGCGGCAAGGTGCTGGCCGGGGTGGAGCGCAGCCGGCCCACCCAACAGGGTGGAACCGTAGGGTGAGGACATGGCTGAACTCGTCCTCATCGCCAACGCCGGCGACGGCACCGTCTCCGCCCTTACCCTCCACCGCGACAACCCCCGGTTGGAACTGCTCACGACCTCGAGCGTCGGGCAGGGCTGCAGCACCTTCGCGGTCGACACCGAGCGCGACCTGGTCTACGCCGCGTTCAAGGGCGACCCGGCCGGCATCGCCACGATGCGACTCGACCGGGCCACCGGAGCACTCACCGAGATCTCCCGGCGCGAGGTGCCGGCGTCGATGACCTACCTGTCGCTCGACGCGTCCGGCACGGTGTTGCTCGGCGCGTCGTACGGCGGCGGGTGGGGCGCCACCTGGCCGATCGGAGACGACGGCCGACTCGGCGACCCGGTGTCGCAGATCGAATACCCCAACCTGCATTGCGTCGTCGCGCGCGACGGCCGCGCCTACTTCGTCTCGCTCGGCGCCGACCTGATCGCCCAGTTCGACCTCGCCGGCGACGGCACGCTGACCCCGCTCGAGCCGGCGACCGTCGCGCAGACCGAGGGCTGCGGGCCGCGGCACCTGGTCTTCGACGGTGCGGACGGTTACCTGATCACCGAGTACTCCGGCGAGGTCATCCGGCACTCGGTCGGTGCCGACGGCACCCTCACCCGGGCCGAAGTGGTGAACATCGTCGATCCGTCAGCGGGGTTGAAGCACAGTCGTTTCGGTGCCGACCCACGCGCGGAGCACCTCATCTGGGGCGCCGACGTGCACCCTGCGGGTCGGTGGCTCCTCGCCTCCGAGCGCTCGGCGTCGACCCTCGCGACGGTCAGCCGCGACGGCGGCCGGCTCGGCGAGGTGGTTGCGTTCGCGTCGACCCGGGAGCAGCCGCGCGGGTTCGCGGTCACCGCCGACGGTGCCTACGTCATCGCGGTGGGGGAGCGCGCCACCGACGCCGAACTGCACGAGGTCGGCGCCGACGGCACGTTGACGTCGCTCGGCACCACCCCGATCGGTCAGGGCGCGAACTGGGTGCGGATCGTTCGGTAGGGCTCGGTCATATGGTGGCCGGCTTGTTCTTGGTGCAGGTGCGGAACCAGAACCTGCCCACCCACCACATGATCGTGAACCACACGGCGAGGTACAGGATGCGTTGCCAATTCGGCATGACGTACTCGGACCGGGGAACGATCTGTTCGAAGGTGTAGCCCTCGGTCTGTGTCGTCGAAATTGCGATCCCGCTTCTGCGCGGGTGTGTCTGGTTTGCGTTTGGTGCGTTGTACTTCTTGGCGGACTTCGGTTGATCGGTCTTCGCCCCATGCCGCCCAAGAGCAGAAGGGGGATCCTTCCCTGCTGGTTTTCAGCGGCGACTCAGCGGGAGTCGGACGCCTCGAACGGCCACCCGTACTCGCGCAGGTGCGACTCCACTCGCCGCACGTCGTCGTCCGTCGGGAGTTCGTCGGTGGTGCCCAGGATCGCGGTGCGTGCGCTCATCTGGTCGGGCATACGGCCGTGGGCGCGGGCGTCGGCGATCACCTTGAGCGCGATCGCGTCGGCCTCTTCCTCGCTCAGCTGACGCCGCAGCAGTGCGAGCACCGGTTGGTAGTCGGTCGGCGGCACACCCTGCGGGTAGCCGGCGCGCAGCCAGTTGAGTATGCGCTGTAACCAGCCCTGCTCGCCGTGTTCGCGCAGCAGATCGTCGGCGAGCGGCCATCCGGTCTGCGCGAGGCGGGTGGCAACCGCGGCGACCTCCTCCTGGGTCGGCACGGTGTTGGCTACGTCCTCGATCGCGGCCGTGACACTGGCTCGGTCGGCTTCGGAACGCGGGTCGTCGTCCTGCAGGTGCGCGACGACCTGGTCGACTTCTTCGTCGGTGAGCGCCCGACGCAGCAGCGCGACGATCGGCGCCACGTCGTTCGGTGCCACGCCCTCGGGGTACCCGGCGCGCAACCAGTTCAGAACGGACTCGATCGATGCCATCAGAACAGGGTGATTCCGAAGTAGTGGTCGATGCTCTTCTGGGTGATCCAGAGGACGCCCATCACGACGGCGAACACGACCACGGCGAGGCAGACCACGGCGCCGGCGAGCGCGGCCGGGTTGCGACGGGCGGCGGTGCCGTCGGCGCTCGGCTCGGGACTGCCGATGCTCCACAGGCGGATGCCGATCGCGAAGATCGCGGGCAGGCCCGCGCCGAACAGCAGTCCGGCGAGGAACACCTTGAGGGCGGACTGGGCGGCGTCGGCAATCATCGGGTGACCTCCGGGGTGGTGTCCTTCGCGTCGGTGGTGGGCACGACGCTGTTCGACTCTTCGTTCCACTCGTGGTTGACGTTGTTGTGATCGACCTTCTGGGCCTGGGCGCGCATGTACATGAAGCCGGAGAGGCCGAGCAGGATCGCGAAGATGACGACCGCTCCCGCCAGACCGCCCACGGTGTCGGCGATGAAGAAGCACAGCGCGCCGACGATTCCGGCGGCCGGCAGGGTGAGCAGCCATCCGACGACCATGCGTCCGGCGACGCCCCAGCGCACCTGGGCGCCGGGCTTTCCGACACCCGACCCGAGGATCGAGCCGGTCGCGACGTGCGTCGTCGACAGCGCCATGCCGAAGTGGCTGGAGGTCAGGATGATCGCGGCCGACGATGCCTCGGCCGCCATGCCCTGCGGCGACTCGATCTCGACGAGGCCCTTGCCGAGGGTGCGGATGACCCGCCACCCGCCGAGGTAGGTGCCGAGCGCGATCGCGGAGGCGCAGGTGAAGATGATCCAGACCGGAAGTCCGTTGCTGTCGATGCTCTGCGTCGTGAGCGAGCCGTGGGCGATGAGCGCGAGGGCGATGACACCCATCGTCTTCTGTGCGTCACCGGTTCCGTGGGCCAGCGACACCAGCGATGCGGTGCCGACCTGACCCCAGCGGAAGCCGTGCGAACGCTTGCTCTCGGAGGTACCGCGGGTGATGAAGTATACGAGCGCGGTGCCGATGGCGGCGATGACGCCGGCGATGAACGGTGACATCACGGCGGGTATGAGCACCTTCTCGCCGATGCCTTGCCAGTTCACCCCGCTGGTGCCGATCGCTGCGAGGCCTGCGCCGATGAGGCCGCCGAAGAGTGCGTGGGACGAACTCGACGGGAGCCCAAACAGCCACGTCAACAGGTTCCAGAGGATGCCGCCGATCAGACCGGCGAAGATCAACAGCATCGCCTGATTCGGGTCGAGTCCGGAAACGAGTGCACCGTCGGACGTCTGGATCTTCAGGACGTCCTTGGTGATGGTCGTTGCCACCTCGACGGACAGGAAGGCACCCAGCAGGTTGAGCACCGCCGAGAGCGCGACGGCGACCTTGGGTTTGAGCGCTCCGGTCGCGATCGAGGTGGCCATCGCATTGCCGGTGTCGTGGAAACCGTTGGTGAAGTCGAAACCGAGAGCGGTTACGACGACCAGGATCAGAATGATCAGGTCTGTTGACATGGAGCCAGAATGGACCCGACGCCGCGGCGGCGTCCACTCAGCCGCTCGTCGCTACGAGCCGCTGACCTGCACTGTCGCTATGTTCACCGAAAGTTCACCGGTCGGGGTTGAGCCACACGTTCGCCGTGACCCGGTCGCCGAGTTCGATGCCGTGTTTCTTCAGGACGCTCGTTCGTCCTGGGTCGAGCCGGAGTCGGACAGCTGCCGGGCGACCTCGAGTGCCGCACGGCGGGCGGCGCGGCTGGCGCCGATCGTGCTCGCCGACGGGCCGTAGCCGACAAGGTGCACCCGGTGGTCGAGCACCGCGGTCGTTGCGCCCTGCACGTTGCCCTGCACCCGCTCCAGCGGGATGCCGCCGTTCGGCCCGCGCAGGCCGAGCGGTTCCAGATGGTCGACGGCAGAACGGAATCCGATCGCCCACAGAATCACGTCGGCGGGCTCGAAGGTGCCGTCCGACCACAATGCGCCGTGCTCCTCGAGCCGCTCGAACATCGGCAACGGGTCGTCGTACGCGCCGAGCCGGTCGGCCTCGGCCTCCTGCGGACGCAGCATCAGGCCGGTGACCGCCACCACGCTCTTGGGTGGAAGACCCTCGACCACGCGCTTCTCGACCTCGGTGACGACCTGCAGCCCGGCCTCCGGGCCGAGCGTGCCGCAGTCGCGCCACTGCGGTGGGCGACGGGTCACCCACAGAACGGCGGCGATCGGGGCGAGCTCACCGATGAACTGAACCGCCGAGGCACCCGCGCCGACCACGATCACGCGCTTGCCGCGTAGGTGGTCGCGGCCGGGATAGGTGGAGGTGTGGAACTGCTCCCCGGCGAAATCGTCGATGCCCGGGTAGTCGGGCCGGTTCGGACGCGTCCAGGTGCCGGTCGCGTTGACGAGCGTGCGGGTGCGCCAGGCGCGGTCGCCTGCGTGGACGACCAGGAGGTCGCCGTCGCTCGTGACCCGGGTGACCTCGACCGGTCGTTCGACGGGGAGGTCGTGGTGCCGCTCATAGGCCGCGAAGTACTGCGGCACAACGACATTGGCGCGATCCGTCGAGCGGGCAGGCGCAGCCTCGCCGGGTAGGTCGGCGACACCGTGCACGTCGTCCATCGCGAGGGAGTCCCATCGGTGCTGCCACGCACCGCCGGCGATCGGGTTCGCGTCGAGCACGAGGTGATCGATGCAGCGCTGCTTGAGGAAATACGACGCCGCCAGCCCACCCTGGCCGGCGCCGATGACGATCGAGTCCAGAACGTCAGTGCCCACGCCAGTTGAACAAGCAACAACGCCCGGTTATGCCGACGGCGGTGGGAGGCTGGAGCGTATGGGACGACTCGTGTACGTCAGCATCGGCTCGCTCGACGGGTTCATCAACGACGAGCACGGCGAATTCGACTGGAGCGCACCGGATGCCGAGGTGCACAGCTTCCTCAACGAGCGCGACTGGTACGACGTGCGGCGATGACGATTGCGGCGACCAACCTGCACTGGGGGAGACCCACGCACGATCGCGGCACCGGTGTGCTGGTGCTCGCGGGGTCGAGCGGGCGCCTTGATTCGGCGCGCGCCGAGGTGCTGGCTCGCGCCGGCGCAACAGCGCTGGCGCTGCGCTGGTTCGGCGGTGCGGAGCAACCGCCGACGCCCTGCGAGGTGCCCTTGGAGATGTTCGTCGAGGCATTGGATCTGATTGCGGCAGAGTGTGATCGGCTCGCGATCATGGGGCTGTCGTACGGTGCGGAGGCTGCGCTCTCGGTGGCCGCGCGCGACCCGCGAATCGGTTCTGTGGTGGCGCTCGCACCGACCACGGTGGTGTGGGAGGGGCACCGGGAGGACGACGACGCGCCGGCCCGCAGCAAGTGGACCTGGGGTGGTGATCCGCTGCCGTTCGTGCCGCTCGACCGGTCATGGCGGCCCGCCGACGAGCCGCCGGCGTTCTCACCGCTCTACGAACACAGCATCGAGGTCGCCGACGCTGGTGTGGTGGACGCGGCCCGAATCCCGGTCGAACGCATCGAGGCGGAGGTGCTGCTGGTTGCCGGTGGCGACGACCGGGTGTGGCCGAGCACGCGCGCGGTCGAGGAGATCGTCGCCTCTCGTGCCGAGCACGGCCTCGACACGCAAACCGTCGTCGATCTGCGCGCCGGGCACTCGGTGGCGTTGCCCGGCGAGCCCCAGGGCGACCAACGCCGTCCGTATCAGGTGGGTGGCGACACGGGCGCTGCGCAACGGATCGGCGCTGCGGCCTGGCCGCAGATCTGCCGGGTGCTGCATCTCGATCACGATTTCGGCGAGGACGAACGGCCCTGGCCACCGTGCCGTCGGGCATCGGTCTGCTCGGCACACCCGGGATGTTCGACACCCCGTTGATCCTCGCCGGTGTCGTCACCCTCGCGTCGGTGATCTACCTGCACCACCTCATCCGCAAGGGACGCGCCACGGCGAAGGCGCTGCTCGGCGCCGGCGTCTTCTACCTCGTGTTCGCCGCCGGCTTGGTGCTGACGCTGGTCTAGCGTGGCCGAGTGCCCATCGAGATCCGTTCGCTCCAACCCGAGGAGTGGTCGACCTATCGCGCGGTTCGCCTGGCGGCCCTGAAGGATTCACCGGACGCCTTCGGTGGCAGCTACGACAAGAGCGCCGCCTACCCGGAGGCTCTCTGGCGCGAGTGGTGCGGTCAGCCGTCCTGGTTCGCGTTCGACGGGACGGCGCCGGTCGGGATGGTGCGAGTCTTCGCGGCGCCCGCCGAGGAACTGCCCGAACTGGTGTCGATGTGGGTGGCTCCCGAGGTCCGTGGCCGGACGGTGGCCACGGACCTCGTCGCCACCGTGATCGACTGGGCGCGGGCGTCCGGGGTACCTGGCGTCCGGCTGTTCGTCGTCGACGGAAACGCGCGGGCACAGCGGTTCTACGAGCGAATGGGCCTCCGTGACACAGGTGTTCGTGAACCGTTGCCAGATGGACGCACCGAGATCGGCATGGAGCTCAGGTTCGGCTGACCGCTGAGGTTCGGCTGACCGCTGAGGTTCGACGGACGGTCGGGTTCGACGGCGGCATCCCGAGTTCGTAGACGGGTTCGTCGACCAGCAGAAGCGCGGCGACATCGCGCACCCGGCTGGGCGAGTGAGGTCGCCGGCTATCGCGCCCGTCGCGGTGCTCGATTGGCGCACACCTAATGTTGTCCCCAGCCCGGACGACTCTCGCGTCGGGCAACCCGAGCCCGGAGGAGTGGGTAGGTGGACCTGGTTCGCCCGAGCGAGCACGCCGATCCTGTTGCCGCCGTGATCGCCGCGCACCGCATCGGAGCCACCCTCGCGCTCAGCACTTCGGGCACGACCGGTCCCGCCCGGAGCATCCTGCGATCGACCCGGTCGTGGTGGGGGAGCTTTCCGGCCTACACGGCGCTGTCGGGGGTGACTTCCGGGTCGCGGCTGTGGGTGCCGGGTCCGCCGAGTTCGACGATGGTGCTCTTCGCCGCGGTGCATGCCGCCGCCGCCGGTGCCGTGGTCGTCGCCGATCCGGCGGACGCGACCCACGCCTGTCTGACGCCCGCGCTGCTCGCGCGTCGCGGCAGTGAACTCTCGCCGGGAGCGCACCTCGTGGTTGCGGGAGCGGCGCTGCCGGCGCGGCGGGTCGACGAGGCCACGCAGCGTGGTCTCACCCTCAGCCACTACTACGGAGCGGCAGAGCTGAGCTTCGTCGCCGCGGGCACCCCCGGCAGCGGTCTTCAGCCGTTCCAGGACGTCGAGGTCGAACTGTGCGACGCCCCGCACCCGGGCACGATCTGGGTGCGCTCGCCCTGGGTGTGCGACGGCTACGAGGGCGCGCCGGGTGCGCTGCAGCGCGACGGTGGGTGGGTCACCGTCGGCGACGTCGGACGCTTCGAGGCCGGTGTGCTGCATGTGCTCGGGCGTCCGGACGCGGTGACGACGGCGGGCGCCACGGTGCAACTCGCGGATGTCGACGCGGCCCTGCGTCCCGCGGCACACGGCGACTTCGCCGTCCACGGTGTGCCGCACCCGACCTTCGGCGAGTTGATCGCGGTGACCCTCGTCGACCCCGGCGACCTCGCGCGACTGCAGTCGGCGGCGTCAATGTTGCCGTCGTCGCATCGTCCGCGGGTGTGGCGAACGGTCGACGAGCTGCCGTTGACCGAGGCCGGCAAGATCGACCGTATTGCGTTGCGCGACAACGCGTCTGCGGGAGCGGTGTTGTGACCGGGGCGCTGATCGTCGCGGCTCGCCGCACGCCGATCGGGACGGCCGGCCATGGGTTCGCGTCGGTCTCCGCCGCCGACCTCGCGTCGGCGGCGATCGGAGCCGTCGTCTCCGACGTGGAAGAGATGGACGAGATGGCCGACGTCGGGGGAGTGCCCGACGAGGTCGTGCTCGGCAACTGCATGGGTCCGGGCGGCAACGTCGCCCGGGTCGCGGCGCTCGGCGCGGGCTTGCCCGACGCGGTGCCGGCGTTCAGCGTCGACCGTCAGTGTGCCAGTGGCCTTGCCGCCATCGAGATCGGCGCGCGACTCGTGCAGACCGGACGCCGGCTGGTGGTGGCCGGCGGCGTCGAGAGTGCGTCGACCGCGCCATGGCGCATGTGGCCGCCACGCGAGGGCGGCGAGCCGGTGCGCTACGAACGCGCGCCGTTCGCGCCCGAACCCCGAGACCTCGACATGGGTTACGCCGCAGACCTGCTCGCAGCCGAACACGGCATCACCCGGGCCCGGCAGGACGCGTACGCCGCGCGGTCGCACGCCCGCGCTGTCGAGGCCATCGCCAAAGGCGAGTTCGACGACGAAGTCGTGCCGGTCGGTGCAGTGGTGCGTGACGAGCGTCCCCGTGCCGGGCTCGGCGTCGCTCAGCTCTCCCGGTTCCGTCCGTTGCACCGCACCGACGGCACGGTGACGGTCGGCAACTCCTGCGGCATCAACGACGCGGCCGCGGCCGTCGCGATCGTGCCGGAAACCGTTGGCGTGCAGGGGCTTCGGGTGTTGGGCGCCGCGTCGGTCGGCGTCGTACCGGAACGCCCCGGCATCGGCATCGTGCCCGCCGTGCAGGCGGCTCTGGCCGAAGCCGGTGTGGGAATCGACGACGTCGATGTCTTCGAGTTCAACGAGGCCTTCGCCGGGCAGGTGTTGGCGTGTTACGACGCGCTCGGCATCGATCCCGACCGGGTCTGCCTCGACGGCGGCGCCCTCGCGCTCGGTCACCCGTGGGGAGCCAGCGGAGCCGTCCTGGTCGTGCGCCTGTTCACCCAACTCGTCCGGCGCGGCCGCGGACGAATCGGCTTGGCGGCCATCGCCGCCGGCGGCGGACAGGGCACGGCGCTGGTGGTGAGCGCATGCCCGTGATCGAGTTCGACCGGGTCGGGCACTCCTACCCCGATTCAGCCGGCGGCACCACGACGGTGCTGCGCGATGTCAGCGTCCGTCTGACCGAGCCGCGGATCGGGGTGATCGGCGCCAACGGTTCGGGCAAGTCGACCTTCGCTCGGATGCTCAACGCACTGGTCGTGCCGACGACAGGCAGCGTGCGCATCGACGGGCTCGACACCGCTCGGGACGCCCGGGCGATCCGGCGCAAGGTGGGCTTTTGTTTCACCGACCCGGACGCCCAGATCGTCATGCCCACCGTGCAGGAGGACCTCGCGTTCGGGCTGCGCCGCCGGATGCCCAAGGACGAGGTGGAGCGTCGGGTCGACGCGGCCCTCGAGACGTACGGGCTTGTCGCACAACGCAATCAGCCCGCGCATCTGCTCTCCGGCGGGCAGAAGCAGTTGCTCGCGTTGGCCGCTGTGCTCATCACCGAACCGTCGCTCGTCGTCATGGACGAGCCGACGACGCTGCTCGACCTGAGGAACGCCCGGCGCATCCGCGACCTGGTGCACCGCCTCGAACCCCAGGTGGTGCTGGTGACCCACCATCTCGACCTGCTCGACGACTTCGACCGGGTGCTCGTGTTCGACGGGGGAGGGCTGGTCTTCGACGGTGCGCCGGCGGACGCCGTGCGCCACTACCGAGACCTCGTGTCGTGACCGTTCTCGCGACGTACGTCGAACGCGACTCACCGATCCACCGGCTGCCGGCCGGGGTGAAGCTCGGCGCGTTGGTCGTCATGGCGGCGTCGACGGTGTTCGTCCGACAGTGGTGGCAGCCGGTCGCGCTGCTGGCGTCGATTGCTGTCGTCTACCTGGTCGCCCGCATTCCGTGGCGCAGCGCCCTCGCCCAGGTGCGTCCGTTGCTCGCGCTCCTGGTGGCACTGGCGATCTTCCAGACGGTGTTCGCCGGGTGGGAGAAGGCGGTTGTCGTGTGCGGATGCATCCTGGCGCTTGCCGCCCTCGCGTCGCTGGTCAGCCTGACGACCCGCACCGACGACCTGGTCGATGTAGTGGTGCGGATGGCGCAGCCGTTGCGCCGGTTCGGGGTGGTGCCAGAGCGGATCGGGTTGCTGGTGTCGCTGGGCATCCGTTCGGTGCCGGTGGTCGTCGGGTTGGCACGGGAGGTGCGGGACGCGCAGCGCGCGCGAGGTGCGAGTGCGCGTCCGGTCGCGTTTCTGGTGCCGCTGGTGGTGCGCAGCCTACGGCACGCCGACAAGGTCGGTGAGGCACTGGCCGCGCGCGGTCTCGACGACTGAGGTTCGAGTCGGGCGGGTGGCGTTCAGGCGGCCCAGCGCAGGTCGAGTCGCTGCGTCAGGAAGGCTTCGACCACGCTCGTCGGATCGTCGCCGGTGGGACTGGTCGCTGCGCACGGTGCGGGTGGCGCAGTCGACCGGTAGGTCTTGCCGGTCGGCGTGGTGATCTCGATCGTGTGCCGGTGACCGGGCGGCGGATCAGTGCCGTCGGCGCCATCGACGCCCTCTTCCGGGGGACCATGCAGCACCCGCACCGACCACCCGGGCATTTCCTTCACCAGGTTGAACCGTCGGCACACCCCCGCACCGTTGTCGATGTCGGTGGGTCCGCCGTCGGCGAACCGGTGCACATGGTCGGCGTCGTCGATCGGCGCCTCGCAGAACGGGGTGCGACACAGTTGGTCTCTGATCCGGATGAACCGTCTGACCGTGCCGTCGAAGCGGCGTCGTCGTGGATCGACCGCCGTGACCTGCCCGGTGACCGGGTCGGTGAGCACGCGTCGCACCCAGGCCTGCGCGTGGTCGGCCTCGACCGGGGTGGGACCGAACAGTGCCGGGTGTCCGGCGATGATCGCCCGCGCCATCGCTGCCGGGATCGGCCCGTAGCCGTCGAGCCAGGCGGGCCCGTCCGGGTCGGACTGGCCGGCCGGTGACGGCGAGCCTGCCGTGTCCGGGGTATCGCCGAAGAGTTGATCGGTGCCCATCACCAGTTGTACCTCGACGGGCAGCCCGGCCTCGCGGGGGCGACCGGTGAGCCGTTCGACGAAGAGATCGGCCATCGCCTGCGGGCGGGTGCGCCCGTCGATCGCACCGGTCGTCATCGCTGCTGCGGTGTCCTTCTTCAAGGCGCCGAAGGCAGCGATGCCTTCGGGGGCGGGAAGGAAGGCGACGATCTTGCACATGCCGTCGGGCTGGGGTTTGAACCAGACAGCCCGGTCAGCTGCCGCCTTGGTGGCCCGCTTGGTCGCACCGTCGGGGTCAGCAGCGAGCGCAGCCCGTCGGGCCGCGTTGGCCGCCGCGCGAACACCGAGCCGAGGAAGCGCACCGACCAGTTCACCGTCGACCTGGCGCCGCAGCGTCGGCTCGAGGTGATCGGTCTCCCGATGAACCGCTTGCGCCGCCCGCTCGTTGATCTGACCGGTCGACAGCAACCGTCCGGTGCCGGCGAGGTCGCGACGCATAGCCCTGGCGAACCCGAGATCGCGTGAGGCCTGCGCGGGGGAGATGCGGCGCGCGAGAGCGATCTGATCGGCAATGCCGCGTCCGCGCTCCCGGCTGGGCACCTGCTGTCTGCGCTGCTCGTCGCGCTGGGAGATCTCGAAGTCGGCCGATACCCGTGCGATCGCCCCGGCGGTCGCGTTCTGCAGCTGTTGCAGCAACTCGAGTTGAGTGATCTTGTCGAAATCGTCTGCGGCAGAGAGCAACTCGGCAACCCCTTGAACCAACTGGTCAAGGCCTCCGGTCTGCTCTTCGTTCGCCATGAGACAAGTCAAGCAGCGAGGTGTGACAACCTTCCGTGACGACGTCCGGCACCTGCACGTCGGGAGGGTTCAGTCGTCCGCACTCGGTCGCGAACGGTCACTCTTCACCTGGCCGCGGCGGTGCTTGGCCGCGAGCCGCCGCCGCTGCGACCCACGCGTCGGGCGAGTTGCCCGGCGCGGTTGCGGGGGAGGCGCGAGGGCTTCGCGCAACAGGTCGGCCAGGCGCTCCCGGGCGGCCGTCCGGTTGCGACGTTGCGATCGGTGCTCGGCCGCATCGATGGTGATTGTGGTGCCCACCAGACGGTCGCGGAGGCGCTCGAGCACGCGTGCGCGCTGGACGTCGTCCAGCGCATCGCTCGCCGCGATGTCGAAGGTGAGCTGCACACGGGAGTCGGTGGTGTTGACCCCTTGGCCACCGGGTCCGGAACTGCGCGAGAAGCGTTCCACGAGTTCGGCGGACGGCACGGTCAACCCGTCCGGGATGCCCGGACCGGGAGGAACACGCAGATCGGCCACCCGTTCATTGTCGCGGGTGGAACGAATGGTCAGCCGCGTCGGCGGGGGAGTAGGCGCGGGTCGGCCCGGTGCACGGCGCCGGCGATGATTGCGGCGAGCACCGCCTTGATGAGGTCGCCGACGATGAAGACGCCGCTGCCGACGATGGCCGCGCGCAGGCTGATGTCGGCTCGCCAAGCGGTGACCGGCACACCGATGAGGTAGAGCACGACGATGCCACCGAAGATGATGGCGGCGAGTGCGTACGGGAGGTTGTACGGCGCGCTGTGGCGGTAGATCAGGTAGCCGATCACGGCCGCGGAGATCGGGAACCCTACGAGGTAGCCGGCGCTCGGTCCGGTGAAGACGCCGAGGCCGCCTCGTCCGCCGGCGAGCAGGGGGAGCCCGAGCGCGACGAGGAACAGGAAGAAGAGCACGGCCGAGGCGCCGTGTCGCGGGCCGAGCACGGCGCCGACCAGCATGATGCCGAGCGACTGCAGGGTGATCGGCACGGCGAACCCGAAGGGGGAGAAGGCCGGCACGAGGCCGAGCACCGCGATGAACGCTGCGAACGTCGCGGTCAGTGCGAGGTCGCGCGAGCGGGTGGACGAGCCGGACATCGAATCTCCCCGGATTAGGTTCGGTCTGAGCACAACAAACAAGCCGAACTCTATGAGAGGTGCAACGGACGGTGACGCACGCGTCCGCCGGACACGATTGCGACCCGTCCGGACCAGCCGGTGACCGCGCGCCGGACGGCACGCGTAGCGTTGTCGCGATGTCATCGACCACCCAACGACGCCGTGTCCTGACCGCCGGAGTTGCCGCGCTGACGCTCACGATTGCCGGCTGCAGCAGCGGGCGACCGACCACAGCGACGAGTTCCAGCACCGCCACCAGCACGTCGCCGGTTCAGACCTCGGCTCCGAGCACCAAGACGAGCCCGTCCGCGACGTCGTCGACGTCGGCGGTGCCGTCGGTCGATCCGCTCACCGGTGGCCGGAAGAACGGCAACCCGGTCATTGCGGTGAAGCTGGAGAACACTGCCGCCGCGATGCCGCAGCGCGGGCTGTCGGCTGCCGACCTCGTGTTCGTCGAGGAGGTCGAGGGCAGCCTCACCCGGTTGATGCCGATCTATCAGTCGAGCTACCCGCAGCGCGTCGAGCCGGTGCGCAGTGCGCGCAGCACCGACATCGACATCCTGCCGATGTTCGGCCATCCGCTCCTGGTCTACTCGGGCGTCGCGTCGCAGGTGCGTCCGAAGTTGACCAAGGCACCGATTCGACTGAACAGCAATGGTTCTCGCGACAAGAGTCGTGTCGCACCGCACAACGTCTACTTCGATGTGCAGGCTGTCGCCAAGCAGCGCGGGTTGTCGACATCGGGGGACATCGGCCTGCGGTTCGCGACGTCGTACGCCGCCGTCACGAACGCCGCGAAGCAGGAGAAACCGGACGTCCGCGTGGGCGGCGACCGGTTCACCTTCGCCTACCAGGGTGGGCGCTATCTGCCGAGTTGGAACGGTCGGCCGTACACCGACGGTGCGACCCGCGTCATGGCAGACAACGTGCTGGTGCTTGCGACGAAGGCCGTGCCGGACTCGTACAAGGACCCGGCGGGCAACCCGGTGTACAAGACGGTGTCGACGGGATCGGGGAAGCTGTCGCTCTACCGGAACGGCAAACAGATCTCGGGCACGTGGAGCCGGACGGCGACGGACCAGCCGTTCGTGCTGCGTGATGCGAGCGGCAATCAGTTGCAGTTGGCGCCGGGGAAGACCTGGATCTTGTTGCAGAACTGAGGTGGTACAGGCGGGTGGAAATGCGAGGCTGGCCCGGGGGAGTTGGGTGCCGACTCGGATGACACCTCGTCACGCCTCCGTCGCCCTCATCAACGACCTCGCTCCATGTCCCGGCAGGGGACTGCGAGTCAGCAAGTCACGAAAGCGCACGTCTGGGGGCTGTATACGACAAGACCCAGCTTGGCTGCATGGCCGGCAATGAATTCCTCGACAGCGCGGCCCCGCTCAGCGCCGGCGACCGTGATGTAGCTGAAGTCACCGTCAATGAGGTCTTGGAACGACTCGCCCTCCCACGGCCCGTCAGGCCCGAACTCGCCTTCCACAAGCTCGGTCAATCGCGCGAACTCTGGAGTGGCCGGTCGAAAATTTGGCCACCGGGAGTCGCTCGCGTCGAATCGTCGGGTGAACTCAGCTGTGCAGGTCATCTGCGAAGGTCAGAGCCCCAAAGGCCGTCGCCCCGGGGTAGTGGCGTGCGGCCGTCCGAAGGATTCACTCTGCGGTACGCAGACTATAACTTTACATAATGTAGATTATCGGACAATAACCAACGGGCGTTCTAGTAGATGCAGTGACTCCCGCGCTGCCGACGTGAACCGCGTTGTCGCAGGTCAGCCGGCCCACCACCGGGCCAGGCAGTCACCAGCCCACCAGCCCGGTGCCTTGCGGTATCGGCGCAGGTCGCCGTACGTTTTCTGCGTTAGATGCAGGTCGGTTCCGAACTCACAGTTACGAGACATCGCCCGCGGGACCAGCCCCAAGCTGCACAAGTCCGGGCAGGACGCAGCCATCGAGCGTGTGGTGTACACCGACGAACTCACCGTGCGTGACCGAGCCGCCGCGATCTTGGTCATCGTGTTCGCCCAGCAAATCGAGGATGTCGTCGAGCTGACGTGGGACGACGTCACCGTGACCGACGATGACGTCACCGTCAGGCTGGGGAAGACCGAGTTCGCACTCCCCTCCCCTCTGGACGAACCGTTCCGCCACCTAGCTGCCGAACCAGACCACGACCTCACCGCCTCGCATCCGAACAGCAACTGGGTCTTCCGCGGCTACTCCCCTGGACAGCACATTCATGGCTCCAGCCTGCGAGAGCGGCTCAAGGTCGTCTTCGCCACCCGCGCCGCTCGACTCGGCACATTGCATGAACTCACCAAACTCGGACCCGTGCCGGTCAGCGCGGACGCGCTTGGGTACCACCCGTCGACCATCGAGCGCCACGTCGTTGCCGCGGCAACGACGTATGCCGAGTACATCGCAGCAGCCCGCGACCAAAGGATGACCTCATGATCCCAGTACCCGCTACTGGGGTAAGGCACATATCGCGAAGCCGCCGAGGAACACCACAAGCGGACTCTCTGTGCCCTGTCACTCAGCCCAGAATGGGCTGTCCGCCGTGAAGGGGATATCGCCTTTCGCCCTTCAGTACTCGGTTCTCCGTGCGACGGCTGAGCGGAGGTGGAGGGGTAGGGTGCGTTCGACATTTGACTTCGGAGGGATAGCAGATGGCCAACTCTTTGCTCGAAGACGCTCGGATGACCCGAGCAGTGAGCAGCATCGTCGCTCGTTCCGAGCGTCAGCCTGACACCGAAGTGCTGAGAGAGACCTACGTCGAGACAGGCGTCATGCCTCAGGTGGCAAACTTCGGCCATCAGATCCTCTACGGCCGCCGGGGCACGGGCAAGACCCACGTACTCCAGGTGCTCGCCGCCGAGATGGAAGAGCGGGACGACGTCTTCTCCATCTACATTGACATCCGCCTGCTCGGCAGCGCCCACATGTTCACCGACCCAACGCAGCCCCTCGCGCCCAGGTGCATCGCCCTCTACAAAGACTTCTTGTCTCTCCTCCAAAGCCGTTTGCTTGACATCGCGACCGCTCCTGACCGCGACGGCAGCGGTTTGCAGGAGGTTGACGAACTCGCACGCTTCATCACTGAGAAGACTGCCGACGTGACGCGCCGGGACGTGAAGTCGACCAGCGTGACGGACTCCGGCAGCAACGCCGGGGCGCATGCCGGCGTGAACGCCACGGGGCCGAACATCAGCGTGACCCTCGGCGCCAAGTCGAACGACTCGCAGACCAACGAGGTCGCCTTCACCGAGGCTCTCCGCGAGACGATCGTCTATAGCGAGGTCTACCAGTTGCTCGACGCTGCCCTTGGCGCCATGGGCGTGGACAACCTTCTCCTCCTCATCGATGAGTGGACGTCCATCCCGACGGACCTCCAGCCATTCATCGCCGAGTTCCTCAAAAGGTCCGTCCTCCCATCACGGCGCGTCACAGTGAAAATCGGTTCACTGGAGTATCGGTCGCGCTTCAACCTTCCCCAGGACGAGGGCGGCAACGTCGTAGGCTTCGAGTTAGGGCCGGACATCACGGCGAACCTGGACCTCGACGACTACTACGTCTACGAGCGGAACCCCGAGCGGGTCGAAGACATCTTCGCGGCCCTGCTGTACCGCCACGTCGCGTCCGGGATCGAGGCACAGGCCCTGGAGGAGCACGGGGTGCGAGATGCCACGGGTTTCCGGGCCCGCGTCTTCACCGAGCGAGCCACGTTCGTCGAACTTGTCCGCTCCGGAGAGGGTGTGGTGCGGGACTTCCTGGGGATCTTCGGCGCCGCCTACTTCAAGGCGACAGGGAGCGGGCGCAAAAAGATTGATCTGCACTCAGTTGAGGAGGCCGCCCGCGACTGGTACGAGACCGACAAATCCGCATCCCTTTCGCACGCACAGCACGCCGCCCTTCAGCGAATCATCAGGGACGTCATCGGGGAACGTCAGACGAAAATGTTCATGCTCTCTCGCGAGCACTCGGACCACCCGATGATCCACTCCCTCTTTGACCTCCGCCTGCTGCACCTCATCGAGCGTGGGTATAGCGATAAAGAGAACCCGGGCCTGCGATACAACATCTACGCCCTCGACTACGGCACGTACGTCGACCTCAAGCGAACCAACGTTGAGCCCGAGGGCGTCTTGATCGACGTCGCCGAGAGCGCGGAGGACGACAGCGGGCGTTTGGTGCCTCTTGCGGACAAGCGCAGCATCAGGCGTGTCATCCTTCAGCCCACCATCTTCGACGACCTGTAACGCTGCTGAGCGACCTGGCTGGGTCTCGGCGCGTGTCTGGATCGCCTGTCTTTCCGCCGCGGATGGTGCTGCCGCTCGCCTGCGCACACTGAGCTCAAGCTGTCCGTCTGGGAGCACGCAACTCAGCGGCGAGCCAGTCGGTCCCTCGCTGACGCGGCAAGGTCCCCCATGACGGGAATCGACGGGCTCCCAGAGTTCGCGCTCACCGCACCACCTGCACACCATGGCCTTCCAGCGGACCCGCTACGTCGGCGCCCTCCCAGCGGTGCAGCAAACCAAAGAGCAAGAGCGTCTCGCAGAGGTCAGGTGGATGGTCGCGCTGCCGGCAACGGCCACAGACCCATGCTGCCGTGTTCCGCGCTCATGCCGCTGTTGGGACGCAGTCTGCCCACCGACTCCCGCCTCACCTACTCCCGCGCCTGCCAGCTGGGGACTGTCCGCCAAACGGTGTTTCTGGCCTGACACGCCGGCTCAGCTGGCGGGGAAGGTCATGTGATGACCGAGAAGATCACGAGCGTGAGCTCGATGCCGAAGAAGGTGAAGAAGACGACCTCGCGCAGCGAGGTCGAGCAGGCTGCGGTCCGGGAGCTGGTCAAAGCCGCCCGGGCCCGTGGTGAGGACCTGACCGGCCCGGACGGGCTGCTCAAATCAATCACCGCCACCGTCCTGGAGACAGCGTTGGAAGAGGAGCTGACCGAGCACCTCGGCCACGAGAAGCACCAGGTACCCACCGCGGAGAACGGCAACATCCGCAACGGCACCCGACCCAAGACGGTGCTGACCGACGCCGCCGGAGAGGTGACGATCGCGGTCCCCCGGGACCGGGCCGGCACGTTCGAGCCGGTGATCGTCAAGAAGCGACAGCGGCGCCTCTCGGACGTGGACGCGGTCGCGATCAGCCTGTTCGCCAAGGGCCTGACGACCGGTGAGATCAGCGCGCACTTCCACGAGGTGTACGGCGCCTCCATCAGCAAGGACACGGTCTCGAGGATCACGGACAAGGTGCTCGAGGAGATGGCCGCCTGGTCCTCCCGGCCGCTGCAACCGGTGTACGCGGCCATCTTCATCGACGCGATCTACGTCAAGGTTCGCGACGGGCAGGTCTGCAACCAACCCTTCTACGCCGCGATCGGCGTCGACCTGAACGGCCGGCGAGACGTCCTGGGCCTGTGGGCCGGGCAGGGAGGTGGTGAGTCGGCAAAGTTCTGGATGAACGTGTGTCAACGGCGGCTGAAAAGTGACCCCCTAGCGGCAATCGAAAGTTGACCCCCTCGTCTACTGGTTCTCTTCGGTGGCGGCCGCGGGGACGCGGCCGAGTTCACGGTTCTTAAGCCGGTAGGAGTCGCCTTTGAGGGCGATGACTTCGGCATGGTGGACGAGCCGGTCGATCATCGCGGCGGCGACTGTGTCGTCGCCGAAGACCTCGCCCCAGCGGGCGAAGTTCTTGTTCGAGGTCACGATCAGGCTGGCGCGCTCGTAGCGGGATGAGACGAGTTGGAAGAACAGGTTCGCTGCCTCGGGCTCGAACGGGATGTAGCCGACCTCGTCGATCACGAGCACGGGGTAGCGGACTAGCCGGCGTAGCTCGTCTTGCAGCTTGCCGGCGTGGTGGGCTTCGGCAAGCCGGTCGACCCACTGGGACGCGGTCGCGAACAAGACCCGATGCCCGGCCTGGCAGGCCCGGATCGCGATCCCGGTCGCTAGGTGCGTCTTGCCGGTGCCTGGCGGGCCGAGCAGGACCACGTTCTCTTTCCCGGCGACGAAGTCCAGGGCGCCCAGGTGCGCGATCGTCTCGCGTTTCAGGCCACGGGCGTGGTCGTAGTCGAAGTCCTCCAGGCTCTTACGGCCCGGGAACCGGGCAGCGCGGATGCGTCCCTCGCCACCGTGGGACTCCCGCGCGGATACTTCGCGTTGCAGGCAAGCCGCGAGGAACTCCTCGTGAGTCCAAGACTCTTCCCGGGCCCGCTGCGCGAGCCGTTCGACCGAGTCACGCAAGGTGGGTGCCTTCAACGCCCGAGTGAGGTATTCCAACTCACTCGACACATCTCTCCCCGTCCTCGGCTTCGCCACCTCCTGCGACGATGCCGACGCCCTGGCGTTCGTGGCGTTCGTGGCGTTCGTGGTGGTGGCGGGGTTTCGGGTTGTCATCAGCTCAGCTCCCCGTCCACCAGGCCGAGGGCTTTGTCATAGAACCCCAACGAACGAACTTCTACCTCGGCGTCGTCCTTCATCGCAGCGCCCGCGACTGAGCGCAGCACGTCACTGCGCCCTCGGCGCAGCAATTTGGCCGCGACAGCGTGGTCGAACTCGGTGATCGTCTGATGCTGTGCCCACACCCGGGCATGGTCGGCAACGACCTCGCCCGCGCACGTCGCCCATACCCGGTCCAGGTCGGCATGGATCTCGATCCGGCGGCCAATCACCGCCGGGTGGACCGAGTAATCGTTGGAATCAACCCGGACGTAGTAGTCACGTGGCAGGCGCATCGACTTGCGCCACCCGACCTGCGGTGGCACCGGCGGCAACGGCATCATCGCGGCCCGGTCCGCGGCGACACGGTCGCTCGGGCTACACCCCAACACCCGCATCCGTCGGGCGTTGGCCCGGACGAAGAACCCAGCCAGTTGGGTGTTGAAATCCTCCGGTGAAGCGAACGTGCGACCGGGCAAGAACGACTTCTCCAGGTAGTCGTGGAGCCGTTCGAGCATGCCCTTAGCCTCAGGGTCGGCGGGCTTACAGATGTACACCTTCGTGCCGAGCACGCCACGGAACGCCTGACAGTCACCAGTCAACTCCGGTTGCCGCGCCCGCCACCGCCCGACCGCGCCTTCGCCGTCCCACACCAGCATCTTCGGGACGCCCTGCAACTGGGTCGACACCAACTGCCACCACCCGGCGTACAAATCCTCGGCCTCCCGCGAGGGAATCAGCAGACCACCTGACCAGCGTGAGTACCCCGTCACCGTCGTCATCACCGGCAACCGCGTCGCCGTTCGTGCTTGGCCGTACCCAACCGGCAGCTCGATGGCTGGGAACCAGAAGTCGAACTGCGCCAACTCGCCCGGCTCATACACCGTGCGGGAGGCCGGGTCCGGCGGCAGATACACCGGGCGGAGCTCACTGACACGATCCCGCAGGATCCGGATCGAGTGCTCCCACCCGATCCGCTCGGCCACCACCGTCGCCGGCATCGTCGGCGTCACCTGCAGCAACTCCCGGATCCGCGGCTCGACCGCGTCGACCAGTGACCCTCGACCGACCCGCTCATACCGGGGCGGACCACCGGCACGCAGCGCCCGACGCACTGTGTTCTTCGAAATGCCCATCGACCTGGCGATCACCTTGATCGGCACTCCCTCCGCACGGTGCAACCGCCGGATCTCAGCCCAATCCTCCACTGCCAACACTCCGCATCTCCTGCCTCGAGGGTCGAGGACAGGCTCTCGGAGAGGGTCAGTTTTCAGTTGCCGTTTAAGGGTCAGTTTTCACGTGCCGCCGACAACGTGCTGGCGGACCTGAAGAACCGTGGCGTGCGCGACGTGTTCTTCATCGTCTGCGACGGCCTCAAAGGACTGCCCGACAGCGTGAACGCCGTCTTCCCCCAGGCGATCGTGCACGCCTGCGTGATCCACCTCATCCGGGCGACGCTGCGCTACGCCTCGCGGAAATACTGGGACCAGCTGGCCAAGGACCTGCGCCGCATCTACACCGCACCCTCGGTCGAGGCAGCATGGGCGGCGTTCGAGGAGCTGGAGGAGAAATGGGGCAAGCCCTACCCGGCCATCCCCAAGATGTGGACAGCGGCGTGGGAGGAGTTCATCCCCTTCCTGGCCTACGACGTGGAGATCCGCCGGGTGCTGTTCTCCACCAACGCCATCGAGTCCCTGCACGCCAGGTACCGGCGCGCGGTCACCGTGCGCGGGCACTTTCCGACCGAGCAGGCCGCCCTCAAGTGCCTGTACCTGGTCACCAGGGGCCTGGACCCCAAGGGCACCGGCCAGGCACGATGGACCATGCGGTGGAAGCCCGCGCTCAACGCTTTCGCCGTCACCTTCGCCGACCGCATGCCGGCCGCGGAGAACCTCTGAGATGAACGCCGGAAACACCGTTCATCGGACAGACCCCTCTGCGACCTGCTCGGCGACTGAGGTCAAGGTAGAGCTACTCCCCCTCAGCAACTCCCACTCTCGCCAATTTGCGCATAGTGCAAGGAGGCTGAGAAAGCGCCGTCAGCAGTCTCTTTAAGGCTTGATTGCGTCGATGCGTTCACGGTTCATGTCCGCGTCGAGCGAGACTTCCAGCTCGGGAGGTTCAACGCGTACATACCAGGTGTACCCTGCGGCCTCGCACAGGTGCCCAGTGGTGCTGGTCCCGGACGCGCGACAGCCGATCAGTTGGAGATTCGTTCGTGTAGTGACTTTGCCGTGGCCCACAGGCAGTGGGGAGTCGATGTCGCAGAACAGTTCGGTTTCTGGGGCCAGGCTGGCTCCCGGGATGGCTTCGAGTCTCGTGCGTAGAGCGGTGTAGCTGGCCCTGATTGTCTGATCGGTACAGGTGCCCGGCGTCTGCGGGTCGTCGAGCAGGCCGCACCCCGCACTGGCGAGAACCCCAATAGCGATCAGGCACCGCTGCCAGTGCGCTCGTCCGCCCAAGGTTCTGTCGACCTTGGCCATTTGGCTCGAGTCGGTCATCGTTGATCGGAAGCGTTTGGCTCGCAGGTGGACTCGGAGATCGCAAGCCACCAACCGGTGTCGCTCGCTGTGGTGGCGTCCCGCTTGCCCTCATGCTCGGCCTTGAAGCTCTCGCCTGCGATGCCACGACCCCACATCGCGGTATGACCTGCATGCTGCGCCGAACCTGACTCGCTGATGTTGAAGCTGCTCATCGGATGCCACGTGCCGTCAACGCGTTCGTACCAGTCGAAGTCAATGTCAGCGCCGTCGCCGTTGGTGTCCACGATCGCTGCGCCTGCATTGCCGTTCGTTGCGACCGCCAAGACGATTGCGTAGCGCGCGTCCCACCCGCCGGCTTCGATCGCAGTGTCCCAGTCCAGCCTACGCACGCTTGAACTCCCCTTCTGGACGACGTCCCGCTCGAAGTATTGCCCAACGGCAGATCAGCCGCGACCCATCACCTGAACACCTGGCCGCAGTTGGCCGAGCCGTTGCCAGCCGGCGCGCAGGTACAGGCGCACCGCCGGGTCGCTCGCGTCGTCGTTCGTGCTCAGCAGGCACCGTCCATGGCGGAGCCAGATTTGCTTGCGGCTCAGCCCTGCTCGCGATTCGCTGGGTTCGTGAGTCTCCATGCAGACGAAGTCTCCATCACGATCGACGACGCGCGGCGACTGGTCGACGGCCAGTGTCCTCAGTGGCGATCGATGCCGCTGTCCCCCGCCGGCCACGGCACGGACAACCAGATGTTCCGCCTCGGCAATGAGTTTCTCGTGCGTCTCCCCCGGCGTCCGGGAACTGCGAAAGACGTTGCGAAAGAACAGGATTGGCTACCTCGGCTCGCGCCCCGACTCCCCCAGCAGATTCCGGAACCCGTGTTTCGCGGCGCCGCCGACGACGAGTACCCGTTCGCCTGGTCGGTGCTGCGCTGGATCGACGGCGCCGAGCCCGATGAGTCCACCGTCGACGACTGGGCGCAGTTCGGGCGCGACCTGGCGGAGTTCGTCGAGGCGCTGCACGGGATCGATCCTGGCGACGCACGCGCCGAAGGCGCTCTTGAGTGGTACCGCGGGCGGCGGCTTGCGGAGTTCGTTGCCGACGGCCACGACGTCATCGAGCAGGTGCGCGGCCTTGACGGCCTCGTCGACCTCGACGTTCACGCGGTCGCCGACGAATGGCATCGCATCGCATCGGTACCCGACCCGGTCGTGCCCGACGTGCTCCTGCACGGCGACCTGCGGAGTGCGAATCTTCTTGCCCGCGACGGGAAGTTGGCGGCTGTCATCGATTTCGGTGCCCTGAACATCGGCAACCCGACGGCCGAACACGCGGCAGTCTGGCAGTTGCCGCGCGACGCCCGTGTCGCCTACCGCGAGCGGCTCGGAGTCGACGACGACTCCTGGCAACGCGCACGCGCTTGGGCCATCTTCGTGTCGTTGCTCGCGATGCCCTACTACTGGACGAGCTGGCCTGAGTTCGCGCGGTCGGGCATCGACACGATCAATACCGTGCTGGGCGAGCCTCGTTGAATCGCAGTCGAACCAAGCGGCGCTGAATCGCCTTCGATCGAGATCGATGCATGGTCGAGCCAGCGGGTGGAGATGAAGCGCAGTTGGGTCTGATACTGCCCGAAGCAGACGAGCGTCAGACACATGTCGGTCATGCCGCTCAAATCGGTATCCCGGGACAATCCGTACATGCGCAATCACCTCGGAGCGGACAGGCGTTGCGCGGAGATTAGGGTTTCCGGATGGCAGAGGAACTCGACCCCGTTGCCCACAACCGTGCCGCGTGGGACCAACTCGTCGACAACGACAACGAGTGGTCGCGGCCGGTCGGCTCGGACGTCATCGCGCGGGCTCGCGCAGGTGACTGGTCGGTGGTGCTCATCGGCTACGAGCCGACACCGCGGGACTGGTTTCCGGCCGATCTGGACGGATCGGACGTGCTGTGCCTGGCGTCCGGCGGCGGGCAGCAGGGGCCGGTGCTTGCGGCGGCTGGTGCCAACGTGACAGTTTTCGACAACTCCCCCAAACAGCTGGCCCGCGACGAGGAGGTCGCGGCGCGCGACGGCCTCGAGATCCGCACCATGCTCGGAGACATGCGCAATCTGAGCGCATTCGACAAGGAGAGCTTCGACGTCGTCCTCAACCCGGTCTCGAATGTCTTCTGCCCAGACCTCGCGCCTGTCTGGGCGGAGTGCTTCCGGGTGCTGCGACCGGGCGGCGCGTTGCTCGTCGGGTTCATGAACCCGGACATCTACATGTTCGACGAGAACGCACTCGATCGGCGCGAACTCGTTGTCGCACACAGACTTCCCTACAGTTCTCTCGACCTGCCGGAGGCCGAGCGGGAGCGTGCCTACGGCGATGGTCCGATCGAGTACAGCCACTCACTGACGACCCAGATCGGTGGCCAGCTGCTTGCCGGGTTCAGCCTGACGCACCTCGTCGAAGCGCCGCACCACGCGGACGTCACCGCGGAGCACTTGCCGGGCTACATCGCGACACGCGCAGTGAAGCCCGTCGGCCGGAACTGACGCCTCAGTGGGCCGACGCGTCGACTTGCACCGCGTAACCCGACGCGAGCACCGCGACGGTCGGACGCGGCGTCAACACTTCGGCGTCGCCGGTCTACGGACGCGGCGACCACTCGCCGTAACCGCCGGAAGCGGCGTCCCAACGTGCCAGGTGATCCTGCACGACCACCACCGCAGCGCCCTCAACCACGACGAACGTTCCATCGGGCACGTCACGCCAGGGCAACGTCCACGTCAAACGCAACCCGGGGCCGAGTGGTCGCCGGGTCCGGTGCAGCGCGGCGTCCATCTCGACCGCGCGAGGTGCCGAAGAACCAGCCGCACCCACCACGACGACTCGTTGGGAACAGTCAAGTCATCCACTACCGGACTTCCGACACCCCATAGCGGGTCCACTTCACACCGTCAGCCTGGGGCCAACTCTGCTTGACGTAGCCAGATCCTCGGGGCGTCATGCCAGATCCTCCGGACGAAGACCTTCGGGTCCGAGGTAGACGTCGTGACTCGATTCAAGGGCAAGTGTCAGAGTCTTGCGGTAGCGGTCATCAAGTTCAGGAAGTGCGTCAATGGGGAACCATGCCACTGCGGAAGACTCGTCATCGCCGACCTTTGCCTCACCCGCAACCGCCTCGCAGAGGAAAGCGATGTCGTAGTACTGGGTCTGGTCTCCGTTGGGGTAGGTACTCCGAGGAAGGGTTTGGACCCATAGGAGCCGCGTGATCCTGGCCTGGAGAGTCGTCTCCTCATGGATCTCCCGCACCATCGCCTCGTGGGCCTGCTCACCGGGATCGATAGCGCCGCTGATCAGCGTCCATACACCATTCTCTGAGCGGCGGACAGCCAGGACCTCGCGGGAGTCAGGGGTCCCACGCATAACGACTCCAGTGACCCCTGGCAGGAGGACGAGGTCATTGCCCACCTTGGACCTCAATCCCGCGACGTAGTCCGACATGCCCATATTCGTTGCCTCCCGAGTCCTACCCCCTGACAGATCTTGACAGGATGAACTCTAATTCCTCTTTTTACAGATCCCTGCAGGCAACCTAGCGACCGAACAGCGCGTGTCTCACCTGGGCAAAATTTACATGGATCATGCATGGAATCCCGTGTACAGCTGCTCGACGACGTACCGCTCACCGAAGCCGAGACCGAGTACGTCGAGGCCGCCCGGGCGGCGAACACACTGGCCCGCGACGTCACCAACGCCACGGCAGCCTCGACGCCTTCGCCCTCGCTCCTGGCCTGAGCCAGGTCGGCGAGTTGAGCGATGCGGGTGGCGATCGGGAGGTCCACGCCCGCGGCACCGGCGGGGCCACTACGTCCGTCCCACCGCTCGTAGAGGGCAGCCCCGCCCAGTCTTACCGGTAGGAGTTGCGACGCGCAGCGATGTCGTCGCCCAACCAGCGTCCGTACTCGTGCGAATCCGCGTGACATCCGATCCACATCACCATCGTCGTGTGGAAGGCGGAACGCTGTTGGTCGGCGTCGAGCCCGAGAGCGCCGGCGAGGCGGTGCGCACAGATCGCAGACCGCAGCACATGTTCGGCCGGCAGTCCGAGGCCCAGGTCGATAGCAAGGGTGAGCGCCCCGAGCAGCTCCTGCCGGTCGGGACCGACTCCGTCGGGTGCGACGCCGATCCATTCCCACAGCTGCACCGTGCCGCCGGCAGCTTGCGTTGGCGACCAGCGTGCCGGGGTCGACCGCTCGTGAGGTGAGGCCGATCGGACAGAGGAGGAAGCGTCCGCCGGCGGCCGCGTAGCGGTCGAGCAGGCCCGGCAGGTCGGGGCGCGGCACGTAGGCCGCCAGATGTGGTGTTGGTGTCCATGTCTCAGGTGTATGCCCGCGCGACGGGCCGCACATGAGGCATTCGCCCCAGGAATCGCCACCAGCTTCGCCGACGGTGCCGCGGTCGCGGCCCATGCGTCAGCCGACCCGGTTCAGCGCGTTCACCACTCGGAAGAGATCGCCGCGGTTGTAGTAGTTGACGGCGACGAAGTTGGGGATCATGCCGCGTTCCTTCTGGCACCGCAGCATCCGCGGGTAGAGGCTGTCGTAGGCATTGACCTGGTCGGCGCCGGTGACGATGCGGTCGAAGTTGTTGAGCCAGTTGTTGATGAGCAGGAGTTGGCTCTTGTCGGTGCCCCGGTTGCGTGCGCAGCTGAGTTGCTCGGGCGTCTTCGCGTCGTAGTTGGTGTCCTGCGCCTGGTCCCAGCCCTGCAAGAGCCACGGGTAGGTCGCTCCCCCGCCGTCGCGCTGCATCAGCACGACGACCCGCTTGCCGGTTTCGATCATCTGGCCGAGGGTGGGCCAGGGCCGGCCCGGCTCGTGGGTGGCGACGTAGGGCAGCAGCCCGGCTGCCTCGAACACCTTCGCGGTGTCGGCGGCCGACACGTTGTCCTCGATGAAGAAGGTCACGACCTCCCGCGGGTGGTTCTGCAACCAGGTGCGGACGCCGGCCATCGCGGGCTCCCACTTGGTCGCGCCGATGTCGCAGACGGCGTGGCACAAGTACGGCTCGACCGGACCGATCGGGTTGCCCGACACCGTGTTCCGCAGCCGCCGTGCGCTTGCCACCGCCCCAGCACCGAATTCGGCGTTCAACTGCGCTTCGGCTTTCGCCTTGTCCTTGGCCGCGTTGGAGACCTGGCCGGGGGTTGTGGTGGCCTGCCCGTACCAGGTGTCGATCAGCAGCACCCTGATGCCGGCGTCCAGCTGTCCCACGAGCCCGGTCGGCTGCTCGGCGAGGAACCATCCCGGCTCGTCGGCCGCCGACATCGAGTTGTGCGCGGCCGGATAGGCGACCTGGTTGTACGGACGCGCGCAGAGTTCGACATATCCGTTGCACCGGGTGTCGTTCGGCACCGCCAGCACGGCAGGCAGGGCGCGCGACGACGGCAGCGCCAGCGAGATCACCAAGCCGGCGACAACCACCCCCGGAGCCACCTGCAGCACCCGGCCGATCCAGCGCTGCACCCGATCGCTCACTCGCGAGCCGTGCTCGGCGACAAGTTGGGACAGGATGCGGGTCGCCTCGCCGAGTCCGAGCAGCAACACCCCCAGACCGATCAGCAGCGCGACCGCCTGCACCGCCGACGCGGGCCGCACCACCACGTACGTGCCGAGGAGCACCAGAATGCCCGCACGCAGGCCCTGCACCCGCTGCGAGGACGGTTGCAGCTCAAGCCAATCGCGCGCGTCCGAGGTGGCGGGTGCGCCGTCGAGCGCCGCGACGACGCGCAGCACCACGCCGGCACCGAGCAGCACTGCGGCCGGCCACCACAGGAGACCGACGAGTTCGTGGATCGTCGCCGCCCGCAGCGCGCCGTCGAGGGTGTTGGTGCCGGTGGTCGAACCGATGACGGTGCCCACCCCTGCCACGAGCGCGACGAGGCAGCCCGCACCGAGAAGTGAACGGCCGGCAAGGCGCACCGACCGTTCGCCCCACCCGCTCGCCCAGGCCGCCGCGACGACGCACAGCAGTGCCAGCAGCGGCAACAGCCACGACAACAAGGAAACCCGGCGGGCCAGGTCGATCGTCGAGTGCGCGGCTGTCTGATCGCCGATCCGAGCGAGCGTCACATCGAGGTTCGGCGGCAGCGACGCTGCGGTGTCGGGCGAGATCTTCGCGACCACACCCGACAACACCGCGCCGATGTCGGCGAGCCGCAGCACGACCGTCCCTGACCCGGGCTGGGTGAACGCCGCGTGCACCTCGCGGATCGTCGCCGTCAGCATCGGGCTCACGCTCGGACTCTGCACCACGGCCACCGACGCCGCTTCGATCAGCGGACGCACCGCCACGAGATCGGGGTTGGCCTCGATCACCTTGTTGGTCATGGCGATTCCGACCTGACGCGCGACGGCGTCGTCCTGCCGGACGGCGTCGACGTGGGCCGCAAAGCGTGAACCGTCGACGAGTTGTCGGTTGGCGATGCCTGCGAGAGTGCCGCCGGCAAGCAGCACCGCGCTCACCACGCACAGGACGATGGATGCCCAGGCCCGCGCCGATCTGCGCGGTTTCGCCCGCCCGACTACCGGCTCGCGGGACTCGGCCGACTCGGGTGACACAGGGTCTGCGTCGTCACCCGACGCCGGCTCGCCGTCCTGGTCCACAACTCAAGCATCTCGCATCCGGCGTGAGCGAGCAAGGTCTTTGATCTGTTCGATCACCGCGGTCTTGGCATCCGAGTATGCGTTCATGTCGGGCCAGTCCTGCGCGACCAACTCGCGCTTGGTGCGTTCGTACAGGTCGCGGTCGGCGTCGTCGGCGCGCAACTGGTCGCGCAGCAGCAAGTAATCGTCGGCCGCGGGGTCGTCGGGTTCAAGGATGTGCACGTGCACGTCACGCTCGGGTGTGCGCACCAGCCGGTGGCCGGGTTCGCGCACCCGCATCACGTAACCCGCGGTGAGCAGTTGGTCGAGGTAGTCCTCCTCGGCCGTGATGTCGGGCACGGTCACGAGGATGTCGATGATCGGCTTGGCGGCCAGGCCGGGCACAGCCGTCGACCCGATGTGTTCGACCGCCGCCGCGTTGTCGCCGAGCGCCGCACGGATGCGCGCCTCGTGGGTGCAATAGTCCCGCGCCCACGACGGGTCGTGCTCCACGAGGTACAACTCCCGCTTCTCGACACCGCCGACGAGTTCGACATCGTTGACGTCAGGGCGGCGTCGGGCGCGGGGCTTGGACTGGCTCACTCCAGGAGGCTAGCCGTCAGCACCGTTGCCCGGAGTCGACGGTCCAGGTGCCGTCGCGCAGCTTCAGCACATGCAACCTGGAGTCGTCGGCCTTCAGCAGCACACCGCTGTCCGACGTCTCGGCGGTCGCCCACCCGTCCTTCGGCAGGCCGTTCTTCGCGGCGTACGCCTGCGCGGCGGCCACTGGGGTGGCAGCTCCGCCGCCCTGATCCGAGATCAGCGACAGGGCGAAACCGGTGCACGACGGACCGTCGCCCGTGGCGCCGCAACCGGTGACGGCCAAGAGCACCGAGCTTGCGAGGGCAAGCCGAACGAACCTGTTCGCCGCAGGCGGGGTCATGGCGACCAGTATCCGAAGGGGGGCGCGGGGTGGCTACGGCCGTAACTGCATCGCAACCGGTATGAGTCGATTCCGTGATGTCCTCGATGGCGTCGATGTCGGGGCCGACTCAGCTCGGACGCAGACCCGCCAGGTAGACGTCGACGAGCAGTGGCTTCGCCGATACCGGACGATGCTCCGGTCACGAGGGATACCCGGTCGGTCATCGCGGCGGACGGCGTGCGCACCTTAGGCTGCACAGCGTGAGCACAGCAGTCGTCCGCCGAACCCGCCGACGTCGCTGGCCTCGGCGTCTGCTCGTCTCCCTGGTGGTGCTGGCCCTCGTCGCTGCCGCTGGTCTGGTCACCTGGGCGCGGACCTTTCCCGCCGACGACGTCGAGGTGGTGCGTCCGACGAAGCTCACCTTCGCCCCCGGTGTCGGCGGGGCGCGGGTGCAGGACCTCGAGGCCGTCGTCTTCGGTGATCGGCTGCAGCTTCAGCGCAACGAGCGTGTCGTCTGGACCAGCCCGATCAACCAGTCCTTCGTCACAGCGGCGAAGGCAACGGTGAAGTACGACGACCATCACGGCTACTTCTGGCCGACGGTCTCGACCGGTCGCGAGTGGACCACTCAGCGAGTCGATTCGGTTCGGGCACAGGGAGATCGGATCGTCGTGAGCGGTGTGCTCACCGGGTCGCCGCAGGTGCCCTACACGATGACGATCGCGCCACGGGCCGCCGGCGGGCTGGACGTGCAACTCAGCACCACCTCGACCGCCGTCGACGCGATCGGTTTCCAGACCGGGCGCACGCCCGGGCGCGGGGTGCACGGCTTCGGCGAACAGTTCGACAGCTTCGACCTCTCGGGCCGGCTCATTCCGCTGCTGGTGCGCGAGCAGGGGGTCGGGCGCGGGGAGCAGCCGGTCACCTTCCTCGCCGATGCCACGCAGCACGGCGCCGGCGGCACCCGCCAGATGACGTACGCCGCCTACCCGACCTTCGTCACCGATGACCTGCGCGGGGTGCGGGTCAGCCCGACCAGCCCCGAGGCGGGAGCGTTCGCGGTCGCCGACACCCGCAACGGTGACCGCGTCGGACTGCAGGTCTGGAGCCGCACGCTGCATCTCGAACTGACAGCCGCCGAGTCCGCCACCGGCCTCATTACCCAACAACAAGGCGCCGTCACCCGCCCCGAACTGGCGTCGTGGACCCAGGACGGTCTGATCGTCGGAGTGCAGGGTGGCAGCGCGAAGGTGCGCGACACCGTCCGCCGGTTGAAGGCCGCGGGGGTGCGGGTTGCAGGAGTGTGGATCCAGGACTGGGCGGGGCAACGCACCACCGGCTTCGGCGACCGACTCTGGTGGACCTGGCAACCCGACCCCACCAGGTATCCCGACTGGAAGGGTCTGGTTGCGGAACTGCAGAGTCAAGGCATCCGCACCACCACCTACGTCAACCCCTTCCTCACCGACGCGACCGGACGGCCCGGCACGAACCTCTACGCGCAGGCCGCCGACCGCGGTTACCTGATTCGCGACGCCGCCGGCAAGCCGTACCAGCAGGACCAGGGCGGTTTCTCCGCGACGATGGTCGACTTCACCAATCCGGCTGCCCGGCAATGGTTCTCCCAAGTGATCGCGCAACACGTGTTGGCCGATGGAGTGGTCGGTTTCATGGCCGACTTCGGTGAAGGGCTGCCGATGGACGCGCGCCTGCACTCCGGCGATGCGCGCACCCTGCACAACCGTTGGCCGAAACTATGGGCCGACACCGTGAAGGCCGGTTGCGCTGCCGCGGGCCGCACCGATTGCGTCACGTGGTTCCGCTCCGGCACCCCGGACATGGCCGGCGACACCCCGCTGTTCTGGAACGGCGATCAGCTGGTGACCTGGTCGGCCGACGACGGGCTTGCCTCGAGCTTGCTCGGCACCTTCTCCAGCGGCGTGTCGGGTTGGGCCCTCAACCACAGCGATCTGGGCGGCTACACCTCGGTGAACGCGGTCGTGAAGAACTACGTCCGCTCCCCCGAACTGCTGCAGCGCTGGGGTGAGGTCGCTGCGTTCGGGGTGGTGCTGCGATCACACGAGGGCAACCGGCCCGCGCAGAATCGTCAGGTCTACGACACCGCCGAACTCGCTGCAACAGCACGCAATTCGCGCATCTTCGCTGCGCTCGCGCCGTATCGGGCGACCGTGCTCGCCGAAGCGACCGGCGACGGCGTTCCTGCGGTGCGGCACACCTGGGTGAACTGGCCGAACACCACTGCGGCCGCGAATGACAGGCAGTTCTTCCTCGGGCGCAGCCTCCTCGTCGCGCCGGTGCTGGCCGAAGGCTCTCGGACGGCGACGGTCTCGTTCCCACCCGGCACGTGGGTCAACATCTTCACCGGGGCCAGCTACTCCGGCGGTCTGACCACCGACGTGCCCGCGCCGCTCGGCACGCCGGCCGCGTTCGTGAGTGCTGACGACCCGTGGCTGCCGAAGATTCGAGCCGCGGTGCAGGCACAGGGACTGAGCACCGCGAACTGACCGAATCGGGGTCCGAGCTACCGGACGGTGGATGTGGGTCCGAACGCACTCAACCACACGTTGATTGCTCCGAGCGCGCCGTTCGAGCCGGGCAGCCAGCGAGCTTGCCGCCCGTCGACGACCACGACGCTCCGCTCACCGATGACTGTGGCCTGTGCGCTGCTGACGCGCAACGCCGTCCGCTCGCTGATGCCGACTCCAACAGTGGACGGTGCGGCCTTCCCACCGGTGTACAGGCGACCCCAGCGGTAACCCTCGGTGAGCTCCGGTTCGAAGCGGTAGCCCGGCACGATGCCGAGGCCGGTGGCCAGCACCGGGTAGGAGGTGCGGAACTGGGCGATCGCTTCGTCCTCATCGAAGAGGTCCGGATCGGGGTTGGCCAGGTAGTTCGCACCCAGCGCGGGCGTCATCGCACCGTCCGTCATCACAATTGTGGTGGTCACGGCGACCTTGACCGTCTGGGTGAACTGCTTGTCATGCAGCGCCTTCGGTATCGCCGACTGGTCACCACCGACGAAGAGCACAGCCGCGGCGCCGGCGATGGTGCCCGGGTTGACCTTGTCGCTGCCCTGCACCACCGACCTGGTCGCACCCGACCAACCAGCTCCCTTGACAGCGCTCACGTACTTCGCGGCAGCTGCCCGGCCCGAGGCCTCGTCGGCGTAGCCGGCAGCGATCACGACGACCGGTCCCTTCCCACCGGCCGCGGACACGAACGATCGAAGGGCACCCGACGATGCTGAGTCGTTCTGTCCACCGCCGAGCAAGAGCGTCCGCTTCGTGGCCAGGGGCGGCAGCGCCTGCTGGACCGGTGCGGCGACCGGCGCGCCGCCCGATGACGGCGTGCGCGACGCAACGTCGTAGGTCATCCTGGTGCCCGGCGCCATCAGGTGTGTGAGCGCGCCGCGCAAGGTCAGTGTCTGCCGTGGTCCGACCCAGGTCGGTGCGGACGCGTGCCTGAGGTCGATGAAGGTCGACGAGGACGCGCCGTACGGACGAGCGACGCTCGTGTCGTCGGTGATGGCCAGCCCGGTGGCGAAGTCGACCCCGAGGCCGAGCTTGCCGGCGCCGCCGTAGCGCTGCGCCGACTCCGCGGTGTACTCCACCAGCCGACCGAAGCGTCCTCGCTGGTAGAAGTGCTGGTCGAGGATGATCTTGCGCGAGCCGAAGGACAACCCCCGCTCGTCGCTCGCCGCGTCGTCACCCCAGAAGATGAGCGCCTGGCCTCGCTCCATCGCGTTCTCGGGGTAGCCACTGGGGGCGTAACCGGCACCCATGCTCACCGACTCGACCGCGTTTCCTGCGCTCGTGCCGCCGAACACCACCCCGCGGCCGGACGCGTAGTGCATCGACTGCTCGGCCGGGGTGTTCGCCAGTACCTGCATGGCGAGCACCTGGTCGCCGCCGAGGATGAAGCTGCCGTCGGTACCGGGATCGCGGAACGCATTTGAGTTCTTCGGATCAAGCGCGTCGGCGCGGTTCAACAAGGTGAGCAGCGTGGCGTTGCAACCACCCGGGAAGCGCGCGGCATACGCGGACGCGGCGACCGCCGCATCGCACTCGCGATCGATCTGTTGCGCCCGTTCACCGGCAAGACGCAGGTTCTGCGCACGATCTTCCGGTGCGTCACCGTACGACGACGGCACGACCAGGATGTCGACGGTCGACCCGGTCGCGTGCGCGGCCACCTCGAGCGCGAATCCGCGCAGGGCGGGCGACTCATATCCGCCACCGATCGGTGTGAGCACCAGTGGTGCGGTGGGATCGGCCGCCTGCGCGCTCGACGGGGCGAGCGTGAAGGTGCCGCAGACGACGGCGAGCGCAGCAGCGGTGAGGCGAGAACGACGAGGCATGACGGAACCCTTCGTTGCGTGACGAGGCGTGACGGTGGAGCCACGCTATGCCCGACACGACGTTCTACGGGGAGCAGCGAGCCTTCGAATCGCGTTGTCGAACCGACGTACTCGGCTCCAGTGAAAGATTGCTGCTGCTATGACAGCACCAATCTTTCACTGGAACCGCCCAATCACTTCCCGGCGGCGACGTACTGCGCGAGATACTTGCCGGTCAGCGTCTTCTGCCCCTTCACCAGGTCGGCCGGGGTGCCCTCGAACACGATCTCGCCGCCGTCATGTCCGGCGCCCGGACCGAGGTCGATGATCCAGTCGGCGTGCGCCATGACGGCCTGGTGGTGCTCGATGACGATGACCGACTTGCCGGAGTCGACGAGGCGGTCGAGCAGCGTCAGCAACTGCTCGACGTCGGCCAGGTGGAGGCCGGTGGTCGGTTCGTCGAGGATGTAGACGCCGCCCTTCTCCCCCATGTGGGTCGCGAGCTTGAGCCGCTGCCGCTCCCCGCCGGAGAGCGTCGTCAGCGGCTGCCCGAGCCGCAGGTAACCGAGCCCCACCTCGGACATGTGCCCGAGGATCTTCGCCGCGGCGGGCACCTTCGCGTCGCCGTCGGCGAAGAACTCCAGCGCCTCGTCGACCGGCAGCTCCAACACCTCGGCGATATTGCGCCCGCCGAACTCGTACTCGAGCACGGCGCTGGAGAAGCGCTTGCCCTCGCAGTCCTCGCAGACGGTCGACATGCCGGCCATGATGCCGAGATCGGTGTAGATGACCCCGGCCCCGTTGCAGGTCGGGCAAGCGCCTTCGGAATTCGCGCTGAACAGAGCGGGTTTCACGCCGTTCGCCTTTGCGAACGCCTTACGGATCGGCTCCAGCAGGCCGGTGTACGTGGCCGGGTTACTGCGTCGCGAACCGCGGATCGCCGTCTGGTCGACCACCACCACACCGTCGCGCTTGGCGAGCGACCCGTGGATCAGGGAGCTCTTGCCCGACCCGGCGACACCGGTCACCACGACCAGGACGCCGGTGGGGATGTCGACGTCGACGTCCTTGAGGTTGTGGGTGCCCGCGCCGCGCACCTCGATGACGCCGTCCGCCTCGCGCACCTGGTCCTTCAGCGAGGCCCGGTCGTCGAGGTGCTTGCCGGTGAGCGTGCCGGCTTTGCGCAGCCCGGCGATGTCGCCCTCGTAGACCACCTCACCGCCGCCCGAGCCGGCCGCCGGACCGATGTCGACGATGTGGTCGGCGATCTCGATCATCTCGGGCTTGTGCTCGACCACGAGCACCGTGTTTCCCTTGTCGCGCAACCGGATCAGCAGCTCGTTCATCCGCTGGATGTCGTGCGGGTGCAGCCCGATCGAGGGCTCGTCGAAGACATACGTCACGTCGGTGAGCGCCGACCCGAGGTGGCGGATCATCTTGGTGCGCTGTCCCTCTCCCCCGCTGAGCGTGCCCGACGGACGGTTCAGGCTGAGGTAGCCGAGCCCGATCTCGACGAACGAGTCGAGGGTGTGTTGCAGCCCCGCGATCAGTGGCGCGACCGACTTGTCATCGACCCCGCGCAGCCACTCGGCGAGCGCGTCGATCTGCATCTCGCACGCCTCGGCGATGTTGATGCCCTTGATCTTGGAGGAGCGGGCGTGTTCGGCCAGCCGCGTGCCGTCGCACTCCGGACACGTGGTGAAGGTGACCACCCGGTCGACGAACGCGCGGATGTGCGGCTGCATCGAGTCGCGGTCCTTCGACAGCATCGACTTCTGGATCTTGGGGATGATGCCCTCGTAGGTGAGGTTGATGCCCTCCACCTTGATCTTGGTCGGCTCCTTGTAGAGCAGGTCGTGCAGTTGCCGCTTGGTGAACTTCTTGACCGGCTTGTCCATGTCGAAGAAGCCCGACCCGCCGAAGATCCGGCCGTACCACCCGTCCATCGAATAGCCGGGCACCTTCAAGGCGCCTTCGGACAGCGAGAGGTTCTCGTCGAACAGCTCGGCGAGGTCGAAGTCGGAGACCTGCCCCATGCCCTCGCAGCGCGGGCACATGCCGCCGAGCCGGTTGAAGGTCGCCTTCTCGGCGATGGTCTTGGCGCCCTTCTGCACGGTGATCGCTCCCGACGCCGACACCGACGGCACGTTGAACGAGAACGCGTTCGGTCCGCCGATGTGCGGAACACCCAACCGGGAGAACAAGATCCGCAGCATCGCGTTCGCGTCGGTGACGGTGCCGACGGTCGACCGGGCGTTCGCGCCCATCCGCTCCTGGTCAACGATGATCGCGGTCGTCAACCCCTCGAGCACGTCGACCTCCGGCCGGGCGAGCGTCGGCATGAAGCCCTGGACGAACGCGCTGTAGGTCTCGTTGATGAGGCGCTGGGACTCCGCGGCGATGGTGCCGAAAACCAGCGAACTCTTGCCCGACCCCGACACCCCGGTGACCGCGGTGAGGCGGCGTTTGGGTAGGTCGACGCTGATGTCCTTCAGGTTGTTGACGCGGGCGCCCTGCACCCGGATGACGTCGTGGCTGTCGGCTGCCGGCGTGGTGGCCATGGCTTGGTTCTCCGTCCGGCTGCGGGTCGGTCGGATGCATCGGTCGCAGCCGACCCGATCCAACCACGCTGCCGACCCGCCGTGGGAACGGCCGCACCCCGGCCCACAACACGACGTGGAGGCCGAGCGATCGACAGAACGGTCACTGACACAATGGCGCCCATGAGTGGCATGGACACCGAGACCGGCGGAGCCTGGCTGTCCCGCGAGGAGATCCGCGACGCCCGCGAGCGGTTGCCGATCCTGTACGTCGACCTGATCCCCGTCCGGGTGGACGAGCGATCGATGGTGACCGAGATCGGCCTGTTGCTGCGCGGCAACGCGGAAGGACGCATCCGACGCGAACTGGTGTCTGGCCGGGTGCTCTACCACGAGCGCATCCGCGACGCGATCCTGCGCCACATTGAGAAGGACCTCGGTCCGATGGCACTGCCGCAGGTGCCGATCTCCCCGCAGCCCTTCGCGATCGCCGAGTACTTCCCGACCCCTGGTGTGACGCCGTTCCACGACCCGCGCCAGCACGCCGTGTCGATGGCGCACATCGTGGTCGTGATGGGTGATTGTGCACCGAGCGCCGATTCCCTCGACCTCGCGTGGCTGAGCCCGCAGGAGGCGCTCGAACTTGCCCGCACCGAGGAGATGGCCGGCGGTCATGGCGTGTTGTTGCGTCAGGCGTTGGCCCACCTCGGGTTCCCGGTCTGAACCGGCGCGCGTCCGAGCTGCCGATGACCGATCTGCGGATCGAACCCTGCCGGAGCGAATGCGCTTGGGGCGCGACCGGCGCCGAACTCGACGGCGAACCCTTGTTCGCGTGTCGCTCCTGCGGCAGTGAGTGGGTGCCCAGTCAGCCCTGGACCCCGGCTGACGCCGACGGCTGCGTGCCGGACGACGTCGCGCGGCTGCGTCGAGCCGACTGAACGGACCGGAGAAGCAGATCGCCGGACGCACCCGTGGTGGGTGCGTCCGGCGATTCGCGTGGTGTTCGGGTTACAGCGGCAGCTTGTTCTGCGCGTTCGCCGCGGCGAGGCGAGCCTCGAGCGCACCGGTGTGCGCGGCGCGACCGACGGCGTCCTTCGCCATGCCGGCGCGGTAGGTGAGGCCGGGCTTGCCGGCGGTGTCGACGGCCGAGGTGAGCAGGCCGCCGAGCAGGCCGAGGTTGGTGACGAAACCGACCAGGTGGCGGCGCTTGTCGGCCTCATTGTCGGTGGCCCAGAAGGCTTGGCCGGCCAGCGTGGTCGGGATCAACAGGCCGGACAGCAGCGCCGACGAAACGCGCGGCGCCTTGCCGGTTGCAAGGAGCAGGCCACCGGCCACCATTGCGGCCCCATTGGCCTTGACCAGCACGTTCGGGTCGCTGGTCGGCAGCTTCATCGGCGCGGCGAGCCGGTTGGTGACCGGTTCGGCTGCTGGTGCGAACTGCTCGCTGTTGCGCAGCTGGTTGAAGCCGCCGAACACGAACGGGGCGGCGAGCAGCGGACGGGCCAGAAGACGGACGAGAGCCATCGGGGCGAATCCTTTCGTCGGGGATCGGGATGCTGCGTCCAACGCTATCGATCGGCGAAGTCCCGGCGGGAGTCGGCGGGCTGTGAATACGCACGCCCACCCCTGAGGGTGCGTCCGAAATATGGACGTCATGACCAGATGGCGGATGCGCTGTGGCTGTGTCGGCGGCCGGTGCGATGATTGGGCGAAGCTGCCGGCGCACCAGTGCCGGCGTACGGAAGGAGTCGACATGCCCGAATTGCGTTCCCGCGTCACGACCCACGGCCGCAACGCCGCCGGTGCGCGTGCGCTCTGGCGGGCGACCGGCACCGGCGAGAACGACTTCGGCAAGCCGATCGTCGCGATTGCCAACTCCTACACCCAGTTCGTTCCGGGTCACGTCCACCTGAAGGACATGGGCGAGATCGTTGCCGAGCAGGTGCGCGCCGCCGGCGGAGTCGCCAAGGAGTTCCACACCATTGCCGTCGACGACGGCATCGCGATGGGACACGGCGGCATGCTCTACTCGCTGCCCTCGCGCGAGGTCATCGCCGACGCCGTGGAGTACATGGTCAACGGCCACGCCGCCGACGCGTTGGTCTGCATCTCCAACTGCGACAAGATCACCCCGGGCATGCTCAATGCCGCGATGCGCCTCAACATCCCCACCGTGTTCGTGTCCGGTGGCCCGATGGAAGCCGGCAAGGCGGTCGTCGTCGACGGTGTCGCGCAGGCGCCCACCGACCTCATCACCGCGATCTCCGCGTCCGCTTCGCCCGACGTCGACGACGCCGGCCTGAGCGCCGTCGAGGCCGCCGCCTGCCCCACCTGCGGTTCGTGCTCGGGCATGTTCACGGCCAACTCGATGAACTGCCTCACCGAGGCCCTGGGCCTGTCGCTGCCGGGCAACGGTTCGACCCTCGCCACCCACAGTGCCCGCCGGGCGCTGTTCGAGGAGGCCGGCCGTCTCGTGGTCTCGCTCGCGAAGCGCTGGTACGACGACGACGACGCGTCGGTGCTGCCGCGCTCGATCGCGACCAAGGAGTCGTTCGAGAACGCCATGGCGCTCGACGTCGCGATGGGCGGCTCCACCAACACCGTGCTGCACATCCTCGCCGCCGCCCAGGAGGGTGAGGTGCCCTTCGGGCTGGCCGACATCGACGCCGTGAGCCGTAGGGTGCCCTGCCTGTCGAAGGTGGCCCCCAACTCCGACTACCACATGGAAGACGTGCACCGCGCCGGTGGCATCAGCGCCATCATGGGCGAGCTCTACCGCGGCGGGCTGCTGCACAAGGACGTCCACAGCGTCCACTCCCCCTCACTCGAGGCGTGGCTGTCCGAATGGGACATCCGCTCGGAGCAGCCCTCGCAGCAGGCGCTCGACCTGTTCCACGCGGCGCCGGGCGGAGTGCGCACCACCCAGGCGTTCTCCACCGACAACACGTGGAGCAGCCTCGACACCGACGCGGCCGAAGGCTGCATCCGCGACGTCGAGCACGCCTACACCAAGGACGGCGGCCTCGCCGTGCTGCACGGCAACCTCGCCGCCGACGGCGCCGTCATCAAGACGGCCGGCATCGACGAAGACCTCTGGACCTTCCGCGGCCCCGCGCTCGTGGTCGAGAGCCAGGAGGACGCCGTCGACGCGATCCTGTCCAAGCGGATCAAGGAGGGCGACATCATCGTGGTCCGCTACGAAGGTCCGTCCGGCGGCCCGGGCATGCAGGAGATGTTGCACCCGACCGCGTTCCTCAAGGGCACCGGCATGGGCAAGAAGTGCGCGCTGATCACCGACGGCCGGTTCTCCGGCGGTTCCTCGGGTATCTCCGTCGGCCACGTCTCCCCCGAGGCGGCCCAGGGCGGCCTCATCGGCTTAGTGGAGGACGGCGACCAGATCCTCATCGACGTCCGCACCCGCACGCTGGCCCTCGAGGTCGACGACGAGGTGCTCGCTCAGCGCCGCGAGCGGATGAACGCCTCGGAGCGTCCGTGGCAGCCGGTCGATCGCGACCGCCCGGTGACCAAGGCGTTGCAGGCCTACGCGGCGCTGGCCACCTCGGCGTCGTACGGCGCGGTGCGCGACCTGGGGCAGATCAAGCGCCACTGACGGGCACTGAGCAAGCATGAACGAGCACTGAACGGCACCGAGCCGGCTCAGCCGGCTTCCACATAGGTGTTCATCGGCTCGGCATCGGAGGCGCCGGTCTTGGAGTTGCTGATCGTCAGCGCCGACGAGGTGACCAGGTAGCTGTACGTGCCGTTGCTGGTCTTGGCCAGCCAACCGCCCTCGCTGCGCACCGGGTCGGCCAGGCGCAGGCTGTTCGGCCGGGTCGCCTGGTTCGGGCGCATCCCGAGGTAGTACATGCGACCCGAGTGCGTCTCGCAGATCGTGATCAGCGAGTTGTCGCTCGAGGCGACCATCGCGGCCCGGTCGTCGCCGCCGCACCGCACCGCCGAGTAACCGGTCCACCCCTGCCAGTCGTACCCGGGACCCGCAGGAATCGTCGTGCCCCAGGTTGGGGACGACGAGGTGCTCGTCGACGTGGTGGTCGACTCGGTGGTCGACTCGGTCGTGGACGACTCCGACGTCGACTCCGACGAACTCGACGGACTGCTGCTCTGGGTCACGGTGACGGTCGTGGTGTGACCGTTGGGTTGCGTGCTGACCGAGGTCGTCGTCGACGTCGTGGATGTCGTCGAACTCGTCGTGGTCGAAGTGGTCGTCGAGTTCGGACTCGACGACCCCTGCGAGGTGGTGCCGCTCGTCGTGCCCGGACCAGGCCCGTCCGCTTGCTTGCTGCCGTCACGTCCGAAGGCCTGCCAAGCCGCAAACCCGGCGAGCAGCAGCACGGCGGCGAGCGCCGCGAGCAGAGCCGCGCTGGGGCGCCGCCCGAGCCGCTGCGTGTCCCCGTCGTGCGAGGAACCGTTGTATCCGTTGCCGCCGCCAGCGTTGCCGTTCACAGTGCGCTGACCCAGTTGCCCTGCGGCGTAACCCGTTTCGTGGTCGGCACGACCGGTGCCGTAGGTCGCTCCGTGCGTGATGCCGCCGGCCAGCGGCACCGCCGTGGCCGACTCGTGCGGACGACGGGGCGTGAAGGCCGGCACGGTCATCGTCGGGGCGGTCGTCGGGTCGGGAGGGTGTGTCGCGGCACCTGTGCCACTCAGTGCCGCAGTGGCCGCCTCGCCGAACTCCCGCGCACTCGGGAATCGCTGTCGAGGGTCCTTGGCCATCGCCCGGGCGATCACCGCGTCGAGTTCGGGTGACACATCACTGCGCAGAGCCGACACCCGTTCCGGGGTTTCGGACAGGTGGGCCTGGATCAGCGCCGACACCGACCCGCGCGGGAACGGCGGCCGGCCGGCCAGGCATTCGTACAGCACACAACCCAAGGAGTAGATGTCGCAGGCCGGGCTGACGGGCGCGTCCTGGAACCGCTCGGGTGCCATATAAGCGAACGAACCGATCGCGGTTCCGGCCGAGGTCATCCGCGCTTCGTTGGTGCGGGCCGCGATGCCGAAGTCGGCCAGGTAGGCGAAGCCGGACGGCAGCAGCAGGATGTTCTCCGGCTTGACGTCACGGTGCACGAGTCCGTCGGCGTGCGCCGCACCCAACGCGTCCGTCATCTGGCGCACGAGGTCGACGGCGAACGCCACATCCATCCGGTCGGGGCGGCGCAGCACGGTGCGCAGGTCCCTGCCGCGCACCAAGCGCATGTCCATGAAGAGCACGTCGTCGATGCGGCCGAAGTCATGGATCGGGATGACGTGCGGTTCCTGCAGACGTGCCGCCACCCTGGCCTCGCGCTCGAAACGGTCCCGATAGGACGCGTCACCGGCCAACTCTCGCGGCAAGAGTTTGAGGGCCACCTCGCGGTCCTTGACCGTGTCGTAGGCGCGATACACCTCCCCCATTCCGCCGCGACCGATCAGGTCGACGATGCGGTATGGGCCGAAGGTCGTGCCGACGCGATCGTCGGTCATGCCAGGTCCTCCCGGGTCAGGGCGAACTCCCCCGAATTCGCTCGGCCCCACCGTAACCCGACCGACTCGGTGGAATCGGTTCTGCCCCGGCAACGGTTCGGCCTCGAACCGTCCGGCACCCGGCCGCAAGTCCCGCACCACGCGCGCGGGATGTGTCACAGTTCACCCGTGGATCTGACCGACACCGCCGGCGAACCGGTGATCACCCGTTCGACTCCGCAGCAACGCGAGCTGCAACGCAAGTGGTATTGGTACGACTGGGCGTGCTCGGCGTTCGTCACCGCGACGATGACGGTGCTGTTCGGGCCGTACGTCACGGCGCTCGCCAACAAGGCCGCCTGCCCCACGCAACCCACCGACGACGAGTGCCTGCGTGACCTGCACGTGCTCGGCGTCCCGATCCCGCCCGGATCGCTGGTGGCGTACACGCTCACCGTCTCGACGATCGTCTCCGCGGTGATCCTGCTGTTCATCGGCGCGATCGCCGACCGTTCGCCGCGTCCGACCCGCCTGCTCGGACTGTTCACCCTCGTGGGTGGCCTGGCCGCGACCTCGATGTTCTTCCTGGAAGGCGACAACTGGCAGCTTGCCGTCCTGTTGGTGATCGTCGCCAACCTCAGTCTCGGCGGTTCCCTCGTCGTCTACTCGGCGCTGATGATCCGTATCACTCCCCCGAACGACCGCGACCGGGTGTCGACCGTCGGCTGGTCGTTCGGGTATCTCGGCGGCGGACTCATGCTGGCGGTCGCGCTCGCCTTCCTCAGCTTCCACGAGCAACTCGGTCTGTCGCTGAGCATGACGGTGCGCATCGTCTTCGCGGCCGGAGGCATCTGGTGGATCGTCTTCGGTCTCATCCCCGTGCTGGGTCTGAAGGACGTGCCCGGTTCGGCGAACCCGCGCGGACGGGAGCCGGTGATCCGTGGTTCGCTGACGCAGCTGAAGCAGACCTTCGGTGAGTTGCGCGGCTACCCGCAGACCATGCGCTTCCTCATCGCGTACCTCTTCTACAACGACGGCATCCAGACCGTGATCGCCGCGGCCGCGCTGTACGGCGCGCTCGAGCTCGACTTCTCCGAGAACCAGCTGTTCATCACGATCCTGGTGGTGCAGTTCGTCGCGTTCTTCGGGGCGCTGTTGTTCGGTCGGCTCGCCCGCACCCGCGGATCGCGCCAACTCATCCTGCTCAGCCTGGTGCTGTGGACCGGTGTCGTGTGTGTCGCGTTCTTCGTACCCAAGGGCGCGTTCGGGCCGTGGCTCCTGCTGGCGGTCGGCATCGGCATCGTGATGGGCGGCAGCCAATCGCTGTCCCGATCGTTGTTCAGTCACCTGATCCCGCACGGCCGCGAGTCGGAGTTCTTCAGCCTCTACCAGGCGATGGAACGCGGCACCAGCTGGCTCGGCACGTTCGTGTTCGGTCTGGTCTACCAGCTGTTCCACAACTACCGGCTGTCGATCATCGCCCTGATCGTCTTCTTCGCCGTCGGCGGCGCACTGCTTCGCACAGTCGACGTCCGCAAGGGCATCTCGGACGTCGGCAACGAGGTGCCACAGGTCATCTGAGCCAGGCAGTTCGCCCTTGCTGTGGATATTCTGTCGTGTTCTCGGAACAATGTCGGTCGCCGGCCCGTTTGCATCAACAGATGCCACGGCAACAGCGAGGACGCTGTGGCGACCAGGCAAAGGGGTTAAACATGGCAGAGCGATCATTGCGAGGCACGAACCTCTCGTCCGTCTCCCACGAGAGCGACGAGGGCGTCACCCTCAGCGAACGGCGGTTGACCCGCTACCAGTGCCCGGAGGGGCACATCAGCGAGCTCCCGTTCTCGGTCGAGGCCGACATCCCGGGTCTCTGGGAGTGCCGGTGCGGCGCCGAGGCGAAGTTGGTCGACGGACCCGAACCGGAGCGTAAGCCGGTGAAGCACGTCCGCACCCACTGGGACATGCTGCTGGAGCGGCGTTCGATCCCCGAACTCGAGGAACTGCTCGAGGAGCGGCTCACGCTGCTGCGCGAGTCCCGTGGCGTCAAGCCGCGGCGCAAGCGCACCGCCTGAGCTCGACTCGCACACACCGAAAAGGTGGTCACCGTGAGGGTGACCACCTTTTTCGTGTGTTCCCGGCGGCGGACCGCACCCGTCAGTCGTCGACGATCTCGCCTTCGATGATCTCCTCGCCCGCGGCGTTGCCCGGTGCCGCACGGCCGTCCTGCTGCTGATGCGGCGGCCGGCTGTCGTAGGTCGTTTCCGTCGCCTGCATCGCGAACCCCGACCCGGCGAGCACCCGGCGTGCCACCGCGGCCTGCAGCAACGGCCGTGCCAGCGGACGGGTGAACGGCAGCACCAGCAGCAAGCCGAGCACGTCGGTGACGAACCCGGGCAGGAACAGCAGCGCACCACCGATGAGCACGAGCGCAGCGTCGGTGAGTTCCCTGGCGGGCATCTTGCCGGTCTGCAGCGCCGTGCGCAGTCCGCGCCAGGCGGTGCGCCATTGGCGCTTTACCAGCCAGGCGCCGACAACCGACCACAGCACCAACAGGCCGAGGGTCTGCCACGCCCCGATCCGGCGTCCGACCATGATGATCACGATCACCTCGATGACCGGCATCACCAGGAAGAACAGGAACATCGCCCAGCCGATGCGTCCGCGTCGCGCCGCCATCAGCGTCTCCCCACCAGCCGTTTCACCTGATCGACCCGGTGCGCCAGGCCCCATTGGGTGACGTTGAGCATGGCTTCGCGCACGATCGACTCGTCCATCTTGGAGGCACCGATCTGCCGCTCGACGAACGTGATCGGCACTTCTGCGACCACGAGGCCCTGCCGGACGGCGCGCCAGGTCAGGTCGACCTGGAAGCAGTAGCCCTGCGACGACACGTCGCCCAGGCCCATCGTGCGCAGCGCCGATGCGCGGTAGACGCGGTAGCCGGCGGTCGCGTCCTTCACCGGCATGCCGAGGGCCAGACGGATGTAGAGGTTGCCGCCACGGCTGATGATCTCGCGCGACTTCGGCCAGTTGACGATGGCGCCACCGGGCACCCAACGCGACCCGATGACCAGGTCGGCTTCGCCGGCCACCTCGAGCATCCGGGGCAGCACCTCCGGCGGGTGGCTGCCGTCGGCGTCGATCTCGATGAGGGCGTCGTAGCCGCGTTCGAGGCCCCAGGCGAACCCGGCGAGGTAGGCCTTGCCGAGCCCTTCCTTGCCGGTGCGGTGCAGCACCTGGACGCGCGGGTCGTCGGCGGCCATCTTGTCGGCGAGTTCGCCGGTGCCGTCGGGTGAGTTGTCGTCGAGCACAAGCACGTCTGCGTCCGGGACTGCTGCACGGATGCGTTCCATGATGAGCGGGAGGTTCTCCAGCTCGTTGTACGTCGGCAGCAGGACCAGGACGCGGTCCAGCGGTTCGCGGGCGGTGTCAGACACGCGCTCCCTCTTCTGTCTCGGTGGTCTCGTCGGTGCTCTCACCCGCGTCGTCGGTCGTGGAGCTGTCGTCCGCCGGGTCGGCGGAGTCTGTGACGTCGCGGCGGCGCTTTCGGTTGCCGCGCGCGGCGAGCGCGACGGCGACGACTGCTGCCGCGTCGACCAGGTACTCGGGTAACGGACCCCATCGGTCGGCGAGCGTCGTCGACGACCGCAACGGCAGAGTCCCAGCGAGCACCTTTCGGGTGAACAACGACGAACGGTCGTGCACCATACCGTCGGGTGTGATCAACCCGCTGACCCCGACGGTCGAGACGTGCACCACGGAACGGCCGTGCTCGACCGCGCGGACCTGCGAGATCGCCAGTTGCTGTTCCGACTCGGCGGTGTAACCGAAGGTCGCGTTGTTGGTCTGCACGATGAGCAGTTGCGCGCCCCGGTCGACGGGAGCGCGGGTGATCGAGTCGTAGGCGATCTCGAAACAGATGACCGGGCCGACCTTGACGTTGCCGCGGCTGGTCGGGATGTCGAAGACACCGACCTTCTGGCCGTGGGTGAACTCGGTGGTCAGCAGGTCGACCTTGTCGGAGAACTTGCGGAAGAAGTTGCGGTAGGGCATGTACTCGGCGAACGGCACCGGGTGTTGCTTCACGTAACGGTCGACCAGCCCCTTGCCGGGCAGGTACAGCATCGAGGTGTTGGAGACCTTCGGGGCCGGCTCTTCCAGCACGGCGCCGACGATCAGGGGCGCGTTGATGTTCGCGACGGTCTGCGCGATCTCGGTGGCGGCGTCGGCATTGCGGGTGGGGTCGATGTCGGAGGAGTTCTCCGGCCACACGACCAGGTCGGGGTGGGCGATCTGACCGGACCGCACCATCACGGCCGCCTGGGCGGTCGCAGTGACGTGGTTGTCGAGCACGGCGCGGCGCTGGGCGTTGAAGTCGAGGCCGGCGGTCGGCACGTTGCCTTGGATGCCGATGACCTGCATCGGGCGGCCCGAGGTGGGCACGGGCACGACGAACGCGGTTGCCGCGATGATCGCGGTGGCGGCGAACGGGATGAGCACCCGGCGCACGTCGATGTGTCGCTCGGTGTCTCCATCGGTGTGTCCATCGATGCGTCCCGCGGTGCGGCCCACGAGGCGCAGGACGCCGAGCGCGATGAGCGCTCCGAGCAGCGCGACCAGGAAGGTGAGGCCGGGTGCGCCGGCGATCGACGCGAAGCGCATCAGGGGCGAGTCGGCGGTGGTCCAGGCCAGCCGGGCCCAGGGGAAGCCACCGAAGGGCACGTTCGATCGCAGGGTTTCCTGCAGCACCCACAGCGCGGCCACGGCTCCCGGGCGCACCTTGCCGGTGCGCTGGACGACGGCGATGGCGAGGCCCATGAACGCCAGGTAGAGCGATTCGGTGATCGACAGGGCGATCCACGGCAGGTCGCCGACGTAGATGCCGCTCCAGTGCAGCGTCGGCAGGAAGCACGCGAGTCCACCGAGAAGTCCCAGCAGGAACCCGTTCCGTGCCCGGGTGCCGACGGTCGACAAGGTGATCAATGCGACGCCGACCGGCGCCATCGGCCACCACGCGACCCCGGGGAACGCCAGCCAGAGTGCGAGCCCGCCGAGCACGGCGAGCAAGCAGCGGGCGGGCAGCCCGAGCCGGGCGAGCTTTGCGGAGGACATCACTACCCAAGCGTAATCGGACGCGTCCACTCCCCCACCCAGGCACAACGGATCACCGGCCGAGGAGGTGTGTGAGGTGCACCAGGGTCGCGCACGAAGCTCACAGTGGCGGGACTGCAACTGCGAGAAGCAGCCAAGAAGGAGGAACGGCGCAGCTCGGGTTTGGTGGGTACGCAACTGCCGGTGGTGGCACCCGAGGGTGGACCGTACGAAAGGCTCACCGTGGCGGGACGGCTCGTGGTCGCAGCGAGGAACGAGCGGCGAGCACGAACGCCGAAGGAGCCACGAAAAAATGCAGATGGGCCCCGTTGAGTCATCGTTGGGACCGATCGCGGGCGTGCGAAAGTTATCTACTTGATGACGGGGCCCATCTGGCGTAAGAGCTACGCTACCGGGCACTCTGCGACTGTCAACGCGGCCGTGACCTGCGGGTTTGAATCGTTGATGCAGGTCAGGCGGCTTCGTCTGAGGTACCGAACTGATCAGGATTTTTCGGATGTGGACGGCGTGTCCCTGCGCGACACGCCGAGGAGGTTGCGGATGGGACGCAAGGGACGTGGCCGTGAGGGCGTCGAGGGTGCGGCGACACCGGCGACGCGAGTGCTCACCCAGGCGGCGGTGGAGTTCTCGGTGCACCCGTACGAGCATGACCCGCGGGCGGACAGTTACGGCCTCGAAGCGGCTGAGGCGCTGGGTCTCCAACCGGCCGAGGTGTTCAAGACCCTTGTGGCACAGACAGATTCGGACCGTGACCACGGCCTCGTGGTGGCGGTCGTTCCCGTGGATCGTCAGGTCGACCTGAAGGCGTTGGCGGCCGCGGTCGGCGCGAAGAAGGCGGCGATGGCACCGGTGCCGTTGGTGGAGCGCACGACCGGTTATGTGGTCGGCGGCGTGAGCCCGGTGGGTCAGAAGCGCCCGTTGCGCACGGTGGTCGATGCCAGTGCGCAGGGGTTGCCGCGGATGTATGTCAGCGGAGGGCGCCGCGGCTTCGACATCGGGTTGAGTCCGGCCGACCTGGTTGCTGTCGTCGACGGGCGGTTCGCTCCGATCAGTCGGTGAACGGGCTGCGGTCCTCCCACGGTGTGCTGAGCACGACCGTGGTGCGGGTGGTGACGGCTGCCGCCGTTCGGATACGCGCCAGGAGTTCCTCGAGTTCGCAGGGGCTGGCGACGCGCACCTGGAGCACGTAGTTCTCCTCGCCCGCCACCGACCAGCAGGACACGATCTGGTGGATGTCGCGCAGCCGGTCGGGGATGTCGTCGGGTGCGGACGCGTCGAACGGCGTGATCGAGACGAGCGCGGTGAGCGGGAGCCCGGCGGCCTCGTGGTCGACGACGGCCCGGTAGCCCTTGATCGCCGATCGTTCCTGCAGTCGACGCACCCGCTGGTGCACGGCGCTGACCGACAGCCCCGTCTCCTTGGCCAGGTCGGTGAAGCTGAGCCGGCCGTCGGACGCGAGAAGTGCGACTATGCGCCGGTCGAGGTCTTCCATGGGCCTACGGTATTGCAGCATGGAGCCCACTCCCCGACTGCTTCTGCTCGACTCTGCCAGCCTGTATTTTCGGGCGTTCTTCGGCGTGCCCGACCGGCGCTCGCGGGCGGACGTGCCAATCAACGCGGTGACCGGTTTTCTGGACATGATCGCCACCTTGGTCGACCGGGAGAAGCCGACCGACCTGGTGTGTTGTTGGGACAACGACTGGCGTCCGGCGTTCCGGGTGGAGGCGATCCCGTCGTACAAGACGCACCGCCTCACCGAGGGCAGTGACGTGCAGGAGGAGTCTCCGGAGAACCTCACGCCGCAGGTGCCGATCATCCGCGACGTGCTGGCGGCGATCGGCCTGACCCGGTTGGGTGTCGACGGCTACGAGGCCGACGACGTCATCGGCACGCTGGTGCAGACGCACCTGGGGCGGATGCCGGTGGACGTCGTGACCGGCGACCGTGACCTGTTCCAGTTGGTCGACGACGCCCAGGACGTGCGGGTGCTCTACACCGCCAAGGGCGGTGTGCGGGAGCCCGACATCATCGACCAGTCGTTCCTGCAGGCGAAGTACGGCGTGGCGACGGGTGCCGGATATGCCGACATGGCGGCCCTGCGTGGCGACACCAGTGACGGCCTGCCGGGCGTGCCGGGCGTCGGCGAGAAGACAGCCGCCCAGCTGATCGCTCGTTACGGCGACCTCGCGGGTCTGCGCGCCGCGATCGACAACGGTGACCCGGAGATCAAGGGTGCGCGCCGCGCGAAGCTGGAGGCGGCGTCCGCCTACCTGGACGTGGCTCCGCGGGTGGTCAACGTCGTGCGCGACATGCAGTTGCCGGCCGACCTGGTGACCAGCCTCCCGAAGCAGATCGCCGACCCCGAGCGCCTCGACGAGCTGGTCGAGGAGTTCGGGATCGGCGGATCCGTGGGACGTGTGACGAAGGCGTTGTCGATCGCCTGAGGTCAGTAGCGGTTCGGGTTGCCGTCCTCGGGCGGAAGCTGCGGCATCGCCCGGGTCTCGCCACCGTCGTAACCAGGGGCGCGGCCACCGGTGCCGTCGGCATACGGCTGCGGCCGGTCGTCGGAGCCGGTGGAGTCGTTGTAGTCGTCGTAGCGCGGCCGGTCGTCGTACCGCTGCTGGTCGAACGGGCGCTCGTCACGCCCTCGCTCGTCACGCCCTCGCTCGTCACGTCCACGCTCGTCACGTCCACGCTCGTCACGCGGGGCGGCGAAGCGCTCACGCGAGGCTCCGCGCCGGTGGCCACCCTCGTCGAGGGAGTCGGAGTGGCTGAACAACAACTCGTTGATCTTCACCTGCACCGACTCCACGTGCGGGATGTCCTCAAGCCGCAGCTGCGGCTGGTCGGACGCGTCGGAGATGAGCAGAGTGCCGCACCCGAGCATCCGGTCGCTCACACCCTTCTCGTACTGCACGTCGTTGATGCGGAACAGCGGGATGTCGCGGCCGGCCTTGGCCATGATGCCGGTGCGCGTGATCAGCCGACGGTTGGTGAGCACGAAGACCGTGTTGCGCCACTTCCAGATGGGGATGAGGCCCCAGATGAACAGCACGATGAGGCAGAGCACGAGCACCGCGATGAGCGTCCACGGCTGACCGCTGTCGGGCAGGTAGAAGTACGCCAGGACGCCGAGCACGATCATCGCGAGGATCACCAGGATGGGGCCGATGATCCGCTTGATGTGAGTACGGAACTCCAGTTCGATCGACTCGCCCTGGGTGAGGTGCTTACTCGAAAAGGCCATGCCCAGCATCCTGCCAGAGCGGGCCCCACCTGGCGGGCACACCGACGGGCGTGCCGTCGAGCCCGACCCCCACGGGTGGGGCGTGACCAGCGATCAGTCGAGGCGGTCGGCCGCCACCACGCCCCGCAGCAGCAGATCGACGGCCCGTTTCGCGCTCGCCGACACGGCCGGATACCCGTCGAGGTCGGCCAGTTGGTCGAGCAGGTCGATGATCTGCTTGCAGCGCCGCACGAAATCGCCCGCGGTGAGCTCCGAGCCGCGCAGCACCGTCTCGAGGCGCTGCCCCGCCGCCCAGCGGTGGATCGCCCAGGCGATCGACGCGTCGGGTTCGGACGGCGGCGTCAGGTGGTGCCGCTTGGCCTGCTCCAGCAGCCCCTCCCAGACGTCGTACTGGCGCTGCACGGCCTCGGCGACGTCCTTGCCGGGCATCCGGGGGTCGGGGTCGGGGCCGTCCTTGCTGCGCGACTGGTGCACGATCGCCGACACGGCCGACGCCAGTGAGGGCGCGTCGAGGCCCTTCCAGACGTCCTGCCGCAGGCACTCGGCGACGAGCAGATCCTTCTCGGCGAAAATGCGTTGCAGGGTGCGGCCGTCGGCCGTCACCGACTGCCCGTCGGCGGACAAGAACCCCAGCTCGGCGAGCTGGTCGCAGACCCGCTCGAAGGTGCGGGCCACGCTGTGCGTGCGCCCGTCGACCATCTTCTGCAGGCCGTCGGTCTCGCGGCGCAGCTTCCACCACCGCTCCGCCCAGCGGGCGTGTTGTTCGCGGTAGGGGCAGTCGTGGCAGGGGTGACGACGCAACTGTTCGCGCAGTTCGCCGACCCGTGCGTTGAGCCGGCGCAGTTCCTCGGTGTCGGGCGCCTCGACCTGCCCGGGGCGCACGTCGCGCATCTTGATCCGCAACGTCGAGGCGAGGTCGGCCCGCGCCTTGCGGTCACGGTGGTTGAACCGCTTCGGCACCGGCAGGTTGCCCACGGTCGCAACCGGGCCCCGCACGTCCTGCTCGGTGAGCCGCTTGGTGCGGGCGTCCTCGGTGAGCACGTAGGGCTGGGCGAGGCCACGACGCGGCGCGTCCATCGACAGCACCAGCGCCAGACCGTCCTTGCGGCCCTGTGGAATGCGGATGACGTCGCCGACGGCGAGCTTGGAGAGGGCGACGGCGGCCGCGGCGGTGTTGGCCGACGAGGTGCGCCGGCTCAGCTGTTTCTCGGCGTCGGAGAGTTCACGGCGCAGCGCGGCGTACTCCTCGAAGTCGCCCAGATGGCACCGCATCGCCTCGGCGTAACCCTCGAGGCCCTCCTCGTTGCGCTTGATCGAGCGCGCGTGCCCGACCACCGACCGGTCGGCCTGGAACTGCGCGAACGACGACTCCAACGTCTCTCGCGCCGGGCCGCGGCCGAGCCGGTCGACGAGGTTGACGGCCATGTTGGACGTCGGGACGAAGCTGGAGTTGAGCGGGTAGGTGCGGGTGCTGGCCAGGCCGGCCACCGACTCGGGGTCGACGTCGCGGCCGAAGAGCACGACGGCGTGGCCCTCGAAGTCGATGCCGCGGCGCCCGGCGCGACCGGTCAGCTGGGTGTACTCGGCCGGCGTCACCGGAGCATGCGCCTCGCCGTTGAACTTCACCAACTTCTCCAACACGACGGTGCGCGCGGGCATGTTGATGCCGAGGGCGAGGGTCTCGGTGGCGAAGACCGCTTGGATGCGGCCGGCGGAGAAGAGTTCCTCGACGATCTCGCGGAAGGTCGGCAACATGCCCGCGTGATGAGCCGCGAACCCGCGGGTGAGCCCCTCCACGAAGTCGAAGTAGCCCAGCACGGTGAGGTCTTCCTCGGGCAGGGTCGCGATGCGTTCCTCGACGAGCCGGCGGATACGCTCCCCCTCCTGGGGCGCGATCAACCGGGTGCCCCAGGCCAGCAGTTGCGACACCGCGGCGTCGCAGCCGACCCGACTGAAGATGAACGTGATCGCCGGCAGCAGACCGTCCTTGTCGAGCGCGTCGATCACCTCGGCGCGGCTCGGCCCGCGCGAGGGCCGACCCGAACGCACCGGGCCGGACGGCGCCTTGCCCGGGCGGCCACGGCGTCCGCGGGGCGCACCCGCGTCCATGCGCACCCCGCGCGGGCCGTCGTCGCGCTGCCGGAACGCCGAGATGCGCTGCCGCAGTTCGGGATTGACGGTCTTCTCCCCGCCCGACTCGGCGAACAGGTCGACGAGGTTCTGGCCGACCATCATGTGCTGCCACAACGGCACCGGACGGTGTTCCTCGACGATCACCTCGGTGTCGCCGCGCACCGTGCGCAGCCATTCGCCGAACTCCTCGGCGTTGCTGACCGTCGCCGACAGCGAGACCACCTGCACCTGCTGCGGCAACTGGATGATCACCTCCTCCCAGACCGCGCCGCGGAAGCGGTCGGCGAGGTAGTGCACCTCGTCCATCACGACGAACCCGAGCCCGTCGAGGGTGTCGGAGCCGGCGTACAGCATGTTGCGCAGCACCTCGGTGGTCATCACCACGACGGGGGCCTCACCGTTGATCGAGGAGTCGCCGGTGAGCAGTCCGACCTTGTCGGCGCCGTGCCGGGCGGCGAGATCGGTGTACTTCTGGTTGGACAGCGCCTTGATCGGGGTCGTGTAGAAGGTCTTGCGGCCGGTGTGCAGCGCGAGGTAGGCGGCAAACTCCCCCACCAGCGTCTTGCCGGCACCGGTCGGGGCAGCCACGAGCACTCCGTGGCCGTTCTGAACAGCCTCGCAACCGGCTCGCTGAAAGTCGTCGAGCGGGAAGTCGTAGCCCTCGGCGAATCGGTCGAGGTGGGTGCTGTCGAACGCGCGACGGGGGCTGTTGTCGGTGGACGGGACAGGCATGTCCGCAGGTTAGTTCGCCGCAGCGATCACATCGTGGAGGCGTGGTCGTCCGGCACGTCGAGCCATTGCGGACGGTCCTTCTTCTTCCGACGGTCGAGGATCGCCGAGATGCCGCAGGCGAGGTAGAACAGCCCGACCATCGGAAAGGCGAGCGCCAGCATCGACCACGCGTCGGGGCTCGGACTCATCAGTGCGGCGAAGACGAAGATGACCATGACGGCCACCCGCCAGCCCTTGATCATGACCCGCGCCGGAAGCACCCCCGCAGTGTTCAGACCGACCAGGAAGACCGGCAGGAGGAACGCGATGCCGAACGCGAGGATGAACCGCGTGACGAATGCGATGTAGGTGTTGGCGTCGGGCAGGTTGACCGCGTCACCCGGCGTGACGCCCAACAGGAACCGGACGGCGTTCGGCAGGGCGAACGTCGAGACCCAGCAGCCGAGCAGGAACAACGGCACCGCCGCCGCAACGACGAGGCGGGAGATCCGCTTCTCCTTCTTCGTCAGGCCGGGCGCGAGGAACCCCCAGATCTGCCACAGCCACACCGGGCTGGCGAGAATCAGACCCACCCACATCGACACCTTTAACTTGACGTTGAAGGCTCCGGTGACGCCCTTGCCGCCCCAGTTCAGGTTGATGTTCTCGTTGTGCCGCTGGGTCTGCAGGTCTTTGATCGGGCCGACCAGCCATTCGTAGAGCACATCGAACTTCACCCAGCCGACGATCGCCGCAATGAGGATCGCGAGCACCGCGACGAGCGCCCGGCGACGGAACTCGCGGAAGTGATCGCCGAGGGACATCCGTGCTTCGGGATTGTCCTTACGACGCAGCAGTGCCATGGGTTGCGATCGGGGTCGGGGTCAGCGAGGCGGCGTCGGACGGAACTCAGGAGGAGCGGCCGGAGTCGGACTGGTCGTGCCGCGGGTAGCCATCGGGGTGACCGGCCTGGGCTTGCTGGCGCAGGCGGTCCTCGGACTGCTGCACCGTCTCGTCGGCGGACTCCTTGACGGTCTCGCCGTTGACGGTCTCCTTCGACGCCTTGGACGACGCCGACTCCGACTTCATCTCATCGACTTCGCTCTTGAGGATGCGGGCCGAACGGCCGAGCGACCGGGCGGCGTCGGGCAGGCGCTTCCAGCCGAAGACGACGACGATCACGAGGATGAGGATGACAAGGTGCCAGCCCTCGAAGAGGTTGCGCCACATGGCCTGGATGCTCCTTCTTTCCGACCACTCTGCGGGCCGGTCGACACTGCGAAGAACACTACGCGATGGGTTCGCGTTGTTCCCTCTCACCCACCGTACGCCGCCAACGCTTCTCGCGCTCCCTGCTCCACCGACGCACGCAGGTCGTCCGGAGCCACGACCCGCGCCGCGCCGCCCAGTCGCCACACCAACTGCCGCACCCAGTGCAGGTCGTTGGTGCGCAAGGTGGTGGTCAACCCACCGTCGTCAGCGCGGGTCACCTGGTCGACGGGGTAGTAGTCGACCACCCAACCGGCCTGCGGCTGCAGTTCGAGCGTGACCGACACGGCGTCGGCGCCCGGGGAGAAGACCGAGTCACCGAGCTCGCGCGGACGGGCCTGCGCCGGCGGGGTGCCGTCGGCGTCGAGCAATTGCAGTGTCTCAATGCGGTCGAGCCGGAACATCCGCACGTCGTCGGCCCGGTGACACCAGCCTTCGAGATACCAGTGGTCGTCCATCAGCACGACCCGCATCGGGTCGACGTCGCGTTCGGTGCTCTCGTCGCGGGCCGCGACCAGGTAGTTCAGCCGCAGCCGGCGATGCTCGGCGATCGCCTGCCGGGCGAGCGCGAGCCAGCGGGTCTGCTCGCCGTCGTCGGTGGAGATGCGCACCCGCATCGACGCGGCCGACGCGTCACCCGCCGCGTCGATGAGTTTCGCCAGCGCACATTCGATCGCGTCGCGCTCCCCCAACCCGGGCACGGCGGCGAGAGTGCGGAGTCCGACGATCAGCGCGAGCGCCTCATCGACCCCGAGCCGGAGCGGTCGGGCGATCGTGTCCGCATTGCCGACGAACACCTTGCCGCCTTCCCATTCGGCCTCGATGAGGTCGTCGGGCATGTGGCCCGGGGTGCCGCAGACGAACAGCAGATTGAGGTCGGCCTCCACCTGGGCCGGACTGACACCGAGCTCCTTCGCGGCTTCCTCGATGTCGATGCCCTGGCGGTGCATCAGCCACGGCACCATCGTCAGCAATCGCGCCAGGCGATGGGTTGCGCTCTCGGCAGCCATCAGGCGTCCTCTCGATTGGTGTCCAGCACCGCACGCAGCCGCCGCGTGACCGATTCACGCAGGTCGTCGGGCTGGATCACCCGGACGGTGGGCCCGTAGCCGGCGATCTGGTCGGCGAAGATCTCGGTGTCGGTGTAGTCGATGTCGAGCTGCGACCAGTCGTCGTCGATGTCGCCGCTGGTGCGCGCTCGGCGCCGCAGCGCGTGTCCCGAACCGACACGCACGTGCAACACGGCCGGCTGCGGCTCGCGTTCGACCTCGCTGCCGCGGATCATCACCAGGGCATCATGATCGGCGGGCACCTCGTAGGCGGCAGCGGGGCCGGATGCTCGCACCGGGCCGTCGATGCGTCCGAGTCGGAACACCCGGGGTGCATCACGGTCGAGGTCGTGCCCCGCGACGTACCAGCGGCCGTGCCAGTTGGTGACCGACCACGGTTGCAGGCGTCGCTCGCTGACCGTGCCGTCGGCCTTGCGGTAACGGAAGCTCACCTGGCGGCGCGCGACGGTGGCGTCCTTCATCGCCGGGAAGGCCGGCTCGGCGGTGCGCACTCGCGGTTCGAGACCCACCAGCGTGCCGTCGTCGCGTTCGACGTCGGCGGCTTCGAGCTTGCGCAGCGCGGTCGCGGCCGCACCCGCCAGGCTGGCCTGCTGCCAGGTGCGACTGGCGAGGCCGAGCACGGCCAACTCGTCGGGTTCGAAGCGGATCTCCGGCAGGGCGTACTCGCGCCGATCGATCCGGTAACCGGTCTCGTCGTCGAACAGCGGGTCGATCGCCTCGGCGCGCAATGGGATGCCGAGGTCGCGCAGTTCGTCCTTGTCCCGCTCGAACATCCGGTCGAACGCCTCGTCGGATGCTGCTTCGCCGTACTGCGGCACCGCTGCGCGGATGCGCTGCTTCGACAGAGGCTGGCGGGTGTAGAGCAGGCAGATCACGAGGTTGAGCAGCCGCTCCGTCTTGGCGGCAGGTGTCGGGGCGCTCATGGGTCCGACGCTATCCCATCGCGGGCGCCGCGATCGCACTAGTGTACGAGCCGTGATCACGTGGCGCGAAGGAATCGTGGTCGGCCTCGGGCGTGCCTGGTCGACCGCAGTACAACTCAGTGTCCGGTTGCCCGACGACTCCGTCGTCGACGCGCTCGCCTACACCGACCTCGTCGGCTCCCCCGAGCCCGGCGACCGGGTGCTGCTCAACACGAACGCGATCGACCGCAACCTCGGCACCGGCGGCAGCGCCCTGGTGACCGCACTGCCAGACCGGCTGCCCCCGACGCCTCCGGCGCGGCCGGGCCACATCGTGAAGGCGCGCTACACGCCGCTGCAGACGATGCTGCTCGGGGTCGACGAACAGGAGAGCCCCCACCACGAACTGCTGCGCGACGCCGACGATCTGGCCGGCCTGCCGGTGGTGGCGGCCGACCTGCATTCGGCGGTGCCGGCGATCATCGCCGGGCTGCGCACGGTGCGAACCGACGCGACGATCGCCTACGTGATGACCGACGGCGGTGCGTTGCCGGCCGCGTTCTCCCGCACCGTCGACGGCCTGCGCAGCTCCGACTGGCTGGCCGCGGTCGTGACCGTCGGTCAGGCCTTCGGCGGTGACCTCGAAGCCGTCAACGTCCACACCGGCCTGCTCGCCGCCCGTGAGGTGGTCGGTGCCGATGTCGCCATCGTCGCCCAGGGACCGGGCAATCTCGGCACCGGCACTCGTTGGGGGTTCTCCGGCACCAGCGCCGGAGAGGCGCTGAACGCCGCGCACACCCTCGGCGGACGCGGGGTGGCGTCGCTGCGGGTGTCGCAGGCCGACGCCCGCGATCGGCATCACGGCATCTCACATCACAGCGTCACCGCCTACAGCCGGGTCGCGCTGGTGCCCGCCGACCTGCCGGTGCCGCGTTTGGACGGCGCGTTCGGAGCGAAGGTGTCGGCGCAGGCCGACGACCTCGTGCGGTCGTCCGACGGTCGCCTCGTCCGCGCGGATATCGCCGTCGACGGGCTGCTCGATGCGCTGCGCACCAGCCCGGTCGGGCTGCGGACGATGGGGCGCGGCCTCGAGGAGGATGCCGCGTCGTTCCTCGCCGCCGCGGCCGCGGGAGTGCACGCCGCCGACCTGCTCGCCTGAAGTCTCGATCGGGTTCCTGCGAAACGCCGTAGCGTCGAACGTTTAGTCGTCGCCCGTTCGACACAAAGGATCCCCGGCACCATGCGGTGCCGGGGATCCTTTCGCGTCAGGTGTCAGCGCAGGCCGAAGGCGCTTCCGGCGCCGGGCTTGGCGGTCGAGACGAGGTCGACGACGAAGATCAGCGTCTCGTTCGGTCCGATCGCGCCGCCGGCACCGCGGGCGCCGTAGCCGAGCTCCGGCGGGATCGTCAGCTTGCGGCGACCGCCCGGCTTCATGCCGACGATGCCCTGGTCCCAACCCTGGATGACCTGACCGACACCGACCTGGAAGTCCAGCGGTGCGCCGCGGTTCCAGGACGCGTCGAACTCCTCTCCGGTCGACCACGCGACGCCGACGTAGTGCGCCTTGACGGTGTCACCGGCCTCGGCCGCGCGGCCCTCGCCCTCGGTGATGTCCTCGATGAGGAGTTCGGCCGGGGGGGTGTCACCCGGGAAGTCGATCTCGGGCTTGGTGGTGTTGGGGTCGAAAGGCATGGGTACTCCTTCGTACTCGGGTTTGGAAGCTTGGATTCTTGCGGGTCAGAGGCCGGCGAGGATGTCGACCACGAACACGAGGGTGTCGGTGCCCTTGATACCGGCCTGGGTGTTGCCCGCGGTGCCGTAGCCCTCGGCCGGTGGGAGCACCAGCAGGACGCGGCTGCCGACGGTCTTGCCGACCAAGCCCTTGATGAAGCCGGGGATCATCTGGCCGTCGACGAGGCCGAAGTCGACCGGCGCACCACCCTGGGTGGCGGAGCTGTCGAAGGCCTTGCCGGTGTTCCAGATGACGCCGGTGTAGCGCACCTTGACCGTCTCGCCCTCGACGATCTTGCGGCCCTTGCCGGTGATGAGGTCCTGCGACACGAGCGTCTTCGGAGCCGTCGCCACCTTGGCACCGTTCTTCGGCATCGTGATGGTCGCCGGCTTCTTGGACTGGTTGCCGTCGGAGACCGCAACGGTCGGCAGACCGGCCTTGGGCGCGACGGTGGTGCCCTCGGGCTTGTCGAGCACGGCGGCGGTGCCCTTCACGGTCATCCGGAAGACGAGGGTGTCCTTGGCGGTGACGCCGAGCTGCTGGCTGCCGGTGGCTCCGAATCCTTCGGCCGGCGGGATCGCGATGTCCATCACGGTGCCGACCTTGGTGCCCTTCAGGGCGGTGACGAAGCCGGGGAACTGGGTCTTGTCGTTCATCAGCACTGCGACGTCGTTGGTGTCGTAGGTGCTGAGCAGTTCCTTGCCGTTGGTGCCGTTGACCGCGACATAGCTGACGTAGGCGATGTCGGTGGCCTTCACCTCGGCGCCGGTGCCGGCCGTGACGACGTTCTTGGTCGTCTTGTTGACGTGGAACGGCGTCTTGGTCAACGTGAGCTTCGGCGCCTTCGGATTCTTGTCGTTGACCTTGATCGACGACATCGACGCGACCTTGTCGGCCGCCACGGTCAGCGGAGTCTCGGCGGCGGTGGTGGCGCTGGAACTGCTGCTCTTGGAGGCGGAGTCGTCGCTGCCGCAACCGGCGAGCAGGACGGTGGAAAGGACGCCTAGCGCGAGCAGGCGGGTGTTACGGCGCACGCGAAAATACCTCGTGATCGTCGGAAAGGTCAGCTGGAAACTCGGTCCACCATAACCGGCGAGCCTGTGGGCACCTGTGTCCGAGCCATGTGAGCGGTGCCGGGCGGCGCGTGCTGCGGCTTTCGTGCGCCGGCTCCGCCGGGCCGGGTCAGCGCCCTAACCCATCGCTTGGATCAGTGCCTCGACCCGGGGGTCGGAGTTGGCGAACGGGTCCTTCACCAGCACCGTCCGCTGGGCTTGGTCGTTGAGCTTGAGGTGGATCCAGTCGACGGTGAAGTCGCGGCGGTGCTCCTGCGCGGCCCGCACGAAATCGCCGCGCAGCTTGGCCCGCGTCGACTGCGGCGGCGTCGTGATCGCGGTCGTGATCTCGTCGTCGGTGCACACCCGCGCCGCGCGACCGGCCCGCTGCAGCAGGTCGAAGACACCGCGGCCGGGCTTGATGTCGTGATAGGTCATGTCGAGCTGCTGAATCCGCGGGTGGTCGAGTTCGAGGGTGTGCTTGGCGGCGTACTGGTCGAGCAGCTTCTTCTTGATCACCCAATCGATCTCGGTGTCGACCCCGGACAGATCGCCCGACTCGATCGCGGTCAGGGTGCGGCCCCACAGGTCGAGCACCCGGGTGGTGGTGGGGTCGCTGATGCCCTTGCGTTCGACAAAAGCGGTGGCCCGCTCGAAGTACTCCGTCTGCATCGCCAGCGCCGAGATCTCCTTGCCGTTGGCAAGGCGCACCTGCGCGCGTCCGGTGATGTCGTGGCTCATCTCGCGGATCGCCCGGATCGGGTTCTCCAGCGTGAGGTCACGCATCGGCGTGCCGTCCTCGATCATCTGCAACACCAGGTGCGCCGAACCCAGCTTGAGCATGGTCGTCGTCTCGGACATGTTGCTGTCGCCGACGATCACGTGCAGTCGGCGGTAGTGCTCGGCGTCGGCGTGCGGTTCGTCGCGGGTGTTGATGATCGGACGCGAGCGGGTGGTGGCGCTGCTGACGCCCTCCCAGATGTGGTCGGCCCGCTGACTCACCGCATAGACCGGACGGTTGCCCAACTGCACGATTTTGCCTGCGCCACAGGTGATCTGGCGGCTGATCAGGAACGGGATCAGGTGGTCGGCGACGCGTTGGAAGTCACCGGTGCGCGACACCAGGTAGTTCTCGTGGCAGCCGTAGGAGTTGCCGGCGGAGTCGGTGTTGTTCTTGAAGATGTAGATGTCCCCGACGATCTCGTCGGCCGCCATCCGCTCCTGGGCGTCGACGGCGAGGTCGACCAGGATGCGCTCCCCGGCCTTGTCCTGGATGACCGCCTCGCGGATGTCGTCGCACTCGGCTGTGGCGTACTCGGGGTGGCTGCCGACGTCGAGGTAGAGCCGCGCGCCGTTGCCGAGGAACACATTGCTCGAGCGGCCCCACGACACGACGCGGCGGAACAGGTAGCGCGCCACCTCGTCCGGCGTCAGCCGCCGGGTGCCGCCGGAGGTGCACGTCACGCCGTACTCGGTCTCGATGCCAAAGATGCGCCGCTCCATGTCATGACCTTATGTTCTGCGGCTGCGCCGACAAGGCACCGACCACCACCTGAGCCGCGCTCCCGCAGAGGCGGGGGTTGCGCTGAGCGCGAAGTCGGCTGACAACGACCACCCGTTCCTGGTGGGCTGAGGGCATGCGACTGCTCATCCTCGGCGGAACTGCCTTCCTCGGCCGCGCCACGGCGACGGCCGCCCTGCGACGCGGCCACGAGGTCACCTGCCTGGCGCGAGGCACCAGTGGGCCGGTGGCCGAAGGTGCCGAACTCGTGGTCGGAGAGCGCAGCACCTCCACGGGCTACGCGGCACTGGACGGCGACTTCGACGCCGTCATCGACGTCGCCCGCGAACCACGGCATGTGCGCACCGCGCTCCGAGCGCTCGAGGGACGCATCGGCCGGTGGTCGCTGGTCTCGACCATCAACGTCTACGCCGATGTCGGACCGGACGTCATCGGTGCCGACGAATCGGCGCCCCTGTTGGACGCCTGGGACGGCGACGACTGGACGCCCGAGCAGTACGGCGCCGGAAAGGTGACCTGCGAACGGCTTGTCGCACAGGCCTATCCGGACGCGCACCTCATCGCCCGCGCCGGTCTGCTGGGCGGGCCCGAGGACGTCTCCGATCGCACCGGCTACTGGCCGCTGCGGTTCGCGCACCCGTCCCGCGCCGACGGACGCGTGTTGGTGCCGCACTCCCCCGACGCCCAGGTGCAGCTGATCGACGTCCGAGATCTTGCCGACTGGCTGGTGGCCGGCGCGGAGAACGAGGTGGTCGGAGTCTTCAACGCGTCCGGGCCGAGCGTGCCGCTGCACGGCGCGCTCGCCGCCGCCCGCAAGGTCGCCGGCCACACCGACGAACTGGTGCCGGTGACACCCGACTGGCTTGCCGCACACGGAGTTTCGCCGTGGATGGGTGAACGTTCCCTGCCGCTGTGGCTGCCGTGGCCCGACCTCGCCGGGATGATGACCGTCGACAACGGCGCCGCCCAACGCGCCGGGCTGACCGTGCGCCCGCTGCCGCAGACCTTCACCGACGCGCTCGCGTGGGAGCTGCGCTCCGGGCCGGGGCGACCGCGCAAGGCGGGACTCTCACCGACGGACGAGGCCGACCTCATCACCCAGCGGTTGTCCGAACCAGCCTGAGGCCGACCCGAACCACCCGCAAACGGGGGTTGGGGTAGGGATTTGGCGGGTGGGTCAGGCGAGCGAGTCGACCCAGGCCTGGTGCAACGCGGCGTACTTGCCGCCGGTCTGGCGCATGAGTTCCTGGGGCGAGCCGTCCTCGAGCACCCGGCCGTGTTCGAGCACCAGCACGCGGTCGGCGATCTCGACCGTCGACAGGCGGTGAGCGATGATCAGCGCGGTGCGACCGGCCAGCACCGTCTGCAGGGCGTGCTGCACCAACCGCTCGCTCGGGATGTCGAGCGAACTGGTGGCCTCGTCCAGGATCAGCACGTCGGGGTCGGCGAGGAACGCGCGGGCGAAGGCGACCAACTGTCGTTGACCCGCCGAGAGCCGTCCGCCGCGCTTGGCGACGTCGGTGTCGTAAACCTGCGGGAGCGCCTCGATGAAGGTGTGGGCACCCACCGCAGTGGCAGCCGCACGCACCTCGTCGTCGCTCGCGTCGGGGCGACCGAACCGGATGTTGTCGGCGACCGACCCCGAGAACATGACGTTCTCCTGGGTCACCATCACCACGTGGCGGCGCAGGTCGGGCTGGGCGAGGTCGCGCAGGTCGTGGCCGTCGAGCAACACCCGACCGCTGTCGGGGTCGTGGAAACGGGCGATCAGCTTGGCGATGGTCGTCTTGCCGGCTCCGGTGGTGCCCACGAGCGCAACGGTCTGACCGGCCGGAACGAAGAGATCGAGACCGGGCAACACCGGCCGATCGGCCACGTAGGCGAAGTGCACGTCGTCGAAGATGACCTCACCCTTGACGTCGTGCAGCGGCGTAGGCTCGGCCGGGTCGTCGATCGCGGGCTTCTCGGCCAGCACCACCGACAGCTTCTCCAGCGCCGACGTGGCCGACTGGAAGGTGTTGTAGAACTGCGTGATCTCCTGCATCGGTTCGAAGAACATCCGCAGGTACAGCAGGAAGGCGGTCAGGACGCCGATCGTCATCTCGCCGTGCATCGCCAGGTAACCGCCGTAGAGCAGCACCACGCCCGTCGTGAGGTTGCCGATGAGCTTGACACCTGGCATGAAGATCGCGACCAGTCGCATGGTGTGGATGTTGATGTCGCGGTAGCGGTCGGCCAGGCCGTCGAAGATCTCCTGGTTGCGCGGCTCGCGGCGGTAGGCCTGCACCGCCTTCACCCCGGTCATCGTCTCGACGAACTGCACGATGAGCAGCGCGGAGATCTCGCGGACGGTGCGGTAGGCGGCCGCCGACTCACGGCGGAACCACAGCGACAACAGCACGAGAAACGGGAAGCTGACCAGGCAGACCAGGCCGAGGCGCACATCGAGGGTGATCAGCAGGATCGACGTGCCGATCAGGGTGAGGACGGCGGTGATGAGGCCGTCGAAGCCGTTCTCGAGCATCTCCTGGATCGCCTCGACGTCGCTGGTGGAACGACTGACGACGCGGCCGGAGGTGTACTTGTCGTGGAAGGTGACGTCGAGCCGGCCGAAGTGGCAGAAGATGCGTCGGCGCAGTTCGAGCAGCACGTTCTGGCCGATGCGGCCCGACTGCAGTAGGAACACCATGCGCATGCCGGCCTGCACCACCAGCGCGATCAGCAGCACGACGACCACCCGGGTGAGCACGCTGGAGTCGCCGGAGCGCTGCAGCGGGGGCACACCGTCGTCGACGCCCACCTGCACAAGGCGCGGCACCGACAGTCGCGCGGCGTTCTCCAGCACCACCGCGATCGCGAGCAAGAAGACCGTCTTGCGGTAGGGCCGCAGCAGGTCCCACAGCAGCGCCTTGGCCTGCCCGGGAGCCGCGTGCTTCTCGACATCGGCCTGCGGCTGGTCGGCCATCCGGCCGCGCCATGCATCGGTGGTCTCGGTGGCGCCCTGGGCGGTGTCCGACGTCGCCGCGGACGTCGAGGTGGTGGAAGTGGTCGTCATCGGCTGCCCTCGCAGTTGTCCTCGCGGCGTCGATCGGCGGAGCGCTCGGTCGGCATCCCGACCAGCACCCCTTCGTCGAGCGCATCGCGTTCGTCGTCGCTGAGCCAGGTCTCGTCGTGCTCGGCGTCGTCGATCTCGTCGTCGGCGGCGAGCAGGTAGCGGTATTCCGGCACGGTGGCCAGCAGTTCGGTGTGCGAACCGACGTGACTGATCGTTCCGCGCTCGAGCAGCGCCACCTTGTCGGCCAGCAGCACGGTCGAGGCGCGGTGGGCCACGACGATGCCGGTCGCCTCGGCGAGCACGCTGCGCAACGCCTGTTCGACCAGTGCTTCGGTGTGCACGTCCAGGGCCGACAAGGTGTCGTCGAGCACCAGGATCCGCGGTTCGGCGAGCACCGCTCGAGCCAGGGACAGGCGCTGCCGCTGCCCACCGGAAAGGCTCATGCCCTGCTCACCGATGCGAGTCTCCAGGCCGAACGGCAGGTCGCGGACGAAGCCGGCCTGAGCGACGTCGATCGCGCGGTCGATCTCGGCGTCGGTGGCGTCGGGGTGACCGAGCGTGAGGTTCTCGCGCACGGACATCGAGAACAAGGTGGGGTCTTCGAAGGCGGTGGCGACGACCTTGCGCACCACCGGCAGCGGGAGTTCACGCACGTCGACGTCGTCGATGAGCACAGCTCCCTCGCTGACGTCCTGCAGCCGGGAGACGAGCCCGGTGAGCACGGACTTGCCGGAGCCGGTGGCCCCGACGAGCGCGACGGTCTCCCCCGGTTCGACGACGAGGTCGAGATGGCGAAGCGCCCACTCCTCGGAGTCGGGGAAGCGGAACCCGGCGTCGCGGAACTCGAGCCGTCCGCTGGTGATCGGGACGTCGCGTTGCCCGCTGACGATCTCACGCGGTGCATCGAAGATCTCGCCGACGCGGTCGGCGGCCGTGACCGTCTCCTGCAGCATCGACAACAGGAAGCCGAGGCTGGCGATCGGCCAGACGAGGTTGAGCATGAAGGTGATGAACGCGACGAGCGTGCCGAGGGTGATCGAGCCATCACCGACCGCGTGGGCGCCGAGAGCGAGCACGATCACCAAGGTGGCGGTCGGGATCACCTCGAGCAGCGTCCAGAAGCGCGACATGATCTTCACCTTGCGCAACTGGATGTCACGCAGGGTGCGGGCCTGTTCGTCGAACCGCTCGAAGGAGTAGTCCTCGCGGCCGAACGACTTGATGACGCGGATGCCCAGCGCGGCCTCTTCCACCTGGGTGGCGACGTTTCCGGTCTGGTCCTGGGCGGCCCGGGACGCCTTGGTGAACTGCCGCTCGTAGTGCAGGTTGGCGGCCACGACAGGGCCGATGGAGATGAGCACGACGATGCCGAGCGGCCAGTACATCGCCAGCAGCATGATCGTGACGACCACGACCTGGATGAGGTTGAGGATGAGCATCACGGCGCCGAATCCGATGAACCGGCGCATCATGCCGAGGTCGTTCATGATGCGGGAGAGCAACTGCCCCGACTGCCAACTGCCGTGAAAACTCATTGGCAGCACCTGCAGTCGGGCGTGCATCTGCTTGCGGATGTCGGTCTCGACACCCGTGCTCGCGAGCTTCACGAGCCAGCGGCGCAGCATCCACAGCGCAGCCTCGGCGATGCCGAGCAGGATCGCGCTGGCCCCCAGCACCCACAGGCCGTGTTCGTCCTTGTGTCGCACCGGACCGTCGATGACCGCCTTGGTCATCAGCGGGATGGCGATCGTGCTGCCGATGGAGGCGAGCGCGACGACGAACATCACGATCAACCGGGTGCGGTAGGGCCGCAGGTAGGGCACCAGCCGCCACAGGGAGTTGGCCCGCAGACCCTTCCCCCCCCGCCGGCGCAATGCTGGGTTGGCTGATCAGCTCGCCGGGTGCCGCGAGTGTGTTGGACCGGTGTGCGTCGGCGGACAAGACCTCAAGCGCCCCTCAGGAAAAAGTTCGGCACTGAATCATGCCGCTCCACGAGTATGCCAGCCGACACCGACAAAGGGCGAGCGAAAAACTAGGGCTGCGGGTCCTCGGTGATCGGATCCTGTTGCGGCTCAGGAGAGTTCGACGACGGAACATTGTCTGCCGAAGTACCTTCGCGGAGCAGCCCCTCCAGCACGGGCACGGCCAATCGGCGGAAGGTGCGACGTTCTCGGGCACGATCGAGCACCGCCACCTCCAACTGGTCGGCCGACAGCTCGCGGGAGCCCCCGTCGCCGTCGGCACCGAGCAGTTCGACTGCCAGGCGCAACGCGGCACCGAGATCGAGGTCGTCACGCCAGCGCTCCTGCAAGCCGGCCGTGATGCGGTCGGCCCCGCCGCCCATCGCGACGTAGGCCCGTTCGTCGGCGACGGAGCCGTCGTACATCAAGCGGTAGATCTGGTCGTCGGACGCCGACTCCCCCAACTGCGCGACGACGATCTCCACCTCGTACGGCTTCGACTCCTGGGTGAACACCGTGCCGAGCGTCTGGGCGTAAGCGTTCGCCAGACCGCGGGCGGTGACATCGCTGCGGTCGTAGGAGTAGCCGCGCAGGTCGGCGTAACGGACGCCGGCGACCCTGAGGTTCTCGAACTCGTTGTACTTGCCGACCGCCGCGAACGCGATGCGGTCGTAGATCTCGGAGATCTTGTGCAGCGCCCGGCTCGGGTTCTCGGCGACGAACGCGATGCCGCCGTCGTAGACCAGCGCCACCACCGCGCGTCCGCGGGCGATGCCCTTGCGGGCGAAGTCGGCGCGGTCCTTCATCAACTGTTCGGGCGAGACGTAGAACGGCATGCTCATCGCGCACCACCCCTCCGGCGGGACTCGATGACCGAGGCCACCACCTGTTCGATGTCGTCGTCGGCCACGAACCTGCCGCCCTCGGCGTCGAGCACGGCGACGGTCGGCCAGATGCGGCGTCCGGGGTCGGGGCCACCGGTGGCCGAGTCGTCGTCGGCGGCGTCGTACAGCGCCTCGACGATCACCCGCACCGCGGCGTCGGCGTCCATGCCGTCGCGGTACAACTTCTTCAGCGCACCGCGGGCGAACAACGATCCGGAGCCGACCGAGTGGTACTGCTGCTCCTCGTAGCACCCGCCGGTGACGTCGTAGCTGAAGATGCGACCAGCGCCGGTGTCGAGATCGAAGCCGGCGAACATCGGCACGACCGTGAGGCCCTGGAATGCCATCGACAGGTTGCCTCGGATCATCGACGCGAGGCGGTTGGCCTTGCCCTTCAAGGACAACTGCGTGCCCTCGATCTTCTCGTAGTGCTCGAGTTCGACCTGGAACAACCGCACCATCTCGATCGCGACACCCGCGGTGCCGGCGATGCCGACGCAGGAGTAGTCGTCGGTGATGAAGACCTTGCGCATCGTGTGGCTGGCGATGAGGTTGCCCATGGTGGCGCGCCGGTCACCCGCCACGAGCACGCCGCCGTCGTAGGAGACCGCGACGATCGTCGTGCCGTGCGGGGCGGACGCAGCCGCTCCCCCCGAGGCGGACGCCGCGTCGAGCTGCGCCCGGGCGACGTCGGGCGCGTAGGCCTGGAGGAACTCGGTGAACGAGGACGAACCGGGTGCGAAGTAGGCAGCAGGCAGCCGACCGGCCGGGTCGGCGGTCACTGGCCGCCCTTCTGCACGAATCCGCGCACGAACTCCTCGGAGTTCGCCTCGAGCACGCCGTCGATCTCATCGAGGACGCTGTCGATGTCGCCGGTCTGCACCTGGGGCGCGGCCGGTGCGGGCGGCGGGGTCTCGTCGGCCGGGTCTCCGTCTCGACGCTGCGGGGTGATGCGTTCCTGAGCCATACCTTCACCCTAACCGCGCGGCGCGGCCATCCGGCGGCAGTCCGCAGGTACTGTCGGCGCAAGCGCTCAAGGGGTGGACGGGGACTGCAGATGAACGCACGAACGACGACAGCAAAGACGCCCGCGTCGGGCAAGCGGCGGCAAAGGGCGACCGTCGCGCTCCTGGCCGCCGTGCTCGCGGGTTCGGTGACGGTGGCGGGCTGCTCGGGCTCGAGTTCGGATCCCGCGGCGAAGACCGCGTCCGGCACTGCTTCGGGCACTGCTTCGGGTACCACGGGTGCGCCCTCGTCCGGGTCGGGCACCGGCAGCGCGAACGGCACGACGCAGGGCGGCGCCGACAGCCTGACGATCCTGTTCAGCGGCGACGACATTCCGCAATCCGCGCCGAACCGGGCGGCACGGGTGCCCGGCACGAGGAACACCTACGACTTCAAGCCGTTGCTCGCCGCGGCCAAGCCCTACACCTCCTCGGCCGACCTGTCGATCTGCAACATGGAGGGGGCGCTGTCGCCGGACAACACCAACCTCACCGTCGGCATCCGCCATCACGGGCCACGCGAGTTCGCCACGGCGCTGGCCTGGATGGGCTACGACGGGTGCAGCACGGCCAACAACCACACCTTCGACGCCGGTCTGCCGGGCATCGGTCAGACCCGCCAGGTGATGGCCGATGCCGGGCTCAAGGTGTCGGGCCCCGGGCCCGACGCGCAGACGCCCAAGGTGGCGACGTACGAGGTCAAGGGCGTGAAGATCGCGCAGTTGTCCTACAGCTACACGCTCGACAACTTCGCCGGCGGCACCGACACCTCCGTGCCGGCGAACGTGCCGTGGTTCAAGGACTCGATGTGGAAGCTGAAGGACGCCGCGGGCATCATCGCCGACGCCAAGCAGGAACGCGCCAACGGTGCCCAGATCGTGCTGGTCTCGATGCACTGGGGTATCCAGTTCACCTTCACCCCGACGCCGCAGATGGTCGACACCGCCACGAAGGTGCTCGCCTCCGGTGAGGTCGACACGATCATCGGCAACCACGCCCACGTCGTGCAGAAGTGCGACCGCATCAACGACCGCAACGTCTTCTACGGTCTGGGCAACCAGATCTCCGACCAGGGCACCAACTGGGGTTTCCCGGACGAAACCCAGGACGGCATCATCGTCAAGGCGACTTTCAAGCGGGGCGCCGACGGCAAGTGGACGCAGCCGTCCGCCGAGTATCAGGTGACGCGGGTCGACCGCACCGGCGGATACATCCTGAAATTGGTGACCCCGACGTCGAACCCGAAGTCGTTCGAGCGTGAGTCGCAGTTGATCAAGGGCGACTCGAACGCGTGCAACCTGTCCCCCGCACCGGCAACCGACTGAGTCGGGGCCGGCTCAGCGCAGCAGTTCGTTGAGCAGTTCGTCGGCGCTGGCGGCGCGGTCGAACAGCTCGCCGACGTGCTCCCGGGTGCCGCGCAACGGCTCGAGCATCGGCACCCGCTGCATGGTGCGACGTTGCGGCACGTCGAAGATCACCGAGTCCCACGACGCGGCGGCGATCTGATCGGGGAACTGCGTCACGGCGCGGCCCCGGAAGTAGGCGCGGGTGTCTTCCGGCGGGTTGTGCACGGCCGCGGCGACGGCCTCCGCCGAGACGAGTTCGGTGAAACGGCCACCCGCGGCGAGCTTGTGGAAGATGCCCTTGTCGGCCCGCACGTCGCTCCACTGGATGTCGATCGCGCGCAGCTTGGGATCGGCCCACTCGATGCCGCGGTTGCGAAACCCTTGCAGCAGTTGCAGTTTGGCAACCCAGTCGAGGTCGGCCGCGGCGTTCATCGGGTCGGTGGCGAGGGTGTCGAGGGTCTGCCCCCACCGGCGCACCACCTCGGCGGTCTCGGAATCGACGTCCGAGCCGTAGGTGGCCTCGAGCCAATCGGTGACCATCGCGAGGTACTCGCGCTGGATCTGCACGGCGGTGAGCTCACGACCGTCCTCCAACCGGACGGTGGTGCGCAGGCTCGGGTCGTGCGAGATCTGTTGCAGCGCCGCGACCGGCTCGCGCAGGCTGAGGTCGCGGGTGACCGCGCCGGCCTCGATGATCGCGAGCACCAGGCTGGTGGTGCCGAGCTTGAGGAAGTTCGCGACGTCGCAGTGGTTGGCGTCGCCGATGATGACGTGCAGCCGGCGGTACTTCTCGGTCACCGCGTGGGGTTCGTCGCGGGTGTTGATGATCGGCCGCTTCAAGGTGGTCTCGAGCCCGACCTCCGTCTCGAAGAAGTCGGCGCGCTGCGACAACTGGAAGCCCGGACGCTGCGACTCGGTGCCGATGCCGACCTTGCCCGAGCCGCAGATCACCTGGCGGGACACGAAGAACGGGATGAGTCCCTTCACGATGTCGGCGAACGGGGTCAGCCGGCGCATGAGGTAGTTCTCGTGGGTGCCGTAGGAGGCGCCCTTGCCGTCGGTGTTGTTCTTGTAGAGGTTCAGCGGCGGCATGCCGGGCTGGTTGAGCAGGCGGGCCGCCTCCCGCATCACGAGCTCACCGGCGCGGTCCCAGGTGACGGCCGCAAGCGGGCCGGTCACCTCCGGTGAGCTGTACTCCGGGTGGGCGTGGTCGACGTACAGCCGGGCGCCGTTGCCCAGCACGACGTTCGCCATCGTCGGGTCTTCGGCGTCGGTCAACTGGCTGGGGTCGGCGAACTCCCGGTCCATCGCCCAGCCGCGGGCGTCCTGCAGCGGCGCTTCGTCGGCGTAGTCCCACCCGGTCTGAGCGGCGCGCAGGCCGAGTTCGCGGGCATAGGCAGTGACGACTCGACCCGAGAGCACCATCGGGTTGGCGCTCGGGTCGCCGGGCTGTGAGATCCCGTACTCGGTCTCGATTCCCATCACACGGCGCACGGTCATGCACCCCACCCTAGGAGCGACCCCGGCAGGCCCGTGGCGGGTGGTCATCCAGCAGACTTGCCGCATGTCCCCCACTTCCTGGACCGACACCGCCGGAATGCCGTTGCGCACCCGCCTGCTCTGCTATGCACGTGGACGCAGCGGCAGCGTCGCGGACATGACCCTCGAGCAGATCGCGGTCAACCGCGCCCTCTCGCCGGCGCCGCGCTTCCCCGCCTCGCTCGTGATCGGAAGTCTCACCAAGGGGGTGCAGATCGACGGGTTCACCGTGCGTGGCCGGTCGGGCCACGAGATCCCGGTGCGCCGCTACCGCACCGGACGGCGCACCGACCGGGTGCTGCTCTACCTGCACGGTGGCGGGTGGGTGCTGGGGCGCCCGCAGGACTACGACTCGATGCTGTCGATGCTGGCCGGCCGGTGCGACGCGACGGTGCTCGCACCCGACTACCGCAAGGCGCCCGAGCACAAGGCTCCGAACGGCCTGCACGACTGCCTCGACGTCTTCGACTGGCTCGCGGCGGCGCCGTCGGAATGCGGCACGACCTCCCCGCGCATCGTCGTCGGTGGTGACAGTGCGGGCGGCAACCTCTCGGCCTTGGTGGCGCAGCACGCCCGCGACCACCGCAAGGACCTCGTCGGTCAGGTGCTGATCTACCCCGCGACCGACCTGTCGATCGAGCACACGATGCGCAACGCGCCCGGCCTCACCGGCGACGACATCGACCGCTACAAGGACCTCTACCTGTCCGGCAGCGGGATCGAGGCCGAGTCCGCGGTGCTTTCGCCCGCGCGGGGTGACCTGCGCGGGTTGGCCCCGGCGCTGGTGCAGACCGCGGAAATGGACCCGCTGCGGGACGAAGGCATCGACTACGCCCACAAGCTGCGCCACGCCGGCAACGAGGTGCGACTCACGCGCTACTACCAGGTGCCGCACGGCTTCCTCAACATGCCGGGGGCCACCAGTTGCGGGCATCAGGCGCGGATGGAGATCGCCGACCAGCTCATCGACTGGTGGCAGCACCGATGAGTGCGCGTGCTCGCCAGTCGGCCCTGCTGTGGGCCTTCTTCCTGCTCGACGCGGCGCTGGTCACGGTCTTCGCAGCCATCGGACGCCGGTCGCACGACGAAGCCGATCCCGTTGCGGGAGCGCTGGATACGGCGTGGCCGTTCCTGGCCGGACTGGCCATCGGTTGGCTGATCGCCTACTTCAACTGGTCGCGGGTCATCCCGGTGTCGGTGGCCTCGGGCGTGACCGTGTGGGTGTCGACGGTGTGTTTCGGGATGCTGATCCGTCACTTCACCGACAAGGGCACGGCGTTCTCGTTCATCGTCGTGGCGAGCGTCGTGCTCGCGGTGTTCCTCATCGGATGGCGGGCGGTGCGCCACCTGCTGGCGAGCCGCTCGGCGAAGACTCCGTGATCGATCAGTAGCCGAACAGGGCGGACAGCCGGGAGCGCCCACCGTCCGCGTCGAGGCGGCGTTCGATCCGGGTGACCAGCCCACGGTTCGGCACCACGTGAACGATGGAACTGGATCAGTCCGGCGCAGATGAGCCCGATGAGCACGAGCATCATCGGCGTGGTTTCGGCATTCAGGTCACACCTCAGTGTTCGCGGTCACCGTTTCGTCAGAGGTACTGGCCGGTGGTGGCGACCGAATCGATCGCTTTTGCGGATCCACCGCCCTGCTTGCCGTCGATGAGAGTGCGGATGTACGTGATCCGTTCCCCCTTCTTGCCCGAGATGCGTGCCCAGTCGTCCGGGTTGGTGGTGTTGGGCAGGTCTTCGTTCTCCTTGAACTCCACCACGCAGCTCTCCAGGAGGTGCTCGACCCGGATGCCCTTGGCGCCCGTCGTCAGTTGGTCCTTGATCGCCATCTTCTTGGCGCGGTCGACGATGTTCTGCACCATCGCGCCGGAGTTGAAGTCCTTGAAGTAGAGGATCTCCTTGTCGCCGCTGGCGTAGGTGACCTCCAGGAAGCGGTTCTCGTCGATCTCGGCGTACATCCGCTCGACCGCGGCCTGGATCATCGCCTCCACCGTCGCCTGACGGTCGCCGCTGTTCTCGGCGAGGTCGTTGGCGTGCAGCGGGAGGTCGGCGGTGAGGTACTTGCCGAAGATCTCGTGCGCCGACTGGGCATCTGGGCGTTCGATCTTGATCTTCACGTCGAGCCGGCCCGGACGCAGGATGGCCGGGTCGATCATGTCCTCGCGGTTGGACGCGCCGATGACGATGACGTTCTCGAGCTTCTCCACGCCGTCGATCTCGGCCAGCAGCTGCGGCACGATCGTCGTCTCGACGTCGGAGCTCACGCCGGAGCCGCGGGTGCGGAACAGCGACTCCATCTCGTCGAAGAACACCACCACGGGGTTGCCGCCCGACGACGCCTCCCGGGCGCGCTGGAAGATCAGCCGGATGTGGCGTTCGGTCTCGCCGACGTACTTGTTGAGCAGTTCCGGACCCTTGATGTTCAGGAAGTAGCTCTTGGCCTCTTCCTGCCCGGTCCTCTCGGCGACCTTGCGCGCGAGCGAGGCGGCGACCGCCTTCGCGATCATCGTCTTGCCGCAGCCGGGAGGGCCGTAGAGCAGCACGCCCTTCGGCGGCCGCAGCGCGTGCTCGCGGAAGAGTTCGGCGTGCAGGTACGGCATCTCGACCGCGTCGCGGATCTGTTCGATCTGACCGGCGAGGCCACCGATGTCCTCGTAACGGATGTCGGGCACCTCCTCCAGCACGAGGTCGGCCACCTCGGCCTTCGGGATGCGCTCGAAGACGAAGTTGCTGCGCGCGTCGAGCAACAGGGAGTCGCCGATGCGCACCTTCACCCCCTTGAGCACGTCGGCCACGCGGCAGACCCGCTCCTCGTCGCCGTGCAGCACGACGAGCACCCGGTCGTCGCCGAGGAACTCCTTGCACTGCACGAGTTCCCCGACGTTCTCGTAGCCGAGCGCGCGCACCACGTTGAGGGCCTCGTTGAGCACGACCTCCCGCCCGGGCACCAACTGGTCGAGTTCGATGGTCGGGCTCACCGCAACGCGCATCTTGCGGCCCGAGGTGAGAATGTCGACCGTCTCGACCTCACCGCTGTCGGCGGCGTCGTTGCGCTGCAGGATGATGCCGAACGACGCCGGCGGCTGGGCGAGCCGGTCGATCTCGCCCTTGAGCGAGACGATCTGCTCGCGCGCGTCCTTCAAGGTGCGGACGAGACGTTCGTTCTGGGTCGACAGGGTCGCCTGCGCCGACTGCAACTGCCGGATCTTCTGATCCTGTTCGGCACGCTGCGCCGACCCGGTGACACGTGAACGGAGGGCCTCGACCTCGGCGCGCAGACTCTGCACCTCGTCGAAGCGGGCGGCATCGCCGCTGGGGCGCTGTTCGTCGGACACGTCACTATCCCTTCGTCGACGGCTCCGACTTCGACCCTAACTCTCCGAGCGGGTCGAATCCTGGTGCGGCTCACCAAATGAACGCGCCAGCTTGCGCACCTTCTTGTCCGAGACCGGGCGCTCCCCCACGTCCTGCGGGCTCCACTCGCCCGACGGGAGCACGGCCTGCACGTCGGCCTCGTCGTAGCCGTCGGCCGCACCCTTGCTCGGACGGCGCTTGCGCACCGGCGGCGTGACGCCCGGAGCGAGGCGCCGGGTGGAGACGAGGAAGCCGGTGTGGCCGTGCATGCGGTGCTCGGGTCGCACCGCGAGTCCCTCGAGGTGCCAACCGCGCACCAGCGACTCCCAGGCCTGCGGCTCGGTGAAACCACCGTGATCACGCATCGCCTCCGCGGTGCGGGACAGCTGAGTCGCGGTGGCGACATAACAGATGAGCAGGCCGCCGGGGGCGAGCGCGTCACCGACGACGCCCAGGCAGTCCCAGGGCGCCAGCATGTCGAGCACGACCCGGTCGATGGTGCCGGCCTCGACAGTGGTGGGGAGGGCGTCGACCAGGTCACCGACGGTCACGGTCCAGCCGGGGTGTTCGCCGCCGAAGAAGGCATTCACGTTGCCGCGGGCGATCTGAGCGAAGTCGTCACGGCGCTCGAAGGAGTAGAGCCGTCCCTGGTCGCCGACCGCGCGCAGCAGCGACATCGACAACGCGCCCGAGCCGACGCCGGCCTCGACCACCCGAGCGCCCGGGAAGATGTCGCCCATCGTGACGATCTGGCCGGCGTCCTTGGGGTAGACGACGGCGGCGCCGCGCGGCATCGACAGCACGTAGTCGGGCAGCAGCGGCCGCAGCGCGAGATACTCCACGCCCGCGGTGTTGGTGATCGTGGTGCCATCGGGGCTGCCGATCAGCTCGTCGTGGCTGAGGTAGCCGCGGTGGGTGTGGAACTGCTTGCCGGCACCCAGGGTGATCGTGTGCATCCGCCCCTTCGGGTCGGTGAGCTGGACGCGTTCGCCCTCGGTGAAGGGGCCGCGGCGCAGGTGGGCGCCGAGCGGGCTGTCGGGTGCTTCGGTCATGGGCGCCAAGTCTAGGGTCGGCCGCGCCGCGGACGAATTCGGTCGAAGCGACCGCGGCGGAGGCGGCTCAGGTCAGCGCCCGGCTCACCGCGTTGATCAGGTCGTCGCGGGCGATCCAGCCCAGGGGGCGTCCGTCCGCGGTCAGGACGACCGTGCGTTCGGCGACCCCGCCGTGCCGGGACGCGTGCTCGACGAGGGCGCCGAGGTCGTGACCGGCGGTGTTCTCGTTCTCGACCTGCACCAACCACGGGCCGGTCGGCACGATCATCAAGGCGTGCGCCGGGGTCGAGGCACGACGTTCGATCGGCACGGCCATCGCGCTGCCCGCGGGCACGAACCCCGCCGCTTGTTGATCGCCTCCGACCAAGAGGGTGTCGGCCGGCGGCAGGTTGGCCACCGTGATGTCGGCGGCGGCGACCGCCAGCGGACGCAGGATGTCACCGAGCGCGACCGCGCCGAGCTGGTTGTTGACCTTGCCCCGTTGCACCGCGGACGACGCACCGAACCACATGAACGAGGCGATGAGAGCGACCCACACGGTGCCGATCATCGACAGCGGCCGGCCGTTGACCAGCGGCCAGACGACAAGCACGCCGACCACGGCCAGGGTGACCAAGCGTCCGCACCAGCCGGCGGCGACGGTGCCCTTGTTGCGATTGCCGGTGGCGCCCCACACCGCCGCCTCGACCAGATGGCCGCCGTCGAGCGGGAAGCCGGGGAGCAGGTTGAACGCCGCCACCAGCGCGTTGGCCCAGGTGAACGCGACGACCAGGAGATGGGCGACATCGGGCAGACCGAACTGCAGAGCGCCCCACCCGGCGACGGCGAGCAGGGCGTTGGACAGGGGTCCGACGACGGCGACGATCGCGCTGCTGGCCGGGGAGCTGTCCTCACGGGTGAACGACGTGTGACCGCCCCAGAGATCGGCGACGATCTGGTGCACCTCGAAACCGCGCCATTGGCCGGCCAGCGTGTGGGCGGCCTCGTGCACGAGCACCGAGAGCAGGAGGCCGAGGACATAGGCCAGCGCCACGACGTAGGCCAGACCGCCGAGCTCGGGCAACGCCCGCTGCACCTGAGGGCCGAACGTCGCCACGATGACGATCGCGATGAGCACCCATGAACTGCCGATGAACACGGGCACGCCGCGCAGGGAACCGATCTTCAGACCGGGGGCGGCGTTGCGATTCATGTTCGAAAGGTTAACTGCCGCGCCTGTGGAGGTCCGATGCCGTCCGGCCCGCGCTGCGGTTGTCGGCGCCCGCGCCTAGAGTCCAGGACATGCAGGACAGCACGCTCGCCCAAGAAGTCTCGGTCACCGTCGTCAAACCGGCGATCTCCCCGAGCCGTGCTGCCGACTACATGCAGTGTCCGTTGCTCTACCGCTTCCGGGTCGTCGATCGGCTGCCCGAGCCCCGCTCTGCCGCCGCTGCACGCGGCACGCTCGTGCACGCGGTGCTGGAGAGGTTGTTCGACGTCGAGGCGGCCTCGCGAACCCTTGCGCACGCGCACAGCCTGCTGCAGCCGCAATGGGAGGCGCTGGTCGCCGACGATCCCGAGCTCGCGCAGTTGGTCGAGGGTGACCTCGGCGACTGGTTGGCGCCGGCACGGGGCTTGGTCGAGCGGTGGTTCGCGCTGGAAGACCCGACGCGGCTCGAGCCGGCCGAACGCGAGCTGTACGTCCAGGTCGAACTCGACGGGCTCACCTTCCGTGGCTACGTCGACCGGCTCGACGTCGCCCCGACCGGCGAGATGCGGGTGGTCGACTACAAGACCGGTCGCTCGCCGTCCCCGTTGTTCGAGGCCAAGGCGCTGTTCCAGATGAAGTTCTACGCCCTCGTGCTGTGGCGCACGCGCGGCGAGATTCCCAAGCTGCTCCAGTTGGTCTACCTCGGCAACAGCGAGATCGTGCGCTACGCGCCCGACGAGCAGGAGTTGCTGGCCACCGAGCGCAAGGTGCAGGCGCTGTGGGCCGCCATCGAGCGCTCGGCCCGCACCGGAGACTGGCGCCCGTCGACCTCGCGTTTGTGCGACTGGTGCAATCACCAGGCGATCTGCCCCGCGTTCGGCGGCACTCCCCCGCCGCTGCCCGCCCAGGCCGCCGGACGCGCTGTCGACCCGTCGGTCGCCGGCACCCCCGAGGTCGACGACTGACCGTCAGGTCTGCGCGATCCGCCAGAGTGACTCGAGGCTCTGACCAGCGAGCGTGTCGACCTTCGCCGCGCCGACCTCGTCGGGCACCGCGACGATATGTGGCACGGCCACGGTGCGGGCACCGGAGTCGACCGCAGAGCGCGCTCCCGTCGGCGAGTCCTCCACCGCGAGGCAGTCGATCGGATCGACACCGAGGGCCTCAACCGCCTTGAGGTAAGGCTCCGGGTGCGGCTTGCCGTGGGTCACGGCATCGCCGGTGACGATCGCGCTGAAGGTGCCCTCAGGTAGTTCCTCGACCAGCACCTGAGCGAACGACGCATACGACATCGTCACCAGCGCGTTCGGAATCCCTTGTGCCACAGCCTCGTTCAACAACTCGGCGGCGCCCGGACGCCACGGGATGTGCTCGCGCATCTGCCGGATCACCGACTCGAGCAACCGGTCGACGATCTGCTCCGGGGCCAGCGTCACGGGTGAGTTGTCGCGGATGACCTGCGCCGACACGAGCAACGGGTTGCCCACGAGCAGGTGTGCCAGGTCGTCGTTCCACACCCCGCCGAACTCGCCGACCAGTTCGTGCTCGGCGTTCATCCAATACGGCTCGGTGTCGACGAGCGTGCCGTCCATGTCCCACAGCGTGGCCTTGGGCAGGTCTGGCACCGTTCAGTCCTCCGGCTCGTAGCCGAGGTTCGGCGACAACCACTTCTCCGCCTCGGCGAGGGTCCAGCCCTTGCGCTGCGCGTACGACTCCACCTGGTCACGGCCGACCCGTCCGACCACGAAGTACTGCGACTGCGGGTGGGAGAAGTACCACCCCGACACCGACGCGCCCGGCCACATCGCCATCGACTCGGTGAGTTCGATGCCAGTCTGCGCCTGCACGTCGAGCAACTCCCACAGGGTCTGCTTCTCGGTGTGGTCGGGGCAGGCCGGGTAGCCCGGGGCGGGGCGGATGCCGCGGTACTTCTCGGCGATCAGGTCATCGTTGCTGAGGTGCTCGTCGGCCGCGTAGCCCCAGAGTTCGTGGCGCACCACCTCGTGCATCCGCTCCGCGAACGCTTCGGCAAGGCGGTCGGCCACCGACTCGAGCAGGATCGCGGAGTAGTCGTCGATGGCTTCCTTGAACTCCTTGATGCGGTCGGCCGCACCGAGGCCCGCGGTGACCGCGAACCCGCCGATGTAGTCGCGCAACCCGGTGTGCTTCGGCGCGATGAAGTCGGCGAGCGACTTGTTCGCGACGCCCTCGCGGTGCTGGCCTTGCTGGCGCAGGTGGTGCAGCATGGTGCGCACCTGCGCACGCGACTCATCGGTGTAGACCTCGATCGAGTCACCGACGGCGTTCGCCGGGAAGAATCCGACCACACCCGACGCGTCGAGCCAGTCCTCCTTCTCGATCCGGTCGAGCATGGCGTTGGCGTCGTCGTACAACTTGCGGGCCGTCTCACCGGTGGCCGGGTTGTTGAGGATGTCGGGGAAGCGCCCCTTCATCTCCCAGGCGTTGAAGAACGGCTGCCAGTCGATGTACTCGCGCAAGGTTGCGATGGAGTACTTACGCACCACCTTGGTCCAACTGCGCACCTGGCCGTGCAACTGGTCGTTGCCGATGTGCTCGTCCTGGGTGAGCAGCAGCCGCGGCCGCGGCGGCTGGTAACCCGACCAGTCGATCGCCGGCGCCGCCGCGACGGCCTTCTCGTACGACACCAGCGGACGGTCGTTCTTCTTGGCCGCGTGCCGTCGCCGGATCGACTCGTAGTCCTTCTCGACCTCGTCCAGGAAGGCCTGCTTGCGGCTGTCGGACAACAACGCAGAAGCGGTGGGCACCGAGCGCGACGCGTCCTTCACCCACACGACGGGGCCGTGATACTTCGGCGTCACACGCACCGCGGTGTGTGCCCGGGACGTCGTGGCGCCACCGAGCAGCAGCGGGATCTCGAAGCCCTGGCGTTCCATCTCCTCGGCGACACCGACCATCTCGTCCAGCGACGGGGTGATGAGGCCGGACAGGCCGATGATGTCGGCATTCTCGGCCTTGGCCGTCTCGAGAATCTTCGCGGTCGGCACCATGACACCGAGGTCGACGACGTCGTAGTTGTTGCACTGCAGCACGACGCCGACGATGTTCTTGCCGATGTCGTGGACGTCGCCCTTGACCGTCGCCATGACGATCTTGCCCTTGGAGTGCGCGGCGTCACCCGGCTTCTTCTCCGCCTCGATGAACGGAATGAGGTGTGCCACAGCCTTTTTCATCACGCGGGCTGACTTCACCACCTGCGGCAGGAACATCTTGCCGGCGCCGAAGAGGTCGCCGACGACGCCCATGCCGTCCATCAGCGGGCCCTCGATGACGTTCAGAGGGCGCTCGCCGGCCGCGGCGAGCTCGACCCGCATCTCCTCGGTGTCATCGACGACGAAGTCGTCGATGCCCTTCACCAGGGCATGCGTGATCCGCTCGCGCACCGGCAGGTCACGCCACTCGAGCCCGGCGTTCGGGTCTTGGGCCTCCCCCGCCTTGTTGTGCTCGGCGGCGATCTCCAGCAGCCGCTCGGTGGCATCCGGACGGCGGTTGAGCACGACGTCCTCGATGCGCTCACGCAGTTCGGGGTCGATCTGGTCGTAGACGACCAGCGCACCGGCGTTGACGATTCCCATGTCCATGCCGGCCGCGATGGCGTGGTAGAGGAACACCGAGTGGATCGCCTCACGCACCGGGTTGTTGCCGCGGAAGCTGAACGAGACGTTGGAGACGCCGCCGGAGACCAGAGCGCCCGGCAGGTTCTGCTTGATCCAGCGGGTCGCCTCGATGAAGTCGACCCCGTAGTTGGCGTGCTCCTCGATGCCCGTCGCCACCGCGAAGATGTTCGGGTCGAAAATGATGTCCTCGGCGGGGAACCCGACCTCCTCGGTCAGGATCTTGTAGGCCCGTGCGCAGATGTCCTTGCGCCGTTCGATGGTGTCGGCCTGACCGTCCTCGTCGAACGCCATCACCACGACCGCGGCGCCGTACTTGCGACACAGCTTGGCGTGTTCGACGAACGGCGCGACACCCTCCTTCATCGAGATGGAGTTGACGATCGCCTTGCCCTGCACGCAGCGCAGACCGGCCTCGATGACGTCCCACTTGGAGGAGTCGATCATCACCGGCACCCGGCTGATGTCGGGCTCGGACGCGATCAACTTGCAGAAGCGGTCCATCGCCTCGATGCCGTCGATCATCCCCTCGTCCATGTTGATGTCGATGACCTGCGCGCCGGCCTCGACCTGCTGGCGCGCGACGCTGAGAGCGGTCGGGTAGTCGCCCTCCCTGATCAGCTTGCGGAAGCGGGCCGAACCGGTGATGTTGGTGCGCTCGCCGACGTTGACGAACAGCGAGTCGGGGCCGACGTTGAACGGTTCCAGACCCGACAGCCGCAGCTCCGGGTCGACCTCACCCACCCCGCGCGGTGCGACCCCGTCGACGATCTCGGCGATCGCGCTGATGTGTTCGGGCGTGGTGCCGCAGCAACCGCCGAGGATGTTGACGAGGCCATCCTTGGCGAAGCCGCCCACCACCTCGGCCATGGCCTCGGGCGTCTCGTCGTACTCACCGAAGGCGTTCGGCAGGCCGGCGTTCGGGTAGACCGACACGAACGAGTCGGCCACCTTCGCCAGCTCCGCCACATACGGCCGCATGTCGGCGGCACCGAGGGCGCAGTTGAAACCGACGGCCAGCGGTTTGGCATGCCGGACGCTGTTCCAGAAGGCCTCCGTGACCTGCCCGGACAGGGTGCGACCGGACGCGTCGGTGATCGTGCCGGAGATGATCACCGGCCAGCGACGTCCCTCCTGCTCGAAGAGGGTCTCCAGGGCGAAGATCGCGGCCTTCGCGTTGAGGGTGTCGAAGATCGTCTCGACCAGCAGGAGGTCTGCCCCGCCGTCGACCAGCCCCTGCGCCTGCTCCAGGTAGGCGTCGACGAGCTGTTCGTAGCTGATGTTGCGCGCGCCCGGGTCGTTGACGTCGGGCGAGATGGACGCGGTGCGGTTCGTCGGGCCGAGTGCGCCGGCGACATAGCGCGGCTTGTCCTCGGTCGAGGCCTTGTCGGCCTCGGTGCGGGCGAGCACCGCGGAGGCGTGGTTGAGCTCGTAGGAGAGGTCTTCCATGCCGTAGTCGGCCATCGAGATGCGTTGTGCCGAAAAGGTGTTCGTCTCGATGATGTCGGCGCCGGCGTCGAGGTAGGCGCGGTGGATGTCGGCGATCAACTCCGGGCGCGTGATCGACAGGAGGTCGTTGTTGCCCTTGACGTCGAGGTGCCAGTCGGCGAACCGCTCACCGCGGAACTCTTCCTCCGAGAGCTTGTGCCGTTGGATGAACACACCCATCGATCCGTCGAGGATCAGCATGCGGGAGCTGAGGGCCTCGGTCAGTTCGGGAGTGGCGTCCGGACGCTGGTGGCTGCGGTCGCGCTCGATGGTCTCGGAGCGGGAGTCGGAGCGGCTGCTCACTGTTGTTGTTCCCTTCGTAGAGTCGACCGAGTTTACGACACGGCCGCGTGATCCCCGGGGGCTGCACCTGCGGCCCCGGTCACTCCGTAGGCTGGTGGGGACAGCTGTTTCCTCAGCTGCTTCCCGGCCCCGGAGGACGAAGTCGCGTGATCGAGATCGAGGACATTCCACTGCTGGACGACCCGATCATGATCGCGGCGTTCGAAGGGTGGAACGACGCCGGCGAGGTTTCGTCCAGCACCATCGCGCACCTCATCGAGGTGTGGGACGCCGAGCTGGTGGCCGCGATCGACCCGGCCGACTACTACGACTTCCAGGTCAACCGCCCCCGGGTCACGGGCGAACCGGGGTCACGGCAGGTCGAGTGGCCGACCACCCGCATCTACCTCGCCCGTGACACCCCGCTCGACCGCGATGTGCTGCTGGTGCACGGCATCGAGCCGTCGTTCCGGTGGATGCAGTTCACGTCCGAGCTGCTGTCGTTGGCGGTCGAGACCGACACGACGATGATCATCACGCTCGGTGGTCTGCTCGCGGACGTCCCGCACACCCGTCCGCTGCCGATCACGGTCACCGCCGAGCACCCCGACATCCAGCAGCGCTACGACGTCGAGCCGAGCCGCTACGAAGGCCCGACCGGCATCGTGGGCGTGCTGACCGACACCGCGGGTCGCACCGGCATCACCACCCTGTCGGCCTGGGCGGCCATCCCCCACTACGCTGCCGCGGCGCCTTCGCCCAAGGCGACCTTGGCGATGGTGGTGAAGCTCGAGGAACTCCTCGACGCCGTGATCGAGCACGCCGACCTGCCCGACGCGGCGGCGGCGTGGCAGCGCGGGGTCGACGACCTGGCCGCCAACGACGACGAGGTCGCCGAATACGTGCAGGCGCTGGAGCAGGCGCAGGACACCACCGATCTACCCGAGGCGAGCGGTGACGCGATCGCGCGCGAGTTCGAGAAGTACCTGCGTCGGCGCGACGAGGACCAGTAGCCCGGTCTCAGAGCGCGATTGTCAGAGTGCGACACCGAGCACGGCGTCGATCGCGGCGCGCACCCGCGGGGAGTCGCCCGACTCCGCCTGAACGTTGCGGGCCGCCCAGGCGTCGACGGCGGCCAGCGCGGACGGCGAATCGAGGTCTTCGGCCAGCGCTGCGGTGATCGTGGCGATCAGGTCGTCGGCATCGGTGTCACCCGCCCGCGCCGCGACGTCGCGCCAGGTGGCGAGCCGCTCCTGCGCACGGGTCAGCTGGTCGTCGGTGTACTCCCAGTCGGTGCCGTAGTGGTGGTCGAGCACCGCCAGGCGCACCGCCATCGGGTCGACGCCGGCCGCGCGCAGCACCGACACCTTCACCAGGTTGCCGAGCGACTTGCTCATCTTCTCGCCGTCGTACGCCACCATCGCCTGGTGCGCGTAGCGGCGTGCGAACGGCGACTTGCCGGTGAGCGCCTCGGCCTGCACGGCCGACATCTCGTGGTGCGGGAACACCAGGTCGGTGCCGCCACCCTGCAGGGTGAACGAGATGCCGAGGTGGTCGAGCGCGATCGTGGTGCATTCCAGGTGCCAGCCCGGACGGCCGTCGCCGAGTTCGCCTCCGTCCCAGTGCGGTTCGCCGACACGGCGGCCACGCCACAGCAACGGGTCGAGCACGTCACGCTTGCCGGCACGGTCGGGGTCGCCGCCGCGGTCGGCGAACACCTCGAGCATCTGCTCGCGGGTCCACCCGCTGGTGGCGCCGAACGACGGCTGGGTGGACAGGTCGAGGTAGAAGTCCTGCACACCCGGTGCACCCGCCTCGGGCTCGTCGACCGGGAGCCCGTAGGCGACGCCGTCGGCGACGAGTTTCAGGATCACCTCGACGTGGCGCGGCATGGTCTCGACGACACCCACATAGTGCTGCGGCGCGATGTTGCGCAGCGCCTCCATGTCGCCGTGGAAGATCTCGATCTCGCGCTGGGCGAGGTCGACCCAGTCGATGCCGTCGCGGGCGGCCCGCTCCAGCAACGGGTCGTCGATGTCGGTGACGTTCTGCACGTAGGTGACCGGGTGTCCGGCGTTGCGCAGGGCCCGGATCGCGAGGTCGAAGGTGACGTAGGTGGCGGCGTGGCCGAGGTGGGTGGTGTCGTACGGCGTGATGCCGCAGACGTAGACGCCGACCGGCTTGTCGACCGGCACGGGCTCCACTTCACCGGTGAGCTCGGCCCGCATCCGCAGGGCGGGTGCCGGGGTCTCCAGGGTGGGCAGCGACGGCGACGACCAGGACTTCACGCGTAGAGCCTAGGCCCCGTGGCCGACCACCCCTGCACCGCTCGGGCCTGCGGTGGCGAGGATCACGCGCGCAGCAGCACCAGCGCCGTCAGCACCGCACTCACCACAGCGGCCACGGCAGCGGGTGCCGGTCGTCCGGCACCTCGGGCATCACGCGTGTCGACAGCAGGCGATGAAGGCGGTCGTCGAGCGCCTCGATCTCCACCGGCGTCAGCACTTCGGCGAGTTCGTCACCGCACTCCGCGTCCAACGCGTTCGAGAAGCGTTGCAGCGCAGCGAGATCCGCTTCGGCGATCGGGGCGCCGGCGAACCCCCAGAACACCGTGCGCAGCTTCTCCTCCTCGTGGAAGCACAGACCGTGGTCGATCGCCCAGAAGCCGTCTCCGTCGGCGAGCAGCGCGCTGGCCTTGCGGTCGGCGTTGTTCAACAGGGCGTCGAACAACGCCAGCGTGCGCAGCCGAGGAGTGTCGCTGTGCGACACGACGAGCGGACGGTTCGCGTCGTCGCGCACCATGAGCACGACCACATTGCCGGCCGGCACGTGTGACGGCTCGTCGATGCGCACGAAGTCGGGGTCTTCACGCCCGTCGAGCGGCCCGACCCATTCCTGCACGGTGCCCACACCGAGCGGACCGTCGCGCAGCACGGTGCGGGGCACGAAACCCCAGCCGGTGGCGTCCGACACCAGCGACGCAGCCAACTCGCGCCCGGCCAGGGATCCGTCGGGGAAGTCCCAGAGCGGACGCTCCCCCTGAATCGGCTTGTAGACGGCTGCAGTTCGCGACTCGCCCGCACCCACCCAGACGCGCAGGGCGAGGTTGGACGCGTCGACCAGGCGTCCTTCGATCTCCAGGTCGCTGTCGGCCAGCAGCCGCAGCACCGGGTCGTCAGCGTTTGTATCCGTTGGCACGGGGGCAGATGTGTCCGCTGGGGTCCAAGGGGTCGCCGCACAACGGGCAGGGTGGCCTGCCCTGTTCGAGCAGAGCGCCTGCGCGCCGGGCGAATTCACGGGCAGCCGCCGGGCTGACGGCGACGCGCAGGGTGGTGCTGTCGGGTTCGTCGACGGCGACGGACGGCTCCCCCGTCTCGTCGACCTCGACCGACACCGTCGAGTCGAGGCACTCCACCAGCACCCGGCCCGATTCCGGGTCCCAGGCGAGGGTGAGCGTGCCCACCCGGAACTCGTCGTCGATCGGGGTGGTGAGCGGCGCGTTGTCGGGCTCGATGGCCGGGAGGTCGTCGTCAGCGCCGAGTTGGTCGAGCAGTTCCTCGAGGCGCTCGGCGAGCATCGCCACCTGCGCCTTCTCCAGGGACACGCTGGTGACCCGGCGCCCGTCGACGGCCTGCAGGAAGAAGGTGCGTTGACCGGCCGGTCCGACGGTGCCGGCGACGAACCGGTCTGGATCCACGTAGTCGATGAGCGGCATGACCTGACCCTAACGCCGCGCTAACCCTGCGCGGTCGCGCCACCACCGACGGCGGCGTCCGACGACGCCTCCTCCTGGGGTGCAGGCACGAGATCGGACGGGTCACTGCCGGTGTCGTTGATCCGCAACACGAACGGGCGCCCGGGGCCGAGGCGGACGGCGCTGAGCGACGCCGGGCCCACGGTGATGCGCTGGAACTGGTCGAGGTGTTCGCCGAGGCAGTCGGCGAGAATCGACTTGATGACGTCGCCGTGCGAGACCAGCGCCCAGACCGCGTGCGGTCCGACCTCGGCAGCGAAACGCTCGTCGTGTCGCCGCATCGTCTCGACCGCGCGCAGTTGCATCTGGGCGATCGACTCGTGCCGGAAGTCGTCGCTCGCCGGGAAGGTCGCGGCGCTCGGCCGGTGTTGGACGGTGCGCCAGAGGTCTTCCTTGGCGAGGTCCTTGAGCGGGCGACCGGTCCACGCCCCGTAGTGGCACTCCCCCACGCCCTCGTCGACGACCACCGGGGTGTCTCGGCCGGCCACGACCGAGTCGGTGGTCTCGACGCAGCGCTGCAAGGGGCTGGTGACGACACCCGCGAGCGGCACCTCGGCGAGGCGCTTGCCGAGGGCCTCGGCCTGCGCGCGACCGGTGTCGTCGAGCCCGATGCCCTCGGTCCAGCCGGCGAGCAGGCCGCCGGCGTTCGCCGCGGTGCGGCCGTGACGCAGCAGCAGCACGGTCGTCATTTCGACCGCAGCCCCTCTTCGTCCATCAGTCGTGCGACCAGGCCGACCAACTCGATGCGTTCCTCGAGGCTGTCCATCCACGGCGAGATCGCCAGCGTCGTGACGCCGGCCTTGGCGTAGGCGCGCAGGCGGGCACGGATCGCCTCCGAGTCGCCGACCATCGCGGTGCGTTCGATGAACTCCCGGGGCACCGCCGCTGCCGCGTCGCGGTGCTGCTTGGCGAGGTAGAGGTCCTGCACGTGATCGGCCTGCTTCTCGAACCCCATTCGGGTCGCGAGCGCGTGGTAGAAGTTCTTGTCCCGCGAGCCCATGCCACCGACGTAGAGCGCGGTGTGGGCTCGCAGGCGGTCCGCGGCGACATCGATGTCATCCGAAACGCTGATTCCGATGGAGGCGACCACGTCGAACCCGTCCATCGTCTTGCCGGCCTTCTGCCGCCCCTCGCCCATCACCGCGAGCTGCTCGGGAAGGAACTCGGGGCTGACGAAGATGCCGATCCAGCCGTCGGCGATCTCACCGGTCAGCGCGAGGTTCTTCGGGCCGAGCGAGGCGAGGTAGATCGGCAGGTCGTCGCGTTCGGGCAGCAGGAGCAGGCGCAGCGACTTGCCCGGACCGTCCGGCAGCGGCAGGTCGAAGTGCTTGCCGTGAAACTCGACGTTCTTGCGCCCGAGCGCCTGCCGCACGATCTCGACGTACTCCCGGGTGCGACCCAGCGGGTCGGCGAAACGCACGCCGTGCCAGCCCTCGCTGACCTGGGGCCCGGAGACCCCGAGACCGAGGTGGAAGCGTCCGCCGGTGATGCGGTCGAGCGTCGCGGCGGTCATGGCGGTCATCGCCGGGGTGCGACCCGGGATCTGCATGATCGCGGCGCCGTAGCCGACGTTCTGGGTGTGCGCGGCGAGGTAGCCGGTGAGGCTGGGGATGTCGGAGCCGTACGCCTCGGCCAGCCAGACGACGTCGTAGTGGTGCTCGTCGGCCGCCTTCGACAGCGCGAGCATGCCGTTCAGGTCGTCGGTGCCGGTCGTGCCCCAATAGCCCACATTCAGCGCAAGTCGCATGGCCTGAACGGTACTCGGTCGGCGACGCGCCGCGAGCGGCACCGGCAGGGTGCGCGCCTGCTGCAGATAGGTTGGGGCGCATGCACTCCCGCCCTCTCGGTCGTAGCGGCCTGACCGTCTCCACCCTCTCCTTGGGGACGATGAACTGGGGCACCCAGGTCGACGAGGACGATGCGCGGCAACTGCTCGACGACTACCTCGACGCGGGCGGCACCACGATCGACACCGCCTACGGATACGCCGACGGCGCGTCGGAGACGATCATCGGCTCGCTGACCGCCGACCTGCGCCGCGAAGACCTTGTGCTCGTCGGCAAGGCCGGTATTTCCCGCCGCACCGGCGAGCGGGTCGTCGACACCTCGCGGCGGGCCCTGCTCGACCAGCTCGACGCGAGCTTGGGCCGGCTGGGCACCGACCACCTCGACCTGTGGCTGGTGCACACCTGGTCGGACGCGGTGCCTTGGCAGGAGACGCTGTCGGCGCTCGAACACGCCGTGGTCTCGGGCCGTGCGCGCTACGTCGGGCTGTCCAACCACACCGGCTGGCAGTCGGCGATGGTGACGAGCGAAGCGCAACGCTGCCGGATCCCGTTGATCGCCAACCAAGTCCAGTACAGCCTCCTGGCCCGCGAGGCGGAAGCGGAGATCGTGCCGGCCGCGCAGGCGCTCGGTCTGGGGTTGATGGCGTGGTCGCCGTTGGCCGGCGGCGTGCTCACCGGGAAGTACCGCGCAGGGGTGCCCGCGCAGAGCCGTGCCGGTTCGGGTGACCACCCCCGCTGGGCGGCCAGGATGCTGGCGGCCGCCGACGGACCGGTGATGAAGGCGGTGGCCACCGCCGCCGACGGCCTCGGCGTGTCGGCCACCGAGGTCGCGCTGGCGTGGTTGCGTGACCGTCCCGGGCTGGCCACGGCCGTCGTCGGCGCCAGTCGGCAGAGTCAGCTGCGGATGGCGTTGGCCAGCGAGCGACTCGAGATCGCGCCGGCGATCAAGCAGGCACTCGATGAGGTGTCGGCCTGAGCTGAGCGCGACGACTCGTTCAGCAACTCATTCGTCGCTGTCGTCGTACTCGATGTCCTCGTCGTCCAGCCCCCGGTACGACGCGGCGTCCTCGTCGTCGTCCTCGTCGTCGTCCTCGAACTCCTCGAGTTCGTCGTCGTCGAGGTCGTCGTCCTCGTCAGCCTCGTCGTCCTCGTTTTCTTCGTCGTCGTCGTCTTCATCGAAGTCGTCGTCGAAGTCGTCGTCCTCGTCGGCCGGCACGAAGAACGGGGTGGCGACGCCGTACTCGTCGTAGAGCGCGTCGTCGTAGGCCTCGAACGCGTCGGACAACGCGTCGTAGGCCTCTCGGAGGTGGGGGTCGTCGGGATTGCGCCCGCTCGAGGCAAGCTCGAGATGACGCTCCAGGGCGTTGACGAAAACTGCGAGGGCGGCACGCGGGTCGTCACTCATGACACGAACGCTAGCGGCTCTGGCGCACAATGGCATCGATGATCGAGTACGAGTACCAGGTGCTGACCTTCCCGCGGGACGTGGAACGGTCGGTGATCCGTCAAGCCCTGACCGACCACGCCGAGTACGGACACTGGGAACTGGCCCGTTCCGTGCTGTATCTCGGCGGCTTGCGGCGGGTGTGGCTGCGCCGCAAGATCATCCGGGTGCAGCGCACGGCCTGACGTCCGATCAGCGGTGATCCGCACTCAGCAGTCGCGGAAGAACTCGCCCAGCACGTCGGCGCCGAAACGGAGCGACTCCAACGGAACCCGCTCGTCGATGCCGTGGAACATCGGCGCGAAGTCGAGGTCGGCCGGCAGCTTGAGCGGGGCGAACCCGTAACCGGTGATACCCAACTTCTTCAGCGCCTTGTTGTCGGTGCCGCCCGACAGGCAGTACGGCAGCACGACCGCCTCCGGGTCGTGTGCGGCGACGGCGCTGCGCATCTTGGCGACCAGCGGCCCGTCGACCGGAGCGTCGAGCGCGATGTCGTGGTGCAGCACCTCCACCTCGACGAACTCCCCCGCCAGTTCGCGGATCACGTTCATCAGATCGTCCTCGTGTCCAGGCAGGAACCGGCAGTCGAGCGATGCCGACGCGGTCTGAGGGATGACGTTGTGCTTGTAACCGCTGTCCAACATGGTGAAGTTCGCGGTGTCGCGCAGGGTGCCTTCGACGAATCCGCGGGCGCCGCCGATGTGCTGCAGCAGTTCGCTCGCGTCGTCGGACGTGTAGCCGATGCCGGTGATGTCGCAGAGTCCGTCGAGCAGCAGCGACACGCTCGCGATGTACTCACGCGGCCACGGGTGGGCGCTGATGCGGGCGATCGCCTCGGCGAGCCGCACGACCGCGTTGGCATCGTTGGGCACCGAGCCGTGACCGGCGCGTCCGTGCGCCACCAGACGCAGCCAGGCGATGCCCTTCTCCGCCGTCTGCAGCAGGTAGACCCGTTGCTGGGCAGCGGTTTTGGTGGGCACGGTGACGCTGTAACCACCGACCTCGCTGATCGCCTCGCTGGCGCCTTCGAACAGGTCGGGACGGTTGTCGACCAGCCAGTGGCTGCCCTTGATGCCGCCGGCCTCCTCGTCGGCGAACATGCCGATGATGAGGTCACGCGGGGGCTTCTTGCCCGACCGGACGAGTTCGCGCACGTTCGCGATGATCATCGCGTCCATGTCCTTCATGTCGACCGCGCCGCGGCCCCAGACGCAGTCGTCCTTGATCTCTGCCGCGAACGGGTCGACCTGCCAGTCGTCGGCGTTCGCCGGCACGACGTCGAGGTGGCCGTGCACCACCAGGGCGCCGCGCGAGGAGTCCTCACCCTCGATCCGCACCACGACGGACGCGCGGCCGGGCTCGCTCTCGAGCAGTTCGGGTTCGAGGCCCACCTCGGCGAACTGCGACATGACGTACTCGGCCGCCTTGCGCTCGCCGGGGCCCTTGTCGGTGCCGTAGTTGCTGGTGTCGATGCCGATGAGGTCCTGACAGATGCGCACGACCTCGTCGCGGGCCTTGACGTCCGACGTCGTGGTGTTGTTCGTGTCGCTCATGTCTGCTCCTCGTCCGGGTCCACCTGGTTGTTCTGCTGCCACTGTGCCAAACGCAGCACGTCGTCGATCGAGTCGGCCTGCTCGGCGGACTTGTCGTCGCGATAGCGCAGCACCCGCGCGAAGCGCAGAGCGACGCCGCCCGGGTAGCGCGTGGAGCGTTGCAGACCGTCGAACGCAATCTCCACGACCTGCTCCGGGCGCACCCGCACGACCCAGTCGTCGCGTTCGGTCATCAGGTCGGTGAACCGCCGGGTCTGCCAGGCGAGCATCTCGTCGGTCATGCCTTTGAAGGTCTTACCGAGCATCACGAAGCCGCCCTTGCCGTCGCGGGCGCCGAGGTGGATGTTCGACAGGTAACCGCGGCGGCGACCACTGCCCTCCTCGACGGCGAGCACGACCAGGTCGAGGGTGTGCCGGGGTTTGACCTTCACCCAGCCGTTGCCCCGGCGTCCGGCGGCATAGACGGCGTCGGTGCGTTTGGCCACGACGCCCTCGTGGCCGCGGGCCACCCAGTCGTCGAAGAATGCCTGTGCGGCAGCCGTTTCGGTGACCTCGAGCGCGGAGACGACGTGCTCGGCGGGCACGAGGCCTTGCAGCGCAGCGCGCCGCTGCTGCATCGGCGCATCGACGAGGTCGGCGCCGTCGAGGTGCAACAGGTCGAAGAAGAGCGCGGTGACCGGCACGGTGCGTCGCAGTTCGTCGGGGTCGGCGCTGCTGGCCGTGCGGGCCCCGGTGACCTGGAAAGGGTGCGGGCTGCCGTCGGGGCGGAGCGCGATCGCTTCACCGTCGAGCACCACATTGCGCGCGGGGAGCGAGCCGACGAGGTCGACGATCTCCGGCAGCCGGGCAGTGATGTCGTCGAGGCTGCGGGTGAACAACCGCACGTCGTCGCCGATCTTGTGTGCCTGCAACCGGATTCCGTCGAGTTTCACCTCGACGGTCCACTCGCCCGGTGCGGTGACGTCGCCGAGCGCCGAGGCGATGTCGGGGCTCGAACCGGCGAGCATCGGGCGCAACGGTCGACCCACCTCCAACCGAATGCGCGCGAGTGCCTCGGCTCCGCCGTCGAGCGCGATCGCCGCGACGGGGCCGGTGCGCCCGGCGAGCATCACCGCCCGACGCACCTGCGTCTCCTTCAGGTCGGCGGCCGCCGCGATCGCCTTGAGCATCACGCCGTCGCCCGCGCCTTGGCGGGCATCACCGATCAGCAGACCGGTGAGAAAGGTGCGCTCGGCGTCGGTGAGCCGCGCCCACAGGTCGTCGAGCAGTTCCTTGCGACGGGTCACGGAGCCGGGGCCGTGCAGGTCTTCCAACTCGGTGAGCCGGGCATCGATCTCGCGGACGGCGACCGTCGGTGCCTGCGCGGGTGTCGAGGTGCTGCCCCGCAGCGATCGCCAACCGACGCCTACACGTCGTTGCGGGAGGGTGCCGGCGAGGTAGTCGGCGGTGAGTGCACGTTCGTCGGGCGCCACGTCGCGCAGCAGCGCCGCGATGTGGGCAACCTTCTCGTTGCGCGATGCCGTGCCGGCCACCTGCCGGGAGACGTCCGCGAGGCGGGCGAACGGAGTCGGGTTCATGCGAGCCGGGAGTGCAGGTCGCGGATCGCCGGCTCGACGAAACGCATGACGCTCAGGTGGCCGGCGTCGACGACCCGCAGGTCGGCGTCCGGGATCACGCCGGCGAGCCAGCGGGAGTGGTCGGCGGGCACCATCCGGTCGCGCGCCCCGTGCAGCAGCACGGTTGGCACCCCGATGCCGGCCGGATCGAAGCCCCACGGGTGGGTCGCTGCGACGTCGTCGTCGACGAAGCCGTCCGGGCTGTGCACCATCGAGGGGCGCACGACGTCCATGAACCACGACCAGGCGCCCTCGAACATCTCCAGGTCGTCGGGTTCGAACGGCGGCTCTGCGTCGGGCTCTGCGGCCAGGAAACGCTCCATCTCCCGCGGACCGGCCGACGCGGCGGCGAGTTCGCGACGTCCGGCCTCGTCGAACCCGGCGAAGAAGTCCAAGCCCTCCGCGTCGATCGGCGCGAGTCCCGAAATGGCCAGCGCGCCAACGCATCTCCGATCGCGGGCCGCCAGCGCCAGGCTGTGCGCTCCGCCACCGGAATGCCCCATCGGCACGAACTGTTCGATGCCGAGGTGGTCGAGCACCGTCGCGGCGTCGGGCACCACGTCGACCACCCGGCGGTCACGCGCACGGTCGGACCCGGTGTAGCCGGGGCGGGTGTGCGAGACGAACCGGATGCCGAGCTCGTCGGCGAGCGGGAACAGCGGCACCGGCGGCTGCCCGATGTTGGGCGACCCGTGGTGCCAGTAGAGGGTGAGCGCGACACGATCGGACGGAACCGCGACGTACGCGTGCAGCACGCGCCCGTCGGGCAGCCGGATGTTGTCCTCGTGCAGGTCCACCGCTCAGCGCTCGCCCGGGTTGACCAAGGTGTCGAGCTTCTCGAAGGAACTGCCCCACCCTGCGGCGGTCTGCGCGAGGAGTTCCTCGGTGGGGAAAGGTCCTTGGCGCAGCACGAGTTTCGCACCGGACGGGTCGGCGCCGAAGGTGACGGCGAGAGTGATCTCGGTTGCGCCGTCGGGCCCGTCCATCGACTCCTTGCCGACGAGCCGCTCCCCCGGCACCACCTCGGTGAGCTGTGCGTCGACCGGCACCCGGCCGGCACCGCCGTCCTCCGCCATCGTGAGCCGCCAGACGCCACCCGGGCGTGGGTCGATCGTGACGGTCTCGGCCGGGACGGTCCACCCGGTCGGCGCGAACCACGCGGCCAACTCGACCGGGTCGGTCCAGGCGCGGAACAGCCGCCGCGGGTCTGTTGTGAAGGTGCGTTCGATCTCGACGTGGTCGGTCATCGGCTCTCCGGGGTTCGCGTTTCGTCAGGGGTGGTCCGTGTGAGCACCGCCTGGTGGCACGTCCGATCCTGGCAGGATCAGCGGTGTGACGGTGGCCACGGCGTGCCGAACCCGTGGCGAGCACACCGTTCACCCCAGAATCATCAAGCCCAGGAGGAGACCGATGCCGGTGACGGTCGAACTGCCGTCGGACGAAGCGACCCGGGTGCATGCACTCATCGACCGGCTGGGCCTTCCCGGCCTGATCGACGTGCACACTCACTTCATGCCGAAGTCGGTGCTCGACAAGGTGTGGGCCTACTTCGACTCGGTCGGGCCGCTCACCGGCCGGGAATGGGGCATCGCGTACCGGTTCGACGAAGCGGAACGGGTTGCGAAGCTGCGCGAACTCGGGGTCGTCGGGTGGTCGTCGCTCAACTACCCGCACAAGCCGGGAATGGCGCAGTGGCTGAACCAGTGGAGCGCCGATTTCGCTGCGGCACACCCGGACTGCCTGCAATCGGCGACGTTCTATCCCGAACCCGGGGCCGGTGACTACGTGGCCGAGGCGATCGCGTCGGGCGCCGAGATCTTCAAGGCCCACGTGCAGGTCGGCGCCTACGACCCGACCGACGACCTGTTGGACGGCGTCTGGGCGAGGTTGCAGGAGTCCGGCGTTCCGGTGGTGTTGCACGCCGGCAGCGGCCCGACCCCGGGCGAGTTCACCGGACCGCAGCGGGTGCGCTCCGTGCTGGAACGCTTCCCCGGCCTCAAGCTGATCATCGCCCACATGGGTATGCCGGAGTACGGCGAATTCCTCGACCTGTGTGATGAGTTCGCCGGCGTGCACCTCGACACCACGATGGTGTTCACGCAGTTCGTGGAGAACGACATGCCGTTCCCGAAGGACCGCCTGGGCGACCTGGTGCGCCTCGGTGACCGAGTGCTGCTCGGCACCGACTTCCCGAACATCCCCTACCCGTACGTGGAGGCCCTCGACGCCATCGTCGGTCTGGGTCTCGGCGACGACTGGTGTCGAGGTGTGTTGCACGACAACGCGGCCCGCTTGTTCGGGCGCGGCTGACCGGCGACCGAACGACGAAGGGCCACCCGTTGGGTGGCCCTTCGTGACTGGTGTCCGGAGGGGTGTTGAGTCTCAGGACATAGGAAACACATGTCTCAAGACATCGGAAACACTGCTGGGTGAATCGCCCCGGCATGTCCGGAGACTCCAGATGTTGGGAAGGTTGGAGTCATGGCAGGCACTGGTACGAAGAGGTATCCCGCGGAGCTCAAGGAGCGCGCGGTGCGGATGGTGACCGAGCGGCCCTCGGACGAGAGTGAGTGGCCGGCGATCCAGCGGGTCGCTCCTTTGTTGGGGATCGGGTCGGCCGAGACGCTTCGGAAGTGGGTGCGTCAGGCAGAGGCTGACGCCGGCGCTGCTGGCGGTGTCGGCGGGGTCGGGACGGCCGAGTCGGAGGAACTGCGCAGGCTGCGGCGCGAGGTCGCCGAGTTGAAGCGAGCGAACTCGATCCTGAAGGCAGCCTCGGCTTTCTTCGCAGCCGAGCTCGACCGGCCACGCGGCTGATCGTGGACTTCATCAGGGTGCACGCCGATCGGCGTGAACCTGGTGGTCTGCGGTGGGGTGTCGAGCCGATCTGTTCCGTGCTGACCGAGCACGGGATCACGATCGCCCCATCGACCTATTACGAACTCGTGGATCGCCCGATGACCACCTCGGACTGGCGAGAAGCGTTGCTGACCAGAGAGATTCACCGTGTCTACACCGAGAACTACAGCGTGTACGGGGCTCGGAAGGTGTGGTTGCAACTCAACCGCGAAGGCCACCGGGTTGCCCGGTGCACGGTGGAGCGGATCATGCGTGAACGCGGGTGGCGGGGCGCGATCCGCGGCACGGTCAAGCGGACCACGACGCCCGACGCGTCGGCCGCTGATCGGCGTCCGGATGATCTGGTGTGTCGCCGGTTCGCGCCGTTGGCGCCGGACCGGCTGTGGGTCGCCGACTTCACCTATGTCAGCACGTGGTCGGGGTGGGTGTACGTCGCGTTCGTCGTCGACGCCTACGCGCGGCGGATCTTGGGGTGGTCGGTGTCGACGTCGATGACGACGGACTTCGTGTTGCATGCGTTCGAGCAGGCTGTCTGGACCCGGAACCGTTACGGGACAGCTGATTTCAGCGCGTTGGTGCATCACCACGATCGGGGGTCTCAGTACACCTCGATCCGGTTCGGTCAAGCCCTGGCCGAGGCCGGTGTCGCGGATTCCATTGGTAGTACTGGGGATTCGTACGACAACGCGTTAGCGGAGTCGATCAACGGGTTGTACAAGACCGAGTTGATCAAGCGAGCCAAGCCCTGGAAGGGCGCCGATGACGTCGAGATCGCGACCACCGAATGGGTCGACTGGTTCAACCCCATCGGCGCCTGTACGAGTACTGCGGCGACATCCCACCCGTCGAGCTTGAGGAGGCGTACTACGCTCGCAAAACAGCCCAGCAAACCGCTGCGCTGACCGTTTGAGAAAGTCTCCGGACACTCCGGGGCGATTCAACCTGCGGCAAGGTCGAACGCTTCCAACAAACACTGAAGAACTGGCTGCGGCGCCAACCCGTCCAACCCACCACGATCGCCGAACTCCAGGCCCTGCTCGACCAATTCCGTGACGAGTACAACCAGCAGCGGCCCCACCGCTCCCTGCACCGGCGCACACCCGCTGCGGCCTACCAGGCGCGACCCAAAGCCACGCCCAGCACCGAACCCTCAGACCGAACCCACAGCCGCGTCCGCCACGACAAAGTCAACAACGGCCGCGTCACCCTCCGCCACGCCGGGCAGCTGTTCCACATCGGCATCGGCCGAGCCCACACCGGACAACCCGTGACCCTGCTCATCCAGGACCTCGACATCACGATCATCCACACCGAAACCGGCGAAGTCCTACGAGAACTCACCCTCGACACCACCCGCAAATACCAGCCCCAAAACACGAAACAGGGCGAACCCTGAGGGTTCGCCCTGTTTCCGATGTCCTGAGACATCACACTGGTGTCCGGAGGGGGACTTGAACCCCCACGCCCGTTAAAGGGCACTAGCACCTCAAGCTAGCGCGTCTGCCATTCCGCCACCCGGACGAGGTGACTTGGCTGCCGATTTCTCGGTGGCCAACGACGCGAAACATTAGCACGGAGGCGCCAAAACTCCCGCATCGGCCGCCACGTCGGCCGCTGAGAATTGTCAGGCCGAGATCAGGCTGGCGCGGGATACTCGAACCACGCCCTCCGTCCGCCCCCGCCGTAGAAAGCCGGTCATGAGCGACTCCGCCGCCTGGCCCCGCATCCACGCCGAGCGCGATCAGCCCAGGTCGCCCAACTCCGGCTGGCGGTGCGCCCGCTCCTTGGTCAGCGGGATGACGTCGACAGCGACGTGGAGGGTGCTGCCACTGCCCTCGCTGAAGATGATGCCCTTGAGCGGTGACACGTCGCGGAAGTCACGCCCCCACGCGGTCACGATGTAGCGCGAGTCGGCGAAGTGGTTGTTCGTCGGGTCGAGGTCGACCCACCCGAGCGGGGTCCGTATGGACGTCCAGGCGTGGGTGGCGTCCGACCCCGCGAGCTTCGGTTTGCCCGGTGGGGGCACCGTCTCGATGTAGCCGCTGACGTAGCGGGCCGGCAGCCCGACGTGGCGAGCCATGCCCGCGGCGAGGTGTGCGAAGTCCTGGCAGACCCCGGCCTTGCCCTCGATGACCTCCTCGAGGGTGGTCGTGGTCGAGGTGGCTCCCTTGGCGTACTTGTAGTCGCTGTAGATCAGCTCGTAGAGGTGCACCAGCGCGTCGCCGAGCGGCTTGTTGTCGGGCAGGTGCTCGACCGCGTACGCGGCGACCATCGGGGTCACATCGACCAGCCGTGAGGGCAACAGGTAGCGCGCGTGATCGAGGTCGAATCCCGCTGCGGTGGAGCGCAGTTCCTCCCGGGCGGTGGCCACCGTCCACCGGTTGAGGGCTTCGACGTCGACCTGGGGCCAGGTGATCTCGAGCTCCGACCGCTTGGTCACCGCAAACCGCGTGTGCCGGGTGCGGATCTCCAGGTAGTGGCTGTAGTTGCCGAAGAAGTCGGTGTGTTCCGACATCACGTTCGCCGACGGGGTCACCTCGATGACGTTGGAGACGACCTTCTGGTGGTCGGTCGAGCGCGGACGCAGGCAGGCCCGGCTGTAGGACGCGGTGACGTAGTCCTCGTAGACGTACTCGGTGGTGTGACGCACCTCGTAGTGGCGGGTGTTGTGCAGGTCGGGGCGCGGCTCGGTCGTGGTCACTGGCGCACTCCGATCTCGTGGATCGTCCTGACCCGGTGCAGTGGCGTGGGCCGCACGAAGTAGCGCTCGGACACCAGGTCGCTGAGCCTGCGCAGCTGTGTCGCGAGCTCGCTGGTGTAGTCGGCGAGCTGATTGCGCTCCCTGGACGCCAGCGCCTCCGGTGCGATCGACTTCAGGTGTGCGGCGAGGTTGTCGACGGACTCGCGGATGTCGGGGTCGTCGACGGTCTCGGTGATCGCCGAGAGGCGGTTCACCTGGAACTCCATCGACCGCGGGTTGATCGGGTCGCGCAGCAGCAGTTGCAGCATGCCGGCGACCGGCGATGCCGGACCGGTGCCGGACGCGAGCCGGCGACGGAACGTGATGACGCTGTCGCAGGCCCGCAGTGCGGCCTCGGTGACCTGACCGTCGGTCACCGGCGACCGCTCGGCGCCGATCGACACGCGCAGCAGGGTCGACTGTTGCAGCGCCCGCTCGAGCCGGCGGCCGAACTCGGTGAACGCCCACACCTCGTCACGCACGGTGTTCTCGGCGGACAGTCCGGCGAGACCGACGAGGCCCTCGAGCACCTGTGCGAGCACACCGGGCAGCGGCTCGTCGTCGTCTTCCGGACGGTGGATCGCGGTCTGCAACCGGCTGAGGATCAGCCAGGTGTCGGGCGACAGCAGTTCGCGGACGGCGTGGGCCGTGCGCGCGAGTCGTCGTACCGAGTAGGCGATCGTGCCCGGCGTCTCCTCGTCGAAGACGATGCGGCGCAGGAACTCGGTCGGGTGCTCCTCGACGCCCGGCGTGGGCACACCGGTGACCTGACCGAGGGTGAGCAGCATCTCGCGCATCGCGGAGAACCCGGGCGACCCGGTGCGGCCCCAGTGGTCGGCCACCAGGTCGTCGACCACGGTCACCAGGCGCGCACTCGACTCGGCGCGTTCGGCGTAGCGACCGAGCCAGAACAGATCGTCGGCGACACGGGGTGCCAACGAGAGCGACTCCGGCTCGGCGGCGGTGAGCTGGAGGGTGTCACGGTGTCGGCCACGGGCCGTCATCGCGGCCTCGAACTCGCTCGGCGCGAGCACCCAGATGTCCTTGGCGATGCCGCCGCGCTGGTTCGAGACGTCCCAGCTCATGCTGTCCGGCGACACCCGTCCGAGCCCACCGTGCAGGAACCGGTAGCCGTCGTTGCCGCCCACCCCGAACGTGCGCAGTACGAGGCGACGCGGCTCAAGGCCGTCCGAGGCCACGACGGGGGCGGTCGACATCGCCACCTGCTCCTGCGCCGTCCACTTCCAGGGCTCGGCCTCGATGCGAGTGCGCAGCTCGTCGAGTTGCTCGGTCGACAGCTCCCAGCCGTACGTCGCAGGGTCGGCCTCGCCGCGGCTGATCGGCTTCACGACGAGTTCGTCGAGTCGGTCGAGCGCCTCGGCCCGCTGCCCGTCGTCACCCATCCACCAGGTGCGGGCGTCCGGCAGGATCAGTTCTTCGCCGAGCAGCCGCTTGGCCGCCTCGGGCAGGAACGGCACGAGGCCGGGGTTCTCCAGCACTCCGCTGCCCAGCGGGTTGACCACACTGATCGTGCCGCGCCGGGCAGCCTCGGTGAGACCGGTGACTCCGAGCCGCGAATCCCCTCGCAGGTCAAGGGGATCCGACCATGCCGCGTCGACGCGGCGCACGAGCAGGTCGACCTTCTGGGGCTTGTGGGTGGTGCGCCGCCAGACCTGGCCGTCGCGCATCGTGAGGTCTTCGGCGAGCACCAGCGGCAGGCCGAGCAGGGTGGCGAGGAAGGCCTGGTCGAACGCGGTCTCGCTCTCCGGGCCGGGCGACAGCAGCACGATGTTGGGCTGGTCGACGGTGACCGGCGCGGCGTCGAGCAGCGCGTCGCTCATCTCGTCGAAGAAGCCGCGCAGCCGCGCCAGCGCGGTGTCGCGGTAGAGGCGTGGGAGGGTGCGCGCGATGATCCGGCGGTCGGCCATCGCGTAGCCCGCACCGGACGGCGCCTGATTGCGGTCGGCGATCACCGTCCAGTTGCCGGCGGCGTCACGCGCGAGGTCGACGCTGGTCATGACGAGTTGGCGGGCACCGGGCAGCCGGATGCCATCGGCGGCGGGCAGGAACCCGTCGTGACCGACGACCGCCGCCGCCGGGACGACACGTTCGGAGATCATCCGCCGGTCGCCATAGAGGTCTTCGAGCAACGCGTCGAGCAGCATCGCCCGCTGGGCGAGTCCGCGTTCGAGTTCGACCCACTTGGTGTCGGTCATCACGACCGGTAACGGGTCGAGTTGCCATGGGCGAGAACGCTGTTCGCCGTTGGCCGTGTAGGTGAGCCCGTCGTCCTTGATGTAGCGGTTCGCCGCGGCGCGGCGGGCGAGCAGCCCGCCGACCCCGACGGTGTCGACGATGGACCGCAGCGACTCGTGCACTGCTGCACCGTCGCCGACCCACTCGTCGTAAGAACCGCCGACCCGGTCACCGAGCTCGGTGCTCAGCGCTTCGACGCGTTCGTCGTAGCGGCTCAGCACGCCGGAGCGGTCGTGTGGTTGCGCCGTCATGCGTCCACCCTATGAGGCGGCACCGACCGGATGCCGGTCAGTCGCGGTGCCCGGGCAGGAATCGGCGCAGATCCAGGGTCGACGGGTACTCGCCGCCGCCGTGTCGCACCTGGGTGTCGGCCGGCCAGGTCGAGGTGTCGATCGGCCCCGAGGTGTGTCCGAGCGCCTCGAACCGGCTGTTGCGGCGCGATTCGGCCTCGGCCGCGTTCACCGGGTAGGTCTCGAACGCCCGGCCACCCGGGTGCACGACGTGATAGGTGAACCCGCCCAACGACAGCCCGTTCCAGCGGTCGACCAGGTCGAACACCAACGGCGAGTGCACCCCGATCGTCGGGTGCAGGGCGGACGGCGGTGCCCACGCGCGGTACCGAACGCCACCGACCGCCGTGTCGGGCGCACCGGCGGTGCCGGGGCTGCCTGTGCCCCAACCCGATCCGGACACCGGCGACATCGGAACGGGGATGCCGTTGCAGGTGACGACGTGGCGTCCGGGCACCAGACCGGTCGCGGCGACCTGCACCTTCTCGACCGAGGAGTCGACGTAGCGAGCGGTCCCTCCGGCCGACACCTCCTCCCCCAGCACGTGCCAGGGTTCGACGGCCTGACGCAGTTCGAGGTGCACCCCGTCGACGTCGGTCTCGCCGAGCCGGGGGAAGCGGAACTCCAGGAACGGGTCGAACCACGCCGGGTCGAACCGGTGCTCGTCGCCGTTGCCGTTGTTCTCCAGGAACCGGTTGAGGTCGGCCACCACGTCGCGCAGGTCGGCTGCGGCGAACGCGGGCAACAGGAATCGGTCGTGCAACCGGGAACCCCAGCGCACCAGGGCGCCCTCGTACGGCTCGTTCCAGAACCGGGCGACCAGGGTGCGCACGAGCAATGCCTGCACCAGCGACATTCGCGCGTGCGGGGGCATTTCGAAGCCGCGCAGTTCGAGGATGCCGAGGCGGCCGCGGTCGGAGTCGGGGCTGTAGAGCTTGTCGATGCAGAACTCGCTGCGGTGGGTGTTGCCGGTGATGTCGGTCAGCAGGTGGCGCAGCAGTCGGTCGGTCAGCCACGGCCGCGGCTCGCCGCCGGATTCCTTTGTGACGCGGTCGAGTTCGTGGAAGGCGATCTCGAGTTCGTAGAGCGTCTCGTGGCGTCCTTCGTCGACGCGCGGCGACTGGCTGGTCGGGCCGATGAAGCGTCCGGAGAACACATACGACAGCGCCGGGTGGTGCTGCCAGAAGGTGATCAGGCTGCGCAGCAGGTCGGGACGGCGCAGCAGCGGGGAGTCCTTCGGTGTCGAGCCGCCGAGGGTGATGTGGTTGCCGCCGCCGGTGCCGGTGTGTGTGCCGTCGAGGTCGAACTTCTCGGTGGCCAGGCGGGTGCGGCGCGCGTCGTCGAAGAGCGTGGTGGTGAGGTCTTCCAACTCCTCCCACGACGAGGTGGGCTGCACGTTGACCTCGATGACGCCGGGGTCGGGGGTGACGGTCAGCGACTTGAGCCGTCCGGCACCGCTGGGCGGCGCGTATCCCTCGAGCACCACTGGGGTGCCGGTGGCGACAGCGGCCTGCTCGATCGCTGCGAGCATGAGTAGGGCGTCGTCGAGTTCCGACAGCGGCGGCAGGAAGACGAACAGGTGCCCGTCGCGGGCCTCGACGGTCAGCGCGGTGCTCGGCGATTCCTCGATGTCGTGCAGGGTGGCCGGCGCGACGTCGTCCGAGGCGAGTTCTTCGGGTGTGGGGAGCGTGCCGGACGCCGCGAACGGCGAGGCGTCGGGCGTGAACGGTGCTTCGGTCCAGGCGATCGAGCTCAGCGGCAACCGTAGGCCCATCGGTGAGGTGCCCGGGGTGAGGTAGAGGTGGTCGCGGCGGGTGCGCCAGATCGCGCTCCCCCAGCCGTCGCCGTCCGAGTTTGGGAAGATCGGCAACACCCAGCCGGTCGGCAGCTCGGGTGCCTGCTCCTTCGCGGCGAGCTTCTGCGCACGGTCCGGGTCGAGCGCGTCGACGTCGTCGCCCGGCTTCTCCCCGGCGGGTTGGCGGATCTCGTTGTGCCACTGCGTGATCGGGTCTTCGTAGGCCGCGCGCACCACGTCGTCGGGCAGCCCGAGTCGGGCGGCGAGGTGTTGGGCGAAGTCACGGACGGCGGTCGCCTTCTCCTGCTCGTCGTCGGGCACACGCGCGTCGCCCCACGGGTCGTCGAGCAGGTCGGGGTGCTGCCACATCTGTTGTCCGTCGGCCCGCCAGATGAGGCCGATCTGCCAGCGCGGCAACGGTTCTCCCGGATACCACTTGCCCTGACCGTGGTGGGTGATGCCGCCTTCGGCGTAGCGGGTGCGCAGCGTCGCGGCGAGTTCGGTGGCGAGCTTGCGCTTCTCGGGGCCGTCGGCCGCGGTCTCCCACTGCGGGGTCGAGGTGTCGCCTGCGGAGACGAAGGTGGGCTCGCCGCCCATGGTGAGCCGCACGTCGCCCGCCTCGAGCAGTTCGTCGACGTGGCGTCCGAGCTCGCGCACCTTCTCCCACTGCACGTCGGAGTAGGGCTTGGTGACGCGCGGGTCTTCGAAGATGCGGGTGACGGTGTTCTCGAAATCGAAGCTGACACCGACGGGTGCGGTGGCTCCGGTGATCGGTGCCGCGGCGGACGGGTGGGGCGTGGCGCACAGCGGGATGTGCCCCTCGCCTGCGAAGAGGCCACTGGTCGCGTCGAGTCCGATCCATCCGGCGCCCGGCACGAACACCTCGGCCCAGGCATGCAGGTCGGTGAAGTCCTCGGTCGGACCGTCGGGTCCGTCGAGCGCCTTCACGTCGGAGGTGAGCTGAACGAGATAGCCCGAGACGAATCGGGCGGCCAGGCCGGCTTCGCGCAGCGCCGACACCAGCAGCCAGGCACTGTCACGGCACGACCCGATACCTCGATCGAGGGTCTCCTGCGGTGTCTGCACGCCGTGCTCCATCCGCACGGAGTACGAAACCGACCGGTTCACAGCGCTGTTCATCGCGACCAGGAAGTCGACGATGCGCGGGTCGTCCTCGCCGGAGCGGGCGTCGGCAACCGCCTTGTCGATCCATTCCCGCACCTGCGGCGAGGGGCCGCTGCCCTCGTCGCCGTCGTCGACCGGGCGCAGGTAGGGCTCCAGATCGGCACGCAGGTCGGGGGCGTACTCGAACGGGAAGTGCTCGGCGTACTCCTCGACGAAGAAGTCGAAGGGGTTGATCACCGTCATGTCGGCGACCAGGTCGACGGTGATGTCGAGTTCCTTGACGCGCTCGGGGAAGACCAGCCGGGCGAGGTAGTTGCCGAACGGGTCCTGCTGCCAGTTGATGAAGTGGTTCTTCGGCGAGACCGACAGCGAATACGACTCGATCGGAGTGCGACTGTGCGGTGCCGGTCGCAGCCGGACGACATGCGGGTGCACCGTCACCGGCTCGTCGAAGGTGTACGTCGTGCGGTGGTGGAGGGCAACCCGGATCGTCACCCGGCCAACAGTATCCAGAGCCGGGTCTCCTGCGGGTTCAACTCCAGTCGGGTGGATCGGCCGTGGACAAGTGAGGATCGTCACTTCGGAAGGTGCGCACCGGCCCCGGGCCGGTCGTCGGGCCCTCGAACCGCACCGTGACCCGGCCCAGCCCACTGCCCCACACCCAGCCGGCGCCGTGCTCCTCGTGGCGGACGTCGGCCCCGGGCGACCAGGTGTGCGGGTCGCGTCCCCAACCTTCGTCGAGGTCGTGAGCCGTCACCGCTTGCGCCGGGGACGGTTCGACGACCTCCTCCTCGTCGAACGCCATCCGCTCCTGCGCATGGGGCGACATGCCCGACACGCCGAACCCCAGCAGTCGCAGGCCGGCGGCGGTGTCGGCGGCCGAGAGCAGACGGCGGGCGACGGCGAGGATCGCGGCCAGGTCGCCGGTCGGGTGCAGGGTGCTCTCCGACCGGGTGAAGGTGGAGAAGTCGCCGTGGCGCACCTTGATGGTCATCGTGCGCGCGAAGTGTCCGTGCTCGAGCAGTCGGGCGGTGACCCGCTCGACCAGTTTGACGAGTTCACGGTCGAGCACCGCCGAGTCGGCGATGTCGATCGGAAAGGTCTCCTCGGCCGAGATGCTCTTCGCCTCGCGCTCGGTGACCACCGGACGGTCGTCGCGGGCGAACGCCATCTCGTGCAGGCCGCGTCCGTGCGACTCGCCGAAGATGCTGACGAGGTCGGTGACCGACATGCGCTGGAGGTCGGCGACCGCCTCGACTCCGAAGGTGCGCAGCCGCTCCCCCGTCACCGGGCCGACGCCGCCGAGCACACGGACGGGCAGCGGCGCGAGCACCTCCACCTCGTGCCCGGCCGGAACGATCACCAGACCGTTCGGTTTGTCGAGGTCGGAACCGATCTTCGCCATCTGCTTCGAGCTTGCGACACCGACGCTGGCGGTCAGTCCGCCTGTCGCAGTGGAGATCTCGGCCAGCAACATTTCGATCCGCGGGCGCAGGGCCTCGACCGAGAAGTCTTCGATGTCGCCATCGGCCAGGTCGACGTACGCCTCGTCGACCGACACCTGCTCGACGGTGGGCGAGAGTTCGTGCAGCAACTCCATGACCAGAGCGCTCGACCGTCGATACGCGGCGCCGCGCGGGCTGAGGAACGCGGTGCCCGGCGGGCACAGACGCCTGGCCTGCGCCGTCGGCATCGCCGACCTCGCCCCGAACACCCTCGCCTCGTACGACGCTGTCGCCACGACACCGCGTCCGCCGGTGCCGCCCACGACCACCGGTTTGCCGCGCAGGCTCGGCTTGTCACGCTGTTCGACGGCGGCGAAGAAGGCGTCGAGGTCGAGGTGCAACACGCTCGGACGAGTTCTCACCCGTTCATTCTGGCCCGTCACCGCGCGTTGACGTCTGGGGCACGGGTGCCTCGGTGGATGGGGGTCGTGATCTCTGCATCGTCTGCTTCGACTGCTTCGTCAGTGGTGTCACGGCATCGTGCTTCGCCGGCGCGCTGCTGCAGCAATGTCGCACCGACCAACCTGACGTCGTGGAACTGGCCGACGATGGCATGCGCCGCCGTGCTCGTCGTTCTCGCGTTCGTCGGGTTCATCGCCGGATGCCGCCGGGCACGCGCACACACCGGTTGAGAAGATCGCGGCTGGCTCGATGTGACGCTGGTGGCCCGATGCGACTCTGGCGGCTCAACGTGGCTCGGGTGGATTCTTCTCGGTGCGGCCGCTGTCGCTGTCGGGGTACGTGGTGTAGCGGCGGCCGGTGCGGCTGATCCAGGTACAGATGCCGTCGTCGGTCATTTCGACGTCCCAGTGGCCTTTGGTCTTGGCGTCGTGGTGGTGCCGGCACATCGCGGCGAGGTTCGCGCCCTTGGTGTCGCCGGTTGGCCATTCCTGCACATGGTCTTCGTCGCAGCGGATCGCGGGTCGGCTGCATCCGGGGAACCGGCACGACCGGTCCCGCAATGCACGAACTCCCGGATCTTCGGTGGCGGTTCGTAGCGTGCGGACGCTGTTTGCGCGGTGATGCCGGTGTCGGCGTCGAACAGCACCCGGGTCAGCCGGCAGCCGAACCGGTCGACCAGCGCATCGACGGTGTCCGGTGCGACCAACCCGATGCCGGGGATCTCCGCCCAGTCAGTGCGGGGCCTCCCATGGGCGTCACCATCTGGTGGGCCGGTCGAGCCGTGTGATGTCTCCGGATCGGCTGTGTCACAGTCATTTTCGGGAGGACCTGGATCGCTTGCCGCCTGCGGACCGGCGCCTTCGCCGTTGTCGGCGCAGTCACTGCTGTCGTCATGGTCGTCGCTGGTGGCGTTGGTGCGTTCGAAGGGGACGTGGATGACGAGGTGGACCCCGATGTCGCAGCCTTCAGTGACGAGGTCACACAACGCGTCGAGGCGTAGCTGGCCCAGTGTCGGCTTGAAGGCTGCGCCCGGTTCCGAACCCTGCGAGTAGTGCTCGGGGTGCGCTTTGGCGTGTTGTTCGGGGTGTTTACGCCAGGTGTCGGCCAAGTGGTCGAGCGCGGCGTGGATCTTCGCGATCTGATCCGCCGGACCCACCGCACGTAACTCCGAGAGTCCGGGGATGTCGGAGGCGTCGGCCCAGACCCCGATCGCCTCCCGCGCGGTCCGCTTTCTCGTTTGTTTCGCGGCGTCGGCTTCCCACCGGGTCACCAGAGCTCGCACAGTCGACTTCAGTTTCTGGAACCCCCACGATGCGAACCCGCGCGACCCCAACAACTCCGCCTCGACCAAGGCTGCGGTCTCACGGGAGGCGTCGGCGACTTCGGCCGCGACGAGGTTCACCTTCCAGAACGGCACCCCACCCGCGACCGCGGCCTCGACCAGCCGCGGGGTTTTCGTACACGCCGTCACCGCGGCACCCAACCGGGTCGAGGCCGTCCGGGGCGCCAACCGGCAGGCCGCGGCCAAATCAGTGTCGGCGAAGTCCGCCTGATGCCCGATGGGCCGTTCGACCGGCACCGCGAACCCGGTGTCGGAATCGATCACTTCCCGGTCGATCGCCGCGTACCTCGCCATCGCGATCGCCGAAGCGGCCTGCACCACCGAACCCGTCACCGCGGCCGCACGGATCGTCTCCTCCAACGACCGCAGCTCCTCCACCGACGACACCCGCCCCGTGGCCGCACCCTCACCCGCGCGGATCGTGTCGGTGTCGATCTTGGCGAACGCATCCCGACACAACTGCGCCGCCGCAGCCAGCATGTCCGTCGCCGAGGAATGCTGCGTGATCACCGGGCGCACCCGATACGTCTTGCGACTCAACACCGATTCGAGCAGCTCGAGTTCGACCTCGCTCAGAGGCTCATCGATCTCGTAACTGGTGGCCATGAATCAAACATATGTACGACCACCGACACCCACAATCAGTCGCAGACGACCTGTGGACAAACGACACCGACCCGAGGGGCTGTGGATCAAATCACGTTGAGAATCAACTGGTTTGGACACGGTCGGGTATCGGCTCGGGCTCGCTTCGCTCGCGCGATCGCTACCCCACCGTGCGGTGCACAACCAAGGGCAGCACCCGCGTCGCACCCTGCCCACGCAGCACGGCCGCGGCGACCGTGGCGGCCCAGCCGGACGAGGTGCGGTCGATGATGAGCAGGACGGTGTGTTCGCTGACCGGAGCCTGCGGCCCGGCACCGAGACGCTCCTTCAACGCGGCGGCTTCATCAGCGCTCGGCAGATCGGAGGGCACGCGCTCGACCGGCCAGTTCGCATACGGCAAGCGACCAGCCGCAGCGAGGTGCTCGGCGACCGACTGCACGAGTGCCGGGAGGCCGCCGGGTGCGACCGACACCACGCAGGTCGGCCGCTGCGTCCAGCTCTGCGCCCAGTCCGACAGCGTGTGCACCGCGTGTTCGAGCAGTTCGGGGTCGGCAGCCGACCCGTCGGCAAGACAGCCGGCCAGCGAGTCCGACCATTCCGGTGCGTCGGCGTGCACCAGCACCCGCCCTGCGTCGGCCGCGACAGCGACCGGAATCTTGCCGCGAGTACCGAAGGCCCCACCGGGCCACATCTTGCGCGGCTCCAATACGTGTCGTTCGGTGCGCAGCACCCGACGGACCCCACGCATCGTGTCGGCGGACGCCTCGCCCACCAGTCCGTCGGGCAGGCCGCCGGTGCACACCGAGCATCGTCCGCACGGCGCCGCCGACGGATCGTCGAGCGACTCCTGCAGCAGTTGCATCAGGCAGCCCTGCCCACGCACGTAGCGGCGCATGATCTCCGCCTCGCGCCGCCGCGTTGCAAGCACCGAGTCGTAGTGTTCCTGGTCGTAACGCCACTCCTTGCCGGTCACCGTCCAGCCGTCGGTGCTGCGGGTGACGATGTCGTCGACGGCCAGCTGTTTGAGCATCAATTCGACACGGGTGCGTCGCACGCCCGACTCCGCCTCCAAGGCGACGACCGACATCGGCCCGTCGACCCCGCGCAGGATCTCGAGCACCCGCTCGACCTCCTTCGGTCGCGGGATGGTCGCGGTGGCGAAGTAGTCCCAGACCGACTCGTCGGAGGCCGACGGCAGCAGTGTCACGAGAGCATGGTCGATCGCACGGCCGGCACGGCCGACCTGCTGGTAGTACGACACCGGGGACGGCGGGGCGCCGACGTGCACGACGAACCCCAGGTCGGGCTTGTCGTAGCCCATCCCGAGCGCCGAGGTGGCCACGAGTGCCTTCAGCTCGTTGCGACGCAGCCCCTCCTCGAGTCGCTCGCGTTCGGCGCCGTCGAGCTGACCGGTGTAGGCCGCCACCTGCAGCGACGGGTCGGCGCCGTGTCGGGTGCGCAGCACCTCGGCGAGACGTTCGGCATCGGCGACGGTGAGCGTGTAGATGATGCCCGAGCCGGGAAGTTTGGGCAGGTGGTCGGCCACCCAGGCGAACCGTGCGAGCGGGTCCATCTGCGGGGTCACCGCGAGGGTGAGGCTCGAACGTGCGAGCGGTCCGCGCAACACGAGAGTGTCTGAACCCAGCTGTGCCGCAACGTCTTCCACGACGCGCGCGTTCGCGGTCGCGGTCGTGGCGAGCACCGGGGTCTGCGGGTTGAGGCGTCCGAGCACATCGACCACCCGGCGGTAGTCGGGGCGGAAGTCGTGACCCCAGTCGCTCACCGCGTGGGCCTCGTCGACGACCACCATGCCGAGTCGTCCGGTGAGGGCGTCGAGCACCCGGGCGCCGAATCCCGGATTGGCGAGCCGTTCGGGCGAGACGAGCAGCACGTCGATGCGGTCGGCGGCGAGCTCGGCCTCGATGCGCGACCAGTCGTCGATGTTGGCGGAGTTGAGGGTGGCCGCCACCAGACCGGCGCGCTCGGCGGCGGCGACCTGATCCCGCATCAGCGACAGCAACGGCGAGACCACCAAGGTGGCGCCTTCGCCGCGATCGCGCAGCATCGAGGTGGCGATCCAGTAGACGGCCGACTTGCCCCACCCGGTGGCTTGCACGACGAGCACCCGCGCACCCGGGTGGGTGAGATGCTCGAGCGCTTCGCCCTGGCCGTCCCTCAGCTGCGCGCCCGGGCCGGCGAGGGCTCCCAGGACGCGTTCGACGGCGTTGTCCAACAGTTCGGTCGACATGTGCTCGACCTTGCCACGAGGTGCCGACAACCCGCCAAGAACCCGTCAGAGGCCTGTTGAAAACCTGGCGGCCGACAGCGGCCGGCACGGCCGACAGCGGCCGGCACGGGCCGCCACAGAGCGAGCCGCGCTACTTCGAGCCGTTCTCCTTGGCCGCGGCCTTCGCCGCCTTGCGCTCGGCACGCCGAGCCCGCTCGTCGGCGTCCAGCTTCTCGGCTTCTTCCAGCGACGGAGCCGTGCCGCCGAGCGCCTTCGGCAGAAACACCAGGTCGTCGCCGGTCAGCGGCTCGTAGTCGGCCTTGGCCTTGTCGAGCATCTGCTTCATCACGGCCTTGAGTTCGGCCGTGCGCTCGACCGGGTCGTCGGTCGGTGCGACATAGATCGCCGGGCCGACAACGAGCGTGATCGGCAACTTGGTGCGGCCCAGCCGCTTCGGATGGTCCTTGGTCCACATCCGGTGCGCGCCCCACATCACGGTGGGCAGCACCGGCACACCCGCCTCCTGCGCCATCCGCACGGCCCCCGTCTTGAACTCCTTCAGCTCGAACGAGCGGGAGATCGTCGCTTCCGGGAACACCCCGACGAGTTCGCCGGCCTTGAGTGCGTCCACGGCCGCGCGGTACGCGTCCGCACCCGCGGATCGGTCGACCGGAATGTGCTTCATGCCGCGCATGAGAGGTCCGGCGACCTTGTTGTCGAAGACCTCCTTCTTCGCCATGAACCGCACGATCCGGTCGACGTCGAGGTAGATGCGTCCGGACAGTGCGAAATCCATGTAGCCGAAGTGGTTGAGGGCCACGACGCCGCCACCGGTGCGCGGGATGTTCTCCTGTCCGGCGGTGTCGAACTTGAGTCCCTGGAAGGCGAACAGACTCCGAGCCGTCCAGAGGACTGGCGTGTAGACCGGTTCCATGTCCAGCAGCCTACCCATCAGTAGCGGGGCTTCCGCCGCTGCTCCGTAGACTCCTTGCGTGCTGCCCACCGTCAACGCCCTCAGGTACGTCGTCCCGCTCAAAGAAGGCGGGTCGTTGCCCGGCGTGATGGAGGCGGACGACTGTGGCACCTGGGTGGTGAAGTACCGGGGTGCCGGGCAGGGCGTGAAGGTGCTCGTCGCCGAGATCATCGTCGCCGGCATCGCCCGCGCCATCGGTGTGCGGGTGCCGGAGCTCAAGCTCATCGAGATGCCCGAGCAGATCGCGAAGTACGAGGCGGACGAAGAGGTGCAGGACCTCCTGAACGCGTCCGTCGGCCTCAACCTGGCCATGGACTTCCTGCCCGGCGCGTTCAACTACGACGGTTCGACGCCCCCGCCCCCGCAGGACGCCGCCGCGATCCTGTGGCTCGACGCCTACGTCGCGAACATCGACCGCACACCGCACAACCCGAACCTGCTGCGCTGGGGCAAGCAGTTGTGGGCGATCGACCACGGCGCCGGCCTCTACTTCCACCACACCTGGCCGTCGCGCACACCCGACCCGAATCGCTTTGCGGCGCAACGGTTCGACGACTCCGGACACATCCTGCGCCCGGTCGCAGGATCGGTCTCGACGGTGCACCAAGCGGCCCGCGACGCCGTGACCCCGGAACTGCTGGCCGGCATCGTCGCCGACGTTCCGGACGAGTGGCTCGAGCCGACCGACGACCTCCCGAACGCGACAGCGATCCGTGCGATGTACGTCGACCACCTCGTGGAGCGCCTCGAGCGCCCGGACGCGTGGCTGCCGGAGGACGGGCGATGATCGGCTACCAGTACGCCGTGCTCCGGTTGGTGCCGGCGGTCGAACGTGAGGAGTTCGTGAACGTGGGTGTGGTCGTCTACGCCCAGATGGCCGACCACCTGGAGATCGCGTGGCGGCTGCGACCTGCGCTCGTCCGAGCCCTCGCCCCCACCATCGACGTCGCGGAGATCGAAACGGCGCTGACCTCGCTCGCCGACTGCGCCGCCGGACGCGCCACCCCGGGCAAACCCGAGATCCGTTCACTCGGAGCACGATTCGGCTGGCTGACCGCTCCGAGGAGCACCAGCATCCAGCCGGGTCCGGTACACGGCGGGCTCACCGACGACCCGGCCGCCGAGACCCAGCGGTTGCTCGACCGGCTCATCGGGTCGCGCGCCTGACCGAACGTCCGCGCTGAACAGGACGACGCCCCACCCGCAGAACGCGGGTGGGGCGTCGTATGTGTTTCCGCTCTCGAAACCGTCTCACCGAGCCGGCACCGGGAGCGGAGCTCTCGGGCTACGCGCCGTCGTTGTCACGACCTCGCATGTCATCGCGTAGCGATCGGATCCGGTCACCGATCGAGCGGTGCTTCGAACCGTTGTCAGCCGGATTGCCGACCGAGTCATCGACCGTGCCACCGGCCGGATCACCGGTCGTGTCGGTACCCGTCGCGTTGACGGTGCCGTCCGCCGCACCAACGGCGGGTTCCTGGTCGATCACACCGGGGTAACCGCCGGAGGCGTCAGCGGGGTTCCGGTCTGCACCGTCGAAGCCACGGTCACCCTCGAAGCCACGGTCACCGTCGAACTGTTGATCCGGAGCACCGAACCCACCGTCCGCAGGTGCACCGGGGCTCACCGGCGCCTGGTCGTCGACTCCTGGCGTGCCCTGGTGCGAGTGCCAGTCGGTGCCGTCCGGAAGCTGCGCGTCATCGGCGGGGTACTCCCCGCGCGCCCCGTCGGCGCCCGCCTGCGGCTGCTCGAAGTTGCCACCCTGCGACTGGTCACCGAACTGGTCCTGCTGCGGCGGCGCATCCCAGTTCGACTGTGCGCCAGGCGCACCAGTGCCTGCTTGAGTGGACGGCGCCTGGTCGAAGCCGTCGGCCGGGCGGTCGACGGAGTCGTTCCATCCGGCGGTCGACTCGTCGGCGTAACCGCCGCCGATCTCGTCCGCTGCGCCGACCGGAGCGTCGGTGTGTTCCGTACGGGTCTGCTCGAACACCGGCGAAGCGGCTGCACCGGCGACCGCACCGTCGGCGGCCTCGGAGCGGCGTCCGCCGAGGCCGCCTTCGTGCTGGTGACCCTCGACGTCGCGGTGGTGGTCGCCGGTGCCCTCGTTGTACGAGTGACGCCCTGCCAGACCCGGCTCCTGCGAACGCGCGGGCAGATCGCCGTCGTGGCCACGCGGGCTGTTGCCGGCGAGTCCGTCGCCGAAGTGAGTCTGGGGGTCGCCCTGTTCGTCGTAGCCGCCGTGGTGGGCGTCGCCGGCGACGTCACCCATCGTGCGGGTCGACTCCCGGTCACCCAGATCGTCCACCACCGGACCATCGACCGAATCATCGACCGGACCAGCCGCGGGATCCGAGATGCCGTAGGCACCACCGGACGTGCCGGCGGACGTGGCGGCCGGCGCACCAACCGGTGCGTCGGCATCGTGGTCACCGAAACGGTCACCGTCGTTGTCGCGGTCGCGCAGGTCGAGCCCGCTGTCGCCGTGGTCGGCAACCCGCTGGTCGTCCCGAACGCCGGTGCGGTCGTCGTCGAGAACTCCCGCTCGGTCGTCGTTGTCCCGAGTGTGGTGCGCCGCCGCACCCGCGCCGAGCGCACCGGCTCCACCGGCTGCGGCGGCGGTGCCCCAGCCGGGGCCGTCGTTGCGGTCGTTGCGCTCCTCCTGCGCGACACCATCGCGAGGACCGTCCGCGGCGCCGAGCGCGTCGTCGCCGCCCGGGCGGCTGCCGTCGGTGCGGAAACCGTCCCTGTCGGTGTCGACATCGGGGTCGATCAAGTCGGCCTGACGGTGCTGATCGTCGTACTCACCGCGAACGGACTGGGCACCGGCCTGCTTCTGCGACGCCGCCTGCTCCGCCTGCCGTGCCTCGGCGGCGGCGCGGTCGGCATCTGCCCGTCGGCGCGCGGCTTCCTGAGCTGCCTGCTCGGCTTCCTGCTCGCGCTGCTTGACCTGCAACTCCTGGGCCGCGGCCTGCTCGCGCAACTGCGCGGCTTCCTCGCGCTGCTGTTCCTTTTTCTTCTTGCCGTTCAACATCGCGACGATGGCGACGATGATCAAGATCACGACGATGGCGACGATGATCCAGAGGACGGGGTTGTCCATGCCACTCTCCTGCCGTTCGGGGGTCGAATGGGTCCACCTGTGGGTGGTTCTCAACCGAACGTACGCGGTCGGAGCGGGTGTTTGTGTGTTCTCGGCTGTGCCGGAACTGTCTGATCCTTATCGGTGAGGAGCAGCTACCTGGTGGCCCAGAGCGCCACGGCCGACGCAGCCGCGACGTTCAACGAGTCGACGCCGCCGGCCATCGGGATGCACACGGTGCGGGTGGCCAGTGCGGTGGTGCGGCGACTCAGTCCGTCGCCCTCGGTGCCTACTACGAGGCACAGCTTGTCGTGTTTCGCGGCGGCGAGATCGTCGAGCGATTCGGCGTCGTCGTCGAGCGCGAGCGCGGCTACGTCCCAACCCGATTCGCGTAGTTCGGTGATTGCGGCCGGCCACGGTTCCACCCGCGTCCAGGGCACCTGGAAGACGGTGCCCATCGACACCCGCACGGCCCGCCGATAGAGCGGGTCGGCGCACCGCGGCGTGACGAGCACAGCGTCGGTGCCCATTGCCGCCGCCGACCGGAAGATCGCACCCACGTTCGTGTGGTCGACAACGTCCTCGATCACCAGAATGCGTCGGGCGTCGCGCACCACCTCCTGCCATGGCCGATTCTGCGGACGGTGCATCGAGGCGAGCGCGCCACGGTGCAGGTGGAATCCGGTCATCGCCTCGATGACCGACGCCTCGGCGACGTAGACCGGCACCCCGTCGCGCTCGGCGTCGGAAACAAGATCGGCGAGATCGGTGAGCCAGCGCTCCCCCATCAAATACGAGCGCGGACGGTGTCCCGCACCGAGCGCCCGCCGGATCACCTTCTCGCTCTCGGCGAGGTAGAGGCCCTCGGCGGGCTCGAGGATGCGGCGCAGCGCCACATCGGTGAGGCCGAAGTAGTCGCGCACCCGCTCGTCGGTCGGGTCGTCGATGCGCACGATGGTCACGGCGCACTCACTTCAGCAGGAGGTTGACGATCGCGATCAACCCGATGACCACGATGAAGCCGCGCAGCACGTTCGGCGGCAGCTTGCGCCCGACCCCGGCGCCGATGAAACCGCCGAGCAGCGAGCCGACCGCGATCAGGCCGGCCACCCGCCAGTCGACGTGGTCGCGGGCCACGATGATGAAGGTGATCGCGGCGACACCGTTGACGATCGTGCCGAGCACATTCTTGATGCCGTTGATCCGTTGCAGCGGCTGCGACAGCAGCACACTCATGATGCCCATCAACAGAACGCCCTGTGCCGCACCGAAATACCCGCCGTACACACCGGCGACGAAGATGCCGCCGGCCAGCAGGATGCGGCGGCCGGCGGAGTCGTGTGCGACCTCCTGGTCGGCGTGGTTCTTGGCCGCCCAGCGTTGGATGCGCGGACCGAAGACGACCAGTAGCACCCCCAGCAGGATGAGCGCGGGCACGATGGCCTGGAATGCCGACGGCGGCAGCACGATGAGCAGCAGCGCACCGACCACCGCGCCGAGGAACGACATCGGCGCGAGACGCTTCAACTGGTCGGACATCGTCCGCACCTCGCGGCGGTAACCCCAGGTGCCGCTCAGGCCCCCGGCGACCAGCCCGATGGTGTTCGAGACGTTCGCGGTGACGCTGGGGAAACCGAACGCGAGCAGCGTCGGGAAGGTGACCAGGGTGCCCGAGCCGACGATCGTGTTGATCGTGCCTGCCGCCATGCCGGCGAGCAGGATGAGCAGAGCTTCGGTCCAGGGCATTGCTGCAGGTTATCGGTGGCCCTCAGGAGCCGGCGCGGGCACTCCACCTGTCGCCGTGACGGTCGAGTTCGAGTGGCATGCCGAAGGTTTCGCTGAGGTTGTCCGCGGTCAGGGTCGCCTCGATCGGCCCCGCGGCGACCACACGCCCCTCCCGCAGCATGAGCACGTCGGTGAACCCGGGCGGGATCTCCTCGACGTGGTGGGTGACCAGCACCATCGCGGGCGCGTAGACGTCCTGTGCCAACTCACCCAACCGCCGGACGAGGTCTTCGCGGCCGCCGAGGTCGAGCCCGGCCGCCGGCTCGTCGAGCAGCATGAGTTCGGGATCGGTCATCAAGGCGCGCGCGATCTGCACCCGCTTGCGCTCGCCCTCGCTGAGCGTGCCGAACATCCGGTCGGCCAGGTGGCCCGCGCCCAGTTGGTCGAGCAGTTCGGCCGCACGCTGGTGATCGAGCGAGTGGTAGTCCTCGCGCCAGCGTCCGACGATGCCGTACGACGCGGTCACGACCACATCGGCAACCTTCTCCTCGCGCGGGATGCGCTCGGCAATCACCGCCGACGACAAGCCGATTCGGGGGCGCAGCTCGAACACGTTCACCGCGCCGAGCACTTCCGACAGCACCCCCGCCACACCGCTGGTCGGGTGCATCCTCGCCGCCGCGAGCTGCAACAGGGTGGTCTTGCCGGCACCGTTCGGGCCGAGCACGACCCACCGCTCACCCTCCTCGACCTCCCAGGTGACATCGTCGAGCAGCAACTTGTTGCCACGACGAACGGACACCCCGGCGAACGCCAACACATCGCTCATGGCCCCAAACCTAGGCCAACTAGAATTTCCGGATGGGCACCCTCCCCGCTTCGGTCCGTCTGGCGCTGTGGGCCACCGCCGTGTGGAACGGCCTGGCACCCGCCAACACCCTGCTCGACCGGGCATTTCCGGACATCGACGACGTCGCCGGCGACCTCGACCGGCTCGAGCTGTGGCCGCAGATCGGTGAACGCGTGTTGCTGTGCGCGCTGCCGCACCCCGGGCACGCGCAGGCGATGCCCAAGGGCGGCACCGAGTTGCTCGCCGACGCACTGGACGCCGGTGAGTGCGTCTACGTGCCGATGTTCGGCGGGGCGATCGTGCCGGAGATCGAACGGTACGGCCCGGCGTCCGACCAGGGCTGGCGCGCCCGGCTGCGGGCGTTCGACTGCGCCCCGACACCGATTCACCGCATCGAGATGCTCACCGACTCGGCGATCGAACGCCGACTGCAGGCCGCGATCGCCGCCGCGACGTCCGAACTCACCCAGATCGACCTGGTGCCCTGGCAGCGCAGCAGCGAACGCGACCGTGCCGCAGCCGAACTCAGCGGCAGCTTCGGCCTGCCGGCGGGCATGCCGGGACGCCTGGCCCGCACCATCTGGAGCGCAGCCACCGTCTCGGAGGCAGCCGAGGCCGCGCTCGAGCACGACCCGATCGTCGGCGCGGCTGCGCACGAACGGCGCCAGAGCACCCTGCGCGACCTCATGGTCGGGGCCGATCAGGTGTTGGCCGACGCGACGAACCTCGCCGCGGTCGTGCTCGCCGGGTTGGTGCCCGCTCGCTGAGCGGGCTGCAGGCGGTCCCGACTCAGCCGGGCGACGCTGCGCCAGACTCAGCCGGCCGACGTTGCGCCGAACTGCTCGACGATCTCCCGGTAGGCCTGCTGGGTCTTCGCGGCGATGGCGTCCCAGCCGAACTTCTCGACCGCACGCGCGCGCCCGGCCTGCCCGCGGCGGCGGGCTTCCTGCGGGTCGGACACCGCCTCGGTGAGTGCCGCGGCGAGGTCGGCGACGAACTTGTCCGGGTCGACCGGCGTGCCGGTGCCGTCGTCGACCTGCTCGATCGGCACCAGCCAGCCGGTCTCGCCGTCGGCGACTACCTCGGGGATGCCGCCGGTGGCGGTGGCGACGACAGCGGCCTCGCACGCCATCGCCTCGAGGTTCACGATGCCGAGCGGCTCATAAACCGACGGGCAGACGAAAACCGTTGCGGCGGAAAGGAGTGCGATGACCTCGGTGCGCGGAAGCATCTCGTCGATCCAGACCACCGGGGCGCTGCGAACCGTGCGCAGTTCGTCGACGAGCCCCTTGACCTCCTCGAGGATCTCCGGGGTGTCGGGCGCGCCCGCGCACAACACCAACTGCACCTCGTCGGGCAGTTCGCGGCACGCACGCAACAGGTAAGGCATGCCCTTCTGCCGGGTGATGCGGCCGACGAACACGACCGACGGGGCATCGGGGTCGAGACCGTGGCTGCGCACGATCTCCTTGCCTGCGTCGGAACCGTCGCGTTGCCACATCGTCGAGTCGATGCCGTTGTGGATCACCCGCACCTTGGCCGGGTCGAGTTGCGGGTAGCAGCGCAGCACGTCCTTGCGCATCCCGTCGCTCACCGCGATGATCGCCGCCGCGTGCTCGTAGGCGGTGCGCTCGACGAACGACGACACCTGGTAGCCGCCGCCCAACTGTTCGGCCTTCCACGGCCGCAGCGGTTCGAGACTGTGGGCGCTGATCACGTGGGGCACGCCGTGCAACAACGACGCCAGATGACCGGCCATGTTCGCGTACCAGGTGTGCGAGTGCACCAGCGCCGCACCCTCGCAGTCCTGGGCGATCTGCAGGTCGACGCCGAGGGTGCGCAGGGCGGCGTTCGCGTCGGCGAGTTCGGGAAGGTCGGGATAACCGAAGGTGCCCGGTTCGTCGACCGGTTCACCGAACGCGCGCACCGCGACGTCCTGCCCGAGGCCCCGCAGCGCCCGGACGAGTTCGGCCACATGCACTCCTGCGCCGCCGTAGATGTTCGGCGGGTACTCCTTGGTCAGCACGTCGACTCGCATGACTCGAACGCTACCGCTGTTCAGCTTCCGAGACATGGGGACGGGTTTGGTCACACCGTCCCGCCCCGCCCAACTAGGTTTGGGGCATGGTTGCAAAGGGCCCGAAGGTACTCGCCATCGTCCTCGCCGGCGGCGAGGGCAAACGACTGATGCCCCTCACCCAGGACCGCGCGAAACCGGCGGTGCCGTTCGGTGGCATCTACCGGCTCATCGACTTCGCGCTGTCCAATCTGGTGAACAGCGGCTACCTCAAGATCGTCGTACTCACGCAGTACAAATCGCACAGCCTCGACCGTCACGTCACCAAGACCTGGCGCATGTCGACCATGCTCGACAACTACGTCGCGCCGGTGCCCGCCCAGCAGCGTGTCGGCAAGCACTGGTTCGCCGGCTCGGCCGACGCAATCTTCCAGAGCCTCAACCTGATTCACGACGAGAAGCCCGACTATGTGGTGGTCGTCGGTGCCGACCACGTCTACCGCATGGACTTCAGCCAGATGGTCGACCGGCACATCGAGTCGGGAGCCTCGGCCACCGTGGCCGCCATCCGCCAGCCGATCTCGTTGGCCAACCAGTTCGGTGTCATCGACCTCGACACCAATACCCCGGGCAAGGTCAACGCCTTCCTGGAGAAGCCGTCCGACCCGCAGGGCCTGCCGGACAACCCCGACGAGGTGCTCGCGTCGATGGGCAACTACGTGTTCACCACGCAGGCACTGGTCGACGCCGTCACCCAGGACGCGCACGACGAGTCGAGCAAGCACGACATGGGCGGCGACATCATCCCGTTCTTCGTCGACCGCGGCGAGGCCTACGTCTACGACTTCAAGGACAACGAGGTGCCCGGCGCGACCGAACGCGACTTCGGTTACTGGCGTGACGTCGGCACGATCGACTCCTACTTCGACTCGCACATGGATCTCACCTCGATCCACCCGATCTTCAACGTCTACAACTACGACTGGCCGATCCGCACCAGCGCCGGCAACTACCCGCCGGCGAAGTTCACGACGGGTGCGTCCGACATCGCCGGATACGCGGTCGGCTCGATCGTGTCGCAGGGCTGCATCGTCAGCGGTTCGACGATCCGCAACTCGGTGCTCTCCCCCGCCGTGAGAACACACAGTTTCGCCGAGGTGAGCGACTCGATCGTGTTGAACAACGTCGACATCGGGCGCAACTGCCGGGTGCGCCGGGCGATCATCGACAAGGACGTCGTGTTGCCCCCGGGCACGAACATCGGCATCGACCTCGAGCACGACCGTGCCCGCGGTTTCACCGTCACCGATTCGGGCATCGTCGTCGTCGGCAAGGGCACGGTCATCGTCCCGTGACCGACGCCTCCCCCGGCACGAAAGACAACTCCACCACCCAGCCCACCGACGCGGCCAAGGGCACGTCTGCCGACACCGTCCTGCTCACGATCACCGGGCCCGACCACCCGGGCGTCACGACCGGCTTGCTGCAGCGCCTCCCCGAAGGTGTCGCCGTGCTCGACCTGGAGCAGGTCGTGGTGCGCGGACGGCTCGTGCTGTGCGTTCTGGTGACCGACGCACCACAGGTGCTCGCCGACGGCGAGGCCCTGCGGCAGTGGGCCGCCGCCGAAGGTCTCGACCTGCAGCTCACCGAGGGCCGCGGCGACAACGCCAACCGCGCCCCGGGCCGGGCGTACGTCGTGATCCTCGCCCGGCGACTCGGGTCGCAGGCGGTCGCGCACATCACCCGCCAGATCGCCGGGTCGGGCGCGAACATCGACCGCATCCGCCGCCTTGCCCGCACTCCGGTGACCGCGTTCGAACTCGATGTCTCCGGTGCCGACGTGCCCACGCTGCGGCGCCGACTGGCCCTCGACGCCGCCGAACTCGGCGTCGACATCGCCGTCGCTCCGGGCGGTCTCGCCCGCCGCGGACGCCGCCTGCTGGTGATGGACGTCGACAGCACGCTCATCCAGGACGAGGTCATCGAGTTGCTGGCGCGTCACGCCGGCCGGGAGGCGGAGGTCGCCGCGGTCACGGAGCGGGCCATGCGCGGCGAGATCGACTTCACCGAGAGCCTGCACCAGCGGGTCGAGGCGCTCGCCGGGTTGCCGGAGTCGGTGCTGGCGGAGGTGCGCGACCAGGTGCGCCTCACGCCCGGCGCGGCGACGCTCGTGCGCACCGTCCGCCGATTAGGTTACACGGTCGGTGTGGTCTCCGGCGGGTTCATCGAGATCGTCGGCCCGCTGGCCGCGCAGCTGCAGATCGACCATGCACACGCCAACGCCCTCGAGGTGGTCGACGGCGTGCTCACCGGACGCGTGTCGGGCCCGGTCGTCGACCGCGCCGAGAAGGCGTGCAAGTTGCGTGAGTGGGCGCGGCAGGCCGACCTGCCGGTCGAGCGCACGGTCGCGGTCGGTGACGGTGCCAACGACCTCGACATGCTCGCGACCGCCGGGATGGGCATCGCGTTCAACGCCAAGCCGGTCGTGCAGGCCCGCGCCGACACGACCGTCAACGTGCCCTATCTCGACTCCGTGCTGTTCCTGTTGGGCATTTCCCGCGACGAGGTGGAGGAAGCCGACGCGACCACTTGCGCCGGTCCCTACAATCCGACCCATGCGTAAACCAGGTTCTCGTTCCCTGCTCATCATCGGCGGCGCCGAGGACAAGGTCGGGCGCGTCACCGTGCTGCGCCGGTTCGTGCGCCTCGCCGGTGGGCGCAAGGCGCGGATCGTGGTCATCCCGACTGCGTCGTCCGTGCCCGACGAGGTCGTCGAGGTCTACTCGACCGTGTTCAGCCGGTTGGGCTGCGAGAGCATCACCTCGGTCAACCCGCCGAACCGCCAGGCGAGCAACGACGAGGAACTCATCGGTCGGATCGACGACGCGACGGGCATCTTCATCTCCGGCGGCAACCAGCTCAAGCTCAGCCAGCTCATCGTCGGCACCCCGCTCGGACGCGCCCTGCTCGAGGCCTACCAGCGCGGCGCCGTCGTCGCCGGCACCTCCGCGGGTGCGTCGATCATGAGTCAGTTCATGATCTCGATGGGTGAGGAAGGCGTGACCCCGCGGCAGCGCTCCTCACAGCTCACCGCCGGCCTCGGCCTCCTACCCGGTGTCATCGTCGACCAGCACTTCGACCAGCGCGCCCGCTACGGCCGCCTGCTGTCGCTGGTCGCCGGTTCGCCCTCGTTGCTCGGCATGGGCATCGACGAGGACACCGCCGCCGAGATCACCGACGAGACCGAGCTGACCGTGGTGGGCAGCGGGGCCGTGTTCGTCGTCGATGCCCGAAACGCGGTCACCGACGCGCACGAGGCACGGCGCGACGCACCACTGCTGGTCACCGGTGCGATCGTGCACACGCTCCCGTTCGGCGCCACCTTCGACCTCGACAGTGCGAAACTGATCGACTTCGTCGAGAAGTACCCCGACGTCGCGGTGCAGTCGGGTCGCGACCAGCACGACACGGCCACGGCCGCCGCCGCGTTGCGCCACCACTAGCGTCACCCAGCACGCCCTCAGTTACCCCTGAGTACCCGTCCACCCCGCCCCGAGCCACCGCCGAGACAGGAGCACGCGATGACCGACGTGACCCCCGAGCCCAGCCGTCCGGCCGCGCCCGACCTCACCATCAGGTCGACCCGCGTCTACCGCGGTCCGAACGTCTGGTCGTACGAGCAAGCGATCCACCTCGTCGTCGATCTCGGTGTGCTGGAGGAGTATCCGACGAGCAAGCTGCCCGGATTCACCGACCGGCTGCTCGAACTGCTGCCCGGCATCGAGGGCCACACCTGCTCGCGCGGGCATCGCGGCGGCTTCGTGGAGCGACTGCGGGAAGGCACCTGGCTCGGGCACGTCGCCGAGCACGTCGCCCTGCAACTGCAGCAGGAAGCCGGACACGACATGCGCCGTGGCAAGACCCGCGCGGTCAAGGGCGAGACCGGTCTCTACAACCTGATCTACGGGTTCATCGACGAGCGTGTCGGCCTCGCCGCCGGCGAGCTCGCGGTGCGGCTCGTCAACCACCTGGTGCAGGCCGAGGACGACTTCGACTTCGCCGACGCGCTCGAAACCTTCCTGACGCGGGCCGGCCGCACCGCCTTCGGGCCGTCGACCGCCGCGATCATCGAAGAGGCCGTCAGCCGCGACATCCCGTGGACCCGCCTCAACGAGTACTCGCTGGTGCAGCTCGGTCAGGGCGTGCACGCCCAGCGCATCCGGGCGACGATGACGTCGCAGACCTCCGCGCTCGCCGTCGACATCGCCGGCGACAAGAACCTCACCACCCGCCTGCTCGGGTCGGCCGGGCTGCCGGTGCCGAAGGCCGAGACCGTGCGCACGGTCGACGGTGCCGTGTCGGCCGCCCGCCGCGTCGGCTACCCGGTCGTCGTCAAGCCGCTCGACGGCAACCACGGACGCGGTGTGTGCCTCAACCTGCAGTCCGACGACGACGTGCGCGAGGCCTTCCCGATCGCCGAGGGGCAGTCCCGGCGCGGAGTGGTGCAGGTCGAGTCGTTCATCACCGGCAAGGACTACCGCTGCCTCATCATCGGCGGCCGGATGGCGGCCATCGCCGAGCGGGTGCCCGCGCACGTCATCGGCGACGGCGAGCACACCGTGAGCGAACTGGTCGACATCACCAACGCCGACCCGCGTCGCGGAGTCGGCCACGAGAAGGTGCTCACCCGCATCAAGGTCGACGACGCAGCGATCGAACTGGTGCGGGAGCAGGGCTTCGCGATGGACGAGGTGCCGCCGAAGGACAGGATGGTCAAACTTGCGCTCACCGGCAACATGTCGACCGGTGGCATCAGCGTCGACCGCACCTTCGACGCCCACCCCGACAACATCGAGATCGCCGAGGAAGCCGCCCGGATGATCGGGCTCGACGTGGCGGGCATCGACTTCATCTGCCCCGACATCACCGCCCCGGTGCGTGAGACCGGCGGCGCGATCTGCGAGGTCAACGCGGCACCCGGTTTCCGGATGCACACCCACCCCACCGTCGGCGAGCCGCAGTTCATCGCCAAGCCGGTGGTCGACCTGCTCTTCCCGCCCGGCGCTGCCTCGCGGGTGCCGATCGTGGCCGTGACCGGCACCAACGGCAAGACCACGACCTCGCGAATGATCGCCCACATCATGAAGGGTCTCGGCCGCAAGGTCGGCATGACCTCGACCGACGGCATCGTCATCGACGAGCGGCTGGTCATCAAGGCCGACGCCTCCGGTCCGCGCTCGGCGCGGATGGTGCTGCAGAACCCCCGCGTCGACTTCGCGATCATGGAGGTCGCCCGCGGCGGCATCCTGCGCGAGGGCCTCGGCTACGACCGCAACGACATCGCAGTGGTCACCAACATCCAGGCCGACCACCTGGGGATGCGCGGCGTCGACTCCCTGGAAGACCTCGCCTCGGTGAAATCCGTTGTCGTGGAGGCTGTTCCGCGCGACGGCTTCGCGGTGCTGAACGCCGACGACCCCTTGGTGCGCCAGATGCGTCGTCGGTGCAGCGGCACCATCGTGTGGTTCTCGATGGAGCCGCCCGGCTCCGCCGTCCGGGAGTTCATCGACGAGCGGTGCCGGCGCGGCGCACGTGCCGTGGTGCTTGAACCGTCCGACCGCGGCGAGATGATCGTGCTCAAGCAGGGACGCCGCTCGATGCCGTTGGCATGGACCCACCTGTTGCCCTCGACCTTCGGCGGTGCGGCACGGATGAACGTCGCGAACGCGCTCGCCGCGGCCGGCGCAGCGTTCGCCGCCGGTGCCCCGCTGCACGACATCCGGCAGGGCCTGCGCACCTTCGACACCTCCTACTACCTCTCCCCGGGACGCCTCAACCGGGTGGAGCTCAACAACGCCGAGGTGTTCGTCGACTACTGCCACAACCCGCCCGGCATGGAGCGGCTCGGCGAGTTCGTCGAGGGCTACGTCAAGGCCCGCCAGGGCGCCTCGGAGACCCGCATCTCGCGCATCGGCATGATCGGTGCCGCCGGTGACCGTCGCGACGAGGACATCCGCGAACTCGCCCGGATCGCCGCGCGACACTTCGACGTGCTGGTCATCCGCGAGGACGACAACCTGCGTCGTCGTGCGCCGGGTGAAGCTGCTGCGTTGCTCGTCGAGGGCGCCAAGCAGGCCCAGTCCGACGGTGCCCGCGTCCGTGTGATCGACACCGTGCTCAACGAACTCGATGCCGTGCGCAATGCGGTGCTGCGCTCCAACCCCGGCGACCTCGTCATGCTCTGCGTCGACCAGCACGCAAAGGTGCTGCACGAGTTGGAGGCGTTCAGCCACAAGGCGCAGGCCGGTTCGCGGTTCAGCGACGACCAGCCCGGCGACCCCGACCTCGACCCGACCGAGCTCGCCGCCGAGGCGGAGTCGGCGATGGAGCAGGACGACCTGGAGCTGCGTGAGGCGCTGGAGTCGTCGGCCTCGGAATGACCTCGCCGGCCTGATCAGCAGTCAACGGAATCGGCGCGACAGTCTTGCTCGTCGCGCCGATTCCGTTGTGTGTTAGCGGACTTCGTCGGTGAACGCGGTCAGGGAGCGGCGGTAGCGGTCGACCTCGGGGTCGGTCGAACGCAGGACCAGGCGGCGCAGCACGTCGCCGAGCGCAGCCGCGTCGAGATGCCGGTCATGCATCGTCAAGGCGCGGAACAACGCAATCGCGTCGTTGTCGGGCCACGCCGCGGCGAGGTCGTCGAGGATCTCCTGCGACTCCTCCAACCGGCCCAGGTGACGCAGCGTCGATGCCTTCTGGATCAGCGCACGCCGATGGAACGGCTCGCGCAGCCCGGCGGCCAGCGCCTCATCGTAGGCCGCGACGGCCTGTTCCTCCTCGCCGGCGCTGTCGAAGGTGCCGGCGTACTCGTAGAGCACCCGGGCGTCGTCCGGGAAGCGGTCGCGCAGTTTCGCCCCCACGGCGATCCGTTCGGTGGGGTCGTCGATCTGCCAGAGTGCGACGATCTCGTCCTCGGCCTCGTGCTCGCCGCGGGCCCGGATCACCTTGTGCCGCACCGCTTCCGGGGAGTCTTCCCCGCCTCCTCGCGCGAGCAACCAGTCGTGCAGTTGGGCGCGGCTCTCGTGCGTCATCATCGCGAGCACGTCACCGTCGTGGGCGTCGGCGAGCAGCGCCTGCAAGCCCTCGAGTTCGGTCGGCGAACTCGACAGCGAGGTGGCGCCCACCCGCGACAGTCCCTCGACGAGCTTCGCCTCGAGGTCGGCCATCGTGCGGTCGCGCAGATACTTCGCCTTGTGCTGGATGTGCACCCGGTCGGCGTCGCGGCCGGCCATTTCTCCGAGGTTGCGCAGGATCTCGTCGGTGCGGTCGCCCCCGGTGCCGAGACCGAGCACCAGGTGGGCGCCCTGCTCACACAACCCGCGGGCCACCCGCAGCAGCGCCTCCAGCCCGCCCTCGTTGTGGGCCATGTCGAGGATGACCGTCACCTCCCCGCCGTCCGGCAGGCCGAGGGAGTAGATGTTCATCCGCCCGGCATTGTGCGCGGCGTCGGGCACGAAGGTGCGCAGCCCCTCGACCACCGCGTCGCGCGGGATGCCTGCACCGAGTGCGGCGGCGGCTCCGGCCAGGGCGTTGGCGAGGTTGTGGCTCGACAGGCCGCACAGGGTCATCGGCACCTCGAGCACCGACATCAGCGGTTCCGGGGCCAGGCCGGGCACGAGAACGACGATCGTGCCGTCGTCGACCGTGATGCCACGTCCCCCGCTGTCGCGCGCCTCGCGCAGCGAGGGCGACTCGGGGTCGAGCGAGAAGCACCAGACGGGTGCGCTGGCGGTCGTGCGCATCGCCCACACCCGCGGATCGTCGCCGTTGAGCACGACCCAGCCGTTCGGCTTGGTCACCTTGGTGATGATCGCCTTCACCTCGGCGAGCTGGTCGACGGTGTCAATACCGTTCTGCCCCAAGTGATCTGCGCTCACGTTGGTGACAACACTGACGTCGTTGTGCGCGGTGCCCAGCCCCTTGAGCAGCATGCCGCCACGGGCGGTTTCGAGCACGCCGAACTGCACTCCGTCGCGCAGTGCGGTGCGCGCACCGGCAGGTCCGGAGTAGTCGCCGTACTCGACCAGTTCACCCTGGATCAGCACGCCGTCGGTCGAACTCCAGCCGGTCTTCAGACCGGCGGTCATGCCGAGGTGGGCGATGAGTCGGGTCGTGGTGGTCTTGCCGTTGGTGCCGGTGACGGCGACGACCGGCACCTTGGGTCGCAACGGTCGCAACTGCTCACCGGGGTCGCCCTGCGCCACCCGGTGCGCGGCGTCGGCCAAAGTGGCGGCGGGGTCGCCGCCGTCCAGCAGTGTGGGCAGCACCTCGTCGAGAGCCTGCGTGAGCAACGCGACGCGCCCACGATGGCGCAACGCGAACGCGACGACCAGTGAGCCGTCGGCTGCCTGCCGCACGCGGACCGCAAGCCGGGAGATGCCTGCGTCGCGGGCGATGATGCGCACCACCCGCTCGACCAGCGACGCGACGTACTGTCGCCGCACCGTGCTACCCGGTGCGCCCGGGTCACGTCGGCGCAGGTGCAGCTCCCTACCGATCCGTTGCAGCACAGCCGAATCGGCGTCGACGTAACCGGGTAGCGCGAGCGAGATCTTGCCCGCGGGACGCGGGAAGTAGAGGTTCGGGCCCTCGAGTACGCGGACCTCGGTGATCTCGACGGATGCAGCCATGCCGCACAGACTAGAGCCGCGCAGTGGGGCTGCGCACGTCGTCCGGGCGGCTGCGGTTTGCGGCGGAGTCCCGGTTCGCCGCGGGGACGCTCAGGTCAGGCCGAGCAGGTGCTGCACCGCCGGACCGGGTGAACTCAGGACCGGGATCGCCAGGTCGGCCAGGAGCGGCTCGGCACCAGCCATGCTTGCCTGGGCCAGGATCAGGATGTCGACGTCGTCGGCCAACCGGCGCGCGGTATGGACGACGCTGGCCAGGTAGCCAGGCTCGTCGCCGTCCTCGAATCGGCCCCACGCACCGTCGGCGATGAGCTGTTCGATCCGCACCTCCTGGCCGGCGCTCTCGGCTTCCTGCCGCAGCAGCGCTGCGGTCGGTTCGAGCGTCGACTCCAAGGCCGCGACCACGCCCACTCGTGGTCCGCACCGGACGGCACGTGCCGCCATCGGACGATCGACGCGAAACACCGGCACGTCGGCGCGGGCACGCTCTGCAGTGTCGCCGATCGTGGAGCACGTGCAGCAAACGACCGTCGCGCCCTGACCGACCAGGGCGGTGAGGTGCTGAGCGACACGCTCCGCGACGGCGTCCGGACCGTGGTTGCGGGCGTCGACGAGAAGCTTCTCGTCGACGACGTGGAGGGCCTGCACGCCAGGGCGACGCCGCGCCAACAGTCGGTCGAAGGTCGCCGGGTGCACCGGGGAAGTGTGCAGAAATCCGGGACCGGTCACCGCCCCATCATCCGACACGACGCTTGCCGGCCGACAGGCCACCTCGTGGAACCTACTGACCCATCGCGTGCACGCCGCCGTCGACGTGCAGGATCTCGCCGGTGGTGGCCGGGAACCAGTCGGAGAACAACGCGACGCAGGCCTTCGCGGCCGGCTCCGGGTCACGGATGTCCCAACCCAGCGGGGCCCGCTCGTTCCAGGTGTTCTCGAAGGTCTCGAACCCGGGGATCGACTTCGCCGCGGTGGTGCGGATCGGACCGGCGGAGACCAGGTTGCACCGGATGTTCTTCGGGCCGAGGTCACGGGCCAGGTAGCGGTTGGTCGACTCGAAGGCGGCCTTCGCGACACCCATCCAGTCGTAGACCGGCCAGGCGAACTTCGCATCGAAGGTGAGCCCGACGACCGAGCCGCCCTCGGCCATCAGCGGTTCGGCGGCGACCGCCAGGGCCTTCAGCGAGTAGGCCGAGACGTGCACTGCGGTGGCGACGTCGTCCCACTCCCCCGCCATGAAGTCGAACGCGCCGGGCGGGGCGAAACCGATGGAGTGCAGCACACCATCGAGGGAGTCGACGTGCTCCTTCAGCCGGTCGGCAAGGGTGTCGAGGTGTTCCTTGTCGGTGACGTCGAGCTCGATCACCTCGGGCGTGGTCGGCAACCGCTTGGCGATCGTGCTGGTGATCTTCATCGTGCGTCCGAAGCTGGTCAACACCACGGTGGCGCCCTGCTCCTGCGCCAGCTTCGCGACGTGGAACGCGATCGAGGAATCCATCAGGACTCCGGTGATCAGCAACTTCTTGCCCTCGAGAATGCCCATGAGTTCTGTTCTCTTCCTTGAGTTTTCGTGATTCGCTCAGTGGCCCATGCCGAGGCCGCCGTCGACCGGGACCACCGCGCCGCTGATGTAGCCCGCTTCGTCGGACGCCAGGAAGCGCACCACCTTCGCGACCTCGTCCGGCTGCGCGAAGCGGCCGGCAGGGATGGCCGCGAGGTACTGCTGCTGCTGTGCCTCGGGCAGCGACCGGGTCATGTCGGTGTCGATGAAGCCGGGGGCGACGACGTTCGCGGTGATGCCGCGCTTGCCGAGTTCGCGGGTGATCGAGCGGGCCAGGCCGACCAGACCTGCCTTGCTGGCCGAGTAGTTGGCCTGGCCCGGGCCGCCGTACAGCCCGACCACGCTGGAGATGAAGATCAAGCGGCCGCGCTTGAGCTTGAGCATGCCCTTGCTCGCGCGCCGGGCGCACCGGAACGCGCCGGCGAGGTTGGTGTCGACGACGGAGGCGAACTCCTCGTCGGACATGCGCATGAGCAGGGTGTCCTTGGTGATGCCGGCGTTGGCGACGACCACCTCGATCGGTCCACCGAGCTTCTCCTCCGCCTGGGTGAACGCCTCGTCGACACTCGCGCTGTCGGTGACGTCGGCGGCGATGGCGATCGCGCCCTGCGGGCCGGAGCCGTCGCGGGAGGTGATCACGACGTTGTCGCCGGCATCAAGGAACGCCTGTGCGATCGCGGCGCCGATGCCTCGGTTGCCTCCGGTGACCAGGACGTTGCGCGGTTGGGACATCGACTCTCCTTGATGACGGTTGCGTCGACCGTATCCACTACTTTTCGGTAGACCCCAACCGGTGGGCCGGACGCGGCTCGAAGGCTTGCGCTTCGGCGGCGTACGGTGGACGTCATGGCTCGCCGTACGACTCCTGAACCCGAGGTGCCCTCGGCGACGAACCTGCCCGCTCCCGCCCGGGACGACCGCGATTCGCGCACCAAGCACTATCTGATCTCGATGGGCATCCGCACGGTCTGCTTCGTGCTCACGGTGCTGTTGTGGGGTCCGCTGCGTTGGGCGTCGATCGTCTGCATGGTCGCAGCCGTGGTGCTGCCCTACTTCGCCGTCGTCTTCGCCAACGCCACCAACCAGCGTCGGATCGATGTGTTGGGGTCGGTGCGGCCGAGCGATCCCGTCGAGCAGGTCGGGCCGCGGCGTGACCGCTGACCACCCCCGTTGCAGCGCGAAAGGCTGCACCGTCGACGCCACCTGGGCAATCCTGTGGCGCAACCCGAAGATTCACGACGAGTCGCGACGCAAGACCTGGCTCGCCTGCGACGAGCATCGAGTGACGCTCACCGATTTCCTCGGTATGCAGGGGTTCCCGCTCGAGGTGGAGGCGTTCGAGCCGCGCTGAGCCCGGTCTCCATCGCTTGGCGGACGCTAGACCGGTGCGGTGGCCGTGCGAAACGGCGCGGCGTACAGCCCGATCGCGACGAGTGCGAAGACGCCGGCGGCGGCGACGAGCATCGGCCGAAATCCCCACGTGTCGGCCAGGATGCCGGCGATCGGCGCCGCGACCATCGCGATCGCCCGATTGAGTGATCGCAGCGTGGTGTTGGTTCGGGCCTGCAGTTCGTCGGGGGTCACCAATTGTCGATAGCTCATCTCGTGTGAGTTGCTCATGCCCATCGCCAACCCGTACAACCACTGACCGACCGACAGCAGCAGCACCGCGCCGAACGAACCGCGCACGGCGCCCGCACCGGCCAACGCTCCCACCGCCCCCACGGTGATGACGTGGCACAGGACGATCGTGCGACCGGTGCCGAGTCGTCGTCCAACCCTGGTGGTCACGCCGGCGCCGATGAGCGCTCCGACACCTCCGATGGCTCCGACAACACCAAATTCGAACGGGCTCAGCCCGAGCATGCGGTACGCGTACGGCGCAAGCACGACCCCCACGATCGCGTTACCGACGAACCATCCGTGGGTCGCAATCGCGAGCGGTCTCAGGCCCGACCCGCCGTACGACCACCGGACGCCGTCGCCGATGTCGGCCACCAGCCGCCGCACTGTGATTCCCGTGCGGGCCGGCGGCTCCTCGATCCGGATCCTGCGCAAGGTCATTGCCGAGTAGAGATAGGTCAGCGAGTCGAACAGCACCGCGGCCGGTGCGCCGACGGCGCTCACCAGCAAACCGCCGATCGCAGGACCCGACGTCGACGCCACGGCATCAGCACCGTCAATCCTGGCATGAGCCCTCTGCAGGTGAGCCCGATCCACCACGCGCGGGAGGAACGACATCGTGGCCGCGCCGTTCACCACCGATGCCGAGCCGTACAGCACCACGACGACCAGCAGTGACGCCAACGTGAGCTGATCGAGCCACCACAGCAGTGGGATGGCGAGCAAGAGGATCGCCTGAGCGAGGTCGGTGCCGATCATCAACGGCAGTCGCCGTCGTCCGTCGACGATCGCGCCCACGATCAGTCCGAGCACGAGGAACGGCATCCAGCGCGCCGCGTACAACCAGCCGACCTCCGTGGCCGAGCCGTGCAGGGTCAGGATGACGACCATCTGTAGCGCGAACAACGTGACGTACGAACCGAATCCGGACACCGCCGCGGCACGCCAGTAGCGTCCGAACTGCTGGTTTGCAGCGGTGTCGTCCATTCGACGAGTCTTGCATCGACCGTGGCGGCCGCGATGAGCGAACCCTTCTCAACACCCGGGGCCGGCCGGCTCCAGTGAAAGATCAGTGCTGCTATGACAGCAGCAATCTTTCACTGGGCGGCTCCAAGATGGTTGAACCTGGACCGACCGTTGACCGGTTGTCCACAGCCCTCCTGCCGAGCCTGCGTTTGTCTGTGGATGAATCGACTGAACGAGGGGGCTGTGGATACCGACGGGTATCGAATGACTTTGTTTTTCAGTCGAATTCGTGACAAGAAGTCTTGTTTCAGGGTTCGAACGGGTGTACGTTTGAGGTATTCCGCATGGCACACCTGGGGAGGTGTCCCTATGGTCTTCGTCAAGCGGCGGCTGGGGTTTTCTGTTGGTAGAGGGTTCCGTCGCGAAGCATCGCGTACAGCACGTCGCAGCGTCGTCGGGCGAGGCAGATGAGGGCGGCGTTGTGCTTCTTGCCTTGGCCGCGTTTGCGGTCGTAGTACGCCCGCGAGGTCGGGTCGTGCAGTGCGGCGAACGCGGCGAGGAACATCGCTCGTTTGAGGTGCTTGTTGCCGCCTCGGGCGGGGTGCTCACCGCGGATCGAGGTGCCGGATCGGCGGGTGACGGGTGCGAGGCCGGCGTACGCGGCGAGGTGGCCGGAGGTGGGGAAGCTCGAACCGTCGCCGACTTCGAGCAGGATCCGTGCGCCGGTCCTGACGCCGATGCCGGGCATCGAGGTCAGGACCGCGGCAAGAGGGTGGGCATCGAGCATGTCCTCCAGTTGGGTTCCCAGCTCGTCCCGGTCGTGCAGCAGGCGCGCCAGTCCGGTCGCGAGTTTGGGCAGGACCAGCTCGGCGGCTCGGGTGCCAGGGACGGTGACGGTCTGCTCGGTGAGCGCTGTCTGGATGTCGTCGACGAGGCGTTGGTAGGAGCGGGGCGCGCGGGGTTTGGCGACGGCGAGCAGACGTCGCCGGCCGGCCGCGCGCAGGCCGGTCGGGCCACCGAAGCGGGTCAGGAGTTCGAGGACTGCCGGGTGTTGGATGCGTGGGCCGAGGACACGTTCGAGGGCTGGGTTCACTTGTGTCAGAAGGCCTCTGATCCGGTTTGCTTGCGCGGTGACCTGCCCGGCCAGGTCGTCATCGAAGCCGACGATGACTTCCAGGTCGGCCAGGGTGTCGTCGCCGACATCAACCCGTCGCAGGGCGTGCGGCATCGACCGGGCAGCTTCGGCGATGACGTACGCGTCCCTTGCGTCGGTCTTGGCGTTGCCGGGGTGCAGGTCGGCGATACGGCGCATCGCCAGCCCGGGCAGATAGGCCACATCGATACCCATGGCTCGGGCGACCGCGACGGGCAGCGCGCCGATCGTTGCGGGTTGATCGACCACGACCAGCAGGCGACCGTGCGTGCCGAGTTCGGTCAGCAGGCCACGCAGCGACGACTCGTCTTGGGGCAACGGTTTGTCGTGCAGCCGTGTGCCATCGACGTTCAGCGCGCAGGCGTGGTGCGCCTGTTTGCCGACATCGAGCCCGATGTACACCGCGTAGTCAGGTCGGGACATGGTCCCCTCCTCGTGCGTCCGAGCGGCTGGTCACCAGATCAGGCGCAGGAAGCCGACATCCACGTTACGAAGAGACCTACCCAGGCGTTCGGGCGGCCCGGTCCCTATCAGCGGTCCACCAGCGCCACCAGCACCCGGTGACAACACCTCCCGGATCATGCAAGCGACAGGGGTGATCAGTCATGCCGGGGCCGGCGACCAGGGGCCTTGCTTCAAGGCCCATCAAAGACGGTAACGGGTGAATCCGGACATGACGAGTGACGAAGGTATCGATCAGCACGTCGACCAGCAGCGTGATCAGGCGTTGTACGACTCGTATCCGGGTGAAGCCGCTGCTTGTGCCGCTCTGGTGTCCGACGCGGTGGCTGCCGTGTCCCGATTGGCGCAGCTGACCGGCAACCTGACCGACGCCGAACTCACCGCGCTCGCACGGTCCCTGACGCTTGTGCAGCAACAGTCCGAGGCCACTCTCGTCGCGGTGACCAGCGACGCGATCGACCGCGGGGTCGTGTACCGCTCCACCGCTGCGGACGCGACCCAATGGGTGCGCCGACTGTCCACCGGCGAGAGTGCGGACGCGTTGCTCGGTGCCGAGTCCTTGTCCGTGGCAGGTCCGCTGGTGCCACTGGACGAACCCGCCACCAATAAAGGCGCGGCGGATGCGGGGGACAACGCCAGTGACGAGTCCGACGACCGGGCCGGCGACCGGGTTAGCGACGTGGCCACCGACGAAGCAGAGGCGTGGCGGTCGGGTTTGGAACCGTCGCACGCGTCCCGGATCGCGAAGTTGGCTGAAGCAGCCCGCTCCCCGTTGAACCAGGCATTGGCCGACGCGGTCACCTCCGGGCAGGTCAACACCACGATCGGGAAAACCTGCCTGGACACCATCGACAAGATCAAAGCCGTGCTGCCGAAAGCGAGCCGGGACGAAATCTACGGCTGGCTCCTCACGTTGGGTCCCGGCGCCGGCGCGAAAACAGTGCGGGAACTGACCAAGCGGATCCTGGCCGAGTACGGCGAAGAAGTGCTCGACGAGAACGAAGACGCCCTCCAGAAAGTCGAATCGTTGTCCTGGTCGGATTTGCCCGGGTGGGATGGTCCGATTCACCGCCGACCTGTCACCCGACCACGCCGAAGCCCTCATCCACGGCGTCCAATCACTCGCGGCACCGTCCCCGAAATCAGCCTGTTGCGCCGACCCGCACCACCGACACACCCCCGACCAAGACGGCAACTCCCAGAAAACCGGGGAACCCGACCCCCGCACCCCCGGCAAACGCCGCGCCGATGCGTTCCTGCTCCTCCTCGGCCTCGGCGCCGCCGCCGTCAACAACGATCCAGAGATCACACACCGCGGCAGTGCCACCCTCGTGGTCACCATCGACTTCCTCGTCCTCGCCGGACTACTCGCCGGACTCGGCACCACCGACACCGGCACCGGCGTCACCCCCGACACCGTCCGACAACTCGCCTGCGACGCAGACATCCTGCCGATAGTCCTCGGGTCCAAGAACCAACCCTTGAACGTCGGACGCAAACGAAGACTCGTCGACAACGAACTACGACGCGCGGTGATCCACCGTGACAAACACTGCACCTACGCCGGCTGCGACCGACCACCCGTCATGTGCGAAGTCCACCACCTGATCCCCTGGTATCTGGGTGGCGAAACATCCCTCACCAACAGCGCCCTGTTGTGCGACACCCACCACCGCATCGCCCACCGCGACCACCTCGCCGGCACCGCCACCGTCACCAGCGTCACCTGGCACTACCAAGCCACCGGCACCCACGCCGCCTGAGCAACATCACGGGCGACCACAGCCAACCGCAACCGGCTCCAGTGAAAGATCACTGCTGCTATGACAGCAGCAATCTTTCACTGGAGCCGCTCAAACCGGGCGACCTACACCAGCGGTGCGGCTACGCGGGCCTCAGCCGCCGATCGCAGACATCGGACGGTCGGGCTGTTCGAAGTTCGGGGTGCCGATGCCGTGGCCGGTCGCCTTGCCCCACATGTTCAGCCGGATGAGGTCGACGAGTTCGTCGTCGGTCGCGCCGTCGCGCATCGGGCCGCGCAGGTCGTTCTCCTTGCGGGCGAACAGGCAGTTGCGCACCTGTCCGTCGGCGGTCAGACGCACGCGGTCGCAGGCACCGCAGAACGGTGCGGTCACGCTCGCGATGACGCCTACCGTCTCGGGGCCGCCGTCGACGAAGAAGCGTTCCGCGGGCGCCGAGCCGCGATCGCCGGCCGGGCTGAGCCGGAAGCGCGCACCGAGGGCAGCCAGCAGGTCGTGACGGCTCATCAGGTGCGAGCGGTCCCAGGAGTGCTGGGCGTCGAGCGGCATCTGCTCGATGAACCGCAACTCATACCCCCGGTCGAGACACCACGCCAACAGATCGGCCGGGTCTTCGCCCGGCATCGCCACCGCATTGACCTTCACCGGCGCGAGCCCAGCATCGACGGCAGCCTTCAAGCCGCGCTCGACGTCGGCGAACCGGTCGCGCCGGGTGAGCTCGAGGAACCGTTGCGGCGACGCGGTGTCGAGCGACACATTGATGCGGTCGAGCCCGGCATCGGCCAGCGGCCGCGCGAGCCGGTCGAGTCCGATGCCGTTGGTGGTCAGCGCCATTCGCGGACGGTTCGGCAACTCCCCCACGCGGCGTACGACGTCGACCAACGAGCGGCGCAGCAGCGGCTCGCCGCCGGTGAATCGCACCTGGTTCACGCCGAGCCCCACGAACAGTCGGATGAGGCGCACCATTTCGTCGTCGTCGAGCATCTCCGGCTTGGCCATCCACGGCAGACCCTCCGCCGGCATGCAGTAGGTGCAGCGCAGGTTGCAGCGGTCGGTCACCGAGACGCGCAGGTCCGTCGCGACGCGCCCGAAGGTGTCGACGAGAGGTCCGGTGCGGGGAAACGACATGCGCTCCATGCTAGGCCGAATCACAGGATCCGCCAGGGACGTTCGTCCTCCGACCATTGACGCGACCACGATCCGCAGCACTGCGACCCGCGCGCACGGGCCGGCGGGTCGGGCTCACATGACCGGCGAGTAGCGTTGCCCCGTGCTTCGCCTGCTGATGTCCCGCCGATGGTTGGGCTGGCTGGCCGTCGCCGTCCTCGCCGCCGCCGTCTGTGTCTTTCTCGGCCGCTGGCAGTACACCCGCTACGACCACAAGATCACCGCGGAGAACCACCTCGAGGCCAACTACAACGGCGCCCCCGTCGACCTCGCCACGGCGCAACCGGATCCGTCGGGCGCACCCGACGCGGAGCAGCAGTGGAAGCAGGTGCGGTTCACCGGTCAGTACCTCGCCGATCGGCAGGTGCTCATCCGCAACCGACCGTTGGACAAGACGTACGGCTACGAGGTGGTGGTGCCGATGCGGACGACGACCGGTGACGTCGTGTTCGTCGACCGCGGATGGATCCCCAACGGGCGGACCGCCGCCGCGCCCGACTCGGTGCCGCCGACGCCGACCGGCACAGTGCAGGTGACCGGGTGGCTGCGCGCAGGCGAACCCGACCTGAAGCGTGCCGAGGTGCCCGGCCAGGCCGCCTCGATCAACACCACCCTGCTGCGCGAGCTCAGCGGGCAGCCCGACGCGCGCAACGCGTACGTGTTGCGCCGCACCGAGGTGGGCGCCGGTGTGCCGCAGACCCTTCCGCAGGACCTCCCCAAGCCCGACCCGGGTGGCTACGCCTGGATCAACTTCAGTTATGCCCTTCAGTGGTGGGCCGGTGCGATCGCGGTCCTCGCGTTCTTCCTGCTGCGAGCCCGCCGCGAACACCTCGATCAGATCGGCCGACCGAAGGCACCGAAACCGAAGAAGACCCGCATCTGGGACGAAGAAGACGACTAGCGCCCGCCGGCATCAACCGACGGTCGGCGCCGGCTCGTCCGTGAACTGGGTGCGGTAGAGGTCGGCGTAGAGGCCACCTTGTTCGAGCAGTTCGTGGTGGCGTCCTTGTTCGACGACGCGTCCGCCCTCGATGACGAGGATCTTGTCGGCGCCGCGCACGGTCGAGAGCCGGTGCGCGATGACCAGCGCCGTCCGACCTTCCAGAGCCGAGTCGAGCGCGTGCTGCACGAGCGCCTCGCTCTCGCTGTCGAGGTGCGCGGTCGCCTCGTCGAGGATGACCACCGACGGCGCCTTCAACAGCAGTCGCGCGATCGCCAGCCGCTGCTTCTCACCGCCGGACAACCGGTGGCCGCGGTCGCCGACGACGGTGTCGAGTCCGTGCGGAAGCCGCTGGACGAGAGCCCACACATTCGCCGAGCGCAGCGCCGCCTCGAGCTCGGCCTCGGTCGCGTCGGGCTTGGCGTAGAGGAGGTTCTCGCGGATCGAGTCGTGGAACATGTGCGCTTCCTGCGTGACGACTCCCACCCGGGAACGCAACGACTCGAAGCTCGCGTCGCGCAGGTCGACGCCGCCGATCCGCACGGCTCCGGACGTCGGGTCGTACAGCCGGGCGACCAGTCCGGTGATCGTCGTCTTGCCGGCACCGGACGGTCCGACGAGCGCGACGACCTGGCCAGCGGACGCCTGCAAGGACACCCCGCGCAGCACCTCGTCGCCGTCGCCCTTGTCGACGGTGGCTCCCTCCAGCGAGTCGAGTGACACCTTCTCCGCCGTCGGGTAGCTGAACGACACGTCGTCCAGTTCGACGTCGAGCGCGCCGTCGGGCAGGGCGCGCGGGTGCTCGGCCTCCTTCACCAGCGGCTCGAGGTCGAGAATCTCGAAGACCCGCTCGAACGACACCAGCGCGGTCATCACATCGACCCGCACGTTCGACAGCGCGGTCAGCGGACCGTAGAGCCGTCCGAGCAGCGCGGCCAGCGCGAGCAGGGTGCCGATCGTCAAGGTGCCGTTGACGGCCATGATGCCGCCGACGCCGTAGACCATCGCGGTGGCGAGTGACGCCAGCAGCATCAGCCCGACCATGAAGATCGCCCGCTGCACCGCGATGCTCACCCCGATGTCGCGCACCTTCGCTGCGCGCGCGGCGTACTCCTCGTCTTCGGTCGCCGGGCGCCCGAACAGCTTCACCAACAGCGCACCAGCGACGTTGAACCGCTCGGTCATCCGGGCGCCGAGGTCGGCGTTCTCGATCATCTGCCCTCGGGTCAGCCCGGCGAGCCGGCGACCCATCAGCTTCGTCGGAATGAGGAAGAACGGCACCAGCACCAGCGCACCCAGCGTCAGCTGCCACGACAGCGTCGCCATGGCGATGACGATCACGACGAGGCTCACCGCGTTCGAGACGACGTTCGACATCACCGACGTGAACGCCTGCTGCGCGCCGATGACGTCGGAGTTCAGGCGCGTCACCAACGCGCCGGTCTGCGCGCGGGTGAAGAACGCGATCGGCTGCCGCAGTACGTGCCCGAACACCTCACGCCGCAGGTCGTAGATGAGCCCTTCGCCCAGACCCGCCGACAACCACCGCTCGGCGACGCCGAGCACGGCGTCCAGGACGGCGACCACCGCGGCCGCGACGCCCAACCAGACGATCAGCTGCTTGTCCTGCTCGACGACACCCTTGTCGACGATCTCCTTGAGGATCAACGGAGTTGCGATCACCAGGAGCGCATCGATGACGACCAGCACCAGGAAGAACGTGATGCGCCGGCGGTACGGACCCGCGTACGACAACACCCGCTTGGTCGTGCCGGGCTTGAGTTTCGCACCCTTCACCGACGAGTCCTTCGTCAGTGAGCGCATCACCTGCCAGCTGCCCATACTCATTGTTCGACTCCCTCTGGCAGCCTCATACTTCGACTCCCTTTGGCAACTGCACCGCCGACGTGATCACTCGCACAACAACAGTGCGGACGGCGGATCTATGCCAACGTGACGAGGTCGAGGTAGTCCGGACCCCAGAGGTCCTCGACACCGTCCGGCAGCAGCAGGACGCGTTCGGGCTGCAGCGCATCGACCGCGCCCTCATCGTGGGTCACCAACACGACCGCGCCCTCGTACCCGGCCAACGCGCCGAGGATCTCGGCGCGCGAGGCGGGGTCAAGGTTGTTCGTCGGCTCGTCGAGCAGGAGGACGTTGGCTGCCGAGACGACGAGCATCGCCAACGACAGCCGGGTCTTCTCTCCACCGGAGAGCACGCCCGCGGGCTTGTCGACGTCGTCGCCACTGAACAGGAACGAACCGAGCACCTTGCGCACCTCGGTCTCACCCAGGTCGGGCGCGGCCGACTTCATGTTCGCGAGCACGCTGCGATCGACGTCGAGGTTCTCGTGCTCCTGGGCGTAGTAGCCGAGCTTCAGACCATGGCCCGGTTGCACCTCGCCGGTGTCGGCCTCGTCGACGCCGGCGAGCAACCGCAGCAGCGTCGTCTTGCCGGCACCGTTGAGGCCGAGCACGACGACCTTGCTCCCTCGGTCGATCGCGAGGTCGACATCGGTGAAGATCTCCAGCGAGCCGTACGAGCGCGACAACCCCTCCGCACGCAACGGCGTGCGCCCGCACGGGGCGGGGGTCGGGAAGCGCAGCTTGGCCACCTTGTCCTGTTGCCGCTCCCCCTCGACGCTCGCGAGCAGCTTCTCGGCGCGACGTGCCATGTTCTGTGCGGCGGTCGCCTTCGTCGCCTTCGCCCGCATCTTGTCGGCCTGCGACATCAGCGCCGCGGCCTTCTTCTGGGCGTTCTGCAGTTCGCGCTTGCGCCGCTTCTCGTCGGTCTCGCGCTGCTGCAGGTAAGCCTTCCAGCCCACGTTGTAGAGGTCGAGTTCGGCCCGGTTGGCGTCGAGGTGGAACACCCGGGTGACGACCGTGTCGAGCATCTCCACGTCGTGGCTGATGATGATCAGCCCGCCCTTGTACGCCTTCAGGTAGTCGCGCAACCAGATGATCGAGTCGGCGTCGAGGTGGTTGGTCGGCTCGTCCAACAGCAACGTCTCGGCGCCGCTGAACAGGATGCGGGACAGCTCGACCCGGCGCCGCTGACCACCGGAGAGCGTGCGGAGCGGCTGGTCGAGGATGCGTTCGGGCAGGCCGAGGCTGGACGCGATCGACGCGGCCTCGGACTCCGCGGCGTAGCCGCCCTGGGCGGTGAACTCGGCGTCGAGGCGGGCGTAGCGGCGCATCGCCTTCTCGCGCAGTTCGTCGTCATCGTCGGCCATCTGCTTCTCGGCCTTGCGCAGGTCGCGGATGATCGAGTCGAGCCCGCGGGCCGACAGGATGCGGTCGCGGGCGAGCACCTCGAGATCACCGGTACGCGGGTCCTGCGGGAGGTAACCGACCTCACCGGAGCGCGTGACCTCACCGGCGGCCGGGATGCTCTGGCCGGCGAGCACCTTCGTCAGGGTCGTCTTGCCGGCGCCGTTGCGACCCACCAACCCGACCCGATCGCCGGGCGCGACCCTGAACGTGGCGTTCTCGACCAGGAGCCGGGATCCGGCTCGAAGCTCGATGCCATGGGCGGTGATCACGAAGGTCCTCCGGACGTCAGGGCGCGCCCCGGTCAAACGGTGGCGTCGTGGGTTGTTGTCGAACTGCGATGCCGCACTTGCGGTCGAGTGCGGGCGCGACTGGATATTCTACGCAGCGGTAGTGCGTGCGACCGATCACGGTCGCCGACCAAGACGGAGGTCACAAGTGACGTTCAACGACAACGCCCAACTCGACACCTCGCAGGTGCAGAGCGGTGGCTCCGGCGGTGGCGGCATGGCCCCCGGCGGAATTGCGGTCGGTGGCATCGGCGGTCTCATCCTGATGATCATCATGGTGTTGCTGAACGGCTTCGGCGGTGGCTCCGGATCCACCGGCGGCGCGGGTCCCTGGAACATGAACCCCGCACAGGTCGCCTCGGGTGCGGACACCAGCGGCAGCGGTGCCGGCAACGATCAGATCAGCCAGCAGATCAGCCAGTGCAAGACGGGTGCCGACGCGAACCGTGACGACGTCTGCCGCATCATCGGCACCGTGAACAGCACCCAGGCCTTCTGGCGCAACTACCTGCCGCAGTACGGCAAGCAGTACACCGACGCCAAGACGGTGATCTTCAGCGGCTCGACCCAGTCCGGTTGCGGCACCGCGAGTTCGGCGATGGGCCCGTTCTACTGCCCGCTCGACAACAAGGTCTACATCGACGCCGCGTTCTTCCAGGAGCTCAGCGGCAAGTACGGCGCCGATGACGGCAACCTGGCCAAGGAGTACGTGCTCGCGCACGAGTACGGCCACCACGTCCAGAACATCCTCGGCCTGCTCGGTCGCTCCCAGCAGGACCCGGAGGGCGCGAACTCGGCGTCGGTGCGCACCGAACTGCAGGCCGACTGCTTCGCCGGCATCTGGGTCGCCCACGCGACCGAGACCAAGGACGCCAACGGCAACACGCTGCTCCAGCCGATCACCGAACAGGACATCCAGTCGGCGCTGTCGGCCGCGGCCGCGGTCGGTGACGACCGCATCCAGGAGAAGGCTCAGGGTCGCGTCACCCCCGAGAGCTGGACCCACGGCTCCGCCGCCGCTCGCCAGAAGTGGTTCATGACCGGCTACCAGAGCGGCGACATCAACAAGTGCGACACCTTCTCGCCGGCAACCGTCGAGTAGGCAAGCGACTCACGTCGGCAGCGGCCGTTCGGTCCGAGGAATTCTGCGGAATTCCGAGGAGCGGGCGGCCGCTTCCTGTTTCGGTTCGCGTTCCGGTTCTCGACGTGAGTGTGACCACAACTGCCTCATCCGTCCCGCCGAACTCCCCGTCGGCGGTCCGCGATCCGTAACACGGCTCGACGGGGTTGCGGCCGGACGCGCCTTCACGCCGTCCCTACCGGTCCGATCGGCGGCCCGCGCCCGACCCCGGACGACTGATAAACGACTAGGAGGGTCGACTGCGTGCGCGTGGTCGACAGTGGAGATGACGACGACATCACAGAGTCCACCGGGCGCCACGCCGGGTGACGACAGCAATACCGATACGCATGAACTTCTGTACGGCATCGACGAGGCGACGATCGAGCCCGAAACCCCGAAGAAGGTCGGGGTCGACTGGGTGATCTTCGGGGTCACCGCGACGCTCGCGGTCGGCTTCCTCATCTGGGGTTTCGCCGCCCCGAAGAACCTCGGCACCACCTCGGGCGACGCCCTCGAGTGGGTCATGGAGTCGACGGATTGGCTGTTCGTCCTGTCCGCTTCCTGCTTCGTGGTGTTCGCGCTGTGGCTGGCCGCCAGCCGCTACGGCAACATTCCGTTGGGCGGTGACGACGAGACGCCGGAGTTCCGCACCTCGTCGTGGATCGCGATGATGTTCTCCGCCGGCATGGGCATCGGTCTGATGTTCTTCGGTGTCGCGGAGCCGCTGATGGACTACGCGAGCCCGACCCCGGGCACCGGCGTCGTCCCGCAGACCGACGCCGCGATGCGTCAGGCAATGGCGACCACGTTGTTCCACTGGTCGTTGCACCCCTGGGCGATCTACGCCGTCGTCGGTGTCGCCATCGCGTATGGGACCTTCCGCAAGGGCCGCACCCAGCTCATCTCGTCGGCCTTCCGGTCGCTGCTCGGCCCGCGCGTCGACGGCCCCATCGGCAAGGTCATCGACATGCTCGCGATCTTCGCGACGCTGTTCGGTTCGGCGGCCTCGCTGGGTATCGGTGCACTGCAGATCCAGGCCGGCCTGAAGAGCGTCGGCTGGGTCGAGAACCTCGGCCGCATGGGGCTGGTCGTGCTCATCTCGGTGCTGACCATCTGCTTCATCCTGAGCGCGGTCTCGGGTGTTGCCCGCGGCATCCAGCTGCTGTCGAACATCATCATGGTGCTTGCCCTGGTGCTCGCCCTGTTCGTGTTCCTCGTCGGCCCGACGGTGTTCATCCTCGACCTGCTGCCGACGACCCTGGGCACCTACTTCGCCGACCTGCCCACGATGGCGTCGCGCACCCAGGCCGCCGGCGGTCCCGAGCTGCAGGCATGGCTGTCCAGTTGGACCGTCTTCTACTGGGCGTGGTGGATCAGCTGGACCCCCTTCGTGGGCATGTTCATCGCGCGGATCAGCCGCGGTCGCACGATCCGTCAGTTCGTCAGCGGTGTGCTGCTGGTGCCGAGCATCGTCAGCCTCGTGTGGTTCGCGATCTTCGGTGGAGCCGCGATCGACCAGCAGCGTCAGACGAAGGACCTCGTCGCCCAGGGCGGCAAGGTCGACTCGAACACCGCGTTGTTCGACATGCTGTCGCACTACCCGCTGGCCACCGTCGCCTCGGTGCTGGTCATGGTGCTCGTCGCGATCTTCTTCGTTTCGGGTGCCGACGCCGCTTCGATCGTGATGGGCACGCTCAGCGAGCGCGGCACCATCGAGCCGACCCGCAAGACGGTGATCTTCTGGGGTGTCGCCACCGGTGGCGTCGCCGCGGCCATGCTGCTCGCCGGGTTCGCCGAGGGCGATGCGTCCGCGGCGCTGACCTCACTGCAGAACGTCACGATCGTGTCGGCGCTGCCGTTCGTGATCGTGATGGTGATCATGTGTGTCGCGCTGGTGCGTGACCTGCAGCAGGACCCGCTGATCAAGCGTGCCGAACTCGTCAGCAGATCATCGAGCAGGCCGTCATCGAGGGTGTCACCGAGCACGGTCACGACGAGCTGGCGCTCGTGGTGACCGAGGCGGAGACGGACACCGAGGACGGCACCCGGGTGCTCAAGGTGTCGCCCGCCGGCGACAAGTCGGTGCCCGAGAAGCACTGATCCGCAGGCAATGCGACGCCAACCGCGGGCGGACCACTTCGATGGTCCGCCCGCGGTTGCTCGTTACGGCTCGGATCAGGCGAGCACGCGTCGTAGCAAGGCCTGCTGGGCCAGGGTCCAGACGTTGCTGAACGCCCAGTAGAGCACCAACCCGGCGGGCACGAAGAAGGCGCCGACCACGACCCCGCCGAGACTCAGCCAGGGCATGACCGCCTGGACATTCGTCATCGCGTCCGGGGTTCCTGCGCCGGTCGGTGTCGTGGCGAACCAACGCTGGGCGGCGAAGGTCGCGAACCCGGCGAGCAGCGCGACGCCAAGCACGATCGCGGCCTGACCGGTCGAGCCGGCCAACAGTCGCGAGCCCAGGTGCACCCCGCCGACCGACGCAGCGGTCGCCGAGGCGAGGGTGAGCGCCGTCAGGGCACCCACGCCGGTGCCTCCGCTCACCTTCATCATCAGGTGGTACAGCGAGAACAGCACCGGCATCTGCAGGAGCAGCGGGAGGCAGCCGAGCGTGGACAGCCCGTGCTCGCGTTGGATCTCGCGACGTTCGGTCATCATCCGCTGCAGGTTTTCGCTGTCCCGTTTGCCCGCGTACTTCGCGGTCAGTTCGCGCATCGCCGGTGCCGCCGCTGCGGAGCGTCGAGCGTTCCGAGCGCCTGCGACGGCGAACGGCAACAGCGCCATTCGCACGGTCACGGTCAACAGGCCGATGGCGATGATCCAGGCGACCGCGCCGTCCGGGCCGAGCGCGGACGCCGCGGTGTGGGTGAGTGCCAGGACGGTGCCCAGCAGGGTGGTCAGGGGTGCAAAGAGGTCGGGCATGTCGTGCTCCAATCCCCGGGTGTGCCGGGGTCGTTCGGGAAGGGTGGGCTGAGGGGTTCCTCAGGCCAGCCCTGGAGCACGCGGACGGATCGGGTCCTGCGGGAGGGTGATTGACCGGCAGACCGGTGGGTGTGTCGCGGTCTGTGGGCCACGCGCACGCGGCGGCGCCGCGACCATCGGCAGCACGACCCTCGTGACCTGGATCAGGGTGACCGCCGCGGCCAACGCCACCAGCGCGACTCCCCCGGCCACCTGGGTCGACGGCAGCAGCGTCATCACTACCGCTGCGGGCACGAGCACCGACAGCAGCACGCGCAGCTGCGCGGCGATGCGGTCGGAGTCGAAGCTCATGGTCCGATGATACGTCCGCGTAGCCTCGAACGATGACCGACGACTGGGCCGACACCCTGCGCGAACAGAAGACCTACTACGACGCGCGTGCCGGCGAGTACGACGACTTCTGGTTCCGTCGCGGCACGTACGCGCTCGACGAACCGGTGCTGAGCCAGTGGAACGCCGATGCCGCCGACACGATGACCCTGATCAGCGGAGCCGCCCGCGGCGACGTGCTGGAACTCGCCTGCGGCACCGGGATCTTCACCGACGTGCTGCGCCGCCACGCGGAGTCCGTGCACGCGGTGGACGCCTCCCCCGCCATGCTGGAACTCAACCGGGCACGGACCGCCGGCGCGGCTAATGTCAGCTACGGGCAGGCCGACCTGTTCGACTGGCGGCCGGCGCGCCGCTACGACCTGGTCTTCTTCGGGTTCTGGCTGTCCCACGTGCCCGACGACCGGTTCGAGGCGTTCTGGGCGATGGTGCGTGACTGTCTCGCACCGGGCGGACAGGTGATCTTCGTCGATTCCGCGCCCTACCCCGCCGACGAGGTGACCGGGCCGAACTCGCAGGTGTCAGCCCGCACAGAGGAACGCACCCTTGGCGACGGGCGCCGGTTCCGGATCGTCAAGCGCTACTGGGACCCGCGAACCCTCAGCGACCAACTCACCGCCACCGGCTGGGACGCGCAGGTCCAGGCGTCCGAGCACGCACTGATGCTGGTGGGTCGGGCCCGGCTCAGCGAAGCCGCTCGGCCAGAGCGACGGTGATGCCCTCCGGGCCCCGCACGTAGGCCATCCGCCACTCGTCCTGCCACTGCTTGATCCCGCCGACGAGCGGGTAACCGTCCGCGGCCGCACTCGCCACGGCGGCGTCGATGTCGTCGACCTGGAAGGCGACGCTGCGCAGACCGAGTTCGTTCGCCATCGCGTCCGGCGAACCCGGCGTGTGCTCGGGGTGTTCGAAACTGGACAGTTCGATCGTGGCGCCGCCCGCGGGTGCCTTGAGCATGACGATCCGGCTGCGGGCGCCCGGGATACCGCACACCGTGTCGATGAACTCCCCCTCGATCGTCGCCGGCTCGCCGAGCGGTTCGAGCCCGAGTCTGACGAAGAACGCGGTGGCGGCATCGAGGTCGGAGACGGTGATGCCGACGTGGTCGAACGCGGTGATGTGTCCCATACGACCAACCTAGGGCGATGAGGCAGTCGATCGTCCGGATCGCGTGTGACGCTTGCGCCATGACGCCGCCCACGACCTCGCCCACGACCTCGCCCGCGACCTCGCCCGCGACCGCGGCATCGATCAGCTGGGACCAGGCCCTCGGCTGGCGACTCGGCCGGCAGTTGCTCGATCAGCCCGGTGAGCGTTCGGCCAGCGAGGTCGTGCAGACCTTGGGCGCGGTGCTGGCGACGCACCCGAGTTCGGCCGAGCTGGCCGTGCGCAGTCGCCAATACCGTTCCCGTCCGGGCGAACTCGCGCAAGCACTGACCGAAGGCACGGTGATCAAGACCTTCGCCTACCGCGGGGCCATGCACCACCTGTCGGCGCAGGACGGCGGGATCTACCTGGCCCTGCGCGCGGCCGGCCGCCAATGGGAGTTGCGCAGCTGGGTCGAGTTCTACCGCCTCACCGCCCAGCAGTGGCCACGGTTCCGGGAGACCGTCCGCGACGCACTGCGCGACGGCCCGCTCACCGTGCCCGAGCTCGGCGCCCGGGTGACCGGCCGGAGCTCGTACAAGCACCTGCAGCCGGTCTTCGCCGACGACCCGTGGACCCTGCTCAAGGCCCTCTGCTGGCAGGGCGACATCTGCTTCGGCCCGTCGGTGCAGGGAAAGCCCACCTTCCAACGGCTCGACGCCAATTCGCACTGGGCCGGCATCCCCACCCTCGACGAGGCAGGCCCGCGGGCGATCCTGGCCTGCCTGCACAGTTACGGCCCGGCCACCGGCGAACACATCCAGCACTGGTTCGGCGAGGGACTGAGCGCCGGACGCAAGCGGCTCGAACGATGGCGGACCCAACTCGGTGACCGACTCGTCCCGCTCGACGTCGACGGCACGACGACGTTCGCCGCGGCCGAGGACGTGGAGTCGATCCTCGCCGCCGAACCCTCCGACGCCGTCCACTTCCTGCCCGGACATGACCAGTGGGTGATGGGCCCGGGCACCAAGGACACCCACGTCACTCCCCCGCCGTACCGTACGGCGATGACCCGACAGGCCGGCATCGTGCTGCGCGGTGGCGTGGTGAGCGGCACCTGGGCAGTCCGCGGTTCCGAACTGCACGTCTCCTCCCCGGTGCAACCAGCCGAGTTACAGGAGCAGGCCGAACGCCTTGTCGGGTTGCTCGGCCAGGATCTCGAGATCCACTACACCAAGGCTTGAAGCGAGGCCAGAAGACGCAGCAGGCCCGAGGGACGAATCCCTCGGGCCCGCGGCGAATCACCGGCGTGACGGCTCAGACGTTGAAGCCGAGCGCGCGAAGCTGCTCGCGGCCGTCGTCGGTGATCTTGTCGGGGCCCCACGGCGGCATCCACACCCAGTTGATGCGGTGTGACGCGACGAGGCCTTCGAGAGCCTGACCGCACTGGTCCTCGATGACGTCGGTCAGCGGGCAGGCCGCCGAGGTGAGCGTCATGTCGATGACCGCGTTGTTGTCGGAGTCGACGGTGATGCCGTAGACGAGGCCGAGGTCGACGACGTTGATCCCGAGCTCGGGGTCGACGACATCGCGGAGGGCTTCCTCCACGTCGGCGACGTTGGGCGGGGTCTGGACCTCACTCATTGGGTGCCTCCCTGGGCTGTTTTATGGGACGAAATGCTCGAGATGTCGGCGCCGGCGCGGGCCAGCGCGTCGGTGTAGGCCGACCAGGAAAGCAGCGCGCACTTCACCCGGGCCGGATACTTCGAGACCCCGGCGAGAGCGACGCCGTCGCCGATCTTCTCCTCGTCACCGGCGTCCTGGCCGCGGCTGGTCAGCATCGACCGCATCGCCTCGAAGGTCTCCAGGCTCTCCGCGACGGAGTAGCCGATGACCTCCTCGGCGAGGATCGACGCCGACGCGACCGAGATCGAGCACCCGATCGAGTCGTAGGAGACATCGGCGACCTTCGCGTCCGAGCCTTCACCTTCAAGGTGAACTCGAAGGGTGATCTCGTCGCCGCACGAGGTGTTGACGTGGTGCGTCTCGGCCTCGAACGGTTCACGCAGGCCCGCGTGCTGCGGACGCTTGGAGTGGTCGAGGATGAGCTGCTGGTAGAGGTCCATCAACTCGCCTCCGCCGTAGCGGTTGCCGTCGCCTCGACGTCGAGCCCGAACACCGTCGGCACCCGGTCGAGCGCGGTGAGGAACTCCTCGACCTCGTCCACCGTGTTGTAGACGCCGAAGCTGACGCGGGTGGACGCGGTCACCCGGTACGCACGGTGCAGCGGGGCCGCACAGTGGTGTCCGGTGCGCACCGCGACGCCGGAGTCGTCGAGGATCTGACCGACGTCGTGCGGGTGCACCCCGTCGACCACGAACGCCACGGCACCGGTGCGCGCGGCGGCGTCGAGCGGTCCGAGCACCCGGACCCACGGACGCTTCGCCAGACCGTCGAGGGTGGCCTGCACCAACTGCCGGTCGTGTTCGGCGACGACGTCCATGCCGATGTCGCACAGGTAGTCGCACGCCACGCCGAGCCCGACGGCCTGGGCGGCCATCGGCACGCCCGCCTCGAAGCGCTGCGGCGGCACGGCGTACGTCGAGTACTCCATCTGCACGGTCTCGATCATCGACCCGCCGGTGATGAACGGCGGCATCGCGGCGAGCAGTTCGCTTCGACCCCAGAGCACACCGATGCCCATCGGGCCGAGCATCTTGTGGCCGCTGAAGGCCAGGAAGTCGACGCCGAGATTGGTGACATTGACCGGCAGGTGCGGCACCGACTGGCACGCGTCGAGCACCACGAGCGCGCCGACGGCGTGGGCCTTGTCGGCGAGCTCACGCACCGGGTTGATCGTCGCGAGCACGTTCGAGACGTGCGTGAACGCGACGACCTTGGTGCGCTCGGTCAGCAGCTCGTCGAGGTTCGACAGGTCGAGCCGGCCGTCGTCGGTGAGGCCGATCCAGCGCAGCGTCGCACCGGTGCGGCGGCACAACTCCTGCCACGGCACGAGGTTGGCGTGGTGCTCCATCTCGGTGACGAGCACTTCGTCGCCCTCGCCGAGGGCATACCGCTCACTGCCCTCGATGCGCGGGTGGGGAGAGACCGCGAACGCGTTGGCGACCAGGTTGATCGACTCGGTCGCGTTCTTGGTGAACACGATCTCGTCGGCCGAACTGCCGATGAACGCCGCGACCTTGCTGCGGGCCTGCTCGTAGGCGTCGGTCGCCTCCTCGGCCAGCTGGTGCGCCCCACGGTGCACCGCGGAGTTCTGAGTCTCGTAGTAGGTGCGCTCGGCATCGAGCACGGTGAGCGGCTTCTGCGACGTCGCGCCGGAGTCGAGGTAGACCAGCGGCTGGTCACCACGCACCGTGCGGCGCAGCAGCGGGAAGTCCTCACGCAGCCGCTGCACGTCGAAGGAGGTCATGGCTCAGGCCTTCGCGCTCACGTAGCGGTCGTAGCCCTCGGCCTCGAGGCGGTCGGCCAGCTCGGGGCCGCCCTCCTCGGCCACCTTGCCGTCGACGAACACGTGCACGAAGTCGGGCTTGATGTAGTTGAGGATGCGCGTGTAGTGGGTGATCAGCAGCACGCCCACCTCGGTGTTCTCCTTGGCGCGGTTGACGCCCTCGGAGACGATGCGCAGCGCGTCGACGTCGAGGCCGGAGTCGGTCTCGTCGAGCACGGCGATCTTCGGCTGGAGCAGCTCCATCTGCAGGATCTCGTGGCGCTTCTTCTCACCACCGGAGAAGCCCTCGTTGACGTTGCGGTCGGCGAAGGCGGAGTCCATGCGCAGGTTCTCCATCGCGCCCTTGACGTCCTTGACCCAGGTGCGCAGCTTCGGAGCCTCGCCGTCGACGGCGGTCTTGGCGGTGCGCAGGAAGTTCGAGACGGTCACGCCCGGAACCTCGACGGGGTACTGCATGGCCAGGAACAGACCGGCGCGAGCGCGCTCGTCGACCGACATCGCCAGCACGTCCTCGCCGTCCAGCAGCACCTCACCGGAGGTGACGGTGTACTTCGGGTGGCCCGCGATGGAGTAGGCCAGGGTCGACTTGCCGGAGCCGTTCGGGCCCATGATCGCGTGGGTCTCCCCCGACTTGATGGTCAGGTTCACACCCTTCAGGATCTCCTTCTCACCCTGCTCGGTCTCGACCGAGACGTGCAGATCCTTGATCTCGAGAGTCGTCATGTCAGTTCGCTTTCCTTGGTACGAAGTTGATCAGTCGTTGGTGAGGGCGACGTAGACGTCGGGGCCCTCGATCTTCACGGTGTGCACGGCCACCGGCACCGTTGCCGGCAGGCCGGTCGGTTCGCCGTTGACGAGGTCGAAACGCGATCCGTGCAGCCAGCACTCCAGCGTGCGTCCCTCGACCTCGCCCTCGGCGAGCGAGACGTTGGCGTGGGTGCAGGTGTCGTCGATCGCGTGGACGTCGCCATAGCTGTCACGCACGATCGCGACCCGGCGCCCGTCGAAGTCGGCCACCACAGCGCCGACCTCGGGCAACTGGTCGGTCGTGCACACCCGGACGAAGTCGCTCACTGGCCGGTCGCCGCCAGCTCGGTCTCGATCGCCTCCATGAGGGAGTCGACCACCTCGGGCAGGCCGATCTTGGCGATGATGTCGGCGAAGAAGCCGCGCACCACCAGGCGACGGGCGTCGGCCTCGGGAATGCCGCGGGCCTGCAGGTAGAACAACTGCTCGTCGTCGAACCGGCCGGTCGAGGAGGCGTGACCCGCACCCTCGATGTCGCCGGTCTCGATCTCGAGGTTCGGCACCGAGTCGGCGCGGGCACCGTCAGTGAGCACCAGGTTGCGGTTGAGCTCGTAGGTCTCGATGCCCTCGGCCTCGGCGCGGATCAGCACGTCACCGACCCACACGGTGTGGGCGGTGTCGCCCTGAAGGGCCCCCTTGTAGGTGACCAGCGACTGGCAGCGCGGCGTGTTGTGGTCGACGAACGAGCGGTGCTCGAGGTGCTGACCGGAGTCGGCGAAGTAGACACCGAGCATCGTGGCGTCGCCACCCGGGCCGGCGTACTTCACGTTGCTGTTGAGCCGCACCACCGAGCCACCGAGGGTCACGGCGATGTGCTTGTAGGTGGCGTCGCGGCCGACCTGCGCATCGGTCTGCGCGAGGTGGTTGGCGTCGTCGGCCCAGCGCTGGATGGTGACGACCGTCAACTGCGCACCGTCACCGACGAGCACCTCGACGTTGGCGGTGACATCGGCGCTTCCGGTGTGCTCGACGAGCACGACGGCCTTGCTGTGCGTGCCCGCCTCGATGACCAGGTGGCCGTTGTAGCGCTTGCCCGCGCCGTTGCCACGCAGGTCGACCCGCACCGGCTCGGTGAGTTCGGCGTCCTTGGCGATCTTCAGGTGCAGCGCGTCGGCGGCGTTGGCCGATGCCATGACCGCGGCGCGGTCGCCGGGCACCAGGACGGTGCCACGCGGTGCCTGGCCGATGGCCAGCGTGCCGACCTCGACCTTCTCGGGCGCCACGACCTCACGGGTGACGGCGTTGTCGTCGGACGGCTTGTCCGACAGCAGCGCGGTGAGCTTGTCGACCGGGGTGAAGCGCCACTCCTCCTCGCGGCCGTGCGGCACCGGGAAGTCGGCGACGTCGAACGACGTCTTGCGCTCGGCGCGGGACTGGTCGGGCACGAACGCCGCGGCGGAGTCGGTGTGACCCTCGGCCAGGTTGCGCTCCGGAGTGATGAGCGTCATGAAAGTTGGATCTCCTTCTTGCAGAACTGGATTCGATGGGGTGCGCGAAAAGGGCGTCAGCCCACCGCGCCTTCCATCTGCAGCTCGATGAGGCGGTTGAGCTCGAGGGCGTACTCCATCGGGAGCTCGCGGGCGATCGGCTCGACGAAGCCGCGCACGATCATCGCCATGGCTTCCTCCTCGGTCAGACCGCGGCTCATCAGGTAGAACATCTGGTCTTCGCTGACCTTGGACACCGTGGCCTCGTGGCCCATCTGCACGTCGTCCTCGCGGACGTCGACGTACGGGTAGGTGTCGCTGCGGCTGATCTGGTCGACCAGCAGCGCGTCGCAGACCACGCTCGACTTGGAACCGCTGGCGCCCTCGAGGATCTGCACGAGACCGCGGTAGGAGGTGCGGCCACCGCCACGGGCCACCGACTTCGACACGATCGTCGAGGAGGTGTTCGGCGCGGCGTGCACCATCTTCGAACCGGCGTCCTGGTGCTGGCCCTCGCCGGCGAACGCGATCGACAGGGTCTCGCCCTTGGCGTGCTCGCCGAGCAGGAAGACCGCCGGGTACTTCATGGTGACCTTCGAACCGATGTTGCCGTCGATCCACTCCATGGTCGCGCCCTCGTCGCAGGTGGCGCGCTTGGTGACCAGGTTGTACACGTTGTTCGACCAGTTCTGGATCGTCGTGTAGCGGACGCGGGCGTTCTTCTTCACGATGATCTCGACGACCGCGGAGTGCAGCGAGTCGGACTTGTAGATCGGCGCGGTGCAGCCCTCGACGTAGTGCACGTACGAGTCCTCGTCGGCGATGATCAGCGTGCGCTCGAACTGGCCCATGTTCTCGGTGTTGATCCGGAAGTAGGCCTGCAGCGGGATGTCGACGTGGACGCCCTTGGGCACGTAGATGAACGAGCCGCCCGACCACACCGCGGTGTTGAGCGCGGCGAACTTGTTGTCACCGCTCGGGATCACCGAACCGAAGTACTCCTTGAAGAGTTCCTCGTGCTCGCGCAGACCGGTGTCGGTGTCGACGAAGATGACACCCTTCTCCTCCAGGTCTTCGCGGATCTGGTGGTAGACGACCTCGGACTCGTACTGCGCGGCGACACCTGCGACCAGGCGCTGCTTCTCCGCCTCCGGGATGCCGAGCTTGTCGTAGGTGTTCTTGATGTCCTCGGGCAGTTCGTCCCAGGTGGTCGCCTGCTTCTCGGTCGACTTCACGAAGTACTTGATGTTCTGGAAGTCGATGCCGGTGAGGTCGCTGCCCCACTGCGGCATGGGCTTCTTGTCGAACAACTTCAGCGCCTTGAGTCGGCGCTCCTTCATCCAGGCCGGCTCGTCCTTGCGGTCGGAGATGTCGGCGACGACGTCGTCGTTGAGACCACGGCGCGCGCTCGCGCCGGCGTCGTCACGGTCGGCCCAGCCGTACTCGTAACGACCGATGTCCTTCAGTCCCGGGTTGAGCTCTTCGATGGTGCTCATCGCGGATCCCTTCTTTCGTGCGACGTGTGGGCAAGTTGGTGGGTAGGTACGAAGGTGGTGCAGACGTGGTCGCCGTGGGCGAGCGACGCGAGCCGCTGCACGTGCACGCCGAGCAGACCGGAGAACGCCTCGGCCTCGGCCTCGCAGAACTGCGGGAACTCCGCGGCGACGTGCTGCACCGGGCAGTGGCCCTGGCACAGTTGAACGCCGGCGAGCGGGGTTCCCTTCCCGACCGGCCGGGCGGACGCGGCATAACCCTCGTCGCGCAGGGCGTCGGCGAGAGCGGCGCTGCGTGCCTCGGGGTCGTCGCCGGCGGCCTCGACCGCGGCACGCACCCGCTCGGCCAGCGCGGTCGCCTGAGCCTTGGCGAACGCACCGACGGCGTCCTCGCCCTGGGTGTCGCGCAGGAAGCGCAGCACCGAGGTGGCGAGTTCGTCGTAGTCGCCGCGCAGGTTCTTGTGCCCCTGGTCGGTGAGCACGTAGGCACGGGCCGGACGGCCACGCTTGCGGGCCTCGGCGAGCGTGTGCTCGCTCTCGGCGACCGCGCCTTCCTCGGCGAGCACGTCGAGGTGGCGGCGTACGCCGGCGGTGGTCAGGCCGAGGATCTCGGCCACCTGCGCAGCGGTGATCGGGCCACGCTCGCTGACCAGCGTGAGCACCCGGCGACGCGTGCCGGACTCGGCACGGTCGGCTGCAGGCACAGCGCGGTCAGCGATAAACACAACACCAGTATGACGTTATTCGGAAGCAGATGAAACTCAGGTGGACCTAACCCGGCGCGAGGGCGCCTCGGCCTGCATGCCGAGGACAGCCGGCACCGCCGATGCGTCGGTTGAGGTGCCCTGTCCCAAGGCTCGCGTGCTCGGGAGGTTGTGAGCATGCACGTCCCGAGCCCGGACCATCGCGACCATCTCGCCCGACGTATGGTGAGCGGCCGCAGTCGAATCGAGGGGGGCCTGGTCCGGCGGCGAATCCGCAGGTAGGGGCACCCAACGGCCACGCTGCCCGCCGACACCGAAGGCCCCCAGCTCGTTGCGGATCTCCCAGCACCGCAGGGCGATGTTCGTGCCTCGCAGCAGTGCGTGGTCGGCCTGATTCATCGCACGGCCGACCAGCGCGCGCGATCGCGCCCTGTTCCTTGACCCCGGACATGCGACTCACCCTAAAACGGCGCAGCTCGCCAACAGCGCCCCCGATGCGCTCGAGTTCCAACCCATCCACTGGTCATCCCCTCCTGTCCTACTTCGACCGGCCTGGCACCAGCAACGGACCAACGGAGGCGATCAATGGTCGCCTCGAGCACCTACGCGGGTCGGCCCTCGGCTTACGCCACCTCGCCCACTACATCGCCCGATCCCTCCTCGAAACCGGCGGCTTCAGACCTCAGCTACACCCTGGTTTGTGATGAGCCAAAAATCGTTGGCACGCAGACCACCAGCAGCCCTGCCTCACACCGTTAACCTGAGCGGAACCTGTGAGAGAAATCTCACTTTCAGCAAGATCGCCCGCCTCAGGATCGGACCGACACGTCATGCGCCTCACCAGCATCCTCGCAATCTCGCTCATAACCTTCTCCACGGCCGCCTGCGGCACTCAAACTCTCGACTCCGCAGGCGCTAACCCAGGGGCCACCACCAAGCCAGTCGCCGCAACGACATCCCCTACTCCAGAGCGAGTAACGGGCCAGAAGGAAAAGTCTCCGGAAGCAAAGACCGTCACGATCGAAGCGTCCCGCACAACCGCCAACTACGCAGCTCCGGCAACTCCGGAAGGTGCCGTGCAATTCTTCGTCACCGCACTCCGTGACTACGTCAGAACGGCGCCCACCGACCGCCAGGACCGGGCTAACCAATTGCATGGGGACGTCCCCTCCCCGGACGCGGCGTCCACTCCAGTGGACATCGCGCAAGCCACTGAACCCGGGTGGGACGACTTGGTTGCCACCGCTGGCGAATATCGCATACTTGCAATCTCAGGACCTACGTCCTCCCCGCAGGCCGTCATGCTTGAAGCCAAACTTACTCCCCAAGTCTCGGGAAGATCTCAGACACCTGTGGTTATCGGAGGAGTTGTGGCTCGCTCACAGAGCGGCGAATGGGTACTAGAGTCCACGCGCCGTGCGCCATCCAAGAAAAACTACAGCTCATCCCCATGGGGGCATCTCGCCGAGGTTGAAAAATGATCCGCACGCCCATCTCATCCACCATCAGCGCAGCCGCCGTAGTCGTTCTCATGACGTCGTGCGGAACCACACCACACAACCCCGGGCAGTCAACCTCAGTAAAACAATCCAGCATCTCGCAGGTAGATCTTCGCAAGGCAGCGATCGCAGCCGATCCGCAAGCGTGCACCAGTCCAAACCCGGATCCGCGCACCGTCAAACTCCCACGAGTGGCCGCGAACACCCGAGCAGCATTTTTACTGAATCCCCCTCAGAACACTGCAGCACTTTCTAAGCAACAGTTGGACAAACTTCTGGGTCAGCCGAATCTGTCGGGCATGGAATTGGCAGGGTCGACCATATTGGCCGTCCTTGAAAACGCACCCGCACGATTTGAGAATGAAAAGACACTCAGGAGCGAGCTGGGCGCTAGTATTCCAGAACCTGGATTTCGGCAAATGAGAAATAGGACAATCGTAAAATTCGTCCTAAAGTTACCCATGCAGTGGGAGTACAAACGCACAAGGTACACGGCGTCCTACACGGCCGGAACTGGAATTGGCGTTTTTCGGCAAGTCGGGCCGATTGAAGATGCCATTCCAAGGAAGGTCCACGACGACCAAGAAGCGCTCTGGGAGTCTCGCCAGATTGTAATGCATTGGGGCAAGGGTCGCTGGGAAGTTCTATGCTTCTCGATCGCCGAGCCAATGATAGATTTCGACACCACGGGTGACTCGATGCCCGTATCGTCGTCCAATTACGCGGCACTTGACACATGGAAGAAGTACGACCTGGAGACGTCCAGCTCTTCCGTTAGGTCGGGCCAATGAGTTCCCAGACGGAAGTACGTCCAGTGCTCCTAGTCGGGCGGCTGCGCCTAGCCCTACGCGTTTTTCCTGTCTATATCGGTCAGTCTATTTGGGGTTAGCTTACAACTCACTTCAAACGTTGCTCAAGCCGCAGACAACGCGCGAATACTTGTCGTTGGCGACAGCATTTCCCAGGGGTCATCGGGCGCCGCCGATCAGCAGGTCGGCGGCAACAGTCCGTACGCCTGCTTGGCCCGGTAGATGTGCAGCGCGGCGACATTGACCTTGTTCCGGAACGACGCGTCGGTGCGAGCGTGCTCCAGCACGGCCTGGTACATCGCCGGGACGGCGTTCGGGGTGACGGTCAGGAGCATTTGCACACCCGCGTTCACGGCGTAATAGGCGCGGTACCCGTACGACCAGGGCGTGACGGCGGCCGCTACCCCGAGGTCGTCACTGATGACGACGCCGCCGAACCCGATCTGGCCGCGCAGCACGTTCTGGATGATGCCGGGCGAGAAGACCGCAGGCCGCAGCGGATCGATGCGGTCGTAGATCGCCGAACTCATCATCATGAACGGCGTGCCCTGACTGGCCGCGAGGCGGAACGGGTCGAGGTAGCTGGAGTACGTGCCGGTCGTCGCCGTCTGCGTATCGTGGACGTTTGCGGTGTTGTCGGTGTTGGCCCGCACCAGACCGAGCCCCGGGAAGTGCTTCGCGGTGGAGGCGACACCCATCGTGCGCATGCCCCAACTGAACGCGTTGGAGCGCACGCTCACCAGCGATGGCGTGTAGCCGTACTCGCGGTACCAATAGCCGATCGGCGGGTTGTTGCGCCCCAGCGACGCGGGCACGGTGTCGGCCACGGGCGCGAGGTTCATGTTCACCCCGGCCGACTTCAGCTGTTGCGCCCAGCCCTGCGAGGCGGCGTACAGGTTGGGGTTCGAACCCTGCGACAACGCGGTGGGGATGGTGCTGAAACCCGCCCCTTGGAGGACCTGGACGTTGCCGCCCTCCTGATCGGTCGCGATGAACGGCCGGATGCTCTGGGTGTTTGCCGCGGTCGCCCGCGCCCGGATCGCGGACGTCACCTGGGCGACCTGTCCCACCCCGCCGTAGCTGCGGCCGGACAGGAACACGTTGCCGACGTGATAGGTCGCCATCTGGTTCAGCAGGGTCGAACTCGCCCCGGTGGCAGGGGTGCCCACCATGAACATCTGCCCGATCTTCACCTCCAGCGTGGTGCCGACCGAGAGTCTGGCTGCGGTGCAGGCGGTCGCCGCCGTCGCGGGCGTTGCCTTCGCCGGTGCCGTGCCGATCACGGCCGAGGCGCCGACGGCGAGCGCGGCACAGGCCGCCGCGGCACGGCTGATCCGAACGGTGCGGCGAGTGGTGCGGTTGATGGTGCTCATGACGATGGTCCCCCGATGTTCGGTTTCTCCCCAGCCAAGCACCGGCTCGGCCGGTTGTCGATGGTGCCATCTCCCCACCCGACCGCGCGCCGTACGGGGCTGTCATCCGGTGGCCGCGAAGGCACCTAGAATGGTGCCTCGTGAAGTCCCCGGCCGTTGCGTTCGATCAGGTGACGCACCGGTACGGCGACAGAACCGCACTCGATGCGCTCACCTTCACCGCCGACGCCGGACGCGTCACCTGCGTGCTCGGCCCCAACGGCGCCGGCAAGACCACCGCGATGGAGTTGGCCGAGGGCCTCAAGCGTCCGCAGCAGGGCACGGTGTCGGTGCTCGGTCGTTCGCCGTGGCGTTCGCCCGACGATCACCGCGCCGCGGTCGGTGTGATGCTGCAGGACGGCGGACTGCCGGGGGCGGTGCGCGCCGAACGTTTCCTGCGCCATGTCGCCCGGTTGACCGACGGCCACCAACGGCTCGACGAACTCGCGGATCACCTTGACCTCCAAAGCTTCTGGGGCACTTCCGTGCGCCGCCTCTCGGGCGGCCAGCGGCAACGCGTCGCCCTCGCGGCGGCGCTGCTGGGCTCCCCCGCCGTCGCCTTCCTCGATGAGCCGACCGCCGGCCTCGACCCGCACGCCCGACTCGACGTCTGGGACCTCGTGCGTGCCGAGCGCGACCGCGGTTGCGCCGTCGTGGTCACCACGCACTCCTTCGAGGAGGCCGAGCGCATCGCCGACGAGATCGTGGTGATCGCCGGCGGACGGGTGCGCGCGGCCGGACCGCTGGCGGAGGTGGCCGGAACCGGCGGCCTCGAGGCCCGCTACTTCGAACTCACCCGCCGCAAAGGGGCCACCCGATGACCACCGCAGCCGAACGCGTCCGGTCGCAGGCGGGGTACGAGGCCCGCACGCTGCTCGCCAACGGCGAGCAACTGCTCGTCTCGCTCGTGCTGCCGGCGATGGCGCTGTTCGGGTTGCACCTGGCATCGGTGCCCGACCTCGGCCCACGTCGCATCGACGTCATCGTGCCGGGTGTGATCGCGCTGGCCGTGGTGTCGACGGCGTTCACCGGGCAGGCGATCGCGACCGGGTTCGACCGGCGGTACGGCGTGCTGCGCTTCCTCGGCACCACGCCGCTGGGTCGTTCCGGACTGCTCGCCGGCAAGGCGTTCGGTGTGCTCAGCGTCGTCGCCGTGCAGACGGTGGTGCTCGCCCTCATCGGGCTGGCCCTCGGATGGCGGCCGTCGGCGGTGGGGCTGCCGCTCGGGGTGCTCTTCGTGCTCCTGGGCACCTGGACCTGGGTGGCACTCGCCCTCGCGTTGGCGGGCGCGCTGCGCGCGGAAGCGGTGCTGGCCCTGGCCAACCTGGTGTGGGTCGTCGTCGCCGGACTCGGCGGCTTGCTGCTGCCCAGCGACAAACTCCCCGGTGCGATCGGCACGGTCGTGCACTGGTTGCCGTCCGGCACCCTCGGCGACGGCATGCGTTCGACCCTCACCGGCTCGCCGGGAGAAGCGCTGCTGCCGCTCGTGGTTCTGACGGCGTGGGGCGTCGCGGCGACCGCCCTCGCGCTGCGCACCTTCGACTGGTCCGACTGACCGCCGCACTTCCCGACAGCCACCACCCAAGGAAGACATGACCTCCGCCGACACCCTCGCCGCGCCCGACCGTTCGATCCTGCCGACGCTGTCGGCGCGGCCGCTGCCGAAGTGGTTGACGGCGCTGTTCTGGCTCAATCTCGCCTGCCAGGTCGGCATCGTGGTGACCGGGGGTCTGGTGCGACTGACCGGCTCGGGCCTGGGTTGCCCCGAATGGCCCCGCTGCACGACCGACTCGCTCACGCCCACGCGGCACCAGGAGCAGAGTTGGCACAAGTACATCGAGTTCGGCAACCGCACCCTCACCGGCGTGCTCAGCATCGTGGCGCTGGCGCTGCTCATCGGCATCATCGTCGGCGCGCCGCAGCGCAAGGGCCTGCGCCTGCCGACCGGCCTGGTGCTGGCCGGCATCGCACTGCAGGCGATCGTCGGTGGCATCACCGTGCTCACCGGGCTCAACCCCGCGATCGTCGCGGCGCACTTCCTCATCTCGATGCTGCTGGTCGCGGCGTCGGCTTGGCTGGTCTGGCGCGGCCGGGAGGGCGACTCCCCCGCCGAGCTCGTCGTGCGACCCGGCATCTGGCGGCTCGGTCAGGGCATCGCCGCGTTCACCGTCGTCGTGCTGTTGCTCGGCACCCTCGTCACCGGTTCGGGCCCGCACTCCGGCGACGCCGACGAGCCGGCCCGCCTCGGCCTCGACCCGCGCACGATCTCCTGGATCCACGCCGACGCGGTGATGCTGTTCATCGGTCTGGTCGTCGCGATGATCGTCGCCGTGCGCCTGACCGCCGCCGGCACCAACGCCCCGCGCGCCTGGACCGCCGTGCTCGTCGTCACGCTCGCGCAGGGCGTCATCGGTTACGTGCAGTACTTCACCGGCCTGCCCTGGCTGGTCGTGCTCCTGCACATGCTCGGTGCGTCGCTGCTGGTGGTCGCGGTCACCTGGGCGCTGCTGAGCCTGCGAGTGCGCGCCGACGCCTGACGCCCCTGTCTGGGCGAGAGTCCGTCGCGACCGGTCGTGCGTCGTCACGATTCGGCGTCATCGCTGTTCGCCACGCCCGTCCGCGCCCATACTCGATCCGGGTGATCCCCAACCGGTGAGCGCCCACGGGGAATGAGGGGCGCGCATGCGAAGTCGGATTTTCAGCGGTGCGGCACTGCTGTGCGTGGCCCTCAGCGGCTGCGGCACCGAACAGGCCGCCGGCCCCACAGGCGCCACCCCGACCGTCACGCCAACCACCGCGTCACCAACGACAACGCAGCCGACCAGCGAGCATCCCTCACCGACGAGCGTCCCGCTCGACGCCGACTCCCCCGCCCGACCCGTCTGCCCGAGCACGATCGGCACCTCGCCGACCCTGGTGCCGGCCAAGCCCACGATCGGCGGCACGACGGACGCGCTCGTGCCCGACCAGGTGCCGTCGTACGCGGTCGTGTGCAGCTACCCGGCCGGTTCGAACACCGAACAGACACCGACGGCGTCGAGCTATCGGCTGCAGAGTTCGGTGCAGGTGAAGTCGGGGTTGGAGGCGATTCCCGACGACCTGGGGCACCTCATGGCCGGTTCGGGCAAGAACCGTCCGTGCACTGCGATGGGCGGAGCCCAGACCCAGACGCTGCTCGGTCTGCAATACGCGCGCGGCGTCGTGTGGGTCGCCAACCTGGCCGAGCCCAACAACTGCTCCGCATCGAGCAACGGGGTCTTCACGACCCCCACCTCGCTCGGCCGGGAGTTCACCGACGCGGCCCGCACCGGCGTGTGGAAACTCACCACCCCGACGAACCCGTGCGCGGGAGGCAGCCCGGGCCGTGCGGGCGCGGACAAGCAGTTGGCGCCCGGCGACCCGACCGGCCTGGTCGTCTGCGTCGAATCGAAGGCGAAGCCGGTGCCGGTCGATCTGCAACACAGGCTGCAGGCCGCCTTCGGCAAGCTCGTCACGGCACCCTCCCAGATGTACGCCCAGTGCAGCGGGGCCGGCAAGACCGCCTACCTGGTGTTCGACTACGCGGTGGGCCCCAGGGTGTGGATCCAGGTGGCGCCGAGGTGCACGCCGCAGGTGCTGAGCGACGGTCTGCAGGCCGATTCGGCCGGCGAGGTGGTGCAACTCCTGGAGCAGGGCGGCTACCTGAGCTGACCGACGCCCAGCCGCGAGCAGATCAGCTGAGACCCGGGAGCGCGAGGTAGACCAGCGGGTCGATCGCGACGCCGAGGAAGACCAGCGTCAGGTAGCTGATCGAGTAGTGGAACAGCCGCATCGGCTTCAGCACCGAATAGGGCACGCCCTGCTTGGCGCGCCGCTGCAGTTTGTGCGCCTCGACGAGGAACAGCCCACCGGAGGCGACGGCGATGACGGTGTAGACCCATCCCATCGGCGCCACCGGCACCAGCACGAGCGTGGTCAACACCGTCACCCACGAGTAGATGACGATCTGCTTGGCCACCGCGGTGTCTTGGGCGACGACCGGGAGCATCGGCACGCCGGCATTGGCGTAGTCGTCGCGGAAGCGCATCGACAACGGCCAGTAGTGCGGCGGCGTCCAGAAGAACACGACCAGGAACAGCACGAGCGCCGACCACGACAAGGAGTTGGTGACGCTCGACCAACCGATGAGCACCGGCATGCAGCCGGCCACGCCGCCCCAGACGATGTTCTGGGAGGTGCGGCGCTTCAGCAGCATCGTGTAGAAGCCGACGTAGAGCACGATCGCGCCGACCGAGAGTGCCGCCGACAGCCAGTTGACCAGCAGCCCGAGCCACAGCGTCGAGGCGACGCCGAGCACGGTGGCGAAGATCAGCGCGTTGCGCGGCGAGATCGCGCCGGTGACCAGCGGTCGGCCCTCGGTGCGGTGCATCAGTTTGTCGATGTCGCGGTCGAGGTAGCAGTTGTAGGCGTTGGCCGAACCGGCCGACAACGATCCACCGACCAGGGTTGCCAGGATCAGCCAGACGTTGGGCACGCCCCGCTCGGCCAGGAACATCACCGGGAAGGTGGTGACCAGCAGCAGTTCGATGATGCGCGGCTTGGTCAACGCGAGGTAGTCGGAGAACACCTGACGCCGGGATCGATCGGTCGGCAGACCTTGCGACGTACGGCCTTCCGTACGCGGCTCGATCGAGGTCACGATGCTCCTTCGGCGGACGAGGTCGTGCCGCCTTCTCAGCTGGTTGTCAGTGGGCGCTGGGTGCGACCACAGCGTGGTCGGTGCACCCGGGGCGCACCGCTCATGAGTCTACGCGTTCGACAGCGGCCGCCGGTGCACGACCCACGGCCGCGACGACGTGGCACTCGATGTGGCACTCGATGTGGCACCGCCCACGTCGTCGCGGCCGCCGTGGCGCTGAGAACCGTCTCACACTCGGCGGGGGGCCCATCGCGAGTGGCTCGCGTGTGGCCTTTGTCGCGCGAGACGCGGGCAGCCACTGCCGTGCCGACGGGACTACGCTGCTTGAGGAATCTTCGTCTCCCATTTCTAAGGAGCCACTTCACGTGACCACGGACGCCTCCCCCATCGCCGGTCGTGACGACAGCCTGACCCTTCCGAAGGCCGACGCCGTCGGTTGGAGCGACCTGGACATCCGCGCGGTCGACACCGCGCGCATCCTCGCCGCCGACGCCGTCCAGAAGACCGGCAACGGCCACCCCGGCACCGCGATCAGCCTCGCCCCGGCGGCGTACCTGCTCTACCAGAACGTGATGACCCACGACCCGGCCGACCCGCACTGGCTGGGCCGCGACCGCTTCGTGCTGTCGGCCGGACACTCCAGCCTCACCCAGTACATCCAGCTGTACTTCAGCGGCTACGGCCTCGAACTCGAAGACCTCGAGGCGCTGCGTACCTGGGAGTCGGCCACCCCCGGCCACCCCGAGGTCACCCACACCACCGGTGTCGAGATCACCACCGGCCCACTCGGCTCGGGCATCGCCTCGGCGGTCGGCATGGCGATGGCGCAGCGCCGCCAGCGCGGCCTGCTCGACCCCGACGCCGCCGCAGGCGAGAGCCCGTTCGACCACCACATCTACGTGATCGCCGGCGACGGCTGCCTGATGGAAGGCGTGAGCGGCGAGGCGAGCTCGCTGGCCGGCACCCAGAAGCTGGGCAACCTCATCGCGATCTACGACCAGAACCAGATCTCGATCGAGGACGACACCGACGTGTCGTTCACCGAGGACGTCAAGGGCCGTTACGAGGCCTACGGCTGGGAGGTCATCGACGTGCCGTGGCGCAAGCACCACGGCACCACCGACCCGGAGTACCTCGAGGACGTCGACGCCCTTTACGCCGCACTGCAGAAGGCGAAGACCAGCACCGACAAGCCGACGCTGGTCATCCTCAACACGGTGATCGCGTGGCCCGCACCGTCCAAGCAGGGTTCGGGCAAGTCGCACGGCTCGGCGCTGGGCGACGAGGAGATCTCCGGCCTGAAGAAGCTGCTCGGCTTCGACGGCCGCAAGACCTTCGAGGTCACCGACGAGGTCATCGGGCACACCCGCGAGGTGAAGCAGCGCGGCAAGGATGCGCACGACGCCTGGAACACCAAGTACGAGGCCTGGCGCTCGGCCAACCCCGACGGCGCCAAGCTGCTCGACCGGCTCGTGGCGCGTGAGCTGCCTGAGGGTTTCGCCGAAGCGTTCCCGACCTTCGAGGCCGACGAGAAGGGCATCGCCACCCGCGCCGCATCGGGCAAGGTGCTCACGGCCCTCGCCGACGTGATGCCCGAGTTGTGGGGTGGCTCGGCCGACCTCGCCGAGTCGAACAACACCACGATGGGCGGGCAGCCGTCGTTCATCCCGAGCGACCGCCAGACCAAGGAGTGGTCGGGCGGTCCGTACGGCCGCACGCTCCACTTCGGTGTGCGTGAGTTCGCAATGGGGTTGGCGCTCAACGGCATTGCGCTCGAAGGCCTCACCCGTCCGTACGGCGGCACCTTCCTGGTGTTCTCCGACTACATGCGTCCGGCGGTGCGCCTGGCGGCCCTGCAGAACATCCCCGTCACCTTCGTGTGGACCCACGACTCGGTGGGTCTCGGCGAGGACGGCCCCACCCACCAGCCGATCGAGCACCTCGCCGCGCTGCGCGCGATTCCGATGCTCGACGTGGTGCGTCCGGCCGACGCCAACGAGACCGCGGTCGCGTGGCGCACGATCCTGGAGCACACCGACCACCCGGCCGGTCTCGCGCTCTCGCGCCAGGCGCTGCCGACGGTCGACCGCACGGAATACGCGTCCGCCGAGAACGTTGCAAAGGGTGCCTATGTTCTCGCCGACACGGAAGGAACCCCGGACGTGATCCTGATCGCCAGTGGGTCCGAGGTGCCGGTCGCGCTCGAAGCACGTAAGTCGTTGGCGGACAAGGGCGTTGCTGCCCGCGTCGTCTCGGCTCCGTGCCTGGAGTGGTTCGAGAAGCAGCCGAAGTCGTACCGCGACGAGGTGCTGCCCCCGGCCGTCAAGGCCCGGGTCAGCGTCGAAGCCGGAATCTCGATGCCGTGGCACCGCTACGTCGGTGACGCCGGACGCTGCGTCTCGATCGAGCACTTCGGCTCGTCCGCCGACGGTGCGCTTGTGCTGAAGAAGTTCGGCATCACCCCCGACCACGTCGTGGCCGCGGCGAACGAGTCGATCCAGGACGCCGCCGGCGACGCCACCCCCGGTGTCGACGTCGAGGTCCCGGTCTGGCCCCTGAGCAAGGCACACTGACCGCAACTCGGTCAGCCGCTGCGTAACCCAGAGATTTCAACTCCCCCATTCGATTCCCGAGAGGAAACGACATGACGAACAGCAACACCAAGGCTCTGTCCGAGGTCGGGGTCTCCATCTGGCTCGACGATCTCAACCGCACCATGCTCGAGCAGGGTGAGCTCACCGAGCTCGTCGAGGAGAAGTCGGTCGTGGGTGTCACCACGAACCCGACGATCTTCGCGACGGCCCTCAAGGACGGCGCCGCGTACGACGAGCAGGTGAAGGACCTCGCCGCTCAGGGCGCCGACGTCGACGAGGCGGTCTTCGAGATCACCACCACCGACGTCCGCAACGCCTGCGACCAGCTCAAGTCGGTCTACGACGCCAGCAACGGCCAGGACGGCCGCGTCTCGATCGAGGTCGACCCGCGTCTCGCCCGTGACACCGAGGGCACCACCGCCAGCGCCAAGAAGCTCTGGGGCACCGTCGACCGCGCCAACGCGATGATCAAGATCCCCGCGACGGTCGAGGGTCTGCCTGCGATCACCGCCACCCTGGCCGAGGGCATCAGCGTCAACGTGACGCTCATCTTCTCCATCGACCGCTACCGCCAGGTGATGAACGCCTACCTGGAGGGCCTGGAGCAGGCCAAGGCCAACGGCCACGACCTGTCGACCATCCGCTCGGTCGCCTCGTTCTTCGTCAGCCGCGTCGACACCGAGATCGACAAGCGTCTCGACGCCATCGGTTCCGACGACGCCGCAGCCCTGAAGGGCAAGGCGGGTGTCGCGAACGCGCGCCTGGCCTACCAGGCCTTCGAGGAGGTCTTCTCGACCCCGCGCTGGCAGTCGCTCGCCGACGACGGCGCCCACGTGCAGCGTCCGTTGTGGGCCTCCACCGGAGTGAAGAACCCGGAGTACAAGGACACGATGTACGTCGTCGACCTCGCGGTCGACAACACGGTCAACACGATGCCGCCGAAGACCCTCGATGCGGTCGCCGACCACGCCGAGGTTGCGGGCGACCAGGTCACCGGCAACTACGACAACGCGCGCGAGGTGCTCGCCCAGCTCGACGCCGCGGGTGTCGACTACAACGACGTCGTGAAGGTGCTCGAGGACGAAGGCGTCAGCAAGTTCGAGGACAGCTGGGGCGAACTTCTCGACTCCGTCAAGGGCGAGCTCGACAAGGCGGCCACCAAGTGAGCGACCTCCAGGTCACGGCCGGCGGCGCCGCCGCCCAGGCCGTGGAGCAGCACGTCGGCGACCTCGTCGCCGAGAAGTTCGCTTCGCGCCTGTTCGCACAGGACGCCACGCTGTGGGGCCCGGACGCGGAGTCCGAAGCAGCCAAGCGACTGTCCTGGGTCGGGCTCGGTGAGTCCTCTCGTCCGCTGGTCGAGCAGATCGAGAATCTGCGGAAGTCGTTGAACGACAAGGGTGTCGACCACGTCGTGCTGTGCGGCATGGGCGGCTCGTCGCTGGCGCCGGAGGTCATCTGCGCCACCGCGGGCGTGCCGATCACCGTGCTCGACAGTTCGCAGCCCGACATGGTGCGCGCCAGCCTCGAGGACCGCCTGGAGCAGACGGTCGTCGTGGTGTCGTCGAAGTCGGGTTCGACCGTCGAGACCGACTCCCAGCGGCGCGCGTACATCGACGCGTTCACCAAGGCCGGCATCGACCCGACCGAACGCATCGTGGTCGTCACCGACCCGGGCAGCCCGCTCGACGAGCAGTCGCGCAAGGACGGCTTCACGGTCATCAACGCCGACCCGAACGTCGGCGGCCGCTACTCGGCGCTCACGGCGTTCGGCCTGGTGCCGAGCGGGCTCGCCGGCACCGATGTGGCGGCGTTGCTCGACGAGGCGTCCGCTGCGGTGCAGGTGCTCGCGGCCGACGACGCGTCGAACCCCGGCCTGCAACTCGGCGCGGCCCTCGGCGGCACCTCCCCGTTGCGCGACAAGATCGTGCTCATCGATGCCGGCACCTCGGCCGTGGGCTTCGGCGACTGGGCCGAGCAGCTCATCGCCGAGAGCACCGGCAAGCTCGGTAAGGGCCTGCTGCCGGTCGTCGTCGGCGCGACGCCACCGTCGCCGCAGACCGCCGACGAGCTGTACGTCAACCTGGTCGCCGACTCGGGTTCGGCTGCGGCCGAGGGTGACTCGGTGTCCGTCGCCGGATCGCTCGGTGGTTCCTTCCTGCTCTGGGAGGTCGCCGTTGCGGCTGCCGGACGGCTCATCGGGATCAACCCGTTCGACCAGCCCGACGTCGAGTCGGCCAAGCAGGCCGCCCGCGATCTGCTCGATGCCGGAACCGGCTCCGACGACGCCCCGGCGTTCGTCGACGGTTCGATCGAGGTGCGTGCCGCCGGTGACTTCCTCGGTTCCGCCGGCACCGTCGGCGAGGCCCTGGCGGCGCTGTTCGCGCAGGTGCCCCAGGACGGCTATCTCACGGTGATGGCCTACCTCGACCGCATCGCGGAGCGGTCGCTGGCCGACCTGCGCGTGCCGATCGCCCGGTCGCTCGGTCGTCCGGTCACGTTCGGCTGGGGTCCGCGCTTCCTGCACTCCACCGGGCAGTACCACAAGGGCGGCCCGGCCAACGGGGTCTACCTGCAGATCACCACGGCACCGCGCGAAGACCTCGCGGTGCCCGGTCGCGACTTCACCTTCGGTGACTTCGTCGCGGCTCAGGCCGCCGGTGACGCGAAGGTGCTCGCCGACAAGGGTCGCCCCGTGCTGCGGCTGCACCTCGCAGACACCGAGGAAGCGCTGAGCGCGCTGACCCAGGCGTTGCGCGCGGCGACTTCGGGCGCCAAGTGAGCCCGGCCCGCGTCGCACGCGGGATCAACCCGCTGCGGGAGGCGGCCGACCGCCGCCTCCCGCGGATCGCGGGTCCGTGCAGCATGGTGATGTTCGGCGTCACCGGCGACCTCGCCCGCAAGAAGCTGCTCCCCGCGATCTACGACCTCTACAACCGCGGCCTGCTCTCCCCCAGCTTCTCCCTCGTCGGGTTCGCCCGGCGCGACTGGGAAGACCAGGACTTCGATCGAATCGTGAAGGAAGCAGTGCAGGCGGGTGCCCGCACCGGTTTCTCCGAAGACGTCTGGCGTGACATGAGCAAGGGCCTGCGCTTCGTGCCCGGCTCGTTCGACGACGACGAGGCCTTCGACGAACTCGCCCGCACGGTGAGCGAACTCGACGAGGAGCGCGGCACCGGGGGCAACCACGCCTTCTACCTGTCGATCCCGCCGGCCGCCTTCGGCACCGTGTGCCAGCAGTTGGAGCGCTCCGGGCTGTCGACGCCGCGGGCCGACACGTGGCGCCGTGTGGTCATCGAGAAGCCGTTCGGCCACGACCGCGACAGCGCCCGCGAACTCAACGACATCGTGGGTGCGGTCTTCCCCACCGACTCGGTCTTCCGGATCGACCACTACCTGGGCAAGGAGACGGTGCAGAACATCCTGGCGCTGCGCTTCGCCAACCAGCTGTTCGAGCCGGTCTGGAACAGCAACTACGTCGACCACGTGCAGATCACCATGGCCGAGGACATCGGCATCGGCGGCCGCGCGGGCTACTACGACGGCATCGGCGCCGCCCGCGACGTCATCCAGAACCACCTGCTCCAATTGCTCGCGATCACCGCTATGGAGCAACCGAACTCCTTCTCCGCCAAGGCTCTTCGCACCGAGAAGGAGAAGATTCTCGCGGCGGTGCGGTTGCCGTCCGACCTCGGTAAGCACACGGCCCGCGGGCAGTACACCGCCGGCTGGCAGGGCTCGGAGAAGGTCACCGGGTTCCTGGAGGAGGACGGCATCGCGCCCGACTCCAAGACCGAGACGTACGCCGCGATGAAGCTCGAGATCGCCACCCGCCGCTGGGCGGGGGTGCCGTTCTACCTGCGCACCGGCAAGCGGCTCGGCAAGCGGGTCACCGAGATCGCGGTCGTCTTCAAGCGAGCACCGCACCTTCCGTTCAACGAGACCTCCACCGAGGAACTCGGCCAGAACGCGATCGTGATCCGGGTGCAGCCCGACGAGGGCGTGACGATCAGGTTCGGGTCGAAGGTGCCCGGTGCGGGCTCGATGGAGTTGCGCGACGTCACGATGGACTTCGGTTACGGCACCGCGTTCACCGAGTCGAGCCCGGAGGCCTACGAGCGGCTCATCCTCGACGTGCTGCTCGGCGACCCGCCGCTGTTCCCGCGGCACGAGGAGGTCGACCTGTCCTGGCAGATCCTCGACCCGGTCGAACGCTACTGGGACCGCCACGGCAAGCCGGCGCCGTACGCCGCCGGCAGCTGGGGGCCGACCACCGCCGACACGATGCTGCGTCTCGACGGACGCGTCTGGAGGACCCCGTGATCGCCGATCTGCCCGACTGCACCACCCGCGACATCTCCAAGGCACTGGTGCGGCTGCGCTCCCAGGTCGGCGCCGTCACGCTCGGCCGGGTGATGACGCTCATCGTCGTCACCGACGAGGACAACGCCGACGCGGCCGTCGACGCTGCCGCGGAGGCGAGCCGGGAGCACCCGAGCCGCATCCTCGCGCTGGTGCGCGGCTCGGGCCGCACGGCCAGCCGACTCGACGCGCAGGTGCGGGTCGGCGGTGACGCCGGCGTGAGCGAACTGGTGGTCATGCGCAGCTTCGGCGAACTCGCGTCGCACGCCGGCAGCGTCGTCACACCGTTGCTGCTGCCCGACTCCGCGGTGGTCGCCTGGTGGCCGGGTGAGGGCGAGAAGGACCTCGCCGGCTCGTCGGTGGGCATGCTCGCCGGTCGACGCATCACCGACGTGTCGTTGGCTCCCGGCCCGCGGCGTGCGCTGCGGGTGCGCGCCGACAACTACTCCCCCGGTGACACCGACATGGCGTGGTCGCGCACCACCCGGTGGCGCGCCCTGCTGGCCACCGCACTCGACCAGATGCCGTTCGAGTCGGTGCAGTCGGTCACGGTCAAGGGTGCGTCCGACTCGGCCAGTGCCGACCTCATCGCCGCGTGGCTCGGGGTGCGGCTGCGCTGCCCGGTGGAACGCATCGACGGTCCGGCGGGAGTCGGGCTGATGAGCGTGCGGCTGGATCGGGCGAGCGGCCCGATCGTGCTCGAACGCGCCGCCGAGACCAGCCAGGCGACGCTGACCCAGCCGGGGCAGCAGCCGCGTCCGTTCCCGTTGCCGCGTCCGACCACCGCTCAGGCGCTGAGCGAGGAACTGCGGCACCTGGACAAGGACGAGGTCTACCGGCGGGCCCTCAAGCACCTCGACCTCGCCGGGGCGGCCCGCAAGTAGCCGGGCGGTCGCGGACGGGTTCCTGAGAGCCGCCGACGCGCAGCAACTCGTCGATGCAGTGGTCGCCCGCTGCGGGTCGCGACGAGGCGTTCATGTCCGTCACGATGTTCGCGGTGATCGGGCGCTGCTGACCGCTGCCTGCGTCCGGCGCTCGGACGGCAGAAGCAAACCAGCCCCGCCGAGCTCGGCGGGGCTGGTAGAAGTTCCTGCTGTTACTTGATGAGGCCGCGCTCGCGCAGCGCCCCCAGGGCTTCGTCGAGGATCACGGCACCCTCGGCGTCGGAGCGGCGCTCCTTCACGTAGGCGAGATGCGTCTTGTAGGGCTCGGCCTTCGGCGGAGCCGGCGGGTTGTCCTTGTCCTGGCCGGCCGGGAACCCGCAGCGCGGGCAGTCCCACTGCTCGGGGACGACCATGCCGGGCTCCTGCGCGAAGCTGGGCTTGGTCTCGTGCCCGTTGGAGCACCAGTACGACACGATGACGCGGGGTGCGGCCTCGCCGCGCTCCGCCTCGCCCATCGGACCGGCACCGACCCGGCTGCCCCGAATTGCGTTTCCACCTGCCACGACGTGACTCCTTCTCGTCCGATTCGATTCAGGCGCTGAAGCGCGCGATGAGACCCAGACCGACGATCGCGCCGATCCAGATGAGCCCGGCGATCACGGTGAGCCGGTTGAGGTTCTTCTCGGCGACCGACGAACCGCCCAGGTTGCTGCTGACGCCGCCACCGAACATGTCGGACAGACCGCCGCCCTTGCCTTTGTGCATCAGGATCAGCAGCACCAGGAAGAAGCTGCTGAGGACCACCAGCACCTGCAACGCGATCCGCATCGCATCCACGTCAGGAACTCACCTTCGTCGAAAACATCTTGTCCGCCACTTGCGGCCACCTCGGGTGGCGGCAACCCGTCCAACTTTACGGCATCGGCGTGGCAGCTCCGATTGCCCGGCCCGCGGGCGCGTCGGGCCATCTCCGTTGCCGAAAGGTGGATCGTCGTTGCCAGGACGACGACGATCCACCGTTGGACGCGGTCAGGAGCCGCCGTGGTGCTGCTTGTACCGGCAGATCGTCGCGAACTCGGTCGGGTCGATGCTGGCACCACCCACCAGCGCGCCGTCGACGTCCTGCTCGGCCATGATCGAGGCGACATTGCCCGACTTCACCGAACCGCCGTAGAGCACCCGCACCCCGTCGGCCAGCTTCTGGTCGTAGAGCGATGCCAGCTCGCCGCGGATCGCGCCGCAGACCTCCTGGGCATCGGCCGGGGTGGCCACCTCGCCGGTGCCGATCGCCCACACCGGCTCGTAGGCGATGACGATCGACTCGGCCTGCGTCGCGGGCAGGCCGTCGAGGGCGGCGCGCACCTGCGCGAGCACGAACTCGACCTGCTCGCCCGCCTTGCGGGTCTCCAACTTCTCGCCCACGCACAGGATCGGGGTGAGGTCGTTCTTGTAGGCAGCCTTCACCTTCGCGGCGACGACCTCGTCGGTCTCGGCGTGGTACTCGCGACGCTCGGAGTGTCCGACGACCACGTACTCGCAGCCCAGCTTGCGCAGGAACACGCCCGCGATGTCACCGGTGTAGGCGCCCTCGTCGTGCTGGCTGAGGTCTTGCGCGCCGAGCTTGAGCTTCAGCTTGTCGCCGTCGATGAGGGTCTGCACCGAACGCAGGGCGGTGAACGGCGGGATCACCGCGACCTCGACCTGGTCGAAGTCGTGCTTGCCGTCACGCAGCGTCCAGTCCAACTTCTGCACCAGGACGGTGCCCTGCTGGTGGTCGAGGTTCATCTTCCAGTTGCCGGCGATGAGGGGGGTGCGGGCGTCAGCCATGTCGAACTCCGTGGATCGTGCGTGGGTATGGGCCGGGCATCAGTTGTCGAGCACCGACAGACCGGGCAGTTCTTTGCCCTCGAGGTACTCGAGGCTGGCGCCGCCACCCGTGGAGATGTGGGTGAAGTCGTCGTCGGCGAAACCGAGCTGACGCACCGCGGCGGCGGAGTCGCCGCCGCCGATGACGGTCAGCGCGCCCTGCTTCGTGGCCTCCGCCACGGCCTCGGCGACCGCCTTGGTGCCGGCCGCATAGGGCTCCATCTCGAACGCACCCATCGGGCCGTTCCAGAAGACCGTCTTCGCCGCGCGCACGACCTCGGCGAACGCCCTGCCGGATTCCGGCCCGATGTCGAGGCCCATCCGGTCGGCGGGGATCGCGTCGGCGGCGACGACCTCGTGGTCGGCGTCGGCCGAGAACTCCGTGGCAGCCACGATGTCGGTCGGGAGCACGATCTCGACGCCCTTGGCCTTCGCCTCGTCGAGGTAACCCTTGACGGTGTCGATCTGGTCCTTCTCCAGCAGGCTCTTGCCGACCTCGTGCCCTTGGGCGGCGAGGAAGGTGAACACCATGCCGCCGCCGATGACGAGCTGGTCGGCGGTCTTCAGGAGGTTCTCGATCACACCGAGCTTGTCGCTGACCTTCGCGCCACCGAGCACCACCGCGTACGGGCGCTGCGGCTCGTCGGTGAGGCGCTTGAGCACCTCGACCTCGGCCTGCACCAGTCCGCCGGCGGCGTGCGGCAGCAGCTGGGCGATGTCGTAGACCGACGCCTGCGCGCGGTGCACGACACCGAAGCCGTCACTGACGAAAACGTCTGCCAGAGAAGCGAGTTCACTTGCGAACGCGGAACGCTCCGCGTCGTCCTTGCTGGTCTCCCCCGGGTTGAACCGGAGGTTCTCGAGCAACACGACCTCGCCGTCCTGCAACGCGGCGACCTTCTCCTTGGCCGACTCGCCGACGGTGTCGGACGCGAACGCCACCGGTTTGCCGATCAGTTCGCCCAGTCGCTGCGCTACCGGCGCGAGGGAGTACTTCTCCTCGGGCGCACCCTTGGGCCGCCCGAGGTGGGCGCACACGATGACCTGGGCGCCCTGCCCGGTCAGCTTCTCGATCGTCGGCACGGACGCGCGGATGCGTCCGTCGTCGGTGATCGTGCGGCCGTCGAGCGGGACGTTCAGGTCGCTGCGCAGCAGCACCTTCTTGCCCTTCAGGTCACCCAGGTCATCGATCGTGCGCATCGGCTCAGAGGTCCTTACCGACGAGCTTCACGAGGTCGACGAGGCGGTTGGAGTAACCCCACTCGTTGTCGTACCAACCAACGACCTTGACCAGGTTGCCGCTGACCTTGGTGAGGTCTGCGTCGAAGATGCAGGACGCCGGGTCGGTCTCGATGTCCTTGGAGACGATCGGGTCTTCGGTGTAGACCAGGTAGCCCTTGAGCGCGCCTTCGGCGGCCGACTTCACGGCGGCGTTGACCTCTTCGACCGTGACCTCCTTGGAGGCAACGAAGGTGAGGTCGGTGGCCGAACCGGTCGGGGTCGGCACGCGCATCGCGAAACCGTCGAGCTTGCCCTTGAGCTCCGGCAGCACCAGCGCCACGGCCTTCGCCGCGCCGGTGGTTGTCGGCACGACGTTCAGCGCGGCAGCGCGCGCACGGCGCAGGTCCTTGTGCGGGGCGTCCTGCAGGTTCTGGTCCTGGGTGTAGGCGTGGATGGTGGTCATCAGGCCGCGCTCGATGCCGATCGCGTCGTTGAGGGCCTTGGCCATCGGCGCGAGGCAGTTGGTGGTGCAGGACGCGTTGCTGATGATGTTGTGCGACTTCGCGTCGTACAAGCCGTCGTTGACGCCCATCACGATCGTGATGTCCTCGTTCTTGGCGGGCGCGGAGATGATGACCTTCTTCGCACCGGCGTCGATGTGGGCCTGGGCCTTGGTGGCGTCGGTGAAGAAGCCGGTCGACTCGACGACGACGTCGACGCCGAGGTCCTTCCACGGCAGCGCCGACGGGTCCTTCTCGGCGAACGCCTTGATCTGCTTGCCGTTGGCGGTGATCGACTCGTCGTCGTACGTGACCTCGCCGTCGAAGCGGCCGAGGATCGAGTCGTACTTGAGCAGGTGGGCCAGCGTCTGGTTGTCGGTCAGGTCGTTGACCGCCACCACCTCGACGTCGGCTCCGGAGGCCACGACGGCCCGGAAGAAGTTGCGGCCGATACGGCCAAAGCCATTGATTCCTACACGGACGGTCACGGTGAGCCATCCCTTCCTGGGAGTCTGTTTCCGAACATCGGACGTGGTCCCTACGAAGCATCACGGCGAGCCGAGAACCTCGCGGGGTGTCGCCACCGACCCTAGGGGATGACCGGCAAGTAACCGCACTCAGGTCGTCGAGATCTGGACATCCGGAACACGACCGGGTCAGCCGGTAGGTCGACGGGTGGGGCTCACTCCCCGTCGAGCATGTCCGGGGTCAGCCCGGCCTCGGTGCCGGGGATGCCGAGCTCCTCGGCCTTCTTGTCGGCCATCGCCAGCAGCCGCCGGATGCGGCCGGCCACGGCGTCCTTGGTCATCGTCGGCTGGGACAGCTGCCCGAGCTCTTCCAGGCTCGCCTGCTTGTGCTGCAGACGCAGTTGTCCGGCGTGCGCCAGGTGGTCGGGCACCTCGTCGCCGAGGATCTCCATCGCGCGCCCCACCCGCGCGCCCGCGGCGACCGCGGCACGGGCCGAACGGCGCAGGTTGGCGTCGTCGAAGTTGGCGAGCCGGTTGGCCGTCGCGCGCACCTCGCGCCGCATCCGGCGCTCCTCCCAGGACAGCACGCAGTCGTGAGCACCGAGCCGGGTGAGCAGTTGGCTGATCGCGTCGCCGTCGCGGATGACCACACGGTCGACGCCGCGCACCTCGCGCGCCTTGCTCGCGATGCCGAGCCGGCGGGCCGCACCGACGAGCGCCAAGGCGGCCTCCGGGCCCGGGCAGGTGACCTCCAGGGCCGACGAGCGGCCCGGCTCGGTGAGCGAACCGTGGGCGAGGAACGCACCGCGCCAGGCGGCCTCGGCGTCGCAGATCGACCCGTTGACCACCCGCGGCGGCAGGCCGCGAACGGGGCGGCCACGGCTGTCGATCAAGCCCGTCTGACGGGCCAGGGCCTCGCCGTCCTGGCTGACCCGCACGACGTAGCGGCTGGTGCGACGAATGCCACCGGCGCTCATCACGACGACCTCGGGCACCTGGCCGTAGAGGTCGGTGATGTCCTTGCGCAGGCGGCGTGCGGCGTTCGCGGTGTCGAGTTCGGCCTCGATGACGATGCGGCCACCGACGATGTGCAGACCACCGGCGAACCGCAGGATCGCGGACACCTCGGCCTTGCGGCAGCAGGTCTTGGCGACCGGCAGTCGGCTGAGTTCGTCCTTGACCGCGGATGTCATCGCCATGGCGGCAATCCTCTCACCGCCGCCGGTGCGTTCGTGGCGCCCGTGCGACGTGCTGGTTGATCCTGTGTGAACTGTGTGCGTCCGGAGGAAGTCGGGGTCAACCGACGATGTCGCGATACGCAGCAGCGAGCAAGAGTACGTCGTGAGTGCCCGGACGCTGCGGGTTGGCCACCGTTTTCAGCACGAGCTCGGCGCCGACCGACTCGGCCGCGCTGCGCAACTGCTGTTCCTGTCCGGCGACGGCGGACGCGTCGGCGAGCACGGTATCGAAGTGCAGTTCCGGGGCGTGCTCGACCATCACCTGCAGGTGGTCGGCCGCGGTGAATCCTTCGGTCTCGCCGCTGTTGACCACGTTGAGCGTCAGCAGACGCTTGGCGCGGGTCTGCACGAGCGCCTCGCGCAGGTCGGGCACCGCGAGGTGTGGCATCACCGAGGTGAACCACGAGCCAGGCCCCAGCACCACCCACTCCGCGTCGTGGATCGCGTCGACCGCCTCGCGGCAGGCCAACGGTGGGTCGGGCACGAGCCGGATCGACTGCACCCGACCGGGGGTGGTGGCCACCTGCGCCTGCCCGACGACCTCGCTCACGTCGTCGTCGCGGTCGGGGTGCACACCTGCCACCATCGCGCGGATCTGCAGCGGCTCCGTCGACATCGGCAGCACGCGTCCGCGGGCACCGAGCAGGCGCCCCACCAGGTCGAGACCGGCGACCGGGTCGCCGAGCAGATCCCACAGCGAGGCGATGATCAGGTTGCCGAGGGCGTGCCCGCCGAGCGGGCCGTCACCGGCGAAGCGGTGTTGCAGTGCGTCGGCCCACTGTTGCCCCCACTCGGTGGTGTCGCACAACGCCGCCAACGCCATCCGCAGGTCACCGGGCGGCAGGATGTCGAACTCCTCACGCAGCCGTCCGCTGGAGCCGCCGTCGTCGGCGACCGTGACGATCGCGGTGATCCGGTCGGTCACCAGTTGCAGCGCCTGCAGGGAGGCCGACAGGCCGTGGCCGCCGCCGAGCGCAGCGACGCGCGGACGCAGGTTGATCCCGGCGCCGACACCGGGGATGGGTGCTGGGGTCATCGAGGGTCACTCACGGCCGAGGTCGCGGTGCACGACGACCGCGCGGATGTCGGGGTCGGCGTCGAGTCGGCTGCGCAACGCCTCGGCCATTGCAACCGACCGGTGCTTGCCGCCGGTGCAGCCGAACGCGATCGTCGCGTAACTGCGTCCTTCACGCAGGTAGCCGCGCAGCACGGGTTCGAGCATGGCCTCGGCGCGGTCGAGAAACTCGGTCGCTCCGTCCTGGGACAGCACGAAGTCGGACACCACCTGGTCCTGGCCGGTGAACGGACGTAACTCCGGGTTCCAGAACGGGTTGGGCAGGAACCGCATGTCGAACACGATGTCGGCGTCGAGCGGGATGCCGTACTTGAACCCGAACGACAGCACCGCGACCCGGAGCGCGACCTGGTGGTCGCTCGGGCCGAGGAACTGACGCACCTTCGCACTCAACTGATGCACGTTGAGGCCGCTGGTGTCGATGATCACGTCGGCGTTGGCGCGCAATTCGCGCAGCACCTCACGCTCGGTCTGGATGCCGTCGAGCAGGCGTCCCTCCCCCTGCAACGGGTGCGGACGGCGCACCGACTCGAACCGTCGCACCAACGCCTCGTCGGTGGCGTCCATGAACAGCACCAGCGGCCGCCAGCCCTCGTCACGGAGCCGGTCGAGGCCGTCCCGGAAGTCGGTGAAGAAGGTGCGGGCCCGCACGTCGACGACCGCGGCCAACTTCATCGGCGCCTTCTCGGAACGGCCCGCGAGCAACTCGGCCATGGCCGACAACATCTGCGGCGGCAGGTTGTCGATGACGTACCACTGCGCGTCCTCGAGCACGTTGGCTGCACTCGTGCGGCCGGCGCCGCTCATCCCGGTGAGGATGAGCAACTCGTGCCCCGTGGGCCCTGTGGCTGGCTCGGACACGGCGGGGGTCTGACTCGGATCTGACATGCGTCCCTACTCCAGAACCTCTCCCGTGGTCAGGTTGACCGCGGGTGCAGCATCATCTTGGCCCAGATGCGTGCGGATCGCCTCCGCAAGCGACGGACCGATGCCGTCGACTTCGCGGATCTCCTCGGCGGTCGCGGCCCGCACCTTCTTGACCGAGCCGAAATGCTTCAGCAACGCCTTGCGCTTCACCTCGCCCAAGCCGGGGATGCCGTCGAGGGCCGACACGGTCATCGACTTGCTGCGCCGCTGGCGGTGGAAGCTGATCGCGAACCGGTGTGCCTCGTCACGTACCCGCTGCAGCAGGTAGAGACCCTCGCTGGTGCGCGGCAGGATGACCGGGAAGTCGTCGCCGTCGACCCAGACCTCCTCCAGCCGCTTCGCGAGGCCGACCACCGGGATGTCGTCGATGCCTAGCTCGCGCAACGCCCGGGTGGCCGCACTGACCTGCGGCTTGCCGCCGTCGACGACGACAAGTTGCGGCGGGTAGGCGAACCGGCGCGGCTTTCCGGTGGTCTCGTCGATCGGTCCGGACGTGGGCGCGTCGTCGTCCAAGTCGTCGAGTTCGACGTCTCCGGCGTTCTCCCGTTCGGCGAGATACCGGCGGAAACGCCGGGTGAGCACCTCGTCCATGGCGGCGGTGTCGTCGAGACGCAGCTCGCCCGACTCGGTGCGGGTGCCGCGCACCCCGAACTTGCGGTACTCCGACTTGCGCGGCAGTCCGTCCTCGAAGACCACCATGCTGGCGACGACGTTGGTGCCCTGGACGTGGCTGACGTCGTAACACTCGATGCGCAACGGTGCCTGCGGCAGGTCGAGATACTCCTGGAGTTCCTGCAGGGCCTGACTGCGCGCGGTGAGGTCGCCGGCGCGGGCCACTTTGTGCCGGGCCAGCGACTGGGTCGCGTTGCGGGTGACCGTCTCCATCAGGGTCTTCTTGTCGCCCCGCTGCGGCACCCGCAACGACACCTGCGCGCCGCGTCGTTCGGTGAGCCATTCGGCCATCGAGTCGACATCGGCGGGCAGCACCGGCACCAGCACCTCGCGCGGCACGCCTTGCCCCGACTCCTCGCCGTAGACCTGCTGTAGCAGCCGCTCGATCACCTCGGCCAGAGCGAGGTCGCCCTCGGCCTCCTTGTCGACGACCCAGCCGCGCTGGCCGCGCACCCGTCCGCCGCGCACGTGGAACACCTGCACGGCCGCCTCGAGGTCGTCGTCGGCGACGCCGAACACGTCGGTGTCGGTCTTGTCGCCCAGCACAACCGCGCTGTGCTCCAACGACTTTCGCAACGCGACGATGTCGTCGCGCCGGCGGGCGGCGGTCTCGTAGTCGAGTTCGGCCGAAGCCTGCTTCATCTGCTGCTCGAGCCGCTTCACGAACCGGCCGGTGTTGCCGTCCATGAAGTCGCAGAACTCCTCGGCGATCTCGCGGTGCTCCTCGGCCGACACATTGCCGACGCACGGCGCCGAGCACTTCTCGATGTAGCCGAGCAGGCAGGGGCGCCCCACCTGACCGGCCCGCTTGAAGACGCCTCCGCTGCACGTGCGCACCGGAAAGACCCGCAACAACTGGTCGAGCGTCTCCCGGATCGCCCAGGCGTGCGCGTAGGGGCCGAAGTAGCGGGTGCCCTTGCGCTTCGCGCCGCGCATCACCTGCGCGCGGGGAAACTCCTCGCCCATCGTGACGGCGAGGTAGGGATAAGACTTGTCGTCGCGGTACTTGACGTTGAAGCGCGGGTCGAACTCCTTGATCCAGGAGTACTCGAGTTGCAGCGCCTCGACCTCGTTGCGCACGACGGTCCATTCGACGGACGCGCCGGTGAGCACCATCGTGCGGGTGCGCGGATGGAGCGCGGTGATGTCCTGGAAGTAGGACGAAAGCCGGCTGCGCAGCGACTTGGCCTTGCCGACGTAGATGACCCGGCCGTCCTTGTCGCGGAAACGGTAGACCCCCGGGTCTACCGGGATGTCTCCTGGTTTCGGACGGTAGGTCGACGGGTCAGCCACAGCTCAAGCCTATGCATCGCCACCGACAGCATCGCCACCGACAAGGGCAAGCCGTCGGGTCAGTGGCCGGCTCAGCGGCAGACTCAGGAGACGATGAGGTTCGCGCCGTCGACCGCGACCTTCTTTTCCGACAACGGCTTGTCGGCCGGGCCGTTGACGACAGAGCCGTCGGACAGCGAGAACGCGCTGCCGTGACACGTGCACACCGCGGCATCGCCGTCGATGCGGGTGATCGGGCAGGACTCGTGGGTGCAGATGGAACTGAACGCCTTGAACTGCCCGGCCTCCGGCTGGCTGACCACGATCTTCTTGTCGGCGTCGATGTAGCCGCTGCCGACCGGCACCTTCGCGGTCGGGATGCTGTCGCCGGAGACCTCCGCCGACACCGACGACGACACCGACGACGCTGCCGACGACGCGCTCCCGGCGGCCTGCGAGGCCCCGGAACTGGCGGACGAGCCGAGGTCGGACGCGCTGGTCTTGGCCGCGTCGACGTCGTCCTTGCTGCAGGCGGCGAGACCGCCCGCAGCGGCGACGACGCCGAGTCCACGAAGCACGCTGCGGCGGTCGGTGGGTCGTTTCTGGTCGCTCATGACAGGCCTTCCGCTAGGACGTTGATCCGGCAACCATCGTCGCAGAGTGACCCCCGGAAGGCGTCCGGGTGGTCGCTAGGAGTTTGCTGAGGAGTGCGCTGCCGGCCGATCACTTCTTCGGTGCGGCCGCCTTCGTGGCCGCCCGCTTGGTCGCGCTCTTGGCCGGACTCTTGGCCGGACTCTTGGCCGGACTCTTCGCGGCACTCTTCGCCGCACTCTTGGCAGTGGGCGCACTGGCGGTGGCCCGTTTCGCGGCGCCGCCTCCGGCCTTCGCCGCCACGGTCGGTGCGGTCGGCGCCGTCCGTGCACCCTTGCCCCGCGCCTGCGACGGACGCGGCTTGCCGGCCGCCTCCAGCAGCGGCCGCAGGAAGCGTCCGGTGTGGCTCGCCTCGACGGCGGCGACGTCTTCGGGGGTGCCTTCGGCGACGACCGTGCCGCCACGGAACCCGCCCTCGGGACCCATGTCGACCAGCCAGTCGGCCGACTTGATGACGTCGAGGTTGTGCTCGATGACGACGACCGTGTTGCCCTTGTCGACCAGGCCCTGCAGCACGCCGAGCAACTTGCGGATGTCTTCGAAGTGCAGCCCCGTCGTGGGCTCGTCGAGCACGTAGATCGTGCGACCGGTCGAACGCTTCTGCAGCTCGGAGGCGAGCTTCACCCGCTGGGCCTCACCACCGGAGAGCGTCGGCGCGGGCTGACCGAGCCGGACGTAGCCCAGACCGACGTCGACGAGGGTGTTCATGTGCCGCGCGATCGCCGGCACCGCGGCGAAGAAGCCCTTCGCCTCCTCGATCGGCATGTCGAGCACCTCGGCGATCGTCTTGCCCTTGAAGTGCACCTCGAGCGTCTCGCGGTTGTAGCGCGCTCCGTGGCAGACCTCGCACGGCACGTAGACGTCGGGCAGGAAGTTCATCTCGATCTTGATCGTGCCGTCGCCGGCGCACGCCTCGCAGCGACCGCCCTTGACGTTGAACGAGAACCGGCCCGGTTGGTAACCGCGGATCTTCGCCTCGGTGGTCTCGGCGAACAGCTTGCGGATGTTGTCGAAGACGCCGGTGTAGGTGGCCGGGTTGCTGCGCGGGGTGCGCCCGATCGGGCTCTGGTCGACGTGCACCACCTTGTCGAGTTGGTCGAGACCTTCGACCGTGCGGTGCCGGCCGGGCACGTGCCGCGCACCGTTGAGCTGGTTGGCCAGCACGTTGTAGAGGATGTCGTTGACCAAGGTCGACTTGCCCGAGCCGGAGACGCCCGTGACGGCGACGAGATTGCCGAGCGGGATCGCGACGTCGACGTTCTGCAGGTTGTGCTCCCGCGCGCCGCGCACCACGATCTGCCGGCCGTCCTGCGGACGGCGTACCGCCGGCGTCTCGATCTGCCGACGTCCGGCGAGGTAGTCGCCGGTGATCGACCGGGTGTTGGCCAGCAGGTCCTTCACCGGGCCCGCGTGCACCACTTCACCGCCGTGCTCCCCCGCGCCCGGGCCGATGTCGATCACCCAGTCGGCCGTCGCGATGGTGTCTTCGTCGTGTTCGACGACGATCAACGTGTTGCCGAGGTCGCGCAGCCGGGTGAGGGTCTCGATCAACCGGTGGTTGTCGCGCTGGTGCAGCCCGATCGACGGCTCGTCGAGCACGTAGAGCACGCCGACCAGACCCGACCCGATCTGCGTCGCGAGCCGAATCCGTTGTGCCTCACCGCCACTCAGAGTCGCGGCCGGACGGTCGAGGGACAGGTAGTCGAGGCCGACATCGAGCAGGAAGCCGAGCCGGGCGTTGATCTCCTTGATCACCTGCTCGGCGATCTGCCGCTCGCGCGGGGTGAAGTCGACCCCGGGCAGGAAGGTGGCGGCTTCGGAGATCGGCAGCGCGGAGACCTCTGCGATCGACTTGCCGCCGACGGTGACCGCGAGGGTCTCGGGCTTGAGCCGCGACCCCTTACAGGTGGGACACGGCACCTCGCGCATGTAGCCCTCGTACTTCTCCCGGCTCCAGTCGGAGTCGGTCTCCGAGTGGCGCCGCTTGATGAACGGCACCACCCCCTCGAAGCCGGTGGTGTAGCTGCGCTCGCGCCCGTAGCGGTTCTTGAACCGCACGTGCACCTTGTAGTTCTGGCCGTACAGGAGCGCTTCCTTGGCCCGTTCGGGCAGCGCGCGCCAGGGGGTGTCGAGCGAGAACCCGAGGTCGGCGCCGAGGGCACCGATCACCCGGGTGAAGTAGTCACTGGAGGTGCCACCGGTCGTCCACGGCAGGATGGCGCCGTCGACGATCGACTTGTCCTCGTCGGGCACGAGGAGGTCGGGGTCGACCTCGAGCTCGGTGCCGAGACCGGCACACACCGGGCACGCACCGAACGGGCTGTTGAACGAGAACGACCGCGGCTCGATCTCGTCCATCGCCAGCGGGTGGTTGTTGGGGCAGGCCATCTTCTCGGAGAAGCGGCGCTCCCGTTCGGGGTCGCCGGCTTCCTTGTCGACGAACTCGATGAGCACGATGCCACCGGCGAGGCCGAGCGCGGTCTCGATCGAGTCGGTCAGCCGCTGCTTGCCCGACCGGTCTTCAGGCCCCTTGGCCACCAGCCGGTCGACGACGACGTCGATCGAGTGCTTCTTCTGCTTCGCCAGCGTGGGCGGTTCACTGAGGGTGACGACCTCGCCGTCGACCCGGGCACGCGAGTAGCCCTTGGTCTGCAGCTCGCCGAACAGGTCGACGTATTCACCCTTGCGTTCGCGCACGACGGGTGCGAGCACCTGGAACCGGGTGCGGTCGGGCAACTGCATCAGCTGGTCGACGATCTGCTGCGGGGTCTGCCGGCCGACCGGCTCACCGCAGATCGGGCAGTGCGGACGACCTGCGCGCGCGTAGAGCAGACGCAGGTAGTCGTAGACCTCGGTGATCGTGCCGACCGTCGAGCGCGGGTTGCGGTTGGTCGACTTCTGGTCGATCGACACCGCCGGCGACAGGCCCTCGATGAAGTCGACGTCGGGCTTGTCCATCTGTCCGAGGAACTGGCGGGCATAGGCCGACAGCGACTCGACGTAACGCCGCTGGCCCTCGGCGAAGATCGTGTCGAACGCCAGCGACGACTTGCCCGAGCCGGACAGCCCGGTGAACACGACGAGGCTGTCGCGCGGCAGGTCGACGCTGATGTTCTTGAGGTTGTGTTCGCGCGCGCCGCTGATCCGCAGGTGGTCGCGGGCGGTCGAGGGTGCGGTGGACGGGGTCTGGGCAGGCACGTCCGCAATGCTAGGCGCGCCCACCGACAACCTCCGATTCGGTGAGCTCCGGTGGCCACCGAGCGTGCCCGAAATCACCCTTCGGGGTGCTGCCGCGACCATCCCGCACGGCCGCTGCGCTGACCGTTACGCTGGCGCGATGCTCGAGGACATTCACGACGAGGTGCGCCGCGCCGCCGAACCCGAGACCACCCCGATCGAGGATTACGCCGTCATCGGCGACACGGAGACGGCCGCGCTGGTCAGTCGGTTCGGGTCGATCGACTGGCTGTGCCTCCCCCGGTTCGACAGCGCGTCATGCTTCACCAACCTGTTGGGTCGTCCCGAGCACGGGCGGTGGCTGCTGCGTCCGTTTGCGGAGGCGGAGACGACCCGGCGATACGTGGGCAACACCTCGATCCTGGAGACCACGCACCGCACCGCCACCGGCGCCGTGAAGGTGACCGACCTGATGCCCTTGGGCATGGAACGGGCCGACCTCGTGCGCATCGTCGACTGTGTCGAGGGCGAGGTCGAGATGCAGCACGAGTGGATCGTGCGGTTCAACTACGGCCGCACCCGGCCGTGGGTGACGCACCTGGAGCGGGCCGACGACGAACCCGAGGCGCTGACCGCCATCGCCGGCCCCGACATGTTGGTGCTGCGCAGTTCGCGCTCGCCGCACGCCGAGGACGGAACCCACCGCGACCGCTGGACCATGAAGGCCGGGGACCGCGAGGAGTTCACGATGAACTGGTTCGCGTCGTGGAAACCGGTGCCGCCACCGACAGATGTCGAGCGGCGCGTGGCGAGGACCTTCGAGACCTCCCAGGCGTGGGCCGCCCAGTGCACCTATCGCGGGCCGTACGAGGACGCCGTCGTGCGCTCGCTGCTGGTGCTGCGGTTGCTCACCGACACCCGACGCGGCGGCATCGTCGCCGCCCCGACGACGAGCCTGCCCGAGGACTTCGGCGGGGTGCGCAACTGGGACTACCGCTACTGCTGGTTGCGGGACGCAGCGCTCACTCTCGAGGCGCTGCTCGGTGCCGGTTTCGTCGAGGCGACCGATCTGTGGCGTGACTGGCTGATCCGTGCGATCGCCGGTGACCCCGAGGACATGCAGATCATGTATGCCGTCGACGGCGGTCGGGATCTGCCCGAACGCGAACTCGACCACCTGCCCGGCTACGCCGGATCCAAGCCCGTGCGCATCGGCAACGGCGCGGTCGACCAGCGCCAGACCGACGTGCTCGGCGAGGTGATGATCGCCTTGCAGGACGCCCGGGCGATGGGGCTGTCCGACTCCGACCGCGGCTGGGCGATCCAGCGTGCGCTGGTGGAGGAACTCGCCGAGCACTGGACCGAGCCCGACAACGGACTCTGGGAGATCCGCGGGCCGCTGCGCCATTTCACCCACTCCCGGGTGATGGTGTGGGCGGCGTTCGATCGTGCGATCCGCGCGGTCGAGGAGCACGGCGCCGAGGGCCCGCTCGAACGCTGGCGGGAGATCCGCGACCAGGTGCGCGCCGAGATCCTCGAGAAGGGTTTCAACCAAGAGATCAACTCGTTCGTGCAGCACTACGACACGACCGAGGTCGACGCCAGCCTGCTGCTGATCCCGCTGGTGAAGTTCCTTCCCGGCGACGACCCCCGCGTGCTCGGCACCATCGAGCGCATCGAGCACGACCTCATGCGCGACGGGTTGCTGCTGCGCTACCGCACCGAGGCGGGCGTCGACGGTCTGCCGGGCGACGAGCACCCGTTCCTCGCGTGCTCGTTCTGGCTGGTCTCGGCCTACGCCCGCGCCGGGCGCGTCGACGACGGCCACCGGCTGATGCAGCGCCTGGTCGCCCTGTGCAACGACGTCGGGCTGCTCGCCGAGGAGTACGACGTCGAGAACAACCGGATGGTCGGCAACTTCCCGCAGGCCTTCAGCCACCTCACCCTCGTCGGCGCGGCCGTCGAACTGGCTGCGGCCGAGGCGGACCGGCCCGGCACCGACTGATCGGACGTAGGGTGGTGCGGTCGGTTTGGGGTACGAACCGGCACCGATCAAGACCGAATCGACACAGGGTGCGCTCCGCGACGCGAGTGCACGGCGACCGTAGGACAGACGAAGGACATCGATGACCACGTACGACGGCAAGGTGCAGCCGGGCGGCGATGCTCAGACGCGGGATGTCGGCAACGCCCGCATCCACAAGCGCAGCGTCGGCTCCATGAGCAACAACGCCTACCTGATCGAGTCGGACGGGCAGGCGCTACTGATCGACGCGGCGGCCGATTGGCCGAAACTGCAGGAGATGGTCGAGGCGTCCGGGGCGCAGGTCGTGGCGATCGCGACCACCCACCGCCACCACGACCACGTGGGAGCGCTCGCCGAGGCCGTCGCGCACCTGGGCGCGCCGACGTACGCCGGTGCCGACGACGCCGACGCGATCGACGTCCCCACCGCCACGCTCCTGCACGACGGTGACACGCTGACGGTCGGCGACCTGGTCGTCACCGCCACCCACCTGCGCGGTCACACCCCCGGTTCGGTCGCGTTGTCGTTCCGCGACGCCGACGGAACCGATCACCTCTTCTCCGGCGACTCGCTCTTCCCCGGCGGCGTCGGCGCCACGAATCACTATGACTACCAGTCGTTCCCCCAGCTGATCGCAGACGTCGAGGAGCGCTTGTTCGGCCGCTTCGACGATTCGACCTGGGTCTACCCCGGTCACGGCGACGACACCACCATCGGCACCGAGCGTCCGGCCCTGCCGGAGTGGCACGCCCGTGGTTGGTGAGGCATGGGTGTCGGTGCCCGTCACCGGCTTGTGGCGCGCGCCCGACCGCACCCGCAGCGTCGACGAAGCCTTCCTGCGTGATCGACCTGACCACGGCGAGTGGTTGCGGGGGATGGACGCCGCGACCGACCGCGAGCAGGACGGACGGCTCGGGCTGTACGACCGTCTCGACTCCGAGTTGAGCTGCTGTGAACCGGTGGTGGTGCAGGAGTCGGTCGAGGGTTGGTCGCGGGTCAGCTGCCCGCTGCAGCCGGCCGCGTCCGCCGAGGGCGGCTACGCCGGCTACCGGGGCTGGGTGCGCAGCGCGCACCTCGCGTCGACCCGCCCCGAACACGCCGTCACTGTCGGCGACGGGTCCTTGGACGCCGCGGAGTTCGTCGACCGTGCCCGCCGGCACCTCGGGTTGCCGTACCTGTGGGGCGGCCTCACCGAGGAAGGGCTGGACTGCTCCGGGCTGGTGCACCATGCCGCGCGTGAACTGGGTGTCGTGCTGCCGCGGGACGCCCACGATCAGCACACCGCCGCGCGCAGCATTGCAGCCGGTGAGGAGCGGTTCGGTGACCTGTACTTCTTCGCGCACCCGGGCGAGACGGTGCACCACGTCGGCATCGTGATCTCCCCGGGGACCATGCTGCACGCCCCGGAGTCGGGCGCGCAGGTAGTGGAGGAACCTCTCGGGGAAAGCCGTCGACGCACCCTCGTCGGGGCGGGACGCTTCACCTCTTGACCGCAGGCTCGCTCGAGCGGATTCCCGCTCCGGCACTCGTGCTCGCGGCCGTCGTCTCGGTGCAATTCGGTGGTGCGCTCGCCGCCACCCTCGTGCCGGCCGTCGGCGCGGCGGGTTCGGTCGCACTCCGACTGACGATCTCGGCGATCGTGATTGCTGCCGTCGTGCGTCCGCGCCTGCGTGGTCGCACGCGGGCCGACTGGGGCACGGTGATCCTCTACGCCGGCTCGTTGGCGGCGATGAACCTCAGCTTCTACGAGAGCTTGACCCGGCTGCCCATCGGTGTCGCGGTGACGATCGAGTTCATCGGCCCGCTGACCTTGTCCGCGGTGTTGTCGCGGCGGCTGCGTGATTTCGTCGCGGTGCTGGCGGCGGCGGTCGGTGTGCTGCTGATCTCCGAGGCCTTGTCGACGCCCTGGGCCGACCTCGACCACACCGGCATGTTCTTCGCCTTGCTCGCCGGAGTCTTCTGGGCGGCCTACATCGTGACCGGCGGCCACACCGCGCGACGGTTCGAACAACTCGACGGACTGGCGATCGCGTTGCTGTTGGGTGCTGCCTTGCTGGTGCCGGTCGGCGCGTTCACCGCCGGCAGCAAACTGCTCGAGCCCGAGATCCTCGCCAAGGGTTTCGGGGTGGCGATGCTGTCGTCACTGATCGCGTACAGCCTCGAACTCGTCGCGCTGCGCCGGATCAGCGCGTCGGTGTTCGGGGTGTTGCTCAGCCTCGAGCCGGCGGTCGCCGCGTTGGCGGGTCTGATCGTGCTCGACCAGACTTTGGGGCCGGTTCAGTTGGTCGGCATGGCCCTGGTGGTCGCGGCCAGCGCCATCATCATGGGGTCGAAGCAACCGAAGGAGCCGGTCGTCACCGACTGAGCCCTCGACTGGGAGTTTCGACGGAACTCAGCGGGTGGGCCGGGCGCTGTGCGACAGGATGCCGGCGCGCTCGGCGTGCTTCTCGAACCACAGGGTCATCAGCGGCGGGATGCTCGACACGAGGCCGAGCACGGTCTGCTTGCCGGTCCACTTGTGCGCCGCGGCCGCCCAGAGGGTCGAGATGACGTAGAACATGAACAGCGTGCCGTGGATCGGACCCATGATCTGCACGCCCTTCTCGGTGGTGTCGAGCACCCATTTGAAGAACATCCCGATGAGCAGACCCAACCAGGACAGGGCTTCGAGCACGGCCGCCACCTTGAACACCTTGGCGGACGGGTGGACGGACGAGGGCGCGGTGATGGAGGGCTCGGACACGCCCCGACCCTACGAAACCGCGTCCGCCCACTGCTACAGCGGGTAGGAGTTCGTCAGCTGGTGGCGGCCGTCATCTGGCGCAGTTCCTTCTTGAGGTCGGACAGCTCGTCGCGCAATCGAGCCGCCAGTTCGAAGTGCAGGTCGGCGGCCGCCTGGTGCATCTGTTCGGTGAGCTCCTGGATGAGTTGCGCGAGTTCGGCAGCCGGCATGTTCTGGGTGCGTGACGCCCCGGCGACCTCGGCGTCACCGACGACCGTGCCGCGGCCGCGTCCCTTGCCGCGCGACTGGGTGCGACCGCTGCCGAGCAGGGCATCGGTGTCGGCGTCCTCGCGTTGGAGCATGTCGGTGATGTCGGCGATCTTCTTGCGCAGCGGCTGCGGGTCGACGCCGTTCTCCTTGTTGTAGGCCAACTGCTTCTCGCGTCTGCGCGCCGTCTCGTCGATGGCGTCCTGCATCGACGGGGTGATCTTGTCGGCGTACATGTGCACCTGCCCCGACACGTTGCGGGCGGCACGTCCGATCGTCTGGATCAGCGATCGGGTCGAGCGCAGGAAGCCCTCCTTGTCGGCGTCGAGGATGCTGACCAGCGACACCTCCGGGAGGTCGAGACCCTCCCGCAGCAGGTTGATACCGACCAACACGTCGAACTCGCCCAGCCGAAGCTCCCGCAGCAGCTCGACCCGGCGCAGCGTGTCGACCTCGGAGTGCAGGTAGCGCACCCGCACGTCCTTCTCCAGGAGGTAGTCGGTGAGGTCTTCGGCCATCTTCTTGGTGAGCGTCGTGACCAGCACGCGTTCGTCCTTGGCCGTGCGCTCGCGGATCTCGTGCAGCAGGTCGTCGATCTGGCCCTTGGTCGGCTTGAGCACGATCTCGGGATCGACCAGCCCGGTCGGGCGGATGACCTGCTCGACCACACCGTCGGACTTCGCGAGCTCGTAGTCGCCCGGGGTCGCCGACAGGTAGACCGTCTGACCGATCCGCTCGAGGAACTCCTCCCACTTCAGCGGACGGTTGTCCATCGCGCTGGGCAGTCGGAACCCGTGGTCGACGAGCATCCGCTTGCGGGACATGTCGCCCTCGAACATGGCGCCGATCTGCGGCACCGTCTGGTGGGACTCGTCGATGACCAGCAGGAAGTCTTCGGGGAAGTAGTCGAGCAGGGTGTTCGGCGCGGTGCCGGCGCTGCGCCCGTCGATGTGACGGGAGTAGTTCTCGATGCCCGAGCAGGAGCCGACCTGACGCATCATCTCGATGTCGTAGGTCGTGCGCATCCGCAGGCGCTGCGCCTCGAGCAACTTGCCCTGCTTCTCGAACTGCGCCAACCGCTGTTCGAGCTCCTTCTCGATGCCGGTGATCGCCCGCTCCATCCGCTGCGGACCGGCGACGTAGTGGGAGGCCGGGAAGACGTACATCTCGTCCTCCTCACGCATCACCTCACCCGACAGCGGGTGCAGGGTGTAGATGCGCTCGATCTCGTCGCCGAAGAACTCGATGCGGATCGCAAGCTCTTCGTAGACCGGGATGATCTCGACGGTGTCGCCGCGCACCCGGAAGGTGCCGCGGGTGAACGCGAGGTCGTTGCGGGTGTACTGCATCTGCACGAATCGGCGCAGCAGGTCGTCGCGGTCGAGTTGCTGCCCGACCTTCAGCGGCACCATCCGGTCGACGTACTCCTGGGGCGTGCCCAGGCCGTAGATGCACGACACCGAGGCCACCACGATCACGTCGCGGCGGGTCAACAGCGAGTTGGTGGCCGAGTGACGCAGCCGCTCGACCTCGTCGTTGATCGAGGAGTCCTTTTCGATGTAGGTGTCCGTCTGCGGGATGTAGGCCTCGGGTTGGTAGTAGTCGTAGTAGGAGACGAAGTACTCGACCGCGTTGTTGGGCAGCAGGTCGCGGAACTCCCCCGCCAACTGGGCGGCGAGCGTCTTGTTCGGCGCCATCACCAAGGTCGGTCGCTGCACTTGTTCGATCAGCCAGGCGGTCGTCGCCGACTTGCCGGTGCCGGTCGCCCCCAGCAGCACGATGTCCTGCTCCCCCGCCTTGATCCGCTTGGTGAGGTCGGCGATGGCCGTCGGCTGGTCGCCGCTCGGGGTGAATTCGGAGACCACCTCGAACGGGGCGACGCGGCGTTGCAGGTCAGTAGTCGGGCGCATGGGTCAACGGTACGACCGCGCACCGACAACCTCACGACGACGTCACTGCGACCGTCCGCCTGGCCGACGCGAGCGGCCGCCCGCAGCGACCCCGGGTTGGGATGTCGAACGGCAGCCGGTGCTGGGAGGATACGCGGGTGCGCATCTCCCCCTGCCTCCATCATCGGCACCGTCGGCACCGATGAGTCCCAACACCTACATCGCCGCGGCCTACCTCATCATCGGCGTCGCGCTCTTCGTCGGATTGCTCCTGCCGCGGCTCACTGAGAACCGCGCGGTCTCGGCACCCATCGTCCTGCTCTCGATCGGCCTGCTGGCCGGGCTGTTGCCGATGCCGAACGGGTTCAGCCTCGACCCGCTGCAGCACCCTGCACTCGCCGAGCAGCTCACGACGGTGACGATCATCGTGGCGCTCACCGGTGTCGGCATCGCGCTCGACCGCCCGTTGCACCGCACCCGCGCCGCCTGGCGCCGCTGGAACTCCACCTGGCGGCTGATCCTGGTGGCGATGCCGCTGGCGATCCTGGCCACTGCACTGCTCGGCTGGTGGCTGGCCGGGCTCGTGCCTGCGGCCGCGCTCGTGCTCGCCGGGTCACTGGCACCCACCGATCCGGTGCTCGCGTCCGACGTGCAGGTCGGCGGCCCCACGGTCGACGGCGACGGCGACGGCGAACAACACGACGACGAGCTGGACGAGCTGGACGAGCTGGACGAGGACGACGAGGTGCGTTTCGCGCTCACGTCCGAAGCCGGCCTCAACGACGGTGCGGCCTTCCCCTTCGTGGTGCTCGGCCTGAGCATGGTGGCCACCGGCACGCTCACCGCCGCGGACATCGCGTCCTGGATCGCCTGGGATCTCGTCGGGCGCACCGTGATCGGCGTCGCCGTCGGATGGGCCGTGGGCACCGTGCTCGGACGGTTGGCGTTCCGTGCGCCGCGCGGTCTGCGGTTCGCCGACCTGGGCGACCCGCTGCTGGTCGTCGTGGCGCCGCTGATCGCATACGGCCTCGGCGAGTTGCTGCACGGCTGGGCGTTCCTGTCGGTGTTCGTGTGTGCGCTGCAGATGCGCGCCGGCAACCCGACGCACGCCTACCACGACCACATGCACGGGGTGATCGAACGGCTCGAACACCTGCTGACGCTTTTGGTGCTGCTCCTGCTCGGCGCGGCACTCACCGACGGCATGCTGCGCGACCTCACCTGGGGCGGCGCGCTGGTCGCGGTGCTGCTGATCTTCGTGGTGCGCCCGCTCACCGGCTCGCTCGCCCTCTGGAATCGCACCACGGTCGATGTCGCGGGCGACGGCCGGCTCGGCCCGCGCGAACGGTTCGCCACCGCGTTCCTCGGGGTGCGCGGCATCGGCACGCTCTACTACCTGGCGTACGCGTCGTCGCACAGCAACCTGCCGCACGAGGCCGAACTCTGGTCGATCGGCGGGTTCACCGTCGCGTTGTCGGTGCTGGTGCACGGGGTGGTCGCCACCCCCATGGTGCGCTGGCTCGACCGCCGCCGCGACGAGTTGGCCGCGGGCTGATCACCATGACCGCCTGGGTGGTGAGCACGTTGTTGATGCCGATGAAGAAGGCCCAGTTGTACAGCAGGGCGGTGATGCTCATCGTCAACAGACCGCGGTGCTTGAGCGCCTTGAGCGGTGCGAACACCGAGGTGCGCCGGGCCGGCTTGGGCTGTTCCGGAACGAACAGCACGGTGGCCACCAGCGCGATCGCCATGAGCACCGAAACACCGAAGAACGGGCCGCCAGCTCATGTTGCCGAGCATGCCGCCGAGCAGCGGGCCGAACGCGATGCCGACGTCGAAGGCTGTTTCGTAGAGGATGATCGCGCTGGCGAGGCCGCCCGACGCGGAGGCCACGATCACGGCCAGCGAGGTGGCGATGAAGAGCGCATTGCCCAGGCCCCACCGCACACCGCGCTGGGTTGCCGGAACATGCTCGACGTCCCTGCGCTGGTATCTGAACCGTGACTCAACGTTGCCTCTCCTCGGGCATTTACTTAGGTTCTCTATATCTCATGAAGAGGCGATTTCCGGTAGTTCGACGTGCTTCGACTTCGGGTGCGGGAATCAGTGGGTCGAAGGGTTCGCCCACCCGGTGGCCCGGGCCCACTCGCGTGCACGCGGCAGCGCCTGTGCGAACCACGGTTCCTTCGCCTGCACGTAGTCCTGCTTGGTCTCCGGGCTGCCACCCGGGTGCGCGCGCGCGATCTCGCGTTTGACCGCGGCATAGGCATCGCGCTCGGCGTCGTGGGCGCGCAGCCAGTCACGGAACTGCAAGGCCACCTGCGCGGCCGGCCCGGACGCGGTGCGGACATGCAGGTGCGTGACCCTGGCCGGGTCGGCCCCGTTGGCGTAGAGCTTGCGCCACTGCTCGGGGTCGGGCGCCCACGGCTTGGGTTCGTCTTGATTGGGGCGCAGATCGACGAACCCGGCGGCACGCAACGCCTCGCGGAAGGTGGGAGTCTCGGCGATGCCGAGGTCGGACACCCGCACCTGGAGGTCGATGACGTCCTTCGCGGCCAGACCGGGCACCGACGTCGACCCGATGTGGTCGACCTCGACCTCGAATCCGGCCCGGCCGAGTTGGTGGACGAGGCGCCGGGAGAGGCGACGCCCCTGCGCAGCCCAGGTCGGGTCGGGTTCGGTGATGGTCACGGCGTCGGGCCGACGCACCGCCCGATCGGCCACCAGGTTGTCTGCGTAGGGTCGAATCCGGTTGTGCCACAAGGATGTCAACGATTCGGTGAGCTGCTCCGGGGTGCCGCTGTTGTCGAGCAGCACGTCGGCCGCCTCCCGGCGCTGGGCGTCGGTGGCCTGGGCGCCGATGCGGGCACGGGCATCGGCCTCGGCCATGCCGCGTTGTTCGACGAGCCGGGTCAGCCGCACCTCCTCGGGCACGTCGACGATGAGCATCAGGTGGTAACCGTCGGTCTGGCCGAGCTCGACCAACAGCGGCATGTCGTGCACGACGACCGCATCGGTGGGAGCCTGCGCGAACAGTTCCTGCGTGCGTTGCCCGATGAGTGGGTGGGTGATCGCCTCGAGCGCGCGGCGACGCTCGGGGTCGGCGAACACGACCGCACCGAGCGCCGGTCGGTCGAGGGACCCGTCGGGCTGCAACACCTCGGCGCCGAACTCCGCGCGAATGGCGGCCAACCCCGGCGTGCCCGGCTCGACCACCTCCCGCGCGATGAGGTCGGCGTCGACGATCACCGCGCCGAGCCCGGCGAGCACCTTCGACACCGTCGACTTGCCCGATCCGATTCCGCCGGTCAGCCCGATCCGCATCATGGCGCCGAATGTACCGGCCGCCCCCGACACCGGCGAGAATGCCCGGGTGACAACCCGATCCGACCTGCGGTTGCCGGTGCGCCCGCCGTTCGCGGCGACCGCCCTCGCGGCTGCATTGCGGGCGCACGCGGTGCCGGCGCTCGAGACTCAGGTCGACGGCGTCCATCGCCGCGTCGTCGCAGCGCCCGGTGGACCCGCCCTCGTCGAGGTCGACCTCCACCTCGATGACGACGCGTCCGAGGTGCCTGTGACGCTGCACCTCAGCGACCCTGCCGACGCACCACAACTGGTCGCGATCGTGCGCCGCTGGCTCGACCTCGACGCCGACCCGGTGCAGATCGACCGGGCCCTCTCCCTCGACCCTCGTCTCGCAGCCCTGGTCGCGGCGCGACCAGGGCTGCGGGTGGCCGGCGCGGTCGACCGCAGCGAGTGCGCACTGTTCACCGTGCTCGGTCAGCAGGTCACGCTGCGCGGCGCCCGCACCCTGCAGGCACGCTTCGTCGAGGCGTACGGCTCCCCCGTCGCCGCCGAACTTCCCGGCGGTCCGTGGACGCTCGCGCCGACGCCGCACACCGTCGCGTCCGTCGACGTCGACGAACTGCGGGCCACGATCGGGTTGACCGGTGCGCGGGCCCGCACGGTGCATGTGCTGGCGCAGGCGTTGGCCGACGGACTGCGGCTCGACCCGCAGGACCCCGTCGGCACCCGGGCCGCGTTGCTTGCGCTGCCCGGCATCGGGCCGTGGACGGCTGACTACCTCGCCCTTCGCGCGCTCGGCGACCGGGACGCGTTCACGCCCGGCGACGCCGTGCTGCGCCGGGCCCTGGACGGCGTCACACCGGCCGAGGCGCACCGCGCCTCGCAGGCGTGGCGGCCCTGGCGGGCCTACGCGCTGACCCACTTATGGACGGCCGAGGCGTACGCCCGATGACGGCACTCGGCGACCTACTCTTGACGCCATGACCCGACGCATCGTGATCACCGGCGGCGGCACCGGCATCGGCAAGGCCATCGCTCACCGGCTGCTGCGCGAAGACCCCGACCTCATCCTGGTCGGGCGCCGCGCGGAACCACTGGAGTCTGCCGCTGCCGAGCTGCGCGAGGGCGCGCCGACCGCGCGCATCGCGACCCGCACCTGCGACCTCACAGTGCCGGACGATGTGGAGCGGCTGGCCGCGGAACTGAAGACGGGGCGCCCGATCGACGTGTTGGTCGCGAACGCCGGCGGCAACTACGGTCTCGGGGCGAAGACGCTGCAGGAGACCGCCCAGGCGTGGCGGGCCGACTTCGACGGCAATGTGCTGTCGGCGGTGCTCATCACGCAGGCCCTGCTCGACCACATGCCGCGCCCGGGAGGTCGCATCATCGCGATGAGCTCCATTGCGGCACTGCGTGGTTCGGGTGCGTACGGCGCGGCCAAGGCCGCGGTCAACGCATGGGTGCTGAGCCTTGCCGGTGAACTCGCGGCCGACGGCATCACGGTCAATTCCGTCGCACCGGGGTTCGTACCCGGCACGCCGTTCTGGGCCGGCCGCATCGCCCGCGACCCCAGCATCGTCGAGGGCCGCATCGCGCCCATCCCGATGAAGCGGCCGGGCACCCCCGAAGAAGTCGCGGAGGCCGTCGCCTACCTGGCCTCCCCCAACTCCGGCTGGACGACCGGGCAGATTCTCCAGGTCAACGGCGGCACGCTCTTCGGCCGCGGCTGACACGACCCCGCCTCCCCCGAAAGTTTGCGCGACGCGCGACGCACGCGCACGAAGTTGCAACATCTCGCGAGCCCGCCTTTCCGAAAGTTTGCATGACCCGTGACGCACGCGCATGTGATGTCCTGAGACACCAACTGTCACCGATGTCCTGATGCAGAACTGTCACCGATGTCCTGAGACATCACACGGGACCCTCGCGCGCAAACCTGCAAACTTCCGCGGGCCCCGTGAGCCGAAAGTTCGCACGACACGCAACGCACGTGCACGAAACCGCAAACTTTCGCGAGAGTGAGCGAACGAGAAAGGCCCCGCCCACCGAAACGGTGGGCGGGGCCTTTCAGGCCGCTGTGCCGACGTCAGTCAGCTCAGTTGCCGGTGAGCTTCTCACGCAGCGCGGCCAGTGCCTCGTCCGAAGCGAGGGTGCCCTCGGCCGGAGCCGAGGTGGTCTCGCCACCGGAGGAGTACGAGGTCGGCGCGGTCGCAGCGGTGGCGACAGCCTCCGCGTCGGCCTTGCGGGCGGCCTCGATCTGGGCCTGGTGCGCTTCGTAGCGGGCGTGGGCGTCGGCGTACTGCGCCTCCCAGGCCTCGCGCTGGGTCTCGTAACCCTCGAGCCACTCGTTGGTCTCCGGGTCGAAGCCCTCGGGGTACTTGTAGTTGCCCTGGTCGTCGTACTCGGCGGCCATGCCGTACAGCGTCGGGTCGAAGTCGTTCGCACCGGCGGCGTCGTCGTTGGCCTGCTTGAGCGACAGCGAGATGCGGCGGCGCTCCAGGTCGACGTCGATGACCTTGACGAACAGCTCGGTGCCGACGGTGACGACCTGCTCCGGCAGCTCCACGTGGCGCTCGGCCAGCTCGGAGATGTGGACCAGACCCTCGATGCCATCCTCGACGCGCACGAACGCACCGAACGGAACGAGCTTGGTGACCTTACCCGGGACGACCTGACCGATCGCGTGGGTGCGGGCGAAGTGCTGCCACGGGTCTTCCTGGGTCGCCTTCAGCGACAGCGAGACGCGCTCGCGGTCCATGTCGACGTCGAGCACCTCGACGGTGACTTCCTGACCGACCTCGACAACCTCGGACGGGTGGTCGATGTGCTTCCAGGACAGTTCCGAGACGTGCACCAGACCGTCGACGCCACCGAGGTCGACGAACGCACCGAAGTTGACGATCGAGGACACGACGCCCGAGCGGACCTGGCCCTTCTGCAGTTCCTTGAGGAACGTGGTGCGCACCTCGGACTGGGTCTGCTCCAGCCAGGCGCGGCGCGACAGAACGACGTTGTTGCGGTTCTTGTCGAGCTCGATGATCTTGGCCTCGACCTCCTTGCCGACGTACGGCTGCAGGTCGCGGACACGACGCATCTCGACCAGCGAGGCGGGCAGGAAGCCGCGCAGGCCGATGTCGAGGATGAGGCCACCCTTGACGACCTCGATGACTGTACCGGTGACGACGCCGTCCTCTTCCTTGATCTTCTCGATCGTGCCCCAGGCGCGCTCGTACTGCGCACGCTTCTTGGACAGGATCAGACGGCCTTCCTTGTCCTCCTTCTGGAGAACGAGAGCCTCGACCTCATCGCCCACGGAAACGACCTCGGTCGGGTCGACGTCGTGCTTGATGGAGAGTTCGCGCGAGGGAATGACGCCCTCGGTCTTGTAACCGATGTCGAGGAGAACCTCGTCACGGTCGACCTTGACGATGACACCTTCGACGATGTCGCCGTCATTGAAGTGCTTGATCGTCGCGTCGATCGCGGCGAGCAGCTCCTCCTCGGATCCGATGTCGTTGATCGCGATCTGGGAGGTGGTGGCGGTAGTCATGTAGTAGGAAACCTTTGGTGGACGGTTGAGTTGGACAATAAGGACGTCCCGTCGAACCACCGGAATGACCGACGGGATACTGCGCACACGAAAGTGCCTCTTTATCCTACCCGCTGTGCAAGACGTGGGCAAAACCACTTTCGGACCCAAAACGTCCGATGAAAGGACTCGGATCATGGACGACTCGGCAACGCCCGGCGGCTCCTCGGCCGGGCGCGGGAAGAACCACCACGTCGACGACCGGGAGAGCTCCCGCGCACAGCGCGCGTGGTGGGACGGCGAGGCCCGCGACTACTACCTCGAGCACGGCGCGTTCCTCGGCGACGAACAACTGGTCTGGGGTCCGGAGGGCTGGACCGAGGAGGAGCTGCGGATCTTCGGCGATCGACGAGGGCTCGCCGGACGCGATGTGCTGGAGTTCGGAGCCGGCGCCGGTCAGGGCGCCCGGTGGATGGCGGCGCAGGGTGCCCGGGTGGTGGCGTCCGACATCTCCCTCGGCATGCTCGAGGTGGGCCGCGAGATCGACGAACGCGCGGGGCGCTCGCTGCCGATGGTGCAGGCCGACGCGGGCGTGCTGCCCTTCGCCGACGACACTTTCGACATCGCGTTCTCCGCATACGGCGCCGTGCCCTTCATCGCCGACACCGCATCGTTGATGCGCGAACTCGCGCGGGTGCTGCGCCCCGGCGGACGCCTCGCCTTCTCGACCACCCACCCGTTCCGGTGGGCGTTCCCCGACGTGCCGGACAAGTCGGGCCTGGTGGCGCAGTACGACTACTTCGACACGACACCGTACGTGGAGCGGTCGGGTGACCTCGTCACGTACGTCGAGCATCACCGCACCTTCGGCGGTCGCATCCGGGAGATGGTCGCCGCCGGCCTCACCGTCGAGGACGTCGTGGAGCCGACCTGGCCCGACCACAACAAGTCGGACTGGGGCGGCTGGAGTCCGACCCGCGGCAAGGTCATCCCGGGCACCGCGATATATCTCGCGACGAAGCCCTGACCGCGGCGCGGTCAGGGCTTCGTCGGGCTTCGTGGGCGCTGGTTGGATCAGGCGCGCGAGGTTGCGTCCTGGTCGGCGTCGTCCCAGTCGACTTCGTCGTTGCGGTGACGACCACCGGCGTTGCGCGCGCCGAGGGTGAGGAATGCACCCACCACACCGGCGATGATGCCGAGCGGGAGCAGCACGAGCGGAGCGTTCTTGACGAGGCCCAACTGGCTGTGGTTGTCGTTGGCGTCCTGGACGTTCTTCTTCACGGTGTCGTCGGTGAACGCGAAGTCGAGGGTGATCGCGTTGTCGCCGTTCTGCAGCTTGCGCACCTGCTTGTCCTGCTGGTCGATGATCGAGCCGGTGACCGGGTCGACCCACATCGTCTTGTCGTCGGAGTAGGTGCCGTCGACACCGGCAGTGACCTTGGCGGGCTGGTCGGCGAAGGAGATCACGAACTTGTAGGTCTCCAGGCCCTGGATCTTCTCGGTGCCCTTGTACTCGGCCGGCACGCTCTTGCCGAGCACGCCGTCCCAGAAGTTGTAGGTCTTCTTCTCGACGTTGAACGGGAACTTGTTGACCAGGCCCGTGTGCGGCACGGCGTCGGTCGGCAGGTTCGGGTAGTCGGTCACGGCCTGCGCGGTGTGCCGGTCGGCCGCGAAGGTGTCGACGTCACTGGTGATGAGGCGCTTGTCCTTCACACAGTTCTGCACGTTGTTGTCGGGGTCGCGCACCAGGCACGTGAACGCGTTGAACTGCACGACCGAGTCGCTGGACGCCTTGACGTCGACACGGTTGGCGCTGATCGCCTTGACCGGGGTCTCCGCCTCCGACAGATAGGTGGCTTTGCCCGTGAGCCGAGTGATCGAGTCGATATCCAGCGGGGTCCGCTCGACCTTGCCCGGGGCCCACAGGAACAGCAGCAACGATGCTGCGATCAAGAAGCCGGAGAGCCCCAACAGAACGAGGCCGAGAACTTTTCGCACACCAAAACCTTTCGTGTCATTGGCAGGACGACTCCGGGGATGCTACCACCGAGTAGCCCCCTAAATGCGATCCTCGTCACATCCCGACAGTCGGTGTCGTGACGACCGATTCCGGCGGGTTCAGGCCTCGGGTCGGGCGTCGGGCGTTCCGTGCTTGCGCAGCACCATCAGCAGATTCCACCCGACGACCTCGCGCACCCCGGGCACGCCGGTGACCCACTGCAACCACCAGGGGGCGTAACGGGGTCCGGTGAACAGCACCTCAGCACCCCTCTGCTCTCGAGCCCAGGCGAGCCCGTCGGCCATCGACGCGGCGAACATCGAGGTGCCGAAGCGGTTCTTCGGCGGATGCCCATGCGTGCGCTCGTAGCGTCGAGCCGCATAGTCGCCGCCGAGGTAGTGCCAGGGTGACGTCTCGTGGCCACCCCACGGCGACAACCACAAGGTGTAGGACAGAAAGATCAACCCGCCCGGACGGGTCACCCGCACCATCTCGTCGGAGAAGACGTCCGGGTCGGGCACGTGTTCCAGGACATTGCTCGACATCGCCACGTCGAGGCTGTCGTCGGCGAACGGGAGCTGCTGACCGCGACCCACGACGCCTGCGCTCACCTCACGATCGAGGTCTTCGCGCGCAACCTCCAGGGCGACATAGCGCGCGCCGCGGCTACCGAACTCACGCGCGAACTGTGCCGGGCCGGCACCGATGTCAAGCACCGTGGAGCCCTGCAGCGAGTGGAAGTGCTCGACGAGGTTCGCCGTGTCGGTCGCAAGCGGGCCGTAGAACAGTTCGGGCCGTGGCTGTTCCTGGCGAAAGGCGCGCAGCAACCCGATGGAGCGGCGGGTGGTGCGATAACTTTTCAAACCGGCGTTCTGTGACACGGGCTACATGGTGCCAGAACCCGATTCCCCCGCCGCGGACGACGGCGACACGACTTCGGAGGTTCGATGGCCTACTCGGTGCTGCTGCTCAACTGGCGTGATCTCGGGCATCCCGAGGCCGGTGGCGCGGAGAAGTACCTGGTGGAGGTGGCCGAGGGGCTCGCCGCACGCGGCCATCACGTCACCTTCCGAACCGCCCTGTATCCCGGCGCACTCCCCCGTGAAGTGGTCAACGGCGTCAACTACATCCGCAAGGGCGGCCACTACTCGGTCTACACCCGCGCCATCGCCTCCCAGGCGGTCCGCCGCCTACGCGCCGACGTGGTCGTCGACGTGCAGAACGGAGTGCCGTTCCTGTCGACCGCGGCGCTACCGCACCACCCCGTGGTGAATCTGGTGCACCACGTCCACCGCGAGCAGTGGCCGGTCGCGTTCAACCCGACGGTCGCGAAGATCGGCTGGCAGCTGGAATCGGCGCTCGCGCCCTTTGCCTACCGACGGGCGCAGTACGTCGCGGTGTCCGAGACGACCCGCCGGGAGTTGGTGGCGCTGGGCGTCGACGGCGACCGCGTCGCGATCATTCCCAACGGCACCGACCTGACGAATCAGGATGCTCGGCCGGCCGACCATCCCGTGGTGACCGTGCTGGGCCGGTTGGTGCCGCACAAGCGCGTCGAGATCGCGATTCGAGCGGTGGCCGCGTTACGGAACAAGATCCCGGGAATCGAACTGCGGGTCGTCGGCTCCGGATACTGGCTCGGTGAACTGCGCGATCTGAGCCGCGACTTGGGCATCGCCGACCAGGTCGTGTTCACCGGCCACGTCTCGGAGTGGGAGAAGCGGCGGATCCTCAGCGAGAGTTGGGTGCTCGCCCTGCCGAGCATCAAGGAGGGGTGGGGACTGGTGGTCGTCGAGGCCGCGACGCACCACACCCCGAGCATCGCCTACCGATCGGCGGGCGGTGTCGCAGATTCGATCCAGGAGGGCCGCACCGGCCTGCTCGTCGACGACGGACAGGAACCCTTCACCGGGGCGCTCGAGGCGCTCCTGGCCGACGAGAAGCTGCGTCACACTCTGGGCGACGAAGCCGCCCGGTTCGCGGCGCAGTTCACCTGGCCGCAGGCCGTGCAGAAGTGGGAGAACCTGCTGCAGGAGGTCATCGACTGCTACCACTCGTGACCCCCGGTTGCGCGGGTCGCATCGGACAACGCGAAGCAGCGCCACCCGCGGGGTGGCGCTGCTTCGAACGAAAGTTCGGTCGGTCAGTTACCGTCGTAGACCGCGACGGACTGGCTCTGCTTCGCCTTGGGCACCTCGGCGGACGTGGCGCTGTTCACTCCGGCGAACACAGCGAGTCCGGCCAGAGCCGCACCGACAACGAAGGTGGCGATGGTTTCGATCATGCGCCCAACCCTACCGCAGCGTAACTTTCTTGTCACAACCCCGGCTCGGGCGTTTCGCGCCGCGAGCGGTCCCGCCGGCCGACGACGGCGGCGACGCCCGCACCGACGAAACCGGCCAGGCTGACCAGCCACCCGAACCGGTGCGCCCACGGTGACGGCGGCGCGGCCGGCGGCTGTGTCGAGACCTCGACCACGGTGATGTTCGGACCGTCCACCAGCACCCGACCTGCCGCTTTGCCGGGCTCGGTCGCCGCGCCACCCGACCGATGTTCCACCGCGATGTAGCGCACACCGGCGGCCCGCAATGCGTCCTGCGGGGTGCGGCCGGCCGCGATGGCTCGGGAGACCTGGGCGGCGGTGGGGTCTTCGCCCGGGATGACCTGATCGCGCAGCGGCAGGGCGTCGTTGAAGATCACGGGTTGATCGACCATGCGCGCAAGCACCGCGAGCGAGACCCGGCCGTCGTTCCACGAGTACCGCCGGTACTGGCTCCACGGCAACAGGCCGACGGCGCCCGCGGGCGCATCGGACAGCAGTGTCGCGGCGGCACGGACGTCGTCCGGCACCTGCGAGGTGCGGATCGCTCCCTGTTGGCCCCACGCGGTCGACGGGATCAGCAACACCGGAAGAACAAGGAGCGCGGCCACCGGTCGGCGCACCGACCGCACCTGACGCAGTCGCTCGAGCAGGACACCGAGACCCACCGCCGCGACGACGACCCAGGCCGCGAGCAACTTCTGCGAGTCGCGCAGCAGTCCGCCGCCGGGAGCCGTGGTGACGACGAACTCCCAGATCGCGCCCACCCCGGGTATCGCCGGCGCGAACGCGACCAGCAGCGCCACCACAGCCGAGGCGAGCAGGGCGTCGGGCACCCGGTCAGGTGTGGCGCTCCCCCACCCGGGTCGGAGCACGAACGGCACGGCGGCAATGCCGGCGAGCAGGAACGCTGCAGCCAAGAGCGCCAGCACGAGCGAACTGCGCTCGGGCGGCAGCACCGCCTGGTTCCAGATGCCACCACCACCGAGCAGCGAGCCGAACACCCCGAGAGGAGAGTCGGACCGGGCGGCGAACGCACGCGCGCCCTCCGCGGACGAGATCGGCTTCGCGAACACCGAAGGCAGCCACCAGGCCGCACCGAGCACCACGGTGCCGACCGCCCCCGCGACCAGAGCACGCCATGCCGGGCGCGGCCACAGCAGCACGGGAACCATCGCGGCCAGCACCATGATCAGCGAGTTCGAACCGCCGATCGCACACCACCCGCAGACGACGAAGACCGACCGCGCTCCCCCGCTACGGCGCGCCCGAACCGCAGCACGCAACGCCCACGGGACGGCGGCGTACCCCAACAGCACCGTCCACTGACCGAGCGCGAACCGCTCCGCGACGAACGGATTCCATTGGGCCGCAAGCACCGACAGGCAGACGGCGGGGAGGCCGACGGTGGGGCGCAGTTCGCGCAGGAGCGCAGCGCACCCCAGCGCCGGTAGGAACAGGACGGCGAAAAGCACGACCTTCTGGGCGCTGCCGGCTCCGAGAACATGACCGAGCATGACTATGAAGGCATCGCTGGGCACCACCCTGGGTGCCGGTGCGAACCACCCGAGCACCGTGGGGGTGAACCGCGGATCTGGCGACCAGCCCAGGTCGTACCGCTGCACCAGGCCCGGCGCCAGGGCCGAACCGAGCAGGACGACGGTCGACACGACCGCGACAACGACGGTGATCGCGTGGGCGCGCAGGCCGCGTCGGCTCGCCGGATCCCGCTGGGCGTTCCGCCCGATCCCGGCAGGGCGGTTCACCTTGTCACTCCTGTGCCGCGACGACACCGGCCGACACGTCGGTGACACAGGCCGACGTTCCTTGCGGCAGCCGCACCGTCACCCGGGTGGGTGCGGGAGAGGCGAGCACCACCACCCCGAGACCGTTGACGGTGGTGGTCGTCGATGCGGGCGGCGCGCCGTCGACCTCGACGGTCACCGGCTGCGGTTGGCCCGACATCAGCCCGACCCGCACCGACACCGGTGTACCGACTGCCGGGATTTGCACCGTCACCGGCTGTTGCGGCGTGAGCAGCCAACCGCAGTCGGGTCGGTCTCCCTTCGCCACCCACGACCCTGTGGGCACCCCGACCGGTCGCAGCTGTCCGATGGGATCGACCATCCGCAGGTTCGCGCCAGACCGCACCCAGCGGGCCTTGATGCCCATCGCCTCCGCGACGTCCTGGGTGCTCCCGAGCATCACCGCCACCGGCGGCGCGGGAGTCACGAGCAGCGGTTCGGTCTCGGCGGCGAGCGACGTCCGCAGACCGTTGACGTAGTTGCGGCTGTAGCGGTTGTCCAGCCGGTCGGTCATCGTCGAGACGGTCACCCAACTGCTGGCGACGATTCCGGCGAGCAGCACGAGCACCAGTGGTGCCTGCCACGCCGGAGTCACCGCACCGACCGGCGCCGCGTCGTCGGCCCCCTTGAGCACCGAGGCCTCGGGGCGTTGCTCTCCGCCGAGACGCAACGGCAGATAGGCCCACGCGACGGCAACGGCCGCCATTGGCACGAGGTCGGCGAGATACCGCGAGTCGCGCACGGTCAGACCACCGAAACCGCGGAACGCCGCGACCATCGCCAAGGCGATCGCGAGCACGACCGCCAGCCAGATCCATGCGGCGCCGGCGCGACGTCCGCGCTGGAGGAAGGAGCAACCAATGATGCCGACCCACATGACGGCGCAGACGGCCAGCGCGACATTGCTCGGGTTGGCGTTGAGGGTGGTCACCGCACCCGTCGCCGTCCAGGGTCCACCGAGTAGCCCCGGCAGGAAAAGTCGCAGGACGCTGTGTTGAACGGCGTCGGTCACTCCGGCCGACTGATCGGCAAGGTCGGCGCTGACCTTGCTGTCGTTGGTCAGCACCAGGTAGAGGGCGAGGTAGGCGAACGACAACACGACCGGAGCGGCGAACCAGCGCCACTGTGCGATCACGGCGCGCAGTCGCTCGATGGGTCCGCCGGACGCCGCCAGCAAGGCGAACAGCACGACCGCGGGTCCGACCAGGAGCGCCTTCTCCCAGAAGAACAGGCCGAACAGCAGCGCGACGGCTCCCATGACGCACCACAGGGTGCGGCCGCTGCGGCGCCACATGGCGTAGCTGCAGAGCGCGGCGAGCAGGCTGATCTGCTGCGGCCAGAGCTGCAATCCGTAGGCGAACCAGGTGTATCCGACGAGGGTCAAGGGCGTGAACAACGCCGCCGCCAGCACGACGAGAGTCGCGATGTGGGCACCGAACAGCAGGCGGAGGGTGATCGCCAGCAGCGCGGCCGCGACCAGACTCATGAACACCACGATCGACGCAGCCAGCACGTGCGAACTACCGGTGGCCGCGACGACCCACGACATCAGGAACGATCCGGGCATCACGTGGCCGTTGTAGCTCTGGAACAGCATGTCGGCCGACAGGCCGTGCTGCATGTCGGCCAGGTAGCGGAAGTCGTCCTGCCAGAAGTAGGCGTCGTACGCCGCCCACCCACGCCACAGCGTCTGGACACAGATGAGCACGATCGCCACCTGGGTCCAGCCGTCCGGTCGGATCTGCCGAACTCGGGTCATCGCTGCGCACCTGTTTCTGGATCGTCGGGGAGCTCGGGTTCTGGTTCGGGTTGCTGTTCCTGCCGCTTGCGCGCCCGTGACCCAGACCACGACCATCGCGCGCCAGGCCCTTGCACTCGCGACCAGTGCGGACGGCGCAACGTGCCGGTTGCGGAGGCCGATCGCAGCACCAGCCCGACCAACAGCCCGAGTACGAGGGCGGTCGCCCCGTCGGCGATTTCGGCGGCAGACGCGAAGTCGGCGGACGCGGCGAGGATCGCGGCGAGCACGGTCACCGCGACGGCGGCCGTCCGAGCGATCGACCGCCATCGCCAGGGCGTCACCAGTGCGACCACAACGCCGACGGCGGTGAAGGCCCCGCCGAACAGCGCGGCGAGAACGACCACGACGGCGACCCACCAGATCGCCGGGGCGCCGACCGGCTCCTCGGACGCGGACGCGTGATCGGGCGCTGAACCCGAACCCGCGCCGGAGAGTCCGGCGAGCAGACCGCGGACACCGACTCGTTCACGCACCATCGCCACCAGCAGCACCATCGCCGCGACCAGCACGGCGAGCGCCGCGAGTGCGCCGACCAGCAGGCTCGCCTGGTAGGGCTTCGCGGGTGTGAACGACATGGTGATCTGCCGTGCCGCGCTCCCCGCGGGGACGACCCACCCTTGCTGCCAGCCGTTGACCAGCACCGACGTGAGGGTGCGACCACCCATCGTCGCGGTCCAGCCGGCGTTGAAGTTCTCCGGCACCGCGAGCACGGTCACCGGTCCACCGGCCACGGTGACGCTGCGGTCCTGCTCGGTCCAGCGGTTCTCGGTGACGGTCAGCCGTTGCTGGGCGGTCTGCCGGTCGCCGGGTGCCGACACCTGCAGGCTCACCGGGGTGAACCCGTCGATCCGATCGATCGAGATCGTCTGGCGTCCGCTCTTGAGGTCGGGCACGAGCCCGCAGCTACGCACCTGCATCGGCGCACCGGAGCGCAGTTGACCGATGGTTCCGACGATCTCGGTCTCCACCGCTGCCGAGCCGAGGTGGATCGGCGGGCCGAGACCGCACAGCAGACCGGTCGTGGTGGAGTCGGCCGGGCGGTAGTAGAGGTCGCGCAGAGCATCGACCTGCACCTCCGCGATCTGCGGCAACGCCACACCCTTGGTGAAGTAGACCCGCAGGCTGGTGCCCTTGGGACTGCCGGTCAGCCGGTAGGTGCCGTCGGCCGACACCGTGAACGCGGCCGGGCGGCCGTCGACCGTCACGCCGGCCACGGGTGCCGGTGTCGCGCCCGGACCGACGCCGACCTTGAACGTGCTGAGGGTGCGCGAAGGACCCCACGAAAGGTCGAGCCACGGCTCGACGGTGCCGTTCTGCGGCGGGATCCAAGTCGTTGCGGTCGACCCGTCCGCCGCCTGGGTCGGGCTGTTGCGGACGTCGGTCACGTAGCTCCCGCTGGCCCGCACCGCCACGGCGTCCTTCAACGGCAGCAACAGGTTGTCGACCGCCTCTCCCCCGGTCGGCACGACCTGCGCGTCGACCGTGACGGGTCGACCACGCACCACCTCGACATCACGCGAGATGCCGGTGCTCTCGTCCGGACCGACGTACGTCAGCGGGTTGCACCCGACGCCGAGCGCACCCACGGTGCACACCGTGCGGCCCGGGTTGTCGGTGAACACCAGGCTGTCGCCGGCGTCAACGAGGGTCGGCACCTGGATGCTGCGTTGCGGCGACAGGCCGGCGATGCGCAGGTCGGACAGACCGACCTGACCTGCACCCGAGGCCGTGACCACTTCCACCTTCACTTGCTTCGTCGGGCGTTGGAGCACCGTGGAGCCCGCGCCGGTGGCATCGAGTCGGACGGTCTTGGTCTCGGAGTCGGCGACGAGCCGCACCACCTTGACGTCGGCGACCGACTCGCGGAACTTCAGGTCGACCTTGCCGGGCGTGCGCGCGGCGTCGAGATCGACCGCTATCCACTGCTGTCGCGGGTCGGTGCCGCCCGCCGAGACCCAGGCGGTGTCGGGGCGTCCGTCGACCGCGGCCCACGCGCCGAGGTCGGGCCGTACGGGGCCGAGCGACCCGGCGGAGTCGGCGGTCGAGCTGACCCGCACCGAACTCACCCCGGAGTAGACCGCCGTCGCCTGCTGCGTGCCGCTCATCGGTCCGTAGTCGTGTTGTGCTCGGGTAGAACCGAATTCGTCGTCCTCGGTCATCACCGACGACCGCGATTCGTGCACCCGCGCGAACGAACGTTCCTGGCGCGACCACCCCTCGGTCACCAATCGGGCCGGCGCGGTATCGGTCACGTGCGCACGGGTGTCACCCGGCGCGTTCGACACCGTCACCTCGTCACCACGGATCGCGCCGCTCTCGTAGGCCCGCACCAGGTTGTCCGCTTCGCCGTAGAACACACGGGTCTGCGACATCGGTACGGCCAGTGGCGAACCGCTCGCTCCGCGCAGGCTGTACAACTCCACCATCGGGTAGCCACCCTGGCCGACCCCGAAGGCTTTGACCTTGCTCAGACCGGGCATCCCGGCGATGGCCTGATGCACCCGGTCAGGGTCGGGCACGTTGTTCTCCGCGGCGATGTCGTTGCGCACGAGGATGTTGGTGAAGCCGGCGGAAGCGAGCGCTTGGACGAGCCCGGTCGACCCACGCCCGGCCCAGAAGGCGTTCTCGACCTCGTCGAGGAACCGGATGCCGCCGTTGGACACCAGCGGCACCTTCGAGCGCGAAGCCCAGTTCACACCGGGGAAGGTCTGGATGAGTTCGTCGACCGTTCGGCCCCACGTCTGGTCGCCGATGTCGGCACCGGGCACGACAAGCGTGCGGGCGCCCGCGGGAAGCTTCTGGAGGGTCTCGGACATCTGCAGCCACGGCTGCGGGATGTCCTTCCACCCCTTCGCGCTGCGCATCTGCCCCGCCGCGGCCGGCACCAACGAGCTCGCCACCAGCACGAACGCCACAGCGGCAGGGATGCCGGACGCGAGGTGACGCAGATCGGGGTGCTGATCCCACCCCAACAACCGTCGGACGCGGGGTGCGGCCACCGTGATCGTGCTCGTCAGACCCACGGCCACCGCGAATCTGACGAGCGGGTCGACCTTGTGGATGTTGCGGAACGGCGCGCCGCCGCCGTCGAGGAAGGACAGGAACGTCGACTGCAACGGCGACCCCGACACACCGCCGTGACCGAGGGTGAGGAACGCGAGCGCCCCGAACGCGGCGACGGCCAACGGCAGCCGCAGCGGCGTGCGGCGCAAGGTAAGACCGACGAGGCCGCAGATGCCGACGGCCGCGCTCGCGACGAGGAAGACCGGTTCGTGGCTGAGCCGGAAGGCGGTGTACCAGTCGGAGTCGACCGGATCGAGGTAACTCAGCCAGTGGGTGGTGCCCTGCACCGATTGGAGGAAGCCGACCGGTGCCGTGGTGTTGCGCGCCGACTCCACATAGTCGAGGAAGGGTGGCGCGTAGGTGCCGAGCACCAGCAGCGGACCGATCCACCAGATGCAGACGAGGATGATCAGTCCCGACCAGGCGGCCGTGCGGCGCCACCTGCTGCGCCACGACCCACCGGACATCAGCACCAGCAGGCCCGGCAGGAGCAGCACGAGCATGACCTCGGTCGCGTTGACGCCGCCCATGAACGGCACGGTCGCTGCCGAGAGCACGACGGCCCGCCGCCACCCGAGCCGTCCCTGGTGGGCCAACACCAGCGGCAGCACCGTCCAGGGCAGCACCGCCCCCGGGAGTGTCTGCCCACTCAGCACACCGACGGTGCCCAGCACCCGGGGCGCGAAGGCGTACGACGACGCCGCGACGATGGCCACCACCGGGGTGGAGCCGCCGAGCGCGCGCAAGACCAAGCGCATTCCTTCGAACGCGATCACGAGGATCAACAGCGACCACAGTCGCTGCCACAGCCACATCGGCGCACCGATCAGATCGCCGAGCAGGTAATACGGCCCGGTCGGGAACAGATAGCCGTAGGCCTGGTTCTGCAGCGACCCCATGTTGATGTCGGGCGTCCAGACGGTCAGCGTCTGCCGCATGAACGAGCCGGGGTCCTGTGTGAGGTCGAGCTTCGTGTCGAACGTGGTGACGCCGGGCGACTGGGCGAGGCAGATGAAGGTGATGGCCACCAGCACCAGTGCATGCAACCAACGGCCGAGGTGCGGGTAAGAGTCGCTGCTGTCGTCGGTGGTGCGGGAAACGTCAGGAGAGCCGATACTTGCCGATCGTGGCAAAACGCTCTCCTTCGGTGACGACGGGGGTGAGCTCCTGTGGCTCCGGACGAAGGCTCAGGCTATCCGTTCACGAAGGCCGCGGCGGGAACCTGGTCCCGGAAGCTACTGGCAGGTAATATTGCCTGGGACGTTCCCGAGCGAGCAAGAGAAGAGCATGACCGACTCGACCACCAAGACATTCGAAGACGCGTGGCAGCTCGCGGAAGGCATCAAGGGTTGGATGACCCGCGGCCAGGCGGAGATGCTCTGGAATGCGGCTTCCGCACTCGGCCCCGGCCAGTCGATTCTCGAGATCGGCAGCCACTGCGGCCGCTCGACCGTGATCCTCGGTACGGCCGCGCAGAACGTCGGCGCGACGGTCACCGCCGTCGACCCCTTCGTGGAGGGCCGCCTGTTCGGTGGTCCCTCGACCCGTTCCATCTTCGAGGGCAACATCGAGCGCGCCGGACTGAACGACGTCGTCACGCTGCGCGCCGAGTACTCCACTCAGCTGCGCCCGCAGTGGGACGAGCAGATCGACCTGCTCTACATCGACGGCAAGCACGACTACTGGACGGTGACCGACGACCTGCGGTGGGCCGAGCATGTGCCCACCGGCGGGAACGTGCTCATCCACGACTGCTTCTCCTCGATCGGCGTGACCAGCGCGATCCTCGCGCACGTCGCGCCGGGGCATTCGCTGCGTTACCTCGACCGCAGCACCTCACTCGCGCGATTCGAGGTCGGCACACCCGACGCCGCCGACCGACGACGCATCCTGGCGCAGCTGCCGTGGTGGGCGCGCAACGTCGGCATCAAGGTGCTGCTACGTGCCCGGCTGAACGGCGTCGCCGAGAAGTTCGGTCACACGGGCACCGCGGACCCGTTCTGAGTCGGTTGCTCAGTCGGTTGCTCAGCCGGTTGCTCAGTCGGTTGCTCAGTCGGTTGCTCAGCCAGTTGCTCGGTCGGTCAGCGGGCTCGTTGCTGAGCGGACACCGACTCGATCGCCTGCACGAAGGTCTCGGTCAGCCGCTCGGCGGCGGCCGAGCTGAAGTCACGGCGAGCCACCCGGACGGTGAGCGTGGCCTTGCCGTCGACCGTCAACGATCCGACCGCCACACCACACGGTCCATTGACTGCCGGGTAGAGCCAGAGCCGCTCGATCCGCTGCGAACCTTCGATGATGCCGAGGTTCGACACCAACACGGTGCTTCCGAGCCGTCCGGCGAGCGCCTTCGCGACCAGCGGGCCGATGCCCCCGGCGCTCGTCGTCGGGGAGTCGGGTTCCGGTGTGGCAGCACGCAATTGGTTCCGTACCGTGACCGGGTCGGTGAAGTCCGATCCGACCAGGCGCAGCAATACGGTGTCGCGGTCGGGCGCCGGAGCGTCACCCGACCGACGCGATGCGCCGACAGCGACCGCCACTGGGTTGCGCCGTCCACCGGTCGCCCCCCACTGCTCCAACGCACGGCACGACGCCGCGATGAGCCGCGAACTGTCGATACCCTTGGGCAGGTTCCGCGCGACCAACCATTCACCCGCGCGACTCTTGTCCGGGTCGACGGCGCGGAAGCGTCTGGGCGGGCGCACCAACGCCGACCCGACGTGCTTGACGGCGTTGCCCAGGAACGACGAGCGGTCGGCCGACGAGGGGTCGACGCCCCGAACGCCCGATCGCAGGTCTTCACCGGTCAGTGCGCCCATGAGGGCGAGCAGCCCGAGCCCGTCGACCACCCCGTGATGAGCCGCGACCGCCACGAACCGTCCGTCAGCCGTCGACGCCCCTCGCACCAGCGGTTCGGTCTCGACGTACAGCCGCGTGCCCATGGTGTGCAGTTGCGCCTGCCATGCGTCTTCGTCGACGACGTCCCAGCTCGGCGGCGGGCCGCAGTCGGGCGACTTCGCGACCAGGGCGGCGAGCCCGGCACGATAGTCGTCCGGGGAGCCGGGTGCGTGCAACTCGGCGACCAACATGATGCTCCACGCCACGCTCGGGTCGCCGTACAAACCGACAACGTCGAAGGCCTTGCGGTGCGCCTCGCTGCGCGCTGTGCTTGGGCTGGACTGCATCCTGGAATTGTAGGGACCGATGAAACCCGCCAGTAACCCCGCCGCAGACACGTCGACCAGCGCGCAGACCACGACCACAGGAGGCTCCGCCGCCGTCGTGGCGCTCGCGATGACGCTCGGCAATGTGTGCGCGTACGGCTTCGTGGTGCTCGCCGCCCGATCGATGATTCCGGCGTCCTACGGGCAGGTCGGGGCGTTGCTCGGCCTGCTGCTGGTCGTCGACGTGGTCGCGGTCGGTCTCCAGGCCAACGCGGCGCGCGAGGCGGCGACCCACACCGGACGCGGTCAGACCCGCCGGTCGCTGCGCCGGGGACTCATTGCGCTGGCCGCTCTGGTCGTGCTCGGCACGGCCATCAGCCCGGTCGTCGCCCGGGTGCTCGATCTCGACGGACCGCTGCCGGTCGTGCTGACGACGTTGGCAGCCGGCTTCCTGGCGGTGAGCGGCTCGGCCGTCGGCATCCTGCAGGGCCGCGAGCGCTGGACCTCGTTCGCCGCCGTCCAGTTGAGCTCCGGGATCAGCCGGTTGGTGGTGGGCGGCGGCGCCATCCTGATCTGGCCGACCCCGACCGGCGCCCTGTTCGGAGTGGCCGCCGGCGCGGCGGTGCCGATGACGATCGCCTGGCTGACGGTGACCAACAGGGTGCTCGCCGACGACCGGGAGGCCCCCGCGCCGTCCGAGGAGCCGAGCACCAGATCGTCGGCCCTGCACGACAGCCACATGCTGCTGGCGCTGCTCGTGCTGTCGAACTGCGACGTGCTGCTCGTGCGCCACGTGCTCGAAGGGCACGACAGCGGCCTGTACGCAGCCGGACTGATCGTCACCAAGGCCGTGCTGTTCCTGCCGCAATTCGTCATCGCGGTCGCGTTCCCGTCGATGGTGCGCAGCGATTCGGCACAGGTCGTGCTGAAGGCAGCCGGAGTCGTCGTCGGCCTGGGACTCCTGATCGCCGGTGGTGTGCTGTTGCTGCCCGGGCTGGCGTTGACGGTCGTCGGCGGGCCGAAGTACGAGGAGGTCGCCGGCTCGCTCTGGGCGTTCAGCCTGCTCGGCACCGTGCTGTCGTTGATCAACGTCATGGTGTTCCGGCTGATCGCGCACCGCCGCTACGCCGCCGTTGCGCCCCTCTGGGTGGGCGCGGCCTGCCTCGCCGCCGCAGTGCTCACGACCTCGTCGGTGTCGCAGGTGCTGACGGTCACGATCGCCACCGACACCGCCGTGCTGCTCGTGCTCGGCTGGTTGACCCTGCGCTCCCGGGCGACCACCTGAGTCGGACGGCGCGTCAGTGCGCCGCCTCGTGCCACGACCGTCCGACCCCGATGCTCACATCGAGCGGCACGTCCATCGCGACCGCCGAGCCCATCTGGTCGCGCACCAACGCCTCAACCTGGTCACGCTCCCCCGGTGCGATCTCGAGCACGAGTTCGTCGTGCACCTGCAGCAGCATCCGTGACTTCAACCCGGCGTCGTCGAGCGCGCGCTGCACACCCAGCATCGCCATCTTCATCACGTCGGCGGCAGACCCCTGGATCGGCGCGTTGAGCGCCATCCGCTCGGCCATCTCGCGGCGCTGACGGTTGTCGGATGTCAGGTCGGGCAGGTAGCGGCGGCGACCGAGCATGGTCTCGGTGTAGCCGACGAGCCGCGCATCCTCGACGACCGACCGCAGGTAGTCGCGCACTCCGCCGAACCGCTTGAAGTACTCGTCCATCAGCTCCTTCGCCTCGCCGGTGCTGATCGTCAACTGCTTCGACAGACCGAACGCCGACAGGCCGTAAGCGAGTCCGTAGCTCATCGCCTTGACCTTCGACCTCATCTCGAGGGTGACGTCTTCGGGTTGCACGCCGAAGACCCGCGCGCCGACGAACCGGTGCAGGTCTTCGCCGGTGCGGAACGCCTCGATCAACCCGTTGTCGCCGGACAGGTGCGCCATGATCCGCATCTCGATCTGGGAGTAGTCGGCCGACATCAGCGACTCGTAGCCGTCGCCCACCACGAACACCTCGCGGACGCGGCGTCCGGCCTCGGTGCGGATCGGGATGTTCTGCAGGTTGGGGTCGACCGATGACAACCGCCCGGTGGCGGCGACCGTCTGCTGGTAGGTCGTGTGGATGCGTCCGTCGTCGGCCACCGACTTCATCAGCCCCTCGACGGTGGCCCGCAGCCGTGACCAGTCGCGGTGGCGAAGGAGCGCCTCGAGGAAGGGGTGCTCGGTCTTGGCGTAGAGGTCGTTGAGTGCGTCGGCGTCGGTGGTGTAGCCGGTCTTGGTCTTCTTCGTCTTCGGCATGTCGAGCTGGTCGAACAGCACCACCTGCAACTGCTTGGGCGAGCCGAGGTTGATCTGCTCGCCACCGATCGCGTCGTAGGCGTCCTGCTGCGCGGCCCGCACCCCGTCGGCGTACTCCGACTCCAGGCCCTCCATGGCGTCGGTGTCGACGGCGATGCCGACCCGCTCCATCTGGGCGAGCACCCCGGTGAGCGGTAGTTCGAGGTCGCGCATCAGCTCGGCGCCGCCGGTGGCCTGCAGCTGGGTGTCGAGTGCACCGGCCAGCTCGGCGACTGCCGCGGCGCGCACCATCGCCTCCTGCGCCTCGGTGTCGGTGCCGCCGAAGTCGAGCATCCCCTGCGCGGCCGGCTCGGAGTCGGCCCGCAGCTCGCGCTTGAGGTAGCGCAGCACCAGGTCGGCGAGGTCGTAGGAGCGCTGGTCGGGACGCACCAGGTAGGCGGCCAGCGCGGTGTCGGACACGATGCCCTCGATCGGCAGCCCACTGGTAGCCAGGGCCTGCGCCTGCGGCTTCGCGTCGTGCAGCACCTTGGGTCGGGAGGCGTCGGCGAGCCAGTCGCGCAGCGCCCGTTCGCCGGGCTCGTCGAGGCTCGACAGTTCGACGTAGGCAGCGCGGTGCTCGGCACTGATCGCGACCGCTTCGGCCTCGCCGCGTCCGCGGGCCCAGCGCCCGATCACCTCCACCCCGACCGGAGCCGTGCCGGCGAGGTGCTCGCCGACCCACGCAGCGACGTCCGCAGGTTTGAGCACTTCCCCGTCGACCTCGACGCCTTCGTCGGCCTCCTCGGTGACGGCCTCGAGCGTCGCGAAGAGCCGGTCGCGCAGCACCTTGAACTCCAGACCGTCGAAGACGGTGTGCACCTCCTGGCGGTCCCACACCTGCCGCTCGAGATCGTCGGGGGTCTTCGGCAGCGCGAGGTCGCGAATCAGCTGGTTGAGCCGCCGGTTGCGCAACACACCGTCGAGGTGGGCCCGGAACGACTCCCCCGCCTTGCCCTTGATCTGGTCGGCGTTGGCGACGACACCGGTGAGGTCGCCGTAGAGGCCGATCCACTTCGCGGCCGTCTTGGGGCCGACGCCCGGCACGCCGGGCAGGTTGTCGGACGACTCGCCGACGAGCGCCGCGAGGTCGCTGTAGCGCTCGGGCGGCACGCCGTACTTCTCCTCGACGGCCGTCGGCGTCATACGGGCCAGCTCGGACACCCCGCGCACCGGGTAGAGCACGGTGACCTTGTCGGAGACCAGCTGCAGGGCGTCGCGGTCGCCGGAGCAGATGAGCACCTCGTCGAATCCGCCGTCGACGGCCTGTGTGGTGAGGGTCGCGATCACGTCGTCGGCCTCGTAGCCCTCGACCTCGACGTAGGTGATGCGCAACGCGTCGAGCACCTCGCGCAGCAACGACACCTGCCCCTTGAACTCGTCGGGCGTGGCCGAGCGTCCGGCCTTGTACTCGGCGTACTCCTGGGTGCGGAAGGTCTGCCGCGACACGTCGAACGCGACGCCGACGTGGGTGGGTTCCTCGTCGCGCAGCACGTTGATGAGCATCGAGGTGAAGCCGTAGACGGCGTTCGTGTGCTGCCCGGTGGTGGTCGAGAAGTTCTCAGCGGGCAGCGCGAAGAACGCGCGGTAGGCCATGGAATGTCCGTCGAGGAGGAGCAGTCGCTTCACGCATGGCAGCCTATGCCCCATGACCGACAACACCACTTCGCCCAGCGACCGCCCGACCGACAGCTCCGCCTCGGCCACCGATCCCGCCATGCTCGAGACGTTCAACCGGATGAACCGCGGGACGTTGGGCGACCGGATGGGTATCGAGTTCCTGGAGGTGTCGGCCGAACGGGTCGTCGCCCGGATGCCCGTCGAGGGCAACACGCAGCCGTACGGTCTGCTGCACGGCGGGGCGAGCGTGGTGCTTGCCGAGACCGTGGGTTCGGTGGGTGCGGCCCTCGTCGCCGGCGAAGGACGCGCGGCCATGGGCCTCGACATCAACGCCACCCACCACCGCGGTGTGCGCAGCGGGTTCGTCACCGCCACCGCGACCGTGCTGTCGGCCGGACGCTCGGTCGCCTCCTACGACGTCGCGATCGTCGACGACGAAGGCAGGCGCGTGTGCACGAGCCGCATCACCTGCGTGCTGCGGGACGCCCCGACGAAGGCGAAGTAGGACGTCCGGGCCACGCGCGGGCGGGACGGGTCAGCCGGCCTCGCCCGCCGCGGCGTGCCTGGTGCGGGCGCGGCCACGGATCGAACGGCGCAACCGCACGACGGACTGACCGCCGGCCCGTTCGGCCGCGAGTTCGGGTTCGAGGTGGCGGCGCAGGGTGGCCACCGACGTCGACCGCAGCGTGGTGGTGCTCGCGAAGCCGAGCCGGGCGAAGAACCGGTTTAGTTCGCGTTGCGGGGCCGGCACCGCGGCGGTGATCACGCCGACGCCGATGCTCTCGGCGGTCAGCGGCACGACGGCCAGCAGCGCCCGGGCGACGCCGCGGCGCCGCAGGTCGGGCTGAACGTACATCTGGTCGATCAACACCGACGGCTCGTCGGTCATCGCACCCAACGGGCTGCGCGCCAGCACCAAGAAGCCGGCCGGCTCAGTTCCGTTGAACGCCAGGAAGATTCGCACGTCAGGGTGCTCGACCGCGCTGCGCACCCGACCGTCGCGCACCATCCGACCGGCCCAGTCACGGGTCTGACCCGTCGCGATCCGCGACTCCACCCACAGCTGTTCGAGCGTTCCGAGGTCGTCGGAATCCGCCCGCACAACACGCACTGTCGTCCGCGCCATCAGGGTCCTGTTCGGTCAGTGAGGGTTGAAGTACGAGCCGAAGCGTACGCCTGTTCAACTCCGTGCGGAATGGGGATGCGCAGGAAAGCAGAATCCGCGTGAGTTTGTGGCCTTCGCCGCGCGGACGAAGACCACAAACTCACGCGGATTCCGAGGGGGCTTGTCGGCTAATCGGCTCCGAGGTAGGCCGCCTTCACCGCGGGGTCGGCGGCCAGTTCGGCACCGGTGCCTTCGCGGGTGATGTTGCCGGTCTCCAGCACGTAGGCGCGGTGTGCGATGCGCAGCGCCTGGTTGGCGTTCTGCTCGACGACCAGCACCGTGGTGCCCTGGCTGTTGACCTGCTTGATGATGTTGAAGATCTGCTTGATGTACTGCGGGGCGAGACCCATCGAGGGCTCGTCGAGCAGCAGCAGCTTCGGACGAGCCATGAGCGCGCGGCCGATCGCGAGCATCTGCTGCTCGCCACCGGACATCGTGCCACCGGCCTGCTTCTCCCGCTCTTTGAGCCGGGGGAACAGCGAGAACACCCGGTCGAGGTCCTCGTCGTACTCCGCTTGGTTCTTCTTGCGGGCGAACGCACCCATGTCGAGGTTCTCCAGCACGGTCATCGCCGGGAAGATGCCTCGCCCCTCGGGCGTCAGCGACACCCCGAGGCCGACCCGATTATGCCCGGGGACCTTCGTAACGTCCTTGCCGTCGAAGGTAATCGAGCCGCCCGATGAGTGCAGCAGGCCGGCGATGGCCCGCATGGTGGTGGTCTTGCCGGCGCCATTGGCACCGATCAACGAGACGATCTCCCCTTCCTCCACTGAGATCGAGATGCCGTGCAGCGCCTGGATCCGGCCGTAATGCACCTTGACATCGTTGAGCTCAAGCAACGCCATCTTCGTCGTCCTCCACTCCCAGGTACGCCGCGATGACGGCCGGGTTGGCCTGGATCGCCTTCGGCACGTCGTCGGCGATCTTCTTGCCGAACTCCAACACCACGATGCGGTCACAGACTCCCATGACCAGCTTCATGTCGTGCTCGATCAGCAACACGGTGTAACCCTCATCGCGGATGGTCCGAATCAGGCCCATCAGCTCTTGCTTCTCCGCTGGGTTGAAGCCAGCCGCCGGTTCATCCAGGCAGAGCAGCTTCGGCTCGGTAGCCAGTGCGCGGGCGATCTCCAAACGACGCTGGTAGCCGTACGGGAGGTTGCGGCTCAACTCCCCCGCCTTGTCGGCAATGCCGACAAACTCCAGCAACGCCATGCCGTGTTCGATCGCGCTCCTCTCCTCACGGATGTGTCGCGGCGAACGGACGAGCGCACCGAACACACTGGTGGTGTGCCGGGCGTCGAGACCGACGACCACGTTCTCCAGGGCGGTCATCTCACCGAAGAGGCGGATGTTCTGGAAGGTGCGGGCGAAACCGGCGCGGGTGATGGCGTTCTTCTTCAATCCCAGCAGCGACTTGCCCTCGAGGGTGACCGATCCGGCGGTCGGTTTGTAGACACCCGTCATCGCGTTGAAGCAGGTGGTCTTGCCGGCCCCATTGGGACCGATCAGGCCGAGAATCTCACCGCGCTTGATGTCGAAGCTGACATCATCCAACGCGGTCAGCCCGCCGAAGGTGACCGTGAGGTTGTTGATCTCGACCAACTTGTCGCCGACTGCGACGGAGATATCGCGGTCGAGTTCGACAATCTGGGCTGCTTGGGAGTCCGACGGAGGTGGCGCATCGGGCACCTCTTCAAACGGCACCGCCGGGCCGGCGGCGTTGTCGTTCTTGTCCGTGACTGAGTTGATGCTGTCATCACTCATGACGTGACTCCTTTCGCTGTGTCGTCGCCGGACCGGTCGCGGCGCAGTCGAGCCGCTACCCGCTGCACCTTCCTGCCATACGCCAGCAGGTGGTTGCGGGAACCGAACAGACCCTGCGGGCGGAAGATCATCAGCACGACCAGGACCACTCCGAAGACGAGATACTTCTCGGCAGCCAGCGAGGCGAACCGGTATGGCACGTACGCCACGATTGCGCCACCGAGCACGGCACCGAACTTATTGCCGGAGCCACCCATCACAACGGCGGCGATGAACAACATCGAGGTGGCGACGTCGAACTTTTGGTTGTTCACGAAGCCCACCTGTCCGGCGAACAACGCCCCGGACAGACCACCGATTGCGGCACCGATGCAGAACGCCCAGAGCTTGAACTTAAAGGTCGGTACACCCATCACCTCAGCGGCGTCCTCATCTTCGCGAATCGCGATCCACGCCCGACCGACGCGCGAACGCTCGAGGTTTCCCAGCAGCAGCATGAGCAGGATGATCACGGTCAGGAACAGCCAATACCACGGTTTGCCGTTGAAGTTGGTGAACAGGTCGAGACCGTTTGCGTCCTTTCCGGGAGGTGCACCAATGTTCTGGAAACCGGAGTTGCCGTTCAGCGCAGGCACGATGTCGGCGAGCAGTCGAATGATCTCGCCGAACCCCAGGGTGACAATCGCGAGGTAGTCGCCGCGCAACCGCAGGGTCGGGATACCAAGGATGACGCCGAAGAAGGCGGTCACCATCATCGCCAGCGGGAGCGTGGCGAGGTAGGGGATGTGCACCATCGACGAGTCGGTGCTCGTCCACAACGCGGCCACGTAGGAACCGATCGCGAAGAAGCCGACGTAGCCGAGGTCGAGCAGACCGGCTTGACCCACGACGACATTCAAGCCGAGCGCGACGAGCGCGAAACGGGCCATGTCGCACAACGCGAGGGGGAAGTTGAATCCTGGCTCGGTCGTGATGATCGGCGGATTAATGACCGGCAGTGCATACAGCAACACCACGAGGACGCCCAGAATCAGCCACTGCTGCCAGCGCGCCAACGAGTTCCAGCGCTTGCTGATCCCGGCAAGTCGGCCGGTGCGTGTCCCGTCGGCTTGTTCATCGGCGATCGCCTGGCTGGCGGCCGCGTCTTGCATCGGAGTGGTCATCGGGGTCCTCGCACAGTCTCGGAGGGACAAAGGAGCACACTTGCGAAGGGCTGCGAGAGCGTAGGGCGGCAGCGGGTGCTCATGCTCTCACCTTCGCCAGGTTCGATCCGAGGATGCCGTCAGGACGGACCATCAACACGGCGACCAGGATGACGAAGCAGACGATGTCGATCCACTGCGAGCTGCCCAGCAGGTAGGACCCGTAGTTTCCGATGACACCCAGCAGCAGACCACCCAATAGCGCTCCGCGCACGTTACCGATGCCACCGAGCACCGCGGCGGTGAAAGCCTTGATGCCAAGGATGAATCCGCCGTTATAGACCGCGCCGGAAGGCACCTTCATGATGTAGAAGAACGCCGCGACGCCTGCCAGGCAACCCCCAAGCACAAAGGTGACCATGATGATCCGCTCGCGGTTGACGCCCATCAGGGTGGCGGTGTCTGGGTCTTGGGCGACGGCGCGGATGCCGCGCCCGATGCGGGTACGGCGGATCAGGGCATCGATGCCCACCATCATCAGTACCGCGGCGATCACGATGATCAACTGGCTGGGGTACACGGTCAGCCGGCCGACCGTGAACAGCGCCTTGTCGTTGAACATCGTGACCCGCGGCTCAGCGACGGCGCCGCGCCACCAGAAGATGGCGTACTGAATGACGAACGACATGCCGATCGCGGTGATCAGGAAGACCAACCGGGGTGCGTTGCGCGCCCGCAACGGCTTGTAGGCCAGGCGTTCGACACCGAGCGCAATCACACCGGAGGTGAGCGCGGCCGCGACCATCGCCACGAGGAGCGCGCCGATCACGGCCACGATGTTCATCGTCGGTGCACTAGGCCCGAAGCCGAAGGCCACGAGGGTGAACACCGCGGCGTACGCACCGGAGATGAACACCTCCGAGTGCGCGAAGTTGATGAGGTTGAGCACGCCGTAAACGAGGGTGTAGCCAAGGGCAACAAGTGCGTAGATCGCACCGTAAGTCAGCCCGTCGACGGTGAGCGGAAGGATGTTGCGGATCAGGTCGCCGAGGTGGAAACCGATCCAGCCGGAGTTGTCGGCTGCTGCCAGGGCAAGTGTGTGGATCACGAGACCTCACTCAAGACGGCCCGGGCGGTTCCCTGCCGATGGTGCGACGGGGAAACGCCCGGGCGATGGTCGATGGGTCGGACGCTCAGAGCTTGCCGATTGAGACAATCTGGCCGTTGTCGACCTTGTAGCCGTAGACCGCAGCGTCGGTTAGTTCGCCCTTGTCGTTCCACTTGTACTGCTTGGCCAGGCCCTTGAAGTCCGCGCCCTTGACGTAGGACAGCAGCTTCGAGCGGCTGGTGTTGCCCTTGCTGACACCGTCGAGCAGCACGTTCGTGGCGTCGTACGCCTCAACGGAGTAGGTGCCCGGGGCCGAATTGGCGACCGTCTTGTACGCGGTCGCGAAGTCCTTGAGGGTGTCGCCCGGGATGCACGGGCAGGTGAAGTAGGCGTTGGTGGAAGCGCTACCGGCTTGCTTGATGAACTCCGGGTCCTTGACACCGTCGGGGCCGATGAACGCGCCCTTGTAGCCCTTGGCGACCAGCTGCGAGTCGAAGGGAGCACCCTCGGCGTAGTAGCCGGAGTAGAAGACGGCATCGGCCTTCGAGTCGAGCACCTTCTGGACCGTTGCGGAGAAGTCCTTCTGGTTGGTGGTGACCTTGTCGCTGCCGGTCACCATGCCGCCGAGCGCCTTGGTCGCCGTTGCCGCGAGGCCGACGCCGTAGTCGGAGTCATCCTGCACGACGAAGACCTTCTTGAAGCCCTGCTTGTCGGCGAGCGCCTTGACCGCCGGGCCCTGCACGTTGTCGTTGCCCAAGCCGCGGAAGAACGTCTTCCATCCATTGGTGGTCAGGCTCGGGTTCGTGGCCGACGCGGTGATGTGCACCAGACCGGCCTGCTCGAAGATCTTACCGGTTGCCTTCGACTCACCGGAGAACGGCAGACCGAGAACACCGATGATGTTCTGGTCGTTCACCAACTGGGTCACGACACCGGGCGCCTTGTTCGGGTCACCTTCGGTGTCGAACTTCTTGAACTGGACCTTGCAGTCGGAGTGTTTCTCGTTGTACTGGTTCACCGCGAGCTGGCCACCGTTGTACTCGTTGATACCCAACTGTGCGTTCGGGCCGCTCATGGCACCTGCGTACGCGATCACCTTGTTGCAGCCGCCACCGCTGCCACCTTCGTCGCTCTTGTTGGCGCAACCTGCAACGGTCAGGGAAAGCGCGGCGAGAACAGCCGCAGTCTTCAGAGTCCGGGACACTGTGAAGTCCTCCATCAGTCTACGCGAGGGCCACTGCGGCACTTCGCTTTCAGCGCCCCGGCGACCGGTCGGACGGGTCTGTTGGGGCGGTCGGAACACTAGGTGAAGTTGTTCGCTTGACCTACTGCGTTCCCCGGATCGAGGCCTGTTCGTTACCTAGCGTCCGAACTTGGTTTGTTTCGTGGAGGTTTCGTTCAGCGTTTGCTGGCCGGTCCGCCGCCGGCGACGACGGCCTCGGCGACCTCGCGCATCCCCAGGCGCCGGTCCATCGCGGCCTTCTGGATCCAGCGGAACGCGGCCGCTTCGTCGAGCCCGAGCGTCTTCATCAGGATGCCCTTGGCCTTGTCGACGGCCTTGCGGGTCTCGAGCCGCTGGGACAGGTCGGCGACCTCGGATTCGAGTGCCTTGCGCTCGGCCCACCGACTCGTCGCGATCGTCACCGCCGGACGCAGGTCGTCGGCCGTGAACGGCTTGAGCACGTACGCCATGACACCGGCGTCGGTGGCTCGTTCGACCAGTTCCTTGTCGCTGAACGCGGTGAGCATCACGACGGGCGCCAGCCCCGCGCCGCCGATCTCCTGTGCAGCGCTGATGCCGTCGAGGCGGGGCATCTTGACGTCCATCACCACGAGGTCGGGACGCAGTTGCTCGACCAACTCGACCGCGCGGCGGCCGTCGCCGGCCTCCCCCACGACGTCGTGCCCGGCCTCCCGCAGCATCTCGATGAGGTCGAGACGGATGATCGCTTCGTCCTCGGCGACGACGATGCGCAACGGGCCGGCGGTGGAGTCAGACATACCGTCCAGAATATCGGCGGGTCAGCGCCCGGCCGAGGGCCGCACGGCCCGCGCGGGTGTGACATTCCCCGCCTCAGCTTGCGAAAGCTTGCACGACGATGCGCCTGGCGCGCGTGTCGCGCAAACTTTCGCAGGGTGTTTCGGGGCCGCTCAGCCGCGCAGGTGGGCCACCCGCGACCACCCCGGGTCGCGTTCGACCTGGGTGTCGACCTTGCCCGACCAGGCACGAGCCGCAGCGGTCAGCTGGGCCGCACCCGTGCGGGTCGAGTCGACGTAGAAGTCGAGTTCGCAGCGTCCGCCTGTCATGACCACTGCGACGAGCTCGCCCTGTTCCTCGAGCCGCTCCACGAGGTGAGCCCGGAAGCCCTCCAGCGCCTGCTCGGCGTCGTCGGTCGGCAAGCCGTCGGCTCCGGCCTCGTAGGCGACCGTGACGACGACCGCCTCGTCGAGCGTGGGCGCACTCGCCGCCGCGAGCGGCACGCGCGCCAGCACCCGCACGGGTCCGAGCTGGCTGGTGCCCTCGAGCACCACCCAGCGGGCGTCGCCGTCGAACTCCTGGGCGAGATCCCGCACCACGGCGCGCAGGCCGCTCAACCCGAATCCGTCGATCGGGGCGACCAACGCCGGCTGCAACTCCCCGATCCACGTCTCGGTCATCGTCTCGCCGACGGCGGCGTCGATCGCGAGGAAGCAGAAGGTGGTCTGGGCGCCCGGGTTCAGCTCGGTGATGCGCGGGTGGTGCACCTGCACGTCGACCCGGGTGCCCGAGCGCCGTACGCCGACCCGGGTTTGTGCGAGCGGCAACCTGACGGAGTCGAGTTCGAGCACGGCCTCGTCGATGTCAATCATCGGCGGCCGCGCGTCGGCGTACGACCAGAACACGTCGGCCTCGGGTGCGGCGTCGAGCCAGCGGCGCGCGGTGGCCCGCAGCGCCGGATCACCGTCGGCGGTGACGACCAGCCGGTGCATCGAGGTGTCGCCCTTGGCGAACTCCCACGCGAGGTCGTGCGCGATCGCCTCGACCTGCGCGCTGACCTCGGCCACGATCCTGGACGGCTCGGCGTCGGCGAGCGCACTGCTGCTGCGCGCCATGCCCTCGTCGCTCCACCACTGCCAGAAGCGGGTGATCGCCTCCGCCTGGCGTGTGCCGTCGTCGCGGCTCTTGCCGCGTCCGTTGAACAGTCCCACCGTGCGCCGTCCTTCCCTGTGGTCCGCGGACAACGCTAGTCCCACCCACTGCGCCGCTGCGCGCCCGCGCCGACGGAACGCGAAAGCCCCGAGGGGACTCCGTGTGCGGAGTGCCCTCGGGGCCCTCGGATTGTCTCGACGTGCGTAGGGACGGCGTCAGGCCGGCTGGTTGGCCGGAGCGTCGGCCATCGCGGTCAGGGCGATGCGCAGCGCGTCGTCGTTCTCCTCGGAGACGGTCATCTCGCCCGCCGGGTCGAGGTCGGTGTTGAAGACCAGGTTGATCTGGTCGACGACGTTCGCCTTCACGTGGCCGAACACGCCGGCCAGGCCCTCGGTGGCGTCAGTGCCGCCGGTCCAGCCGTAACCGACCAGGGCGACCGGCTTGTCGTTCCACTCGGCGAACAGGAAGTCGATCGCGTTCTTGATGGTGGCCGGGAAGCTCTTGTTGTACTGCGGGGTCACGACGGCGACGGCGTCGACGCCGGCGACCTTCGCGGCCCACTCCTTGGTGTGCGGCTGGGTGTAGTTGCCCTGCATCGGCACGTCGGCCTCGTCCAGGAAGGGCAGACCGATCTCGGCGAGGTCGAACAACTCCACCTCCCAGCCCTGGTTCGCGGCGACGGACTTGACCCACTCGGCGGCCTTCGGGCCGATGCGGGACGGACGGGTGCTGGAGACGATGAGACCAAGCTTCTTCATTGACGCGTCAACTAGCTGCTGTCCCCGTTGCATTCCGGGTTGCTCACGTGACGCTCCTCACGCGGATGCCCTAAGCCGACGAGTGGCTGCGGGATGCCGGTGGTCGACGGGCGATTCGTGACCGGTGGTGGCCCTGTCATACACTTGCGCGGCGGTCCACTGCCGGGGTGGTGGAATGGCAGACACGGAGCACTCAAAATGCTTTGCTCGAAAGGGCGTGCGGGTTCAAGTCCCGCTCCCGGCACCACGTCACAGTGCTGACGAACCGATTGCTGATCGGGGCGAATTCCCTTGGGGTTCGCCCCGATTCGCAATCCAGCTGGAAACTCCGTTGTGGTCGACCACTCGGTTTCCCTACCGTCGTGTTGGGCACGAAGGTGGCGTGGGGCGGTCCCCCGGTCGCGCCACGCACCGTGCCGAACCGGCAACGCTTCGAACTCGTCGTCGACCACGCGGAGGTTGACGACGAGATCGCCCGGCTGCAGGCGCTCGGCGCCGAAGCACTCGCGGCGCACCCGAACGGCGTGTTCGAGTTCGCCGACCCCGACGGCAACGAGTTCCACCTCGTGGTCGCGGGGCACCCCGGGACTTGACCCCGGAGCGCCTCGCAAGCCGCGGGTCAACCCTGGTGGAAGCCGTACGCCGGTGCGACGCCGTTCTGCGCGTCACCGACCCTGTGCACCCGCAGCGCGTTCGTCGAACCGGGAATCCCGGGCGGGGAGCCGGCGATGATGATGACGAGCTCGCCCTCGTGACAGTGACCGTCGGCGAGCAGGGTCTCGTCGACCTGCATCGCCATCTGGTCGGTGTGCACCACCTCGTCGACCAGGAAGGTCTCGACACCCCACGTCAGGGCCAGCTGCGAGCGCACCAACTGGTTCGGGGTGAACGCGAGGCTCGGGATCTTCGAGCGCAGGCGCGCCATGCGCTTGGTGGAACCGCCGGTCGTGGTGAAGGTGATGAGGAACTTCGCCCCGACGATCTCGCCGACCTCGGCACCTGCCTGGCAGACGGCGCCACCCATCGACTGCGGTGCGTCCGAGGACAGCGCCGGGATGCGGTCGAACCCGTTCTTCTCGGTGCTCTCGATGATGCGTGCCATCGTGCGGACGGCCTCGACCGGCCAGGCGCCCATCGAGGTCTCCCCCGACAACATGATCGCGTCGGCGCCGTCGAGCACCGCGTTGGCGCAGTCGCTGGCCTCGGCGCGGGTCGGACGGTGGTGCTCGATCATCGACTCCAGCACCTGGGTGGCGACGATCACCGGCTTGGAGGCGGCACGAGCAAGTTCGACCGCGCGCTTCTGCACGATCGGCACGTCCTCCAGCGGCAATTCGACACCGAGGTCGCCGCGAGCCACCATCAGCCCGTCGAACGCGTCGATGATCGCTTCGAGGTTCTCCACCGCCTGCGGCTTCTCGATCTTCGCGATCACCGGGCGCATCTCGCCCTCCTCGCGCATGATCTCGTGCACCCGGTCGATGTCCTTCGCATCGCGCACGAACGACAGCGCGATGAAGTCGCAGCCCTGCCGCAGCGCCCAGCGCAGGTCGTCCTCGTCCTTCTCCGACAGCGCCGGCACACTCACCGCGACGCCGGGCAGGTTGATGCCCTTGTTGTTGGAGATCTGGCCGCCCTCGACGACCTCGGTGACGACGTCGGTGTCGGTCACCGAGATGGCACGCAACTCGATCTTGCCGTCGTCGATGAGGATGCGGTCGCCGGGCTTCACGTCGCCGGGCAGCCCCTTGAAGGTGGTCGAGACGCGGTGCTGGTCGCCGTCGACCTCGTCGATCGTGATCGTGAAGGTGTCGCCCTTGGCCACCGCGATCGGGCCGCCGGAGAAGCGGCCGGTGCGGATCTTGGGGCCCTGCAGGTCGGCGAGGATGGCGACGGCGTGCCCCTCGGCGTCGCTGGCCTCACGCACCCACTGGTACATCTGGGCGTGGTCGTCGTGGCTGCCGTGCGACAGGTTGAGCCGGGCGACGTCGAGCCCGGCCTGGACGAGCTCGGTGAGCTTCTCGGGGGATGCCACAGCGGGCCCCATGGTTGCGACGATCTTGGCTCTACGCATACCTGGAACCCTAGCGAGTGTGTGCGAACAAACCGAACCGCTCCGCCGCTACCCACGCGTAGGTCCGCGGGGCGAGACGGAGCGGTTCGACGCTCGTTCGATCAGACCGTCAGGGGCCGATCGGTCGGACGGATCGGAGCCGGGAGTTCCGATGCGCCGGAAAGGAATTCGTCGACGCCACGGGCAGCCGACCGCCCCTCGGCGATCGCCCACACGATGAGCGACTGACCACGTCCGGCGTCACCGCAGACGAACACGCCGGGCACGCTCGTCTCGAAGCGGGAGTCGCGGGCGACATTGGAGCGCTCGTCCTTGGCGACGTCCAGCTGCTCGAGCAGACCCTCGGACTCAGGCCCGACGAAGCCCATCGCGAGGAGCACGAGGTCGGCCGGAATCTCCTTCTCCGACCCCGGCACCTCCTCGAAGCCCTTGTCGCCCTGACGCACCTCGACCAACCGCAGCGCCTTCACGTTGCCGAAGCCGTCGTCGACGAGCTCCTTGGTGGAGACGGCGTAGACGCGCTCGCCGCCCTCCTCGTGGGCGCTCGCGACGCGGTAGATCATCGGGTAGGTCGGCCACGGGTGGTTGTCGGAACGGTCCTCGCCCGGGCGCGGCATGATCTCCAGCGAGGTCACCGACTTCGCACCGTGACGGTGCGAGGTGCCGATGCAGTCGGCACCGGTGTCGCCGCCACCGATCACGATGACGTGCTTGCCCTCGGCGGTGATCTGGTTCTCGACGGTCTCCCCCAGCGCCTGCCGGTTGGCCTGCGGCAGGAAGTCCATGGCCTGGTGGATGCCGTTCAGTTCACGGCCCGGCACCGGCAGGTCACGCGGCACGGTCGAGCCGGTGGCCAGCACCACCGCGTCGTAACGCTGACGCAGCTGCTCACCGGTGATGTCCTTGCCGATCTCGACGCCACACCGGAAGCGGGTGCCCTCGGCCATCATCTGCTCGAGCCGGCGGTCGAGCACCGACTTCTCCATCTTGAACTCGGGGATGCCGTAGCGCAGCAGTCCACCGGGCTTGTCGGCGCGCTCGTAGACGGCCACCGTGTGACCGGCGCGGGTGAGCTGCTGGGCGGCGGCCAGACCGGCCGGACCCGAACCCACCACCGCGACCGTCTTGTTGGTCAACCGGTTCGGGATCTGCGGCTCGACGTCGCCGTTCGCGAACGCCTGATCGATGGTGGTGACCTCGATCTGCTTGATCGTCACCGCCGGCTGCGAGATGCCGAGCACGCACGCGGTCTCGCACGGCGCCGGGCACAGGCGTCCGGTGAACTCCGGGAAGTTGTTCGTGGCGTGCAGTCGCTCGATCGCGTCGTGCCACTCCCCCCGGTAGGCCAGGTCGTTCCACTCCGGGATGAGGTTGCCCAGCGGACAGCCGCTGTGACAGAACGGGATTCCGCAGTCCATGCAGCGGCTCGCCTGCCGCTGCAGCTGACCGAGTTCCTGCTCCTCGTAGACCTCTTTCCAGTCCTTGATGCGCACCGGCACCGGACGGCGAGCGGGCAGTTCGCGCTCGCGGTGCTTCAGAAATCCGCGCGGGTCAGCCACCGGACACCTCCATGATCCGACCCCACACCTCGACACCGTCGAGGTCGAGGCCTTCGGTCTCAGCTTGTTCACGCACGTCGAGGACGCGCTGGTAATCACGGGGCAGCACCAGCGAGAACCGCTGGAACGCCCCGTCGAGGTCGCCGAGCAGCTTGCTCGCGACGGTCGACTCGGTCCACTCGCAGTGGTCGCGCAGCAGCTTCTCCACGACGGACTTGTCGCGGTCGCGCAGCGGCGACACGTCGACGAGTTCGCGGTTGACCTGCTGCTCGTCGAGGTCGAGCACGTACGCCACGCCGCCCGACATACCGGCGCCGAAGTTGCGTCCGGTCGGGCCGAGCACGAGCACGGTGCCACCGGTCATGTACTCACAGCCGTGGTCGCCCACGCCCTCGACGACGGCGGTCGCGCCGGAGTTGCGCACGCAGAAGCGTTCGCCGACGACACCGCGCAGGAAGATCTCACCCGACGTCGCGCCGTAACCGATCACGTTGCCCGCGATGGCGTTCGCCTCCGCGACCAGTGAGGCCTCGGGTAGCGGCCGGACGACGACGCGTCCGCCGGACAGCCCCTTGCCGACGTAGTCGTTGGCCTCACCGAACATGCGCAGCGTGATGCCGGCCGGCAGGAACGCACCGAGCGACTGACCGGCCGAGCCGCGCAGCGACACGTCGATCGTGCCGTCGGGCAGACCGTCGGCGAAGCGCTTGGTGACCTCGTGGCCGAGCATTGTGCCGACGGTGCGGTTGACGTTGCTCACCGGCAGGTCGATGCGCACCGGCTCGGAGTGCTCGAGCGCGTCGGAACTCATCTCGATGAGCTTGTTGTCCAGGGCGCGGTCGAGACCGTGGTCCTGAGTGGTGACGCAGTGCCGCGGGGCGTCGTCGGGCACGTCGACCTGGGCCAGGATCGGCGACAGGTCGAGACCGGCGGCCTTCCAGTGGTTGATCGCCGCGACCGTGTCGATGAGGTCGGAGTGACCGATCGCCTCCTGCAGGGTGCGGAAGCCGAGCTGGGCGAGCAGCTCGCGCACCTCCTCGGCGATGTACTCGAAGAAGGTCTCCACGAACTCCGGCTTGCCGCTGAACCGCGCCCGCAGTTCGGGGTTCTGGGTGGCGACGCCGACCGGGCAGGTGTCGAGGTGGCAGACCCGCATCATGATGCAGCCGCTGACCACCAGCGGGGCGGTCGCGAAACCGAACTCCTCGGCGCCGAGCAGGGCCGCGATCATCACGTCGCGTCCGGTCTTCAGCTGGCCGTCGGCCTGCACGACGATGCGGTCGCGCAGGTTGTTGAGCAGCAGCGTCTGCTGGGTCTCGGCGAGGCCGAGCTCCCAGGGTCCACCGGCGTGCTTGAGCGAGGTGAGCGGGGCCGCACCGGTGCCGCCGTCGTGACCGGAGATCAGCACGACGTCGGCGTGCGCCTTCGACACACCCGCGGCAACCGTGCCGACACCGTTCTCGGCGACGAGCTTGACGTGCACGCGCGCCGACGGATTGGCGTTCTTCAGGTCGTGGATCAGCTGGGCGAGGTCCTCGATCGAGTAGATGTCGTGGTGCGGCGGCGGCGAGATGAGTCCGACACCCGGCGTCGAGTGACGGGTCTTCGCGACCCAGGGGTACACCTTGTTGCCGGGCAGCTGTCCGCCCTCGCCGGGCTTGGCGCCCTGCGCCATCTTGATCTGGATGTCGTCCGACTCGGTGAGGTAGAGCGAGGTGACACCGAACCGTCCGGAGGCCACCTGCTTGATCGACGAACGACGCTTCGGGTCCTTCAACCGCTCCGGGTCCTCGCCGCCCTCACCGGTGTTGGAGCGCGCGCCGAGGTTGTTCATCGCGATCGCGAGGGTCTCGTGGGCTTCCTTGCTGATCGAGCCGTAGCTCATCGCGCCGGTCGAGAACCGCTTGACGATCTCGCTGACCGGCTCGACCTCCCCGATCGGGATCGACGGACGGGTGTCCTTGAACTTGAACAGCCCGCGCAGGGTCATCAGCCGCTCGGCCTGGTCGTCGACCTTGCTCGTGTACTGCTTGAAGATGTCGTAGCGGCGCTGCCGGGTGGAGTGCTGCAACCGGAAGACCGTCTCGGGGTCGAACAGGTGCGGCGGCCCTTCCCGGCGCCACTGGTACTCGCCACCGACCTCGAGGGCGCGGTGCGGCTGGAGCTGACCGCTCGGCGGGTAGGCCACGGCGTGGCGCTCGGCCACCTCCTTGGCGATCGCGTCGAGCCCGATGCCACCCAGGCGCGAGGTGGTGCCGGTGAAGTGCTCGTCGATGAGTTCCTTCGACAGACCCACGGCCTCGAAGACCTGCGCGCCGCGGTAGGACGCGACGGTCGAGATGCCCATCTTCGACATCACCTTGAGCAGGCCCTTGCCGAGCGACTTGATGAGGTTCTTGACGGCCTGCTCGGCGGTGACGTCGGGGATGTCGCCGCGGCGGACGAGGTCTTCGACGGTCTCCATCGCCAGGTACGGGTTGACCGCGGCGGCGCCGTAACCAACGAGCAGCGCGATGTGGTGCACCTCGCGCACGTCGCCGGCCTCGACCACCAGACCGACCTGGGCGCGGGTGTGCTCCCGGATCAGGTGGTGGTGGACGGTCGAGGTGAGCAGCAGCGACGGGATCGGTGCGAAGTCGGCGTTGCTGTCACGGTCGGACAGGATGATGAAGCGGTAACCGTCGGCGATCGCCTCGCTGACCTCGGTGCAGATGCCGCGCAGCCGCGCGCGCAGCGCGGTCACGCCGCCCTGCACGTCGAAGGTGCCGCGCACGACATACGTCGCGAAGCCTGGGAACGCGCCCTCGGCGTTGATGTGGCGGATCTTCGCGAGCTGGTCGTTGTCGATCACCGGGAACGGCAGTTCGACCTGACGGGCGTGCTGCGGCAGCGCTTCGAGCAAGTTGCCCTCCGGGCCCATGAAGCCGCCGAGTGAGGTGACGAGCTCCTCGCGCATCGCGTCGAGCGGCGGGTTGGTCACCTGCGCGAACAGCTGCACGAAGTAGTCGAAGATCAACCGCGGACGGTCGGACAACACCGCGATCGGGGTGTCGGTGCCCATCGACCCGAGGGCCTCGCCCTTGCCGGCCGCCATCGGGCGCAGCAGGATGCGGATCTCCTCGTTGGTGTAGCCGAAGGTCTGCTGACGACGTAGCACCGATTTCGGTGAGTGCCAGACGTGTTCGCGCTCGGGAAGGTCGTCGAAGTGGATGAGGCCGCCGTGCAGCCACTCCTGATAGGGGTGCTCCTGGGCCAGTTGCTGCTTGACCTCTTCGTCGCCGACGAGGCGTCCGGCAGCGGTGTCGACCAGGAACATCTTGCCCGGCTGGAGGCGACCCTTGCGCACCACCTTGGCGGGGTCGAGGTCGAGCACGCCGGCCTCGGAAGCCAGCACGACGAGACCGTCGTCGGTGACCGAGTAGCGGCCCGGGCGCAGGCCGTTGCGGTCGAGCACCGCGCCGACGAGGGTGCCGTCGGTGAACGCGACGCACGCCGGGCCGTCCCACGGCTCCATGAGAGCCGAGTGGTACTCGTAGAACGCGCGGCGCTCGGGGTCCATCGTGGCGTGGTTCTCCCACGCCTCCGGAATCATCATCAGCACCGCGTGCGGCAGGCTGCGTCCGCCGAGGTGGAGCAGCTCGAGCACCTCGTCGAACGACGCGGAGTCGGACACCTCAGCTGCACAGATCGGGAACAGGCGCTTCATGTCGTCGCCGAAAAGCTCACTGCGCAGGGTGGATTCGCGCGCGTGCATCCAGTTGCGGTTGCCGCGGACGGTGTTGATCTCACCGTTGTGCGCGATGAGGCGGTACGGGTGCGCCAGCGGCCACGCCGGGAAGGTGTTGGTCGAGAAGCGCGAGTGCACCAGGGCCAGCTCGGAGGAGAACCGCTCGTCGGACAGGTCGGGGTAGAACTGCCCCAACTGCTCGGTGGTGAGCATGCCCTTGTACGTGATGGTGCGGCTCGACAGCGACGGGAAGTAGACCTCGGTTTCGCGCTCGATGCGCTTGCGCAGTGCGAACGCGCGGCGCTCCAGGTCGAGTCCGCTGACCTCGCCGTCGCCACCGGCCAACGCGACCTGGCGGAACACCGGCATCACATCGCGGGCGGCCTGACCGATCATCGAGTCGACGGTCGGCACGTCGCGCCAGCCGAGCACCCGCAGGTTCTCCTCGCCGGCGATCTCGGCGATGCGCTCACCGATGTGCCACTGGGCGTCGGGGTCCTGCGGCATGAACGCGATACCGATCGCGTATTCGCCCTTGCCGGGCAGTTCGAAATCACACACCGAACGCAGGAACTCGTCCGGGATCTGGGTGAGGATGCCGGCGCCGTCGCCGACGGTCGGGTCGGCACCGGTGGCTCCGCGGTGCTCGAGGTTCATCAGCGCGGTGAGTCCGAGCTGCACGATGTCGTGCCCTGCCCAGCCGCGCATGGTCGCAACCATCGCGACACCACACGCGTCCTTCTCGGCCACGGGGTTGTAGAGGCCCTGCGCCTTCGGAACCGCGGAGAACGAGGTCTGACCCATAGGTCCGATCACCATCCTGTCGTCCTGGTGGCCGCGACGAATCGAGCCACCGTTGTCTGCAAAGAGCATGGCGGACGACGTTGGCCGGACATGCGAGGAACAACACTACCGACAGGGCTTGACGTTCCATGCAATGGGACTCCCTTGTCCCACATTCTGGACGTCTCCAAGGGCCCACGGCGCGGCGATTCTGGGCGCCAGGCACCTGCGGAGTGCCTCGGGCCTGTCGGATCTGGTCAGCAGGATCCGGAGAGGCCGTACAGACCGTAGCGATCGGGCCCGAGTTTCAGCAGTGCCGCCATGGCGCAGCCGGAGGAGTTGGCGTAGACGTCGTGGCGCCCGATCGAACTGAACGGAATCGGCCCGACACTGCCGACCTTCACCAGCGCACCCGGTGCGATCTCGCCGACCTGGGCCGCTGTCATGATCGGCCCGGGCGGCACGGTGGTCGGACCGCCGGTCGACGGGTAGTAGGTGCGCCCGTGCACGGTCAGGCGGCCCGGGTAGTCGAACGGATTCCACGAGCCGTACTCGTGCCGGAACCAGACGACCCGACCCGCGACCAGAGCGAGCAGCAACAGTGCCGAGCCGAGTGCGAGGGCAAGTGCGAGCCGGCCGCGTGCGCGCCGAGACGCGGTGGGCGGCGCAGTGCTCAGCCTCGTGGCGCTCATGGATTCTCCGCCGATCGCCGCGCGGGGGCGGCGCCCCGATGACGCCGAAGTTAGCACCGCGCTCCTTCCGGCCGCGGCACTTCGGCCGAAGCCGCCGGCACCCCGCTGGTCGAGCCACTCCCACGGCCGCGCACTGAGCCTGCTTGCCGTGGGCACACCCCGCGAAGGTTTGCAGGACACGCGACGCAAGCGCGCGATTCTGCAAACCTTCGCCGGGGTTGCGATCGTGCCGGAGCGGTGGCGGAGGTCGAGTCGAGATCCGCGAAAACCCTTGAGAAATCAATCAAATTCGCCTGTTGAAACCCTGCCCAGCGAGTTCGAACACGTGTATGATAAGTGCATGGAGGGGACACCAGATTTCGAGGCTCGACCGGGCGGTATCGAACCGGCCGAGTTGCTTGAATCTGTGATCTTCGAAGACGGGTTGGACGCCGCGATCGAGTTGGCGTCCCACCCTCATTTGGTGCCGGGTGCGAACCCGGTGACGATCATGCTGATCATCTCCAAGATCCTCAGCGCGCACGCCTACGAGTTGCTCGGGCAGGACGACCCCTTCGCCGTCGACGAACCCGACGCGCTCCTCGGGTGGGACCTGTTCCCCGAAACGACGGCCCCGGCAGGAACACTTGGGGCAGTCGGATCAGCCGCGCCTGCTGTGGTGGCCGCCGAGGGGCCAGCCGGCCGGGCCGACGACGAAGCCTTCGCGGGTCTGGATGCGGGTCTGGATGAGGTGTTGGTGGCCGAGTCTCGGGTGTTCGATCGGATGACGCTGTTCGAGGACGCGACCCGGGCCGCGCATCAAGCAGCACAGTCGATGGAAGCGGTGCGGGCTCGCTCGATCGCGCAGTTCGCGCGGTGGGAGCACCCCGACGGGCCGCAGGGCACGAGGAAGACGCCATGGGTGCGGCACGACCAGGGGTTCACCAGCATGTACTCCGCCGACACCGTTGCTGCGGAGTTGGGGTTGGGGATCCAGGCCGGGATCGGGTTAGTGCAACGCTCCGCCCGGATGGTGACCCGCACCCCGAACCTGCTGCGGGAAGTCGCCGCGGGCCGCGCGAACCTCGACACAGCCGCGGATATTGCGACGGAGTTGCAGGACGCCTCCCCTGATGTGTGCGAAACCGTTGAAGCGGAGATCCTCGGCCGGGGAGTCCACCAGACAACCAGGGGTCAGGCACGCAAATCGTGCCGGACGTTGGTGGGGAAGCATCAACCCTCCGCCGCTCGAGAGACGGCACGGAAGACGAGGGCGCAGCAGTGCGGGGTGTTCCAGGATCCGCACCCGACACCGGGGTTGTCGATGCTGACGATCATTGGGGACAACGGGCAGATCACCGCGGTGAAGGACGCGATCGATCAGTTGGCGTTCGCGATGAAACACGGCGACGAGTCCGACAAATCCCTGGGCGAGTACCGGGTGGATGCGTTCTTCGACCTCGCGATGCGGAATGTGACCCTGAACCTCGACATCCAGGTGCTCACCCCGACCTTCGGCACGGCCGGGAAGACCTGGACAAAGCCGGCTAACCAGGCACCGACCGCTGCCGGGGCCACCGGGGCAACCGGGACTGCTGGCAAAGACAGCAACAACAGCAACGACGACGGCGATCGCGCTGATGAGAGTGACCGTGACGACGACAGTGGCCGTGCCGACGACACGAAGAGCACCGACGGCGGCGACCGTGCTGACGACGGTGGCCGTGGCGACGAAAGTGGTGAGGGTGACGCTTCTGGTGGCATGCCGGCGGGCGCCCCTGGTCCCGACACTGGGCCACCCACCTCGCCGCCGGCTGAGCCACCTGTTACCTCGCCGGTTGAGCCGCCCGGCGAAGGCGGACCAGTCGAAACCATCCCGGCCGAGACGGAACAACCGGACATTGGGTCGGACCTCGAGCCGATCAGCGAGCCCAAGTCACCGGCAGCCTTCGGTGGTGGCAAGACCAACGGTGGATGCAGCACCAGTGGTCGAGACAGTGCTGGTCGAGACAGTGCTGGTCGAGACAGTGACGGCCGGGTCTTCGTCTCCGGCATGCGTGAACGGGGCGCGACGAGCGTCCACGCCCGCGCCGGTGCGATCGACGCCGACAGCCTGACCGACCTCGCCCGGTTCGCCGACAAAATCACCGTCAGCAGCTTCGAGTTCGACCCCGTCACCGGCGAACCCACCGCCAACACGATGGCCAGCGACAGTTACCGGCCACCACCCACGATGGCCAGGTATGTGAAGTCGAGGGATCAACGGTGTCGGGCACCGGGCTGCGACCGGCCCGCGATCAAGAACGTCGACCTCGACCACGCCGTCGAATGGCCCCAGGGGCCCACCGCAACGGTCAACCTCGAATGCCTGTGCCGCAGACATCACCGGATGAAGCAAACCCAGTGGCGGATCCGGTTACACACCAACGGGATCGTCGAGTGGACCTCACCCACCGGCCACACCTACCGCACCACCCCAGGACTCACCGAAACCTGGCACGACCTCACCGACCCATAGGCGAAGAGGCGGCCCGGGCGACGGCGATCACCTAGCCGGCAACGCCAACGGTCAGTCGTTCGATTCGCTCGCCGAGCGGACGTCATCTTCCGCCGCCGACTCGGACTCCCCCGTCGACCCAGCCGACTCGGACTCGCCCATCGACGCAGCCGACCCCTCCGACCCCTCCGACTCGGCGTCCTCGACGTCGCTGCCGTCGGAAGCCTCGTCCGGGTCATCAGCCGAGGCGTCACCCGAGTCGCCGGCCTCTGACGACTCCGCCAACGTCACCGGGTTCGCACGGAACAACCACCACAGGACTGCACCGAGCACGAACACGACCAACGACGTCCACACGTTGAGCCGCAGGCCGAGGAAGTGGTTGGCCGGGTCGGTGCGCATCAACTCGAAGACGATGCGTCCGACCGGGTACAGCATCACGTAGAGCGCGAAGCTTCGACCGCGGCGCAGGTTGAACCGCCGGTCGACGTACACGATGATCGCGGCGACGAGCAGACACCAGATCGACTCGTAGAGGAACGTCGGGTGGTAATACCCGAGCACGACGGCATTGCCAGAGGCATCGCGCACGGCGTGGCCGGCCGATTCGTCCCACTGGTGGATCTGCAAAGCCCACGGCACGTCGGTCTTCTCGCCGTACAGCTCGTTGTTGAACCAGTTGCCCCAGCGCCCCATCGCCTGGGCCAGGATGATTCCGGGAGCGGCCGCGTCGGCGTAGTCGAGGAACCGAAGGCCGTGCTTGCGGCAGCCGATCCAGGCGCCGAGTGCACCGAGGGCGACCGCGCCCCAGATGCCGAGGCCGCCTTGCCAGATCTTGAAGGCGTCGAGCGGTCGGCCACCCTCGCCGAAGTACGCCTGCGGCGAACTGATGACGTGATACAACCGTCCGCCGACGATGCCGAACGGCACCGCCCACCAGGCGACGTTGAGCGCGTCCTCGGAGTCGTAGCCGCGATCGCGCAGTCGCCGCCCGCAGATCCAGATCGCCGCGACGATGCCGGCGAGGATGCACATCGCGTAGCCGCGGATCGGGATCGGGCCGAGCCACAGCACGCCCGTCGTGGGGCTGGGGATGTATGCCTGCATCAGTTGCGGTCCGCCCGGCCGGAGCGCACGCCCTCGGCCAGTGAGCGGGTGAGGCCGCGCAACTGCTCGAGCCGCACCGACTGGTCGTCGTTGTCGACCAGGGTGCGCACCAGCGCAGACCCGACGATCACCGCGTCGGCGAACCCGGCGACCTGGGCCGCCTGCTCGCCGGTGGAGACGCCGATGCCGACGCCCACCGGCAGATCGGTGAAGCTGCGGACGCGCTCCACCAGCGACTGTGCGTCGGCGCCGACGGCGCTGCGGGCACCGGTCACGCCCATGACTGCGGTGGCGTAGACGAAGCCGCTCGACTGCGAGGTGACGTACTCGATGCGGTCGAGCGTCGAACTCGGCGCGACGAGGAACACCTTGTCGAGGTCGTGCTTCGCCGCGGCTGCGATCCACTCGTCGGCTTCGTCGGGCACCAGGTCGGGCGTGACCAGACCGGACCCGCCGGCGGCAACCAGATCGCGGGCGAACTCGTCGACCCCGTAGCGCAGCACGAGGTTCCAATAGATCATCACGACGGCGGCGGCGCCGGCGTCAGTAACGGCCTTGACGGCCTTGAACACGTCGCCGATGTCCACGCCGTTCGCCAGTGCGCGCGTCGTCGCGGTCTGGATGACGGGTCCGTCCATCAGCGGGTCGGTGTAGGGAAAACCGATCTCGACGATGTCGACTCCGGCGTCGACCATCGCGACCATCGCCTCGATGGACTCATCGACGCTGGGGAACCCGACGGGCAGGTAGCCGACCAGTGCTGCACGGTCGTCCGCCTTGATCGCGGCGAGCCGCTGCGCGAGCGCGGTCATTCGGTGAGGTTCCCTTCGTCGTCCAACAGCCCGAACCAGCGTCCGGCGGTGTGCACGTCCTTGTCGCCGCGACCGGACAGGCTGACCAGCACCAGGCCGCCGGGGCCGACCTCGCGGCCGATCTTCATCGCACCGGCGAGCGCGTGTGCACTCTCGATCGCGGGCAGGATGCCTTCGGTCTGCGCGAGCAGCCGGAACGCCTCCATCGCCTCGTCGTCGGTGACCGGGTAGTACTCGGCGCGACCGCTGTCACGCAGGTAGGCGTGCTCCGGCCCGACACTCGGGTAGTCCAATCCGGCTGAGACCGAATGGGATTCGATGGTCTGCCCCTCGTCGTCCTGGAGCAGGTAGGTGTACGCGCCGTGCAGCACACCCGGGGTCGCCTGACCGGTGAACCGGGCCGCGTGGCGTCCGGAATCGGCGCCTTCTCCCCCGCCCTCGAAACCGACGAGGCGCACCCCGGCGTCGTCGATGAACCGGTGGAAGATGCCCATCGCGTTCGAGCCGCCGCCGACGCACGCGCAGACGGCGTCGGGCAGCCTGCCGAACTCGTCGAGCACCTGCTGGCGCGCCTCGACACCGATGATGCGGTGGAAGTCACGCACGAGCTCCGGGAACGGGTAGGGACCGGTGACGGTGCCCAGCACGTAGTGGGTGTGGTCGACATTGGTCACCCAGTCGCGGAACGCCTCGTTGACGGCGTCCTTGAGCGTGCGCGATCCGTGATCGACCGGGATCACCTCGGCGCCGAGCAGCTTCATCCGGGCGACGTTCAGCGCCTGGCGCTCGGTGTCGACGCGGCCCATGTAGACCGTGCACTCCAAACCCATCAGCGCGGCAGCCGTCGCGGTGGCGACGCCGTGCTGACCGGCGCCGGTCTCGGCGATGACCCGCCGCTTGCCCATCCGCTTGGTCAGCAGCGTCTGGCCGAGCACGTTGTTGATCTTGTGCGACCCGGTGTGGTTGAGGTCTTCGCGCTTCAGCACGACCTGCGCGCCGCCGCAGTGCTCGGCGAACCGCGGCACCTCGGTGATGATGCTCGGGCGACCCGTGTAGCTCTTGTGCAACTGCGCCAGTTCGCCGATGAACTCCGGATCGTGCGCGGCCTTGAGCCGGTGCTCGTCGAGCTCCTCCAGGGCGGCGACGAGCGCCTCGGGCACATAGCGTCCGCCGAACGCTCCGAACCGGCCGATGCCGGGTCGACCTGCCGAGTGGTGGGACTGCTGGGACTGCTGGTTCACGCGGCTCCTCCGCGGACGCGCGCGCCCGCCTCGATCATCGCCGCAACGGCGGCGGACGGGTCACCACCGGTGACCAGTGCTTCACCCACGAGCGCCGCGTCGGCGCCTTGGGCGACATAGTCGGCAATGTCCTGAGGCCCGCGGATGCCCGACTCGGCCACTTTCACGCGGTCGTCGGGGATGAGGTGGGCGAGCCGGCCGAACATCTCGCGGTGCACCTCGAGGGTCTTCAGGTTGCGGGCGTTGACCCCGATCAGCCGGGCGCCGAGGTCGACGGCGCGCTCGGTCTCGCTCTCGTCGTGCACCTCGACCAGCGCCGTCATGCCGAGGTCGCCGGCCAACTGGTAGAGATCACGCAACTGCCGGTTGTCGAGCGCTGCCACGATGAGCAGGATGATGTCGGCGCCGTGCGCACGAGCCTCGAACAACTGGTACTCGCTGACCATGAAGTCCTTGCGCAGCACCGGAATTCGCACCTGCGAACGGACGGCGTCGAGGTCGGCGAGCGACCCGCCGAAACGGCGCTGCTCGGTGAGCACCGAGATCGCGGTCGCCCCGCCGGTCTCATAGGCGCCGGCGAGCTCGGCCGGGTCGGGGATGTCGGCGAGCGCGCCCTTGCTCGGGCTCTTGCGCTTCACCTCGCTGATGATCTTCACCGGGCCGGGCGCGGCGAACATCGCCATCGCGTCGAGTGCGGCGGGCGCTGCGGCGGCGCGTTCGATGACGCCGACGGTGTCGACCTGCCGCATCCGGGTCTCGAGGTCCGCGCGGACCCCGACCATGATGTCGTCGAGAACTGTTGCCACTGCTTCGGACTCAGCGCTCCAGCTGCGAGTCGACCGGCTCGAGCGCCTCGGGTGCCTTTTGCGGCTCGGAACCGAAACCGGCGGCGGTCAGACCGTAACCGGCGATCATGCCGACGACGACGAGCACGGCACCGATCCAGGCGAGAACGTGCGTGTTGAACATGATTCCAGCACCGATGAGCACGGCGGCAAGCATCTCGATGGCGACCGCGGTCCAGGACGCGACGCTCTTGCCTTCGGGGTTGTGGTGTTCCGCAGCCATGGGTCCAACTCCTTGTTCGTGCCGCCGGGATGGGCGGGTGCCGTCGCGGCAGTTTCTCGCTCGTGTCGACGCTGCATCATCGGGTGGCTGCCCGGTGACCGGCGTTCGCCGTCCATTCTGTCAGTCTCGGGCGCCGTCTGCTGCAGTCGGGTCTTTACCGGCCGACAACTGGTCCCAATCCGACTCCTTGGGGGCCGTGGGCGCGTCGTACTTCTCCCCCAGGCCGCTCCAGCGGCGACCTTCGATCAGCGCGATGACGCCGAGCAGCACCAGCAGAATTCCGCACGCCAGCGTGGGCCACACCCAGCCGGTCGCGGCCGACGCGGTGACTTTCGCGTCGGCGTGTCCGCTCGACCCGTCGACCCAGTTCTCCAGCACGCTCTTCGCGCTGAACGCCGACCGGGCCGCGCCGTACGCGGTGAGGGCGCCGGCCAACGCGAGCGCGACCCCTGCGATCGAGCGCCCGACCCGACGCGCACTGAGCAGCGCGATCACCGCGGCGAGCGCCACGAGCGCCCCGGCGAACGCCGTCGGTGCGGCGGTGCTGCCCTTCACGGTGGCCTTCGTGGTGCCGGTGATGGTGTCGACGACGGTGCCGCTCACCCACGGGCGGGTCGTCAGCCCCAGGGCGACGACCGCGAGGACGAACGCGCTGGTGAGAACGTTGCGTTTGGTCATCGACCCACCTCCGGGGCGCGCATGCCGGCCGCCACGGCGACCGCGCGCAATGCGGCGGCCGCCTTGTTGATCGTCTCCTGGTATTCGCTCTCGGCCACCGAGTCGGCGACGATGCCCGCGCCCGCCTGCACATGGGCGCGTCCGTCGCGCAGCACCGCGGTGCGGATCGCGATCGCCATGTCGAGGTCGCCGGCGAAGTCGAGATACCCGACGACTCCCCCGTAGACGCCGCGGCGCAGGCCTTCGAGTTCGTCGATGATCGCCATCGCCCGCGGCTTGGGCGCGCCCGACAGCGTGCCGGCCGGGAAGGTGGCCACGAGCGCGTCGTACGCCGTGAAGTCGTCCTTCAGCCGGCCGACGACCGTCGACTCCAGGTGCATGATGTGGCTGTACCGGCGCACGTTCATGAATTCCACCGTGTCGACCGTGCCGGCCACGCACACGCGCTGCAGGTCGTTACGCGACAGGTCGACCAGCATGAGGTGCTCGGCCCGCTCCTTCGGATCGGCCAGGAGTTCCTCCCGCAGCGCCTCGTCGTGCTCGGGCGTCTTGCCGCGCGGACGCGATCCGGCGATCGGGTGGGTGATCACCTCGCCGTCGGTCACCTTCACCAACGCCTCGGGGCTCGACCCGACGATCTCGTAGGAGCCGCCGTCCGGCAACGGGACGCGCAGCAGGTACATGTACGGGCTGGGGTTGCTGGCCCGCAGCGCCCGGTAGACGTCGAGGGCGTCGGCTTCGCACGGCACGCTGAACCGCTGCGACACCACGATCTGGAACGCCTCGCCGGCCCGGATCGCCTCCTTGCAGGCGTCGACCATGTCGTGGAACTGCTGCTGGTCGTGGCTGCTGTCGGGTTCGAGCCGCGCCGGACGCGGCACCGACACGGTGCTCGCGGCGGGCTGCATCAGCGCCTGCGTCATGACGTCGAGGCGGCGCACCGCGTCGGTGTACGCGTCGTCGACCCGCTCCGGGGTGTTGTCGTGGTTGATTGCGTTCGCGACCAACAGCAGCGAGTTGTCGGCGTGGTCGAACACCGCCAGGTCGGTGGTGAGCATCATCGAGATCTCGGGCAGG